>NZ_CP017881.1:979068-1657603 GCF_002761295.1 Methanohalophilus portucalensis | reverse complement strand
TATTTCTAGCACACCTTTTGAAGGTTAAAGGAAATTGTTGGCAGGGTACCTGTTAAACAACATGGATGCTGATTAAAGGCCCTGCACAGTGAATTCTTAATACTAACGATCAGAATTCACCGAACTGCCATTGCGTGAGTCAGACAGAATTGTTATCTCCTGTCTCCATTAAAATGAAGGTGATTATGTTTCCACACACGTTCTGTGCGGGAACACATGAATACTGTTTTTGGTATATAAACCTTTTGATCCGGCCAAGCCGGAACAATTCACACGACAAACCAGCAAGGTTCACGCATGAAACAGGTTACCAATACTGTGCCATTCACAGGACACATATATACGTGTCGAACGTATATAAGCATTTGCATTATTAATTTCCACTGAACAAACAGGCATCAAGCAGTTGCAAGCATTGTATGCTACATCTGCACCCATTCATTGAGCGGGACTCCTACATATGCCCACTGATATTAATAGTTATCGTGCAAACAAATATTGAAATGAAATGTTGAGAACAGCAAAAAACAAATCCATCCATAAATGGAACGCATAAATAGCATGAAGAACCTATCAAGCTGGCATATTTCAAAACAAAAAACGAAGATCCTACAAAAATAAAATATTGCAAGAGCAAATCCCGGGAAATATATATTGAAAAGATGTGGCAGCATGGAAAAAGAATCAAAAGACATACGAAAACTCGACACTGATGTCGACAAAATGCGCATCAGACGCAAAGACAGTGAGCACCTGAAAGTAAAAGAAAATGTATTTGATGAAGCCACCCTCAAAGCTCTTTATGACCTGGCAAGAAAAGGCGTGATAGAAAGTCTCGGCGGATCAATTAGCACCGGTAAGGAAGCAAACGTATTCCTTGCAGAAGGCAAAGACAAAAACATAGCTCTCAAAATATACCGCATATCTTCAAGCACCTTTAATTCCATGGATGAATATATACGAGGAGACCCACGTTTTAGCAATATACGTCACAAGAAAAAAGATATCATATTTGCATGGACAAAAAAAGAGTACCGCAATCTTATGCGTGCCAGAGAATGCGGCATAGCTGCCCCCAGGCCAATAGATACCCACAAAAACATACTTGCCATGGAATTTATCGGAGAAGGAGACAAACCCTACCCTCTTCTAAAGGAAGTAAAACTTAGTGAACAATCTGCACAAACAATTTTTGGGACAATTATACATTACCTCGAACTACTTTATAGTGAAGCCAAACTAGTACATGGAGACCTTAGCGAATACAATATTTTGCTAGATCCATCTACCCTTGAACCATATCTCATAGACATGGGCCAATCTGTAACACTGGAGCATCCATCGGCAAATGACTTTCTAAAACGAGATATCAGAAATCTTGCCCGCCACTTCAAGAAATACGGCATACAGCCCGACGAAGAAGAACTTTTAAGGATTATTACCGAAAAACAAAGAGACAAGTAAACACAGGTTGAAAATTATGACGCATTTAAAAATACCAAAAGATAGAATTGGTGCAATCATCGGGCCAAAAGGCCAGACTAAAAAATTCATAGAGGAAAAATCATCTTCACAACTCAACATCGACAGTGAAAATGGGAGCGTAGAAGTCATACAGGGAGATGACCCCGTAGGAACCCTCAGGGCCATCGAGACAATCAAAGCCATTGGAAGAGGATTCAACCCTGAAAAAACAATACCTATGCTGGATGATGATCTGCTGATGTTGGAGGTTATTGATCTTTCAAAACATGCATCTACAAATAAGGAAATGACTCGTCTAAAGGGCAGGATTATAGGCAAAGGGGGTAAAACCCGAGAAATTGCTGAAAACCTAATTGGAGTGAAAATCTCAATCTATGGAAAAACAGTCAGTTTCATAGGATACCCGGAGCAAATCCAAATTATGAGAACTGCAGTTGAAATGCTCATAGAAGGAGCAAATCATGGCCCCGTGTACAGTTTCCTCGAAAAGAAACACAAAGAATTGATGCAAGCCCAGCTGGATTCCTATTAATCATACAAAATTAACCATAGGAGAAAAGAATGGAGTCAAAGGACCTTATCCAAACCGCAAAGGACATGGGAGAATTCACCACCCTTTTAAAAGCAGCCAAAGCACTTGACCTTATGGAAAAGTATTCCACAGAAGGGCCTTTCACCATTTTTGCGCCAGTGGAAAGTGCTTTTGAACCCATTCCTGATTCAGTTATAGACGATGCCTTCGAAGATCTTGATTACCTTAGAGATATTATTAGTTACCATATAGTAGAAGGAAAATACAGCACCGAAGACCTCCGCGAAAATACCACATTGACTACGACAGGAGGCAACAAATTGAGGTTGAGGGAAAACGAGGGGAAAATATTTGTGGAAAACACGCCAATCCTTAAACCTGATATCGAATGCAGCAATGGAATCATACATTCCATAGGAGATATTCTCGTACCCTGAATAGTACTCATTTTCCATTAACTTTCTTAGATGTGGATGAAAAATGCAAATCCGGGCACACCATATATTTTGCATCCAGGGCTTCATCGGGAAGGGTTATTCTGAACAATTTATAGAGAATATGGAAAACATTATTGAAAAACTAAACAGCTGTGATCTCCTGATAGAGGTCACAAATACTCCGGATTGTATTTGCACAGCCTGCCCCAGACTGGAAATCATTGATTCACAAAGCGAAAATGCTAAAATAAGTCTTATTGGTTGTGAAGTTGAAACGAAAGTCAAAATGCTCGACAGAAAAGTAGCTGATTCTCTTGGAATTTATTTTGGAAAACATTACCTGTACAGCGAAATTCTTAAAAAACTGAAATATATCGATGAAGAAAAATTCGATAATATTTGTTCTGAATGCCAATGGTACAGTCTCGGCTACTGTAAAAAAAGAATTATTGGCATATAATGCAAAACATACCTTGAAGTCCAAGTAACATCTGTTTTATATACCTATGCCCCATTTTCTTTGTAGAGTAAAAATTGATTCAAGGAGGATAGAATGGCAGAAATGTTTCAATTCAACAACCTTACAGTATGGGACATCGGAGCGGCCCTGATAGTACTGGTTGCAGGTTCTATCATTGCCCGCATCCTGACAGGAATGTTTAAAGACAGCATCTCCAGAACAAAATTACCTTCACTTGTAATTGACTTCCTGGCAAGATTTTTCAGCATTCTTCTCTACGTTATTGTAATCCTTGCCACATTGTCAACATTGAACTTTGATGTCGGACCTGTAGTCCTGGGATTGTCAGCCGTGATTGGATTGATCCTTGGATTCGGGATGCAGGATACACTCACAAATCTGGGGGCAGGAATATGGATTGCTGCACTTCGCCCCATAGATAAAAATGAATACGTAGAAATAAACGGCATCTCAGGAACTGTTTCGGGCGTTGGGATTATGGCTACTGAACTTCTTGCACCAGATAACAAATTCATCACCATCCCTAATAAACTTGTATGGGGAAACGCTATCATCAATGCAACACGCCTGCCCACCAGGAGAGTAAGTGTTGATGTAGGAATAAGTTACAGTTCCAATATAGACAGAGCCATTGAAATTGCCATTGAAACAATGAAATCCCACAGTAAAGTGCTGTCAGATCCTGCCCCTGCAGTAATGACAACCGAACTTGCAGATTCCTCTGTAAACCTGCAGCTTCGTGCCTGGACAAAAACAGAGGATTTCTGGAATGTAAAGAAAGAACTCACAGAAAATATATTCAAGGCCTACAGAGAACTGGGAATAGAGATCCCATTCCCACAGCTGGATGTCCATCTTGAAAAAGAGTAATGACATCCAATATCTTTTTTTTATTATTTTTTTTTTAATGATAAAAAATCTTGTCATGGAGAGCCTATCTTGATTATCACTACTACTGAAACGGTTGATGGAAAGCAACAAAAAATCCTTGGTATCGTGATGGGAAATACGGTACAATCGAGACATATCGGTAGCGATATAGGGGCAGCTCTGAAGAATGTAGTCGGAGGGGAGCTTAAAGGTTACTCAAAGATGCTCAAAACATCCAGAGATGAAGCAATGCAACGCATGATTGAAGAAGCAGAAAAACTGGATGCCGATGCAATAGTTAATGTGCGTTTCACAACATCGCAGACAATGGCCTCTGCCGCCGAGATCCTTGCATACGGAACTGCCGTGAAATTCATCTGATCAAAAATAAGGGAGATGGGCAGGAATGAAAGGCATATGGATTGTAGGAGACCAGTTGATAGAGGACAATCCTTTGATCCAAAATTCCCCGCGTGCCCCCCTAATAATGATAGAATATACCGGTTTTAGCCTTTCCAGAACTTATCACAAAAAAAAGCTGATTCTTGTGTGGTCTGCAATGCGCCACTATGCAGAAAAACTTCGAAAAAGAGGTGCAGATTTAACCTACATAAAGGCCGCAGAAATGGAAAAACCATTAAACAAATGGATAAAAAATAAAGAAATAGATGAACTCCATATTTCGGAACCTGCGAATATCCATCTTAAAAAAGATATCGAAAAGCTCAATCTCAATTGCAAAGTAGTATTCCTGCCGGATAACCAATTTATGTGGCAAGCACAGGAATTTAGAGATTGGGCATGCTCACGTAAAAAATTTCTCATGGAAAATTTCTATAGGACAGGCCGCAAAAAATATGACATCCTGATTGAAAAAGATGGTAAACCCTTTGGAGGAAAATGGAACCTAGATCGGGAAAACCGCAAACCTCCACCTAAAGATGGATTTCAGGATAAACCACCCCAACATATAAAGTTTCCACCTGATAAGATCACAAAAGAAGTTATAGCAGAAGTTGAAAGAAGCAAATATCCTACATATGGAAAAGGAAAAGATTTCAATTTAGCTGTAACCCATGAAGATGCAAAAAAAGCACTCGACTTCTTTATAGAAGAAAAAATCGCCAATTTCGGATCCTACCAGGACATAATGCTTACAGGTGACAATGTACTTTGGCATTCAATTTTATCCCCCTATCTAAACCTCGGCCTCCTACATCCCCTAAATGTAGTCAAAAAGGCCGAGCTGGCTTATTACCAAAAAAATCTCCCCCTAAACAGCGTCGAAGGATTCATCAGGCAAATACTTGGATGGCGCGAATACATGCATTGCATTTACAACTACAAAGGGGAAAAATACCTAAAAAACAACTGGTTTAATCATGAAAGGGAATTACCCACTATATACTGGTACCCCGAAAGAACAGCTATGAACTGTATGGCCAGTGTAATTGAAGAGGTACGTGATACAGGCTATGCACACCATATACAGAGACTTATGGTACTGAGTAACTTTGCACTGCTTGCAGAAATTAATCCCTTAGAGGTTAAAAACTGGTTCCATACAGCTTTCATAGATGCATATGACTGGGTTATGCAACCCAATGTTATAGGAATGGGGCAGTTTGCAGATGGAGGAATTATTGCCACTAAACCCTACATCTCTTCTGCAAACTATATCAACAAAATGAGTGATTACTGTCGCAATTGCGCATATAACCACAACCATCGAACCGGTATAGATGCCTGCCCCTTTAATTACCTCTATTGGGCATTTCTTCACAAAAATAATAAAAAACTTAGAAATATAGCCCGTATGAAACTCATTCTAAAAAACCTGGAGCGAATCGATAAAAAGGAACTTAAGCAAATACTGGCACAAGCAGATGATTTCCTTAACTACCTTAAATAATATTAGAAATGAAAATGCTCCCAGTAATCCTTATCCCTACCAGGGTCCACTTCCATTTTCAGCTCCGCAGGATAGGGTTCGAAAAACCTGGAATAAGCTGATGCCTCTGAAGCAAATTTGCCGACAAAGAATTTCAGCATTTCAAGAACTGCACCCACATCCACCAGATTGCGGGAATAGAGATTAATTACATCATTAAATAGAAAGTCGTCTTCCACAGTTGCCTGTTCCTTGAAACCCGAATATATATTCTGTGCCATATTTATGTAGGATTTCGAAAATGGGTGATTGGAGAAAACTTCCTTGAGCAGTGTAAAATATTCCCCTGAAACCTCATTGAAAACAGCCCCTTGCGACCCTTCAATAAGAGAATTCATTTTGTTTGCTAGCGGTTGGCTGTAAAGCATGAAAAGATAGTGATAACGGCGGTTGTATTCTACCAATTGCTCCATGTTTCCAGAACCCAAGGTCTCCCTGAAGTCTGCAAAAGCAAAAAGACGAGTGAGGAAATCATGCCTGATACGTACATTACGCAACCTGTCATCCTCTTCAATGGGATAACCACCATAGCGTTTCAGAATCTTGTCTGCAAAGAATCCACTGCCTCTTTCAATTACCCCGGCATTACTTAATCCACTATAAACCTTGATATCACGAATACCAATTGTCGGAGACTTGGACTTAAAAATGAAACCATCCACTTCCGACAATTCCTCAAGGAAAGAATCCGTAAATTCATCCATTTTTTCAGTTACATCATTTCCTGTTTTGGGTTGTACAAGACGGTATTCCCCTTTGGTCTTTACAATCCTCAGGGTATCCCTCGGAACTCCAAGACCAATGTCTACTTCCGGACATACTTTAATGAAATCCACGAAAGGCTCAAGGTCCCGCACTGCCTGGCAGTGAATCACTTGGCCATCATAACGTACTTTTTCAAATTCAAGGCACCTGCTTACAAGCACAACTGGCCGGGAAAAGGATATTTGCGGTATCATAATATATTATTGAGAGATGTTAACATAAATCACTTTTGATTCGTATTCAATGGACCACTGAATTTTTAGCAAAGGAACTATATGCCCGAAAGATAGATTTTATTTCATGAAACTTGTCCCAATAATACTCCTCGCTGCCCTCCTGCTTGCCCCTGCAGTTGGTTCTGCCCATCTGCCACGGCTTGTTGAAAGCAATACAACCAATGTTGAAAATCCTGAAATTTCCCAGGCATTCTACGGCGAACTTAGAGGTGTGCCCGACATATACGTTATAGACTCTAATACGTCTTTCAGACTATATGCCAGCCTGCTTGTACCCGCAACCGAAGGTATCGAAAAGGATGTATCTGTAAAAATATGCCGTGAAGGAATCGATGATACAAATTGCACTGTACTTGATGGGATGTCCCATGAGTGGACCCCGTATTATGAGGAATTCGGAGGAGATTACTATTACGACGGACCCGAACTAATAACAGACCAGGATGGAAAAACAGTAAAAGGAATAGAAGTAGGAACTGGAAAATATATATTGAAAGTTTTCAGCCCGGACAATAAGGGAAAATATGTACTTGTAGTTGGGGAAAAAGAAAAGTGGTCTGCCATCGAATTCCTGAATACTGTCTACCTTATGCCTAAATTGAAGTCGGATTTTTTTGAAAGGCCTGCCCATGAAGCCTATTTCAATATATTCGGTATGTTCATGCTAGTAATATTCATATCCGCCACAGGAGCCATATGGGTACTTATTCGGAGATACCTAAGAAAAGGCAAATGAAAAAAGAAAAAATGGTTTTGCCTAAAAGGCTTAAGGGTTAGTTTTCGGTATAACGCTAAAACCAATCCGGCGGGACAGGAGGAGAATAGGGAGTTTCATGAAGGAGCAGGAAAGAGGGGTTATGGACAGGGAAAACGGGTCGACGGCCAATTCCGGAAATCTGTATGGAGCAACTTATTATCGTGTGTTTCACACTCCGAGTAGTTTGCATCATATTCTAAGGATCAGTGTTCTGCGACTGTACCTCTGGAAAATATATCAGGCGATTTTTACAATGCCGGGATTTGCTGCCCCACCTCCAGAATATTCATCTGACATTATATAACTATAGAAACCATACAAATATAAATGTTTTTGTTATATAATATATAGTAATTATATTTTCTTTTGCAATTTATAAGGAAAATTCCTACAATACCATACTACATACCATTAAAGCTGAATTAAAGTATCATGATCAAAAAATGGACTTCCCTAGCAAAAAACCGGCAAAAACTGAAGCCAAATTGCAACAAATCGAAATAAGTAAGGATTCATCCAGATCCAATTTAAGGAAGACAAAATAAATCCAAGTTTCTACCAGAATCACAATTCCTTCACCTGCCAGAATAAGCCAGCAATATGAGCCTATAATAGCCGGGAATATAAACCATAGATAAGGTAAAGTCAAAGCTGTAGCACAAATTGCACAGGAAAATAAAAGGCTATCCGATAAGATATTTCGCTTCAACCCAAAAAGATTCCTGACAATAAAGAAAATTATGGGAATTTCAATCGCCAGAGTTAATAAAAGGGATTTCAGGAACACATATTCATATATCATATAACAAAAATCCTGAATAAATTACTAAAAAAATCATATATATCCCGGAGGATGTTAGAAAACATACTACTTTCCAAAGAATTGGAAGATCCTGACGAGTCAATATCATTGGAACTAGTTCCAATATTCTTGTAAAGACCATCAATTTGAGGAGGATCAAAGTGTTCTATTTTATCTGGCAGGCCGCTTCGAACAGACTTCTTATAAGACATATAAAGTATAAGATGATTGTCTTTAAAGCCTGCAACTGAATAATTTATCTCTTCCCTATTCACAGGATTGACAATCGTAGTAGAATACCAGTCAGGATTTATTGGAAATGAACAGGAATAAAATTCCGTACCGGATTTCAAATCCAAATTCTCCAAACCATACTTTTCAAAGTAAGATCTATCAATTGCATATATTGTAAGATTATTTGCCTTATAAAATTGGGTAAGAGTAGTATTCGGGTAAATAACATAGGGATTCTTACACTGTATTACAGGACCCTGTATGTTACCCACAAAAACAACATTTGGATATTCTTCAACGTTTTCGATAAATACAGTTCTTTCTACTGCTTTGTAACCCGGCGGCATCACATCTGCTGAAACTGGAAGAATGAATAGCCCTGCAAGCAGGAAACATAACAATATAATCATATGTTTTGAGTACATAATAAATACCTGAGATTATTCAAATAATTAATGTAATTTCTAATATTAAAAATGATTTGCTGATAAAAAAATATAAGAAATGAACTGCATCAAGTAAACAAAGGAGATATTTATGGAAAAAATAGTGTGGATACTGGCACTGACATTCTTTGCCTTAATGACAATATATAACCTCTACATGTGGAGGAAAGACCAAACAATATTTGTGGCACCCGTGATTGGATTGATGATGTTTATCGGCACGCTGGCTGCATATCTGGGATATTATCATTTAATAACCTTAGTCATTATATTTGGTGGCTTGATTGTTTTCAAGTACAGGAAACAAATGAAAAATAAAACAGATAAAACAATTCTCGATAAAATGAAAGCTGCAAACACTGAAGAGCCCATGAAAGCACTAGATTATTTTGGGACCGCAGACGGATGGGCAAAACTTGTTACCTCCAAAGGTGCAAAATTTGCATCCTTTATTCATACGATAGAGGTTACAATAATATTCCTTATAATTGGAGTTATTCTCTATTTCTCATCATTAATGGCAGAATTCCAAGATGGTTTTCTGCATGCGATGTTGGTAATGATACTGATTTTACCCATAACCGAATACAGGAAAATGTATCGCATATTCAGCAAATATGAAATGCAAAAAAATTCCATTGCAGCAACAAAATAAACTTATGCTAAAACTATATAGAATATAATCAAAATATACATAAAGGGTATGCAATATTAACTAATTGAAATCAATGGCTGACAATATCGATGTATTCAAGAAAGTGATATTCAGCATCCCACCAATGAAAACGGTGATTGCTGCTGTAATACTATCAGGTTGCCTGTATGGAGTAATCGTTAATTTTTTCCTATCATCTGTATCTCCGCTAGAATTGAGTGTTCGTTATATTATAGAAACAATATTGATGGTTTTCGTAATCCCGACACTTATTGCGGGTGAGATTTACCATTTGTCATTTGAGGAGTATCCCCGTAAATGGAGTTACTTCATAGCCCTATTTAGCGAATGTATCCTGTTTATATATGGTATGATCCTGAGTGCCGCCGGGCCAACAGGAATTGCAAGCAGCTGGAACATATTCTGGCTTGCGGTTATTACGGTATTCCTGATCAGCATGATCGTATTGATATCAACGCTGGGGTACGAAAATATTAAAAGAATCACTATAGTAAGCCTAGCACATCCACTTATGATAATTGCAACCTACCACATTTTCCTAGGCCGGGAACAGGATATAACTTATGTGACTTACGTGGAAAAATTAGGCGTTTTCTTCCTGGCAGGTATAACAATCCTGCTGGCTTTTTTACTTGCAGAATACCTGATAAGTACCAATGTGAATGTTTCAGCTATTAAATTGTTCTCCGGAATGATGCATAAAAAACAGGAAATTCTGGACCTGGGTTATTTAGTAAAACCAGATGTACAGACCTTACTGCTGAAAAATAAAAATGGGGAATCCACTATTGCAATTCCCTGGATACATCCCGGCCCACTCGAAGGATTCGGCGGAGGCAGGGCATCCACAGACATAATCAATCACCTGAATAATAACAGTGAAGGGTTTTTCCTGCATGTCCCATCCACCCATAAATCCGATCCTGCAAATCCCGGGGACATTAAAAAAATAATAGGGGCATTCGAAGAGCCCGAAACAACTGATTATGCTTCAAAAATGTTAAAAAAGGATTATGGAAAACTGGTATTTTACGGGAGAAAATGGGGAAACCAGAAGATAGTATACATGGAAGCTGAAGAATATGGAGATTACGAGATACCCGTATTTACAGAAATCCTGGACCTCAATAAAGTAGTGATAATAGACCTTCACAACCATGAACGTAATAAGGAACCTAAAGAGCAGCTCATTTATGGCACTGTGGAAGCCGAGCATTTCAGAAATTGCCTAAAAGATTTTCTCGACGAACTTGAAAAGTGCGAACTACATGATTACCGTGCAGGTTTTGCCACCGAAGTTGCAGGTACACCTAAATTTGCCCTTGTTGAAGAAGTTGATGGCCAGAGAATACTTGTCTTTGGCACCGAAGGCAATGGAATATCCTCCGAAATGATGGATGTAGCCCTTGAATATGAAAACTACTTTGATGACATCATAATGTTTACAACCGATACACATAGCAGCATACATAGCATGATTGCGGACAGGCACGTAGACCCTAAAAGCCTGGAAAATGTCATTGAAAGTGCCCGCCAAAATGTATCAAAGGCAAGCGCAGGTTTTATGAACAAAAAGGCTGAACCCATGAAATTACTAAAGGATGATTACCTGGGATTGGCTTACAGTATCAACATACTTGCACGATTGATTCCCCTCACTCTTTTTTTACTCTACATAGCATTGATATTGTGGATATTGTGAGACAAATAACCACTTTCCATGAATTGATTATATAAAATCAGAACATTAATAACTGAAAACCTGTATCTGAGAGCCAATTCAATTACGGTGTCCACAGGAGATAAAGTTCATGGAAATGACATCAGGAAACCAGAGTGTTGCAATTATAATTGTATTATATTTACTTTTCATGTTGACAATCGGTTTTTATTACTACAAGAAAACCGAAAACCTGTCCGATTATATTCTAGGTGGCAGGCGATTGAACAAATGGGTAACCGCCTTAAGTTCCCAGGCATCGGATATGAGCGGCTGGCTGCTTTTAGGGTTGCCGGGTTATGCATATCTCTCTGGAATGGAAGCAGGATGGATTGCTCTCGGATTGGGAGTCGGAACATATCTTAACTGGAAATTTGTTGCCAAAAGGCTGCGCAGATACACAAAAGAGGCAGGAGATGCCCTGACTCTCCCGGTATATTTTGAAAATCGTTTCAGGGATAAAAGTAAACTTTTAAGAACGATTTCTGCCCTGTTTATCCTTATATTCTTTCTGTTCTATACTTCCTCTGGGTTTGTTGCAGGAGGTAAGCTTTTCAGTACGGTCTTTGGAGTTGAATACTTTACTGCCCTCACAATAGGCGTACTTGTAATTATTTCCTATACTTTCCTGGGCGGATTCATGGCAGTCTGCTGGACTGATTTCTTCCAGGGTTTGCTTATGGTTCTGGCCATCACAATAGTACCCTTTGCAGCAATGAACGGCCTGGGTGGCATCTCATCAACGGTTGATATAGTCAGAACCATTGACCCGAGCCTGCTGACCCCTTTCACCGGTTCTGATGGGAACCTGATTTCCCTGATAAGTGTAGTCTCTTTGCTAGCCTGGGGTTTTGGATATTTTGGCCAGCCCCATATCCTCGTACGTTTCATGGCCATAAATAACCCGGAGGAAATCAAACAGTCCCGGGCAATTGCCATAACCTGGGTCACCATCTCTCTGGCTTTCGCAGTGATTGTCGGTCTTGTGGGAAGGGCTTATGTGCCGGAATTCCTGGCGGGTGCATCAAGTGAAACCGTGTTCATGGTAATGGTAAACAGCCTGTTCCACCCGATAATTGCCGGAATTATGCTGGCAGCCATCCTTGCGGCTATAATGAGTACCGCTGATTCCCAGCTACTTGTGGCAGCATCCGCATTTACAGAGGACATCTACAGACTGGTCTTCAAGTCAAATGCCACCCAGAGAGAACTCGTATGGATGGGGCGTATCACAGTAATCGGAATATCCCTTCTTGCCTATTATTTCGCTCTGGACCCGGCAAGCTCTGTCCTGGACCTGGTGGCTTATGCCTGGGCAGGATTTGGTGCGGCATTCGGCCCAGCCATTATTTTCTCCCTGTTCTCCAGGAAGGTGACAAGAAATGCAGTCCTCGGAGGGATGATCTCAGGCGGTGTAATGGTAATCCTGTGGAAGCAGTTATCTGGAGGGATTTTTGATCTTTATGAGATCGTTCCGGGATTTATCCTTTCCAGCATTGTTATCCTATTGATAACAAGAATGGACCGTGAACCTGCCGCGGAGATACAGGAAGAGTTCGATAGAGTTCAGCAATCGGCCTGAACTCTTTTTTTTATTTACCTTTATTTAAAATTTAGGTGGCAGAAACTGCCGCATCCCTGCATACTATCTCTGCCTGCTCCAGGATATTTCGGGTTGCCATTTTTTGTTTGTCCGGAGGATAACCATATCTTTTGAGCAGCCGCTTTATGTTTACCCGCATTTTAGCCTGCACGTTTTTGCGCAGGGTCCAGTCAATTGTGACGTTCTGGCGGATCAGGCGCACGAGTTCTTCAGCCATAAGCCTTAAGGTATCATCGCCAAGCACATCAACAGCACTCTCATTTGCTGCAAGGGCATCATAAAAAGCAAGTTCTTCATCTGTGAGACCAAGATCTTCCCCGCGCAGATCTGCCTCCCGCATTTTACGGGCCAGTTCAATGAGTTCCTCAATGATACGCACATTATCTATACTGCGATTCTTATATTTGTTAACCGATTTTTCAAGCATCTCTGCAAAAGATTTACCCTGGATTCGGTTTTTCCTTGTCCGGGTTTTGATTTCATCATTGAGTAATTTTTTCAGGACCTCATAGGCAAGGTTTTTCTGGGGAAGCGTACGCACTTCATCGAGGAAATCTTCAGACAGGAGAGATATATCCGGTTTTTTGAGCCCGGCTGCATCAAAAATATCTATTATTTCATCAGTTACAATCGACCGGGAGACAAGATTCTTGATTGCCGAATTTAATTCCCTGTTTGATTTTACAGAACTTCGGTCAATCTTGACCAGAATAGATCGTACGGCCTGGAAATAACCTACCTCTTCATTGATTTGATCCACTTCTTCATGAGGTTTGGAGAGAGCTAGAGCTTTGGAAAGTTCGGCCACATGTTTAATGTAGCGTTTCTTTTCATCATCCTTTGCCTTATCCGTATTGCCTTTGGAGAGAATGAAATCCGCACCCTGCCGTACAATTAAAAGCTTCTCCCGGGGCGAGGCGGAGAATATACGTTGATAATCAAAACCATGAAACATATCCTTTACAATTTCATATTTTTCACGCATTAATGCAATCGCTTCTTCCTTAAAACTGGCAGGATCACCCCGACCGCCGTTTTCCGTATAGTTATTCATGGCTTTTTTGAGATCATACAGTATACCAACATAATCTACAATCAGGCCCCCGGGCTTATCACCGAATACCCTGTTGACACGTGCTATTGCCTGCATGAGGTTGTGACCTGTAAGCCATTTTATAAAATACATGGTGTGAAGGGCAGGAGCATCAAAACCTGTCAGCCACATGTCGCATACAATGACAAACTTTAGAGGATCTTCAGGGGCCTGCATCCTGTCTCTGACCTTAAGTCTCTGGTTCTTGCTGCGAATATGGGGCTGAAGCCGGGACTCATCGGCGGCACTGCCTGTGATTATCACCTTGAGATTACCTTTAAGATCGTCATCGTCGTGCCATTCCGGGCGAAACTTTATGATTTCGGCGTAGAGGTCTGCACACATGCGTCTGCTCATACAGACAATCATACCTTTGCCTTCAAGTACTTCAAGACGATTTTCAAAATGATCTATTATGTCGCCGGCAAGTTTGCTGAGATTGTCTTTACTGCCCACAACCGCCTCAAGCCGTGACCAGCGACTTTTCAATTCTTCAGTTTCATAATCTTCCCGGCCTTCGGTTATCCCGTAAAAGTCCGAATCCAGGGTTTCCCTGACTTCGTTTGAGATCTCCAGTTTGGAAAGGCGGCTTTCATAATAAATCGGGACGGTTACATTGTCCCGTACAGCCTGCTCGATATCATAGATATCAATGTAATCTCCGAAAACTGCAGGGGTGTTGCGGTCTTCCAGTTCTACAGGAGTCCCTGTAAAACCGATGAAGGAGGCTTCAGGGAGAGCATCCCTCATGTGTTTTGCAAAGCCGTAATTTATCTGTGCACCGTTGTCTTTCCGGGTAATCTTTGCATCAAAACCATATTGACTCCTGTGGGCCTCGTCTGCAATTACAACAATATTGCTCCTTTCCGAAAGCACTGGAAAGCGATCTTCATCCTCCCCGGGAAGGAATTTTTGTATGGTGGTGAATATTATGCCGCCTGAGGCCACTGACAATAGTTGCCTTAAATGGTTGCGGTTTTCTGCCTGTACCGGCGTCTGGCGTAAAAGCTCATGACATCGTGCAAAATTCTCAAAGAGCTGGCCGTCCAGATCATTGCGGTCTGTTATTACCACGACGGTAGGGTTGTTAAGAGCCTGTACAATTTTGCCCGAATAGAAAACCATTGACAGGCTTTTCCCGGAACCCTGGGTATGCCATACAACCCCACATCGGCGGTCTCCTTCAGCAGAGACGGCACCCCTGGTTTTTTCCACAGCCTTATTGACCGCATGGTACTGATGATAACGGGCCAATTTTTTGCTGATAGGACCGTGATTTTCCTCAAATACAATGAAATTGCATGTAAGATCAAGAAGAATTTTCGGCTCACACATGCCTTTCAGGAGGACTTCCATGGGCGGTACCAGGAATTCGGCAATTTTTTCTCCGTCCAGGGTCTTCCATGAGAGGAACCATTCCCTGTTTGATGTAAGGGTTCCTGCACGGGCATCCTGCCCATCGCTGATTGCAAGTATGGCATTGTAGCGAAACAGGGAAGGGATTTCTTTTTTGTAGGTCTGTAACTGGTTGTAGGCATTATCCAGAAGGTCGTTGTCTTCAAAATTCTCCATGTTGTCGGGTTTTTTGAGTTCGATTACAACAAGAGGCAGCCCATTTACAAAGAGAATTACATCCGGCCGGCGTTCATGCCTGTCCTCTACCACTGTGAACTGGTTTACAGCCAGAAAATCGTTGTTATCGAAATTTTCAAAATCAAAAAGCCAAACTTTATCATAGGTGGTTTCCCCACTTTCCTTTTTGTATTCCACATCCACACCGTTGACAAGCATGTTATGGAAACTGCGGTTGCTGTGCAACAGGTCCTGACTTTCTTCCCGGACAACCTTTTTCAGCGCTTCCACCCGGGCCTGCACGGGGATATCAGGATTGAGGATTGCGATTGCAGCCTGCAAGCGATTCTCAAGGACCACATCAGAAAAACCTGCACGCTCCTGATCAGGCATCCCGGGAGCAATATCAGGCCCGTACCGGTATCCATAACCCAGATCATTTACAAGAATATCCAGGGCTGCTTCCTCTACTTCAGATTCTGAGATTATGGCCGACATGAATTACTTCCCATAAATTATTAGGGCATTGCAGGATATGTTGTTTTACTATTAGATATATTTTATTAATTTATGCCAAGAGATGTCCGGAGAATGTGTTAAAACTACCAATCCGGTAGAAATTGGTAGTTTTTGGTAATTAACCATTCCAGATACTTATGGAAGTTAAAGATCAGGCATCCATTCAGAGGCCACACAAAAATTCGGTCATAAGCCTGATTTTATTTACCGACAAACACTGGTAATCATCCACTAACCAAGGCGCAACGTGTACGGTTCTCAGATTGGATATATTATTTTAGAACCCGCAAAAATTCATCCATTGTTACGTTAGACTGCCTAAGGATACTTTTCAGAGTACCTTTTTTAAGTGGATTATGCAGGGGCACGGTAACGGTATCATTTTCACGTTGCAAAAAAACATGGCTTCCCTTTTGCCTGACAACTACAAAACCGAGTTTCACCAGGGTTTTGATGGCTTTCTGACCGGAAATAACTGGCATTTCAGGCACTTGCAACATCAACCTTTGTAATTTCCCCGAGAACCTTGGCCTGTTCCTCTGTTACTTCAAGCACCAGTTCGATGGCTTCCCGGATATTCTCCAGGGCTTCTGCCTTTGTGTCACCTTCACTTATAGCCGATGGAAGTTCCAGACAGCGTGCCGTGTACCCGCCCTCTTCTGCGACCTCAAGAACAACTGTATATTCCATAGTTAATCATCCGTGTTTCTGGTATATTAAATTTGATTGTACTGATTTGACTGGAAGTAAGGTATCGGGATTTAATTCACCCTGCTACACCTGAATACCTGTACATCAATTTGTTGCGGACCTTTATTTGCTCAATATACCCCAGTTCCGAGAGATATTGCATATCGCGTCTTGCGGTGTCGTAGGCAACATTGTATTTGCCCATTATTTCAGCAATGGAGAACAGCCTATCGGATTCTCCAAGCAGGGTTTTGAGGATGTCAGCCTGCCGGAGGTTTAAGTTTTCAGCGGATTCAATCAGCTGCATGGCTGCGGCCTGTTCCTCCTTTTTGCGGACAATGTATTCCTCGAGGTCCTCCAGGGCTTTTTCGATTGCCGAGAGGTTGTAGTTTATGAAATATGTCAGGTCATTGTCGTCGGTTTCGGTGTAAAGATAGGCGCGGGCGTATTTCGTCTTGGAGTGAAGCAGTATCCGGGAGATGGGCATGTATTCAAAGAGCCAGTAACCCCGGCTAAGCATGTACCAGTAGAAGACGGAGCGTGCAAACCTGCCGTTGCCGTCGATGAAGGGATGAATGTAGCCGATGAGAAAGTGCAGCATGATCCCTTTGATTAGGGGATGGATGAATTCGTCTTCATCGCTGCTGGCAAATTCACAGAATTCCTGCATGAGTGCCGGGATTTTGCGGTAGTCCGGTGGAGTGTGATAGATTTTACTCCCGTCCTGCGGATCGGCTACCACTATGTCGTTGTTGTCCCGGAATTTGCCCTCATCCACCGGGTTTTCCATGGTATCCCGGGTGATCTCCCTGTGGATTTCAAGCAGGGTGTCCACGTCAATGGTCCTGCTTTTCATGTCGGCGATCCTGCGAATGGTGCGATAGCCGTTGACGATCATCTTCTCGGAGTAATCCCGGGGCCGGCGTTTTTGCCGTAGCATCTGCTTGGCGGCTTCCCGGGTGGTGGCCGCCCCCTCCAGCTGGCTGGATGCGATGGCCTCTTCCATGAGGGAGTTGACGATATACCGCCTGCGATCCGCAGCACTGACCCCACCCGGCCGACCTTCCAGATTACCGGCCCCCCGGGTGTCCAGCAGGTGCAGCCTGCGCAGGGTTTCATTGGATTGCACATACTGGAAATCCCATTCCCCGAATTCGATGTGTCGCGCCTGCATCACCCTGCTACTTTTGATCACAGCCCAGAGTTTTTCCGCCTCCACCGGCAGTTTCCTGCGGCGCAGCTCCTCCCAGTGCAGATAATCCCGGTTATATTTTGTAACAAGTTCCTGTATCCCGGGATCAACAAACAGCGAATACACATCAGGATACTTCTCAATCACCGCCCACATATCCGGGGCCTTCTGCGGAACCTTCATAACTACCAATCCGTTAGTTTTTGGTATTTATTGGTATTTATTGGAATAAATAGATTACTACCAATTTGGTGGGAATTGGTAGTTTTTGGGAAGAGTGGATTGCTAGAGTAGAGAATAAAATTTCATATATATGAGTTATTTCCAATTCTTGCCTATAGAATTCATCATTTTTTCAAACAGAGATATCTCAATTTCATCTTTAGGAGAATGTTTGGATATATTTTCCAGAGGTGATGAATAGATTTTTTCCATCGAATTGATCAAAAATTCTGCGATCTTAACCCTTTCATCTCCGTCTAATTCTTCATTCAGAACTTTTCTGTATGAATCCAATGAAAGAGAAAGAGATGATTTAAAAGCATATTCTTCAAGCAATTTACGTTCACGGTTATAATTAGAAGCTGTAAACCAAACTGCTGCTGATGCAGGAATTAATAAAGAAATTTTTGAAATAATAGTTGCAGTTTCATCTACTCCACTTAAAATTTCAAAATATAAAGCCCCAGCTGCACCAAACAAAATCAAGATAGCAACAAAGGTAGCATTTTTCCAAAATATTTCTGAATCTTTAAGTTCACTCTTTCTCTCACCAAAAGTTTTGCCTAATGCCCCACCAACCGCCGAACTTAAGAGATCAGTAATTTTTGATTCTAATTCTTTATTATTTTCAATTAATTCTTGTGTTTTATTTTCATGATCATCCAGACTTTCTTTATAATTATTTATGCTTTCATGAAATTCACTAATTGTATCCACCATAGATTCAGTACGATTATGGCGAGATTCTAATTCGGAAGTAATCTTAGAAGTATTTCTATTTCTTACAGCAAATTGTTCATCCAATTTTTTTTGTTGATTAATTAGATCATTACTTTGAGACAGGTTTTCTTTTATAATTTCAACTTGAGAGTGGATTTCTTTATTTGTTTTTGCAGCATCTTCAATTTCATTTAGCAAAGAGTTATACTTTTGTTGTAATTCATTCAATTCAGATATTTTAGCCTTGTAATCAACTAAACCCGAAACTCTAAGATCTAGATTCATACTCAAAAAAACATATTTTTTTAGATTTTGTATTTTATTAAGCAAAGACGGTACTTCTCTTTGCCCTTTTCGATAAATATTATCAATATTGCTTTTTATTGATGTCAAGTGTGATTGTATAGTTTCTCTTGAATTTATATCATAATCATCTAAAACACCATTATCTATGCTTTCTAGCAAAAGATCTCTTACATTACTAAAGTCTACTACAGCTTCATTTAATGTATACTCATTATGTTCAACAGGAAGTTTCAAATCTCTTATTTTCTGCTGGAGAGGCATTAAATCGACAAAACTATCATCATCAAGCAATTGTTTAATTTCCTCAGATTTTGCCTTCATAATTAATCACCATTTAATTGAATACGTATATATCCAGACATTAGTTTAGGAAGCAATAAATCGCGGGTTTGAGAAAGTACTTTGCTTTCTACAGAGTTACAAAGTATTTTCTTGAAAATGGAATCATTCTGATCATCGAATTTTACCATGACATCTGCTGGTGGCATAACTATCTTTATTCCAGAGAATTGTTTTGTATTGAGGTTAAGTGTCGCCGAACCACCACTAGCCCACAAATGTAACTTTTCGTATAGTTCTTTCATAGCAAAATAAAGATAGTAAGGACTCACACTCGAAACTGGAATGATAGAGTTGATCTGCTGATTTGTATATGCTTCCTCATTTGTCAAGCAAACTAAACCAACAGTTGCAATGCAACTTACACAAACTGAATTTGCAGGGACCTTTTTCTTGTAAATTGCTTCTGCACCTTTTTTAGATAATTTATCCTCAGTATCAATAGGAAATATTTTATTTCTCATATCTGGAATTTTAATAAATGAAATAGTTCCGTCTTCATAGTAATCATGTATTTTCTTTGATGGTGTTTTTCCACATATTATATTACCAAAATTTTTCAGCTCCTTTACTTCCCATCCTCTCGGAATCTCCCCCATCTCCGACTCCACCATCTCACCGCCGCTGGATTTGTAGGGCTGCCCATTCTCATCCGGAAACTCGAAATCGATGAACCACTGCTTGAAGATGGCCTGTGCGATCTGCTCGAGGGTGGCATTCATCCGGCGGTTGAGTTCGATTTTGTCGTCGAGGGAGGAAAGGATTTCAGCGATGGCGCTTTGTTCGGGGAGAGGAGGGAAGGGCAATCTCAAGTTAGATATTGTAGATTTATTTACCGATGAATATACCGTTCCTGTACCTTTGGCGATCAGATTATTTTTAAAATTCCTCAATAAATACAGCAAAAAGTGGTTATTTTGATTTTTCATTCTAAGCGAAGCTAGCCCTCTTCCTATGCAGAGTTCTCTCGGCGCAATGTTTGTTTCACCTACTGGAGCCCGCACACTGAGCAAGATATCTCCTTTAGCAGCAATTTTTTTGGGACTAGAACAATATGTGTCAAAACAAGGATACAAGTCACAAAATGTTCGAATACCTTGTAGAAATGGTAAATCACCTGTATTTTGTGTATAGTATTCAGAAGGTGGAGATTGCCCCATGATTATATCACACTGGTTTTCAACTGTGTCAAGAACCCAATCTTCAGGGATTAGGCCAATTTCAGTTTGTTTAAACTTCGTCTTTTGTTGCATTTTCATATATGACCTTAATTTGCTCTTTTAATTCTGCGTTTTCTTCTTTTAATTGCAATATTTCAGTATTCATTGCATTAATTGTATTAACATATTTTTCATCTCTTGAATCTAAATAATTAGTAATTTGATCAATTTTAACGTTATTAGAATGTATATTCTTCCTGTGAATATCTAAACGGGAGAAAATATAGTTGAGTAATTCTGTAATGTTAAGATTTTCTTTTTTATTATTAATTTCAATTGGGAAAAATTTTAATCCCATGAATTTATTGAATAATGACAATTGAACATTGGGCTTGAATTGTGTCATATTATTTGTGGCAGGTTGCCTCATGGATTCTCTGGTCACATTTCTTGAAGGCATGCTTAGATTAATGCCTCTCTTTTTCAATTGATTTTGGAAATGTATTTCTTGTCCTTTCGCTAAATTTTCTAATTGCTTTTTTGTTGGTTTACGCTTTTTCATACTATAACTCCCCATAAATAATAGAAAGTAGTTAATTATAGTACCTTTCAGCCCCTTTAATTTATAGTTTTATCTCAAAATTAAAAATTTTCTGTAATATTATCAGCCGGATTTTCAGTTAACTCGACTTTCTGGGCCGAGCCATATGTCTTAAAGATGTAAAAATTCTCATTGCGTTTATTCCAGCAATTAAAAACAGGGTGTTGATCAAAATCCGGAACATTTTCCAGAGATAGCCATTCTATATAATAAGTATCCTCTATCTTATTTTTGAAACCAATAAAAATTGGATTATAACGCACCTGCAAAGTCAAGTTCATCTTCAGTGTCTTTTTAGGAATTACTTTTCTTGTGTCACCCACAATAACATTATCAAAAATATCTGGATTGTTGTTCCGTATAGAACTGGTTTCCAACAAAATTTTTGTTGCTTCTCCGGGATTAAGATAACTAATCTCGTTATCAGTACTTTTTCCCTCTATCGAATATGCATCAAAATGGAATTGGTAACTAACATCAAGTGATTTTGCAACATTATTAGACTCGTTTTTAATTACAAAAAACAATGTGCCTGATTCCAGAACACTGGGCTGGTCGGTGACCTCTTTGTCCCCAGAGATTATTCCTGTCAAAATAACAGGCTTTCTTGAATCTCTAAATTGAAGGAAAATAAAAAAGATCAGGATGAAATTTATTATTACAAGACACAGGTCTAAAATTTGATCTAAATTCATTCTTTCAAATTCCACTCTTGCCAATCACAACTCATACCCAATCCCCTTCAAATTCTCCTTAATCCGCTCTTCCAGCTCCCGGGACTCCCTGAACTGCTTCGCCAATTGAGTTGTCAGCCGCTCCATCTTCTCCTCGAAGGGCTCATCGTCCTCTTCCTCCTCGGCAAAGCCCACATAACGGCCCGGGGTCAGGATGTGGTCGTGCTTTGCGATCTCCTCGAGGTTTGCGGACTTGCAGAAACCCGGGATATCCTCATATGTAAAACTGACATCCTCACCGCGCCAGGCATGGTAGGTGTCGGCGATCTGCTTAATCTCCTCATCCGTGAGTTCCCGGTGGGTGCGATCCCGCAAATAACCCATCTCCCGGGCATCAATGAACAGCACCTCACCCCGGCGGTCCCGGAATTTGTTATTCTGCTTGTCGCGGGTCACAAACCACAGGCAGGCCGGGATGCCCGTATTGTAGAACAACTGGCCCGGCAGGGCTATCATGCAATCCACCAGGTCCTCTTCCACGATACTTTTGCGAATATTTCCCTCGCCTGCGGTATTTGAGGACATCGAACCGTTGGCCAGCACAAAACCCGCAATGCCTGTAGGGGAGAGATGGTGGATGTAATGCTGCACCCAGGCAAAATTCGCATTGCCCTTCGGCGGCCTGCCGAACTGCCACCTGCTGTCATCGGCCAGCTGGTCGCCTTTCCAGTCCGAATCATTAAACGGCGGATTGGACAGGATAAAATCCGCCTTCAGGTCCCTGTGCCGGTCATCATGGAAAGAATCGCCCCACTGGATATTACCGTCTATGCCCCTGATGGCAAGGTTCATCTTGCACAACCGCCAGGTCGTCTGGTTGGATTCCTGGCCGTACACCGCGATATCATCAACCCGGCCGCCATGGGCCTCAATGAACTTCTCACTCTGCACAAACATCCCGCCCGAACCACAGCACGGATCGTACACCCTGCCGTGGTACGGCTCGATCATCTCGGTAAGCACCCTCACAATACTGCGCGGGGTATAGAACTGACCGCCACGCTTGCCCTCTGCATCCGCAAACCTGCCCAGGAAATACTCGTAAACCCTGCCCAGCACATCCCTGCTGCGGTTCTCCCGATCTCCCAGTCCTATCGTTCCGATCAGGTCGATCAACTCCCCGAGTCGCTGCTTATCCAGGGCCTCCCGGGCATAATTCTTCGGCAGCACACCTTTCAGGGTGGAATTATCCCTCTCAATCGCAGCCATCGCATCATCAACAAGTTTGCCGATAGTCGGTCTCTTGGCATTATTCTGCAGGTACTCCCAGCGGGCTTCCGGAGGCACCCAGAAAATATTCTCGGCCAGGTACTCATCCTGATCTTCTGGATCGGCCCACTCGTCCTCTTTGAGTTCAGTGTACTTCTCCTCAAAAGCATCGGAAATATACTTCAGGAAAATCAAACCCAGCACGACATGCTTATACTCCGCAGCATCCATATTATTCCGGAGTTTATCTGCAGTCTGCCACAACTTCTCCTCAAAATTGATATTCTCACCCGTTGATTCCCTGCTCATTGTGATCTCTCATTAATTGTGATAATACATAGGGGAAATAATACAATGCATATAATTTTATTGCATTAGTTATTGCAAAAACAACAAACAGTTAAACCCCTGCAAATTCCATCGATAAATAGACACAGGAAATCCCATTGAAATAAGAAGAATCCAGCGGGCATACATATCACCCGCCTTGCTAAATAAAAAACCATAATCCGATAAAATCAGCCAAGCACATGTGTGGACAGTACTTTCTGCAACTCATAAATATCCACTTTTTTGTTGAAGGTCTTTTCAATCGGCCGTGGATCACTGCCAATCCATATCTTAAGTTCTGCATCCAGATCGAAATGCCCTGCAGTCTCAATGCTGTATTTTGATATCTTGTCATAGGGAATCGACAGATAACTTCTTTTCTTGCCCGTCATGCCCTGTACATCAACGACAATTAACCGTTTATTTGTGAAAATAAACGTATCCCGGATGACAACAAAGCCAATCTCTATTGTTTCCCCGTCACACATAAGTTGTCCATAATCCGATTCCAATTTCTCAGGTTCAACAACACCTGCATTACCAAAAATACCAGAAAGGCCCATATGATCACTACTCCATTCTTTATTAATAAACAGCAATAACAAATATACTAATAAAGATATAAACTTATCTAATAATTTCAAAGGGCTCTGCCATCAAATCGAAATCAGCACAATAGCCACCAGGGCAGCTGCCACTCCCATCCATTGTTTCTGAGCAAGTTTTTCCTTCAGTATGAACCAGGCCAAAAGTACTGTGCCTGCAGGATACAGTGAAGAGGTAATTGATGCAATATCCAGCCTGCCAGCCTGGGAAGCAAGAGCATAGAAGGTATTTCCCCCGGTATCAAAAATCCCTGCCACAAGGATTACAGGCAAAACACTGCGCTCGGGCATCTCTACCGGACCGGACAGGGCGATGAACACAAGCAAGACACCTACAGCAGCGATCCTGGCAGCAGTAAGGGGCCACAAAACCGCCGTTTCACTTACAAGATCTATTGTAATAAAGAAAAGACCAAAACCCAGACCTGCTGTAAGAGGCAGGTACATATCTTTTTTCTGCACAGTGATTCCTTCACTGTCTGCGGCTATCAGCCACACAGCAATCAGGGCAACCACAAAACCCAGCAGTTTGTGAACTTCAGGCAAACCCTCAAAAATAGCAGCATATATTACCGGCACACCCGCAGCCACAACCGCTGACACAGGGGCAACAAAGCCCATTTTACCCATTGAAAGCCCTTTGTACAGGGACAGCAGAGCGATACTAATGAAAATACCGGCAAGTACTCCCCATATAATACCATCAAACGGTGGAAACGTTTCCCCGATTATGTATGCAGAACCTGCAAGGAGAAACACGCCAACTGCCTGGGTAATCAGTACCACTGCATAGACATTTGCCTTCTTTGAGGCAAATCCTCCGCTAAAGTCACCGGCTCCCCAGGAAGCGGCAGAAATAAGCCCAAAAAATACGACTAGGAATTCAGCAGGAATCATTTGTTAGCCCACATTTAATAGTGTATTCTAAACAATAAAGCCGGCAAGTATAAAGGTCTTATTAAAAATGCTACAAAATCAAATAAGAAAAAGAAGGAAAATTAGATGTAACTTCCATACATTTCGGCGGCATCCATCATTGCCATAACCTTTATAGGTGGAGCATCCAACGGGAATTCACAACCCGGAGCCAATATATAGCCACCCGGCGAATCAATACCTTCTTCAATATTTTCCTTGCAGAGTTCCAGAACTTCCTCGTATGTACTGTTCAGGAACAATGGCGGATTGATATTACCGCATATAACATCATAGTCCCCAAATGCATCAATCTGGTTCTTGATAGGAGTTTCCGGACCAAAAAGCCATACATATTTACCTGCCCAGTCATTTTCCTCCCTCATTTTGGTATAGTAGGGAACATTGGCATTCTGGTTTGCACAGGGATGCATAAGTACAGCATGTATACCTAATTCCTTAACATGATTATGGATCTTTTGCATGTATGGATAAGCAAACTCCTCAAACATCTGTGGAGATATCATGGTATTTGATTCTGAAGGACCACCATCAAAGGGAAGAAGGGCTTGTGGACCGTATTTATTGGCAAAGTAGTCAAGTGCATTTATGAACATGTCACTTACTTTTTCGAGTAACTGGTGCACCTTATCCGGATCAGTAAGGATCCATGAAAAAAATTCAGATGTCTCAGCTACCACCGATGCGGCAGTGAAAGTACTTCCTATCTGTACAGTGATGGGCATCCCGTGTTCTGCACATCTTGAAGCCACGATATCAGCCTGTTTGTACCCACCGGGAAGTTCTTTCTTAAAGTCAGGAACTCTTATATTCTCAATATCATCAATTGTATTTACAGGATGTTCTATGACATACGGTGCACCTTGGCCTTTCCCATAGGGAAAACCGATTTTACCTCCGAATTCCCAGGGCCCTAATGATGCATATCCATACATTGGTGTTTGTTCATAGCCGTGAAGACGCATTGATGCAAACTGTGCATCAAAACATTTGTTCCCATCTGCATAGAAATCACCTAGAGATATTCCAGTGATCTTTGATGCATACCCGAGAATAAAAGGTACTACCGGGATACGATCTGGTTTTTGCCCGGACATGACAGATGCCATGCGTTCAGGTGGTGTCATTCTTGAAGCCATTCCTAATTCATCCTAAAAAACTATATTTAATAATTTAATCCATTAACTTAAAAACCTATGCTATATTTTTAAAATGTGTGAATAAGTGAAAACAAATAACCAACTTACTTACTTATTTAGTACTAAATAGGCTATAAAAACTAAAAATAGTAATAACACAGAATTGTCAATTTAAAACTAAAGTAATTATATATTTATTGAGTGACAAATAGCAAATTTAAAACATAAATTAAGTAGACTTGTTAGTTGAAATTTTATATTTGTATTCTACTTGCAGATTATACAAAACAACTTCTTGTTAGCCAAAAGACACATCAAGAATCATCATTACAACAAAACCTATCATTGCACCCATAGTTGCTAAAGATGCATTGCCACCTCGTTGTGACTCAGGAATGATATCTTCAATCACAACAAAAATCATAGCACCCGCTGCAAAAGCTAAAGCATATGGCAATATTGATTCGACTAAAATAACAGACCCGGCCCCAACAACAGCGGCTATTGGTTCTACTATTGCAGATGCCTGCCCATAAATGAAACTCTTCGAGCAAGCCATACCTTCACGCCTTAAAGGTAGAGAAATCACAAGTCCTTCTGGGAAATTCTGAATACCAATTCCTATAGTAAGAGCCAAAGCACCTGCCAAGTTAGCAGATGCAGAACCAACTGCAACTGCTCCAAATGCAACACCAATAGCAAGTCCTTCAGGGATATTGTGTAATGTCACCGCAAGAACAAGCAACGTACTTCGCTGCCAAGACGTTTTGATACCTTCTGCATCTTTTGATAGACGGCCATATTGAAGATGAGGAAATAATTCATCTATTCCTCTTAAGAAAAGCCCGCCAAGAAGAAAGCCAACTGTCGCAGGAAGCCAAATAGGAACTTCCTTTACTGATGACATTTCAATAGCAGGAGAAAGGAGTGACCAATAACTTGCAGCTATCATCACACCTGCTGCGAAACCAAGCATAGTATCAAGAAACTTGCGATTAATCTCTTTGATCAAAAATACACTTGCAGCTCCAAGTGCAGTAAAACTCCATGTAAAAATTCCTGCAAGTAGAGCCTTTACTACCGGACTTAAGTCTTGTAAAAAATCCACCACACCTCCAGATTCTCCATCCCTTGATATTTATTTTAAGTTTGTTTTGAATTGGTTATTAATTTAACTATCATTAAAAAAGAAGATATAAAATGAAATCCTATTCTTGTTGGGGAACTTACAAATGGGAATTGAAAACTATAATATTGAAAAATATATTCCAGACGACTTTTTGTCAACAGCATGGACAGTAGAACATGTACATATAAAACTCGCAGCTGGGATTATTCTACTTGTTCTCTATGCTATTCTTCTAACAAGATGGTTAGGGGGCTTATAACAAATTTATAGAATTTACTTTATTCCAAATAAAATATATAAAATTAATAATTAGATTTAAATTTTTAATAATGCAATTGTTGATCCAAAGTAAGATAGATAAAATAGGGTTTGTAAATTTTCCATATCAAAATCTAAAACCATCAACACCCAATATTTCACAAATTAACGAATCTCCTATATCGGAGATTACTCACTATGAAATATGCCCTCAAAATGGCATAATCAGAAATAATTTTGGAAATATTTGCTGCATATGGAAGGTTATGAAGAGGAAGTTTTGTATTAATCTGAAGTACAAAGTCATAGATTATTTGAGATATAATCTATACTCTGTTTATTATTTAGAAAGCTTCGCCCTGAGTCGTTTTAGCATTTACAATTTACTCTCTAAACAGCGGAGTTAATCTGTGGATGTGTCTTTGGAAATGGTTGGTGGTGTTATGCCACTGCTTCTGCCAGAATCAAAATCAATCATTTAGTTGAAAAAGGCATTCTCCCACCTACTTTACATTCTGGAAAATCGTGAGGGATATATAAAATATAGAAGACCTATAACTTAATATATCCTTTAATTGGGTCTTAAATATTGGGGGTTAGTGAAATGAAAATAATTAAAATGATGCTAGCATTGCTTGTAGCTACAAGCGTGTTTTTAGCCGGTTGTGCAGAGGAACCGGCCCAAGAAGAAATGGACATAGTTGAAACAGCAGTCGATGCAGGGTCTTTTGAAACGCTGGTATTGGCACTTCAATCAAGCGGTCTGGATGAGACATTGAGTGGAGAAGGACCATTTACTGTATTTGCACCTACTGACGAAGCTTTTGAGGCATTGCCTGAAGGAACTCTCGAAGATTTGCTGGAAGATGAAGAAGTACTTACCTATCATGTGGTTGCGGGAGAATACATGTCTTCTGATATTACAGATATGACATCTGCTGAAACAGTGCAGGGCGAGGAGATAGCCATAGAGGTGAGCGATGGAAGTGTAATGGTAAACGATGCAAGTGTGATCCAGGCAGATATAGAAACCGGCAATGGAGTCATCCATGTGATTGACAAAGTTATCATGCCTCCTTCAATGAAGGATAGCACCCAAACAACGGATATGGGGATGTCTGGAGACTACTGAACCCATAAATGAACAGGATATTACCTATTCACTTTTTTATTTTTTTTCTATTTATAAATTTTTTTTTTGAACTAAAATGTATGAAAAGTACATTATGCATATTAGTCATTTGATGAAAATCGTTAGACTCCCCATTACATGCAGCTCTTAATGACAATTATTTGCAGAATAATTGATATTAAAGTGTTTATCAATAACTTTTCTACAGAGATTAAAAGTGCTAGGTTCAGACATATGGAAACATATGACAAGTTATTTAAACTAGAGATGTAATTTATGGCATATGAAAGAAATGAATCTCAAATATGTTTCTTCAGGGAAAGCGAAAGATATCTATGAAAACTCAAGCGAAACCCTTCTTTTTGAATTTACCGACAGAGTAACTGCTTTTGATGGCAAAAAGAAATCGGACTACAATGAAAAAGGAGAGATCACTTGCAAAATTGCGGAGTACTGGTTCAATATAATGGAAAACAACAATATACCTACCCATTACATTGAGTGTCCGACTTCAACAAGTATGATAGTCAAACGTCTGGATATTATACCTGTGGAGGTTATCTGGCGAAATTACGTAGCAGGTTCCTTTTTGCGTCGATATGAAGCAGGCGAAATTAAACTCCCCGAAGGAGTGGGTACAGAAGAAGGTTCCCCAATACATGGTGGAATGATTGAGTTCACCACAAAGTTCGAAGCCGTGGACAGGCCGATAAACACAGACGAAATAATATCCAATGGCTGGTTGAGTGAAAAGGAAATAACATATATAACAGATCTAACACAAAGAATAAATGATATAATGAGTCAGGAACTAGCTGCCAGTGGTATAATACTGGCGGACTTCAAGGTAGAGTATGGAAGAAAACCTGATGGCGAAATAATTCTCGCTGATGAAGTTGGCACTCCTGATGGATGCCGTTTTTGGAAAAAAGATGAATTTGATGAGGGAGCCATAATTAGTCTTGACAAAGATGTATTCAGAAAAAGTATTGGAGACCTGACTGTTGCTTACAGGGAATTGTTTAACAAGTTGCAGAAAAACAATAAATGAAGTACAAAAACGGGTACTTGCATCATAGGAGACCCCCATGAAAGAGCTAAATGAGAAATCTTTAGATGAGCTGCTTATATGGGCCATAAGTGTCGATCGACGTCAGGTACTAATGGAGGCTATGAAGGATCATACGATAATCAAAGCTTCTGATATTGCTCACGAAACAAAAAGATCTACACAAAATATCAGCCGCGCTTTGAGAGAATTCGAAGAAAAGAATTTGATTAAATGCCTAACTCCCGATAAAGCAACTTGGAAGAAATATATTTTAACAAGTACAGGCAAAGAGATCTTAAAAAAAATAGAAGATGAATATTATGATTGATATTCATCTTTATCTGAAAGTATTTTGAACTACTAAACTTACTGAAATTTATTCTAAAAGGCTGAGAGCATCCTTTTCTACTTTAGCGGCAAGCTCCTTTCTATAAAATGCCAGTTTTGCTTCCATTTCCTTGTTATTGGCAGCCATAATCTGAATAGCTAGAATGCCAGCGTTATCTCCCCTACCGATCCCCACAAAGGCAACAGGAATGCCCGGCGGCATCTGAACGATAGAAAGTAGAGAATCATTGCCATCAAGCTGGGCATTCACAGGAACCCCGATAACCGGCTTCATTGTATGTGCTGCCACTACACCTGGGAGATGCGCTGCTAACCCCGCCACAGCTATGAAGACCTTAACATTGTTCTTATGAGCTTCTTCAATTACCTCAATGACCCTGCCGGGAGTTCTATGTGCTGATGCAACTGTAATTGCATAATCGATTCCGAATTTATCGAAGATCGCTATTGTTTTTTTGCTATTTCCCGGTCTGATTTGCTTCCTAGTATTATTGTTACATCGGTCATTGGTTCACTCTTTTATTCAATGATATGAGAGCGTATGCAAATATATGATAAAATATATAAACATATTCATATTTCTGCGGCTTTGAACCGTCATGTTTGTCATAAGTTATACCATAATATCATATTTTGCAATAACTTTAAATAACTTGTCATAATCATTCATAATATGTGTGATTCAATATGGGATCAAAGATCAAATTTCCAAAAGTGATGTGTACGCAGCATCCTGATTCAGTGTCAAAGTACACCTCTACCCAGGAAGAAATTACAGAAGCCTTTGAAGCGGTCACAAGATATGGATGCGACGAATACATGCCTGACTACGAAGGAAAGACCACACCATATCATCAAAATGTTCAGATTGTATCAAAGCTCATTGAGGAGACAAGATACATTCCCGGAAGGGATGTATTCATTACCCCCAGAGCACCGAGTGCAGTTCACGAAAACAGATTCAGGCAACTTATGGTAATGATGTCTGTTGCTGAAGCAAACTATAGCGCCTATGAATATTCAGAAGATCAGGCTATCTCTGAATTAGTACATCCAATGACAAGTAGCATCGAAGAAATTGTAGATGCACAGCAACATATGACAGATATAAGCAAGCTGGCCAAAAAAGAATTCAGTTTCGAAATGGATCCTCCCCGCATAATACCTTTGATCGAAGATGTACCTGGACTTCTGAATGCAAAGGACATTACGGCAAACACGATTCTCGGGTGCCAGGATCAACTGAATGATACATTTGAAAAATACAGGATATTTATAGGGAAATCAGACTCTGCACTGACATTCGGCCACGTTGCAAGTACCCTTTCGTGTAAGTATGCCATAAGCACTCTGCATGAATTGGAGACAGAAATAGATACAAGGATAGGGATTATATTTGGAGGGGGTTCCCTTCCATTCAGAGGACATGTAACCCTTGAAAATGCTGATAATTTTTTCGAAGAATACCGCGGAGTAGACACTCTAACACTCCAGTCTGGATTGAGATACGACCACGAAATTGGGGATGCAGAGAAGTTAGTTAAAATAGCCAAAGACAAACTTTCAAGTCAGCCGAATGTGTTATCCAATGATGAAAAAAAGGAACTTATCAACATTATAGCAATATTTGGTGCCCGGTACAACAAAGCAATGAAAAGTGTAGCACCGGTTATAAACAGCATTTCGGATTTTCTGCCTCAGCAGCGTGATCGTCTGACACGTCGTGGAAAGACCGGATACTCAAGAGATGCACCCGATATAACCCCTATATCGAACCTTTGCTGCAGTGATATCAAAAAGGAACTGGAGGCCTGTATGCCTTCAGAGAATCTTGATCTACCACGGGCAATCAAGTTTACAGGTGCCTTTTATTCTATAGGCTTACCTCCCGAAATCATCGGAACCGGATGTGCCATAGCGGATGTAAAGGAAAAAATAGGTGAAAAAGCTTGTGAGAGGTTACTGACAAAGTATTTCCCTTCCATGCAGTCTGATCTTCAATTTGCCTTTGATTATCTGGACATGAGTGTAGCATCTAAATTCCTGCCAAATGTTTTCATGAAGCATGTTTCCCAGGATATCGATATATTAAGAGACCTATTCGATCTGGACAATACATGCAATCCATCCTATGAAATCCTGCTTGAGATGTTGCCACCTGGAGTATTATTGCCCAATAGAAATTCAGGTGATGAAGATGAGGAACTCCTTCAGCTCACAAGGTCAGCACTTTTCAAAATGGGAAAAATTCGAAAATCTTTGGGATAATAATGAAAAAAGCAATATTGGTACTCGAAGATGGTACAAAGCTATTTGGAAAAGGATTCGGGGAAGTAGGTGAAACCTACGGAGAATTAGTGTTCAATACTAGTATGAATGGATATGTGGAGTCGCTGACAGATCCCTCGTATACCGGACAGATACTAATGTCTACATATACTGGTAGGAAATTATGGAGTATGTAGCGAGGACTGTGAATCAGAAACCATAAAGGCAAGCGGGTTTGTGGTGAAAGAAGTATGCAGGGCTCCGAGTAACTGGAGATCACAGATGGACCTTGACACATTCATGGAACAAAACGATGTTCCAGGAATAGAAGGTATGGATACCAGGGAATTGACTAAAAAATCCGTGAACATGGTACATTGAAATGCAGGATAGTTGTATACGAGAAAAATGAGCCTGACATTTCTTCCTTGATGAGGAGAACAATCGCACAACCTGGAATATCAGAATGCAAAGTTGTAGATCAGCTGTCCACAAAGAAATACAAGAGAATCAAGAGCATAGATGGGCCAGGAATAACGGTCATCGACTGTGGAATAAAGAACATTATACTCGAAAAACTCAAATCAAGAAATGCAGATGTACTAATTGTTCCATTCAATTCTACTTCCAGTGACATACTTAATACGGGCCCTGATGCAGTTCTGATATCTAATGGACCAGGAGATCCCTCAACATTGAAACATACTATATCTACCGTGAGAGAATTAACAGGAAAAATACCCTTGTTCGGGATTTGTCTTGGACATCAAATTATCTCTCTTGCATTGGGTGCAAAGACATACAAGTTAAAGTTTGGCCATCGTGGTACTAATCATCCAGTAGTAGACTGTGATATCGGTCGGGAGATCCATAGTCAGAAAAACTGTTTTTAATTTCAATTCCCATCAATTAGTAAAAGTATAAAGTTGGCTCAAATATTTCATTACTCTAACTTTTTAAAAACCCTCTATAAAAATTCGTTTTTCAAACGTAAAAAGTACTTTTTGTATGATTCATCAATATCACTCCATCGAATCTTTTGTTCGACATTCGTCAATGTCTTTTCTTGGGAATTTATCATGATCACCACGCCACTTTAAAAATAATCTAGCCGAGTGGAAGTAACTTATTTGAAAAAAGGCCGATAGCCGTCGGGGGGATTCGAACCCCCGGCCTGCTGATTACGAATCAGCCGCTATACCACTAAGCCACGACGGCAAATAGAGGCGTATCCAGATACGGATATTAGGATTTAACCATTTCGCTATTTTGCCTGCATAATATCAATTGATCCGCATATCAATACATACATTGTACTGATGGGGGGCATACGAACGGACCGAGCGGGTAGCCAGCACTTCAAATTCCCTACCTGCTTTTTTTGCGGCCCCTTCGATCAGGCAAAGAGAGGGACCAAAAAGATCATCTTCGTGTGCCATTGCGTAATAATGGATAATACCGCCGGGTTTTGTCAGGGCCACGGCCTCATCAACAAAATCACAGGCATTGTGAGGCAGGTTCATTATAACATGGTCTGCTACCTGACCCAGCCTCTGCGGAAGGTCACGGGCGTCTGCCACGAAGGCTTCAACATTATCCAGCCGGTTGGTTTCGATATTTTTTTGCAGGTACTCAACTGCGTGCGGATTTTTATCAATCGCATACACATAACCACATTTTTTTGCCGCCGGGATACTGTATGGACCCACACCTGCAAACATATCCACAACTACGTCATCCGGTTTCAGCTGCAAAACCACCCGTTGGCGTTCCGTGGAAAGCCGGGGTGTGAAATAAACCCTGGCAACATCCACCAGATACCGGCATCCATGATCCCGGTGCACCGTTTCGGTCCTGTCTTCTCCGGCAACCAGCCTGAAACTGCGTACCCGAAATTCCCCCGTGATCCCTGATTCCTCCTGTAAAACCACACGCAGACTCTTTCTAAACTCCAGAAGGGCCCGAGCAATTTTTTCAGGTTCCTCTTCATCGGCGTCAAGAATCGCAATATCCCCCACAATTTCAAAAGAGGGAGAAAACCCAAGTAAACTTTCGGGAGTAACCTGTTTCTTATTGGGTTGTAAGTCATGTTTGACCAGTTCTGCAGCATGGGGAAGATTTGAACAGACATCTTCCGGACACTCGTCCATAACAGGTACATACAGACAGTCATCATCTGCAGACAGCCTGTATGAATTATCCAGTAAGTCCATCTCCGCCAGTGCCTGCCTGACAGGCTCTCCAAATCGTTTTTTCACTTTCACACACAAACGTTCCATTGAATCACCCCAGGGCAAACCAGGTACCAAATCCTATCAGGAAAAGTCCGCAACAGGTGAGGACACCTCTATATATAGGTCCCGAAAAGAAACTTCTCGTCTTGCTAAGAGATGTGGAAACAAAGGTAAACCATCCAAGATCAGCCAGCCAGTGACCGACTACAAACATCACAGCAGCAAATATACCTATCTCCAATCCCCTGAGCACAAGTGCACTCCCTGCAGCCAGCCACCATATCCAGAAAAAAGGATTAGAAGCTGAAGTTAGTATACCTGCAGAAACAGGGTTTGCCAGAACTCCACCGGATAACCCTGAATCAATAGATGTGTTCCGGGACTGTATTATTGTAAGTAAACCAAATACAACAAGAACCATACCTCCTACAAAGAATATAACGGACATTTCCGCATCCCCTATAAGCGATGTAAGGCCCAGCACAATAAGAATGCAAATTAAAAGTTCAATCAAAGCATGGCCAAGGACAACTTCAGGTCCTGCCCTCCATCCTTTTTTCAAAGACCCTTCAATGGTGGCAAAAAGCATCGGGCCTGGCACAAGCGCTCCTGTAAGACCTACTGCGAACCCCACAAACAGCATGTCCAGTATTGCTAGCATGGATCGGGAAGAAAAGAAGTTGAAGGATATTAAAATTATCCTTCCAAATTTTAGAGGATAATCTCGATATCGAGTTCCTCTGCAAGTTCCTTGTAACGGTTACGAATGGTAACCTCTGTCACACCTGCCACATCTGCAACCTCACGCTGTGTGCGGCGTTCCCCGCACAGGATAGAGGCAATGTAGATAGCCGCAGCAGCAACACCTGTAGGCCCACGTCCGCTTGTTAATTCTTTCTCAGATGCCTGCCTCAGGATTTCTACACCGCGGGATTGCACCTCGCCTTTCAGGCTGAGACCCGAACAGAACCTGGGCACGTAATCTATCGGGGAAGTAGGCATTAGTTTGAGGGACAATTCCCTTGAAATGAAACGGTATGTCCTACCAATTTCTTTCCTGCTGACCCTGGATACTTCTCCAATCTCATCCAGTGTCCTTGGAACACTGCACTGCCTGCATGCCGCATACAGAGCAGCTGCTGCAACACCTTCAATACTGCGACCACGAATCAGGTTCTTGTCAACCGCTTTTCTGTAAACAACAGCTGCTGTTTCACGAACCGTCCTGGGAAGACCAAGGGCTGAGGCCATCCTGTCAAGTTCTGAAAGAGCAAATGCCAGGTTTCTTTCCGTTGCATTACTTACACGGATACGCCTCTGCCATTTCCTCAAACGATACAGTTGGGCACGATTCTTGGATGATATTGACTTTCCATAAGAATCACGGTTCCTCCAATCGATCATTGTGGAGAGACCTTTGTCATGTATCGTGTAGGTCATCGGCGCACCCACACGGGAGCGCTTCATCCTCTGGTCATGGTCAAAAGCCCGCCATTCAGGTCCTTCATCTACAAAATCAGCATCGACTACTAAACCACAATCCGCACATACAAGTTCTGCACGTTCGTAATCCTGTTCAAGATTGCGGCTACCACACTCAGGGCACTCAAGTGCCTTATTCTCTACATCAGTATTCTTTTCCTTCTCACGACGCGCTTTTATCATAGCACGCATTTTTTCTCGTTCGGAAGTGTCTGAATACCTTACCCTTTCAACTTCTACCATGTATTGGACCTCTGATTAAAATCACGGAATAAAAACGCAAACATTAATTATTTGACATACACCTTTTCTCGAATCCAGCTTTTTATCTTCGAATCTGGTACGTCACTAAAAATTTTGACTACAACATAAGGCTGGGAAGCCGGCCCTATTATATCGGAAACTTTGCCAATTCTTGCAACCTTCTTGTCCAGAACTGGCGACCCTTTTCGGGGCAATTCCTTTATATTGCATGAAGACATGCTTTCGGAGCCTTTAACTATAAGTTTCCTGCCACCTATCAGGTGGGACACTACTCCAAGCCTTTTCATACGCATTTTCCATTATATAAGGTAATTTGGAAGTATAAATAGATTAAATTGATTATATATAAATGTATCGCAACACCTTTAATATAAACAGATATAATTCCCGGGCACAAAAAAGGATATTAAACAAAATTAATTCTCCTGAAATTATTTCTTCTTTGCTTCAAAATATAATGCATCGTTAAACCTTAATATAAAATGAACTATTGTGTCATCTACTAACAAACAGGACCCTACATATAATCAGGAATCTACATTTCCATGGGAGGAAAGTTAGTGGCAGATGAAAAATTCGTTTATCTTTTTGGAAATAATAAAACCGAAGGAAAAAACAGCATGAAAGATTTGCTGGGTGGTAAAGGCGCAAACCTTGCCGAAATGGCAAACCTGGGTATTCCGGTACCTCCAGGTTTTACAATTACCACCGAAGTGTGCGTGCTCTATACAAGAGACAATCAATATCCACCCGGAGTGCTTGATGAGGTGGACCGGGCGTTACAAAAACTCGAAAAAGCAAATAACAAACAATTTGGCGATCCGGACAATCCTCTCCTCCTTTCTGTTCGCTCCGGAGCACGGGTTTCAATGCCTGGAATGATGGATACTGTTCTCAATCTCGGCCTAAACGACAAAACTGTCACAGGACTTGCAAAAAAGACATCTAACGAGCGTTTTGCTTATGATAGTTACAGAAGATTCCTGACAATGTTCGCAGATGTTGTACTTGGAATACCTACTGAAAATTTTGAAAAGGTAATAGAATCCCGGAAAAAAGAACTGGATGTAGAACTGGATACCGAACTGGACACGGATTCTCTCAAATATCTGGTCGAAAAATTCAAAGCAATAATAAAGGACAATACAGGGAAAGAGTTTCCACAGGATCCCAGAAAGCAACTCCAGATGGCAATCGATGCTGTATTCAATTCATGGAACAACCAGAGAGCAATAAAGTACCGCCGCCTGAATAATATACCTGACAATTGGGGTACTGCTGTAAACGTACAGAGCATGGTTTATGGGAACATGGGTGAAAAATCCGGAACAGGTGTGGCATTCACACGCGACCCTGCTACCGGTGAAAAATGCTTCTTCGGCGAATTTCTCACAAATGCCCAGGGAGAAGACGTAGTTGCAGGAATACGCACCCCACAACCCATCGAAGCACTTCAGGACAGCATGCCTGAGGTCTATGATAAACTGGTGGAGATCTACAGAAAACTGGAGAATCACTTCCGGGACATGCAGGACATAGAATTTACCATTCAGGAAGGTAACCTTTACATGCTCCAGACAAGAAACGGTAAGCGGACTGCAAAAGCAGCTATCAGAATAGCCGTGGAAATGGAAAAAGAAGGTCTCATTGATAAAGAAATTGCAGTATCACGTATCGAAGCTTCACAGATCGATAAAGTCCTCCATCCAATGATAGATCCTGATGCAAACCTCGATGTGATTGCTACTGGATTACCGGCATCCCCGGGTGCAGCAGTCGGAAAGGTTGTATTCACAGCAGAAGAAGCCGAAGAAAAATCCAAGGAAGGAAAACAGACCATTCTTGTACGTACCGAAACCTCACCGGAGGATATCGGAGGAATGGCAGCTTCTGAAGGTGTACTCACTGTTCGCGGGGGAATGACATCTCATGCCGCAGTTGTTGCCAGAGGAATGGGTAAACCATGTGTTGCTGGTTGTGGTGAAATTACAATCGATATGGACAAAAAAGAATTCACCAATGGGAAGGTTACTGTAAAAGAAGGAGACTATGTAACTATCGACGGCAGCACAGGAGAAGTCATACTGGGTGAAGTCAAACTCATTTCTCCTGAACTGAGTGGTGAACTTGATACAATTCTGGGATGGGCTGACAGTATCAGGTCCATAAATGTCAGATCCAATGCCGATACCCCCCATGATGCAACAGTAGCAAGGGAATTCGGAGCTGAAGGGATTGGCCTTTGCCGTACAGAGCATATGTTTTTTGGCGAGGAAAGAATCCCTGTTGTTCGTGAAATGATAATGGCAGAAAGCAGTCAGGAAAGGAAAAAGGCACTTGAAAAATTGCTTCCAATGCAAAAGGAAGACTTTACCGGAATATTCCGTGCAATGGAAGGTTATCCTGTTACAATCAGATTGCTTGATCCTCCACTTCACGAATTCCTGCCCAACCATGAGGAACTCACGGAAAAACTACGCGAACTGAAAACTAAGGGCGCCAAACAATCAGAGATAGCTGAAGTAAACCGACTGATAGGCGGAGTGGAATCACTCAAAGAAGTCAATCCGATGCTTGGCCACCGTGGATGCCGCCTTGGCATTACTTATCCGGAAGTGTACGAAATGCAGGTCAAAGCTATTATTGAAGCAGCATGTGACCTGAAAAAGGAAGGACTGGAAATTGTACCGGAAATCATGATCCCATTGGTCAGCCATGTCAATGAACTCAAGATAATCAAGGAAACAGTGAAATCCGCTGCACAGGAAGTAATGGATTGTAACGGTTCAACCATCGATTATCTAGTGGGAACCATGATAGAACTGCCAAGAGCAGCCCTGACTGCAGACCGTATCGCTGAAGAGGCAGAATTTTTCTCCTTTGGTACCAATGACCTGACCCAGACAACATTCGGTTTCAGCAGGGATGATGCAGGTAAGTTCCTCCCATCCTATATAGAGAACAATATACTAGAGCAGGATCCTTTCGCAGTACTTGATCAGGACGGAGTAGGTGAACTTGTCAAGATCGGTATTGAGAAAGGCAGAAACACAAATAGTAAACTCAAGATTGGTATTTGTGGAGAACACGGTGGGGAACCTGCTTCTGTAAAATATGGCCATAACGTGGGACTTAATTATGTAAGTTGTTCACCATTCCGTGTTCCAATTGCAAGACTGGCAGCAGCCCAGGCCGTGATCGAAAACAAAAATAAATAAAACAAAAAAGAAGAGATCAGAGGGGCAATGCTCCAAAGTTCTCTTCATATCTTTTTTTCATAGCACCCCATGTTGGCAGATTGGTCTGGCATCCAACACATTCCACTTCAAATGAAGCAACTGTTGCACCTATTTTACCACATACCTCAAAGGGTAGGCCTTTGCTGAAAGCCAAAAGGAATCCCGCTCTGTAACCATCTCCCGCCCCGGTGGGGTCCACAGCTTTTACAGATACGATGGGGATATAAATTTTTTTATCTTTACAATATATATTGCTTCCACTGGAATCACATGTGACTACAACCGTTGGTATGGATTTCTTCAGGTCACCAAAAGACCTTCCAGTCATCTCTTTTACACGCTTGACCTCATGGACATTGGCAAAGAGAATATCCGTATTATCCAGTATCGTAACCAGATGCTCTTTCGAGTAAGTAACCAGATCCTGGCCCGGATCAAAAGAAACAAACTTTGATTTCTGGGCCACCCGGGCATTGAAACTTGCCTCAGAAGTTGCAAGATGGACAAAATCCAGAGCTGGAGCTTCTATATCCGGCAACTTTGAAGATGAACCCCAGTAAAAGTAGGACGATTGATTATGATTTGGATCAGTATAGACAAAAGCTTTGGTACTTTCCTCACCTTCTATATGATAAAGAAGAGAAAGATCAACACCCAGATTATTCAGATGTTGCTCATAGCCGCTTGTGGAAAAATCATCCCCCACAGCAGCAACCAGACGGGAATTACCGCCCAACTGCGCCATTGCTGCGGCAATATTGGCAGCACCCCCTCCGAAAAGCACTTCGTAGCTTGTTATCGGATAGGATTCATTGGGTGAAGCGATATGTTCTACTTCAAAAAGATAATCCAATGCCGCATGTCCTACAACATCTATGGGGGCCGACATTAAATCTCCCACTTCATCTTACAAATTCTTCGACATCTATTACAGTTAGAGGGACATCCCTCAAGGTCCTTCCGATGACCGATTTGGCAATACGGGAAGCATGTTCGTCACTTTCAGCATCAAAAACTTTCATTTCCAGGATAAGGCCGACGATACCGGTATTTGCTGCTATGAAAACACTACTAAAAGGTTCATTACAGGCAGGACAGAAAGTAGAACCCACGTCAACTTCAACAAAATCAAGTTGGGGATTGAGCCTCTTTCCGGCTTCAGCAATTGCTACACCAATGGCATCATCTGCGCTTTTCACATCCCTTACCAACCAGGCGGCTTCAAGGGTTACATGATAACTCGGCATACTTTTCGTCTCCAGGTTTAAAACTTCTACATTCTCTCAAATTAAAACATCGCCATCAAAACTAATAAGCACAAATAGTATATTAAGCAATAAACTCAGTCATATTCGTTTCACTTATATTAATTCTCTGCTTAAATCGAATTTGAATAAGGTATGGCAGATCATATTGTAAATAACACATTATCATCTACATCAAAAATTCCAAGCCTTGCACCGGCATCCAGCCAGGCATGTCCATAACTGAAACATACAAGAGCATTTACAGGATCCTCAATTCTAACGAAATGAAGACCGTCATTGTAATAGGCTCGGGCCATATTCAGGTAATCATCTGCCACTTTCATCAAATGGGAATTGGTCCTGGGAGCAGGTTGTGCAAGCTCCAGGGCCTTTTTAAGCAATTTTTCATATCGTCCAACTTTCTCATTCAAATCCGCTGCCATTTATAACACCTTATTTACTTTCAGAGCCAAACAGCTTATTGAAAAGACCACCACTTTCTTTCTTTGGATTGCGGCTTGGTTTCCTTTTAGGTGGCGGGGATTGGGATTTTTTTTCTTCTACAGGTTTGGTTACAGGTTCTGTTTTAGACTCTTTTTTGACACCTGGAGAGGCTTTAGATGAAGATTTATTGAGAATTTTCACGGATTCCCCACCATGCTTGGATTTCCTGACACGTATATCCACAAGAATCGGGCGTTCAATATCATTGCTCACCAGCATCGCAATCCCGGGTGGCAGGCGTAACAATTCTTCTTCTACATAGGAATTTACACCCTCCAGACCTTTACTGATGGATTTAAGGTCATTTGGATTGGTAACTTTCAATATAATCTGGCTTCCACACTGTGAAAGTACATTTTTATCAACCCTTGCGGGCCTCTGGGAGATGACCAGCATACCCAAACCAAACTTTCGCCCTTCTGAGGCTATTGTTCGGAGAATTTCGGAACTGGAACTCTTGCTATACCCTCTTTCAGGAGCAAAATTGTGGGCTTCTTCCACAACAAGCATTCCCGGAGGAATCGTGCCAAGTTTGCGAGCTTCAAAAAGAGTATCACAGAGCTGGGCCACAATCATTGTCTGTATATGAGGGGGGACCCCTTTCAGGTCAATAATCGAAGCCTTACCATCCTGCATTAATTCTTCAACCGGAGTAGGTTGAGGGGAAAGTATATCCAGCTGGTTAATATCTTCAAGTAAATTAATTACATTCCAGCGGGCCTTACTTTCATTGTTACTGACCTCCCTGATTATATCATCAAGGAAATAGGTTTCCACATCAGCACGTAACCTGTGTACAGCTTCATAGAGAATGCCGGAATGAGTACTGTTAAAATTATCAGGAAATAAAGTCATCAGTTCACTGGGAGTAAGATTAACCCCGTTTAACCTGAAAAGATGATCAGCATTTGGATTAATTGACTTATCGGCAGGAGTATAAACCTGTACCCTGGAGCCGTATCCTTTGGATTTTATACCGTATTTTTTCAGGTCACCTTCATTTCCACCGGCTGATTCTTTAAGGGAAGAATATTCACTATGAGGATCGATTATCAACATGGGCACATTATGATCAAGTAATTCTTCAAGAATTACTCCGGCAGTGTAAGACTTACCACTACCAGTCTTTGCAAGGATACTACAATGTTTCTGTACAAGACTGTTCACATTAAGATGTACAGGAATACCGGTACCTTCAAGCAATCCGATATACATGTCATCTCCCACAAGACCCAGTGTATCTCTAATAAGTGTATCATCTGCCAGATAGACCAGATCCCCGGGACTGAAAGGACTCATAGGTGCCCTTAAAAGACCACGATCATCCCTGCTTCCTATTATTGTGGCAGAGGCCACTATACGGTCATCATTTCGATCTTTTCTCTGCCCTTTTTTAGCTTCTTCCAGAGAATATTTTTCACTGGAGCGCACAATTGACATTACCTGCGCAAGTATCCATCCATCTGTCTCATGCCATATTTTGACATAATGCCCTCTCAGAACTGCCGTACTGTCCGATATCAGGAACTTGAAATTAAGAGTTCCTGTTTCACCGAATATGACTCCTACTGAACCACGTACCATATTATACTCTCACCAGTAAATGATTTTTACACAGAATACTTCAAATTAATTTTCTTCCCCTTCTTCAAGGATAGATTCGGGTGCATCCGCAAGTTTAACAAGGGATTCTGCTTCGACAAAGTGTAGATCTGCCGGAATAGCTACAATGTGCAGGGGAGAGCCAAAATCGTAACTTTCGAGATTTTCAGCAAAATCTGCCTTTACAATAGGTTTTTCAGAACCTGCGTTTGCAATACCTACAGCTATTGAGCCTTTTATGAGATTTTCACCTCTTTTTTCATCTATCTTAAGCAAAAGTTCAATTCCCTGATTTACCGTCATATAGCCTTTATTCATATCAATATCAAGAAATACAGCCGTATGCAGACCCATCTGCCTGTTGTGTAGAATAGTATCATAGGGAGTTTCAGAAATAATGGTATTTCCCCGGGTGCTCGTGTATGGATGAGGAATGGTTGCAGCTTTGCCAAACCTGTAATTCTGGAGGCCAGTCAGACCGCATATAGCGGAGACTATGGAAGAGCCGTGGATCAAACGGGTTTCAATGCCCATCTCCATTGCTCTGAGCCGGATATCTACATGAGTAGTGGATACCATCGTGTCCCCGCCTGTTAGAAAAGCTATATCGATATCTTTTGCTTCTTCAAGCCACCAGGGATCTTGCTCTACTTCCTGCCTGTCAAGAACGTGTATTTCCCTGCCATACAGGTTTTCCATCTTTTCTTTATCCGCACCCATCAACCGGGAAGTATAGAATTCCACATACACCTTATCGGCATTTTTTATAACTTCAAGCCCTTTTACAGAAACATCCTTTTCATCAAATAACCCAAGTCCGACAAAATAAAGCATAGGCTTTATAAGAGCCCGCTCTATATATTAAAGGTTTTGAAAAGGGTAGCAATAGCAGAGAGTTACTGCGAAACGTATTTATAGAACCATAGACAGTTAGATTTCTTTATATACAGATTATTCATCAGGAGGTTCAACATCAATGCCAGGACATTATGGCGGACAACCCGCCTACATCATGAATCCCCGCACCGAACACAAGCAGGGAAGAGATGCTTTATCCGTAAACATCGCCGCGGCAAAGGCAGTAGCAAACATTGTTAGGACTACCCTTGGACCCAAGGGTATGGACAAAATGATGGTAAACTCCATTGGAGACATCGTCCTCACCAACGACGGGGCCATGATCCTCAAGGGAATGGATATCGAGCATCCAACTGCCAAAATGATCGTAGAGGTTGCCCGTACCCAGGAAGAGATTGCAGGTGACGGTACAACAAGTGCAGTCGTGACTGCAGGTACATTACTTGACAAAGCATCCGATCTTATAGAAGAAGGTGTGCATGCACGTGTTCTTGTAAGAGGATTCGAAAATGCATCTGAAAAAGCTCTGGAAATTCTCAATGAATTTGCCATAGATGTATCCGAAGGAAACAGGGAAACTCTTGAAAAAATAGCCAGCACTTCTATGTCAGGAAAAGCTTCCGAAACAAACAAGGAGATACTTGCATCACTTTGTGTGGATGCAATCCTGCAGATTAGCAAAAAGGGAAGTGTCAATGTAGACAACGACATAATCCTCAGACAGGAACCTGGAAAAAGTGTCGATGAAACAGAAATCCTCGATGGCATAATGCTCAACAAGTACAGGGTACACCCTGGTATGCCAAAAACTGTAAAGGATGCAAAGATCGCTATTATAGACACACCTCTTGAAACCCAGAAAACATCAAACACATCCAAATTACAAATTAGCAATGCTGATGAAATGCAAAATTTCCTTGCCCGTGAAGAGGATGATTTCAAGCAGATGGCAGACCATGTCATCAAAAGCGGGGCAAACGTCGTAATATGCTCCAAGAATATCGGCGACAAGGTAGCACATTACTTGCAAAAGAGCGGTGTTATGGGTATCCGCAGAGTCAGTGATGATGATATCAGGAACCTTTCCTATGCAACAGGCGCAAAAATTGTGAAAAAGGTCTTTGATCTCAGTGAAGAGGACCTGGGACATGCAGGCGAAGTTGGAGAAGAAGGAGAGTCCACCGTTGCCAAGATATTCATAAAGAAATGTGAAAATACAAAGGTAATTACCATTCTGCTTCGCGGGAGTACCGAACATGTCACGGACAATCTGGAAAGAGCCTTTGATGACGCACTCCATGTTATCAACTCCGTCTTTGAGGATGGCAAGATCGTGGCAGGTGGCGGTGCAGCAGAAGTGGAAATTGCCCAGAGACTACGTCATTATGCTTCATCCATAGGTGGCAGGGAACAACTTGCAATCACTGCATTTGCCGATGCCGTAGAATCCATACCCATGGATATTGCTGAAAACGGTGGAATGGATGCGACATCCGTAATCCTGAAACTGCGTAATGCACATGTCGAAAATCCCAATATTGGATTGGACATCTATAGCGGTGATTACCTTGACATGGTTGAAAAAGGAATAGTGGACCCCCTTCGTGTAAAGACCCAAACTATAAGGTCTGCTTCAGAAGTTGCAACCATGATCCTCAGGATCGACGACATGATGAGGGCACAGAAAAAAGATATGATGGATGTCAACCCCGAACATAACATCCATAACTACAACAGGCCTTTCTAAATGCCCGTCTGGCCTGTGACATATTCACAGGCCATAAAATTTTTTATAATCCTCAATTGCCTTAAGAGCCGCAGATGGATACTTTTTTTTCAAAAAGGCAATAAAATCATCCCGACCCTTACACTCTTTCATCCTATCAAGCATATGAAGTGCAAGTTCATATGATGCAGGATTTTCCCTTTGCACCTCCAGAGATAAGCAGAGGGCCTCTTTGGGGAAATGTAGCCTGATGTGAGGAGACACCGAACCAAGCAGCAGGCCTTCTTCCAGCACACTGTAAGGAGGAATCCCTGTTCTGGAAATACGATCCCTTCCGGCAAGTTTATGGAAATTCTGCTTTGAATAGGAATGAATCTCAATATATATCTCAGGCGCGCAATTGTTCACAAAAACAGGAATTTTAGAACCGGGACCTTTGTAGTAACCTTCATGAAGAGTAGAGAGATAGTGACCCCGGTCAACAAGGGGCAACAGGAAAAGAGAACCCGACAATGGAGGGTTCAACTTAAGCAGGAGTGTGGAAGTGTCTTTCCACTCACCACCATGCATCCCTGCAGCAAAAAGCCTGTAGGGCCTGCCCTCACCATAAACCTTGAGCAACATAAGTTCCTCATGTCTTTTTTGCCACTACGTAAAATTCCCTCTGGGCAGAATCCAGGACTTCCAGGACTTCAATTCCCAGTGATTTAATATTTTCAACCAAGTGTTTTTTATTTCTTCCCCTGCCCAGTTTAATTACCTGAAAAATCATTCCACCTTCCTTGAGAAGGGGGAGTACCTTGCCGAGGGCCTCTATCGAAGCCTCTGGCTCAAGAGTCATATCAGTAAGCAATACGTCAAAGGGACTTCCAGGTATTTTAGAAGTCGGCATCGTAAATACATCGTCAAGGATTATGGTAATATTTGGATTTTCATAAGCCAGCCTGCCAAGTTCTGAACGAAAATGGCGGCTGTATTCAATCCCTACGGCATTCGCACCGAGTTCACAGGCAAACATAAGGAAACCTCCCGCACTGGAACCCAGGTCCAATACGCTGTCGCCTTCTTTGATTAAATCAAATTTTTCCTGTATGTTACGAAGTTTAAAATATCCCCGGGGTTTATCAAGCCCTTCATCGACTTCTATTTCATTGAACTCGGACACTTCACGGGAAGATTTCGTTGTGACTTTCCCGTCAACCTTCACATGACCTTCACTAATTGCCTTCTTGGCCCTTCCCCGGGAACTGAAAAAGCCGGTTTCTATAAGATATACATCAAGTCGCATGAGATACAAGATGTACAACGCCCTATATATAGGGTAAGTTGACCTGCACAAAAATTAATAATGTTTATGCCCGCCAATAGTTCCTGTTTACTTTTTAGAAATATCCTGACCTTAGAGGGCAAAATCATAATTGCACCTAATGCCACTTTTATCAAAACAGCGGTTGCATGAAACACATCGTGCTCCTTCTGCACCTTGTTCCAGTTTTTTCACAATGTCTGGTTCGCTGATGAACGGGCGGCTCATGGAGACCATATCCGCATAAACCCTGAGGACTTCATCCATAATGGCTCTTGTGCGGATACCCCCTACCAGTATTATGGGTATACTTACAGTGTCCTTTATCATCTTGGCATAGCGTCTGAAGTAGGCTTCCTTTTCCTCTGTATCAACTCCGGGCTGGGACATCACAGAACCAGCCTCGACAATTCCACCACTTACCTCTATGGCACATACTCCCGCTTTTTCAAGATGGGCAGCAATTTCCACGCATTCAGGTGCATCCAGGCTAATATGACCAGAATATATATCGAAACCATCAGTTGCATTCAGTTTGGCCATTACAGGAAAATCGGAGGAGACATCCTCCCGGATACGGCGCACTATCTCGGTGATAATACGTGTACGGTTTTCCACAGAACCACCCCATTTATCCTCACGCCTGTTGGTATAGGGTGAAATAAAACTGCTCAGCAAAAAGCCATGGGCACAATGCAGTTGTACTCCGTCAAAACCTGCCTCCATTGCCCTGCGGGTAGCATTAACAAAATCATCAATGGTTTCAAGGATCTCATCTTCTGTCATTGCCCTTGGAAGTTTACCTGTGGAACTGTCTTCAACCGCTGAAGGAGCAAGTAGAGGATAACCGTGCTGTGCCATTGATTGTCGTCCTCCATGCACAATCTGGAGAACGATTTTACTCTCATAGGAATGGACCCTTTCAACAATCTTCCTGTAAGGGCCTATAAAGCGGTCATCATAGATACCCTGCTGCAGTCCATCGCTTTTTCCGGCAGGATTTACATAAGAATAGCCCGTTACAATAAGTCCAACCTCATTTTTGGCCAGCTCTTCATAGATATCCCCTATAGCTGCTGTGGGTGTGCCGTCTTCCTCTGCCAGCCATTCATGGGTTGCTGAGCGTACAAATCTGTTCGGGATGGATAAACCTTCAATATTGATTGGATCGAATAGCATATTTCAATATTCATGCCCGCAGGGGCATATATGCTTTACTCAACGACCTTTAGCCATTTCCAGTTCTCTTCCAAGCTTTTCATTTTGGAACTTAAAAGAAGTAAGGCTTATAAACAGCATCACAAAGGCCAGCATATTGAGAAGCAGCACAAGAAGCAGGGAAGAACCTTCAAGCCCGCCTCCGTCCTGACCATAAAGAGAACCTCCAAACATTAGTGGATGGGCACTCCTCCAGATACGAATGGAAAGAAAACTCAAAGGCACCGATACAAAGGCCACAATCCCGAAAACAGCAGATAACCGGGCCCTTTTAAGAGGGTCATCCAGGGCTGTCCTGAGCATGAGATAGCCTACATACACAAGAAAAAGCACAAGAGAGGTCGTTAACCGGGGCTCCCATACCCAGTACCAGCCCCATATATCTTTTGCCCAGATAGAGCCGGTTGCAAGCACAAGGAATGCAAATATAACACCGACTTCTGCAGCAGAAAGAGATACCATATCCCATTTCGAATCATTCTCACGCAGATAAAGGATACTCGAAACAAAAACAACAAAAAAGGCCAGATAGGCAACAATTGCAATCGGCATATGGAAATAGAATATATTAAAACTGGGATCCAGTACATTACCAGCCGAATCTTTCATGACCGGCAGATAGAAAAAAATGGCCCCAAGTGCTACAACAAGCATCATGGCTGTGAAAAGGTAAAATGGTTTGGAATATTTTTCCCACTGCAACTAACATCACCGGTTTGTAAGGGTTATTTCAGATGTCTGCATGACTATGGAACTCACTGTATATTAATCCTCTACGACATACTCAAAAACCAGCATTGAAACTGCAAAGAAGACAAAGTCATAGACTACCAGCAGTCGGATATATGACATTAAAGAAAATATATCCTCACCCCTCAACAGGCCCGAAGTGGCAGACACCGCCGGGATGATCACCGGCAGGGACAGAGGCAAAAGCAGGACAGGAAGCAGCATTTCCCCGGCACGGGCCCGTATTACAAGAGCAGATATCAGGCATCCCACCACAACAAAGCCAAAGGATCCCAGTAATATGACAATACCAACCCAGATAATTGCAGTAAACTGGTAATTAAAGAGGACAGAAAACATTGGGATCGTAATTATCTCTACCAGCAACATCAGCAAGAACACAAAGATGACCTTGGAAAGGTAAATTGAATTACGGGGTATGGGACACATTTTCAGGGCATCCATACAACCGTTTTGGACCTCTGTAGCAAAGGTGCGGTTTAGACCCAGCGTACCTGCGAATATGAAGCATATCCAGAGCACACCTGAAGCCACAGTGGCAGTTTTGCTGGCAGAAGACAATAGGTTCGAAAAAGCAATACTGAAGATAATAAGGACCAATAACGAAAAAACAACCATCGAAATAAATATTTCCCTGGCCCTGCTTTCAATCTTCAGATCCTTAAAGGCTATATTCAGACCCTTTAGCATTTAAATTGCCCTCCAGAAGAAAAACAGACGGCTTCGGCAAATTTACGGGCATTTGGGTCGTTGGCCACCACATCATGAACAATATTCCCACCCTCCATAATTAACAGGCGACTGCACAGACGAAATGCCTTGTCCAGATCATGAGTTACCATTATCTTCACCATATCCGATTTTTCCATAAGGAGGTTTTCCATAAGTGAAGCTGCATTCATGTCAAGACCAGTATAAGGTTCATCAAGTAATAACAAGGAAGGGTCATGGATAATGGCCCTTGCAAAGGACAGACGTTGTTTCATTCCCCTTGAGAAGTTCTTGACAGGATCTTCGGCCCTTTTCCACAGACCAATTTTTCTGATAAGATAATCACATCTTTCAGCAAGATCAGCAGGTTCCATACCATACAGTTTCCCAAAAAATAAAAGGTTTTCACGAGCTGTCAGATTGTCATACAGGAAAGTTTCGTGGGAAAGCATTCCTATTCTATCCTGTGCATCTTCTCTGTCGTTACCTTTTGTTCCAAAGATTTGCAATGTACCTTCGGTAGGAGAGATCAGAGAGGCAAAAATTTTCAAAAGGGTCGATTTGCCTGCCCCATTGGGACCGATAATTGCAATAAATTCACCTTCTTCCACACGCAGGTTAATTCCATTCAAAGCATTTAGGCAACCGTAATCCCGGCAAATATCCTCTGCAATAAGAACCGTTTCGCCCATCGTGGAATAAATGATAGTAGTCATAAATTAAGATTGTGATATATTGGCAAATACAACCAAAAGGAATATAGCATTATAATCACAATATCTTAGAGGGGGTATATTGATGAGTACGGAAATTGAAAAGATAATGATCGCCACCGACGGGTCTGAGAATGTAAAGAATGCAGTTAGTTGGGGTATTGAACTTGCAAAAGCAACCGGTGCAAAGGTCAAGGCAGTATATGTATTACCACCTGTAAGTGTATCTATCGCAACCCGCGGAGAAAGGTGGGCCGATTCATTGCGCAATCACCTTAAGGATGAAGGAAAAAGTGCAACTGAATACGTTGTTGATACCGGGAAGAAGGCAGATGTCGAGGTAGAACCCATAATAATTGAGGGCAATCCTGCAGATGGTATTGTCAGATTTGCCACTGAAAACGGGATAGATCTCATCGTGATGGGAACACTTGGTAGGACCGGTATCAGTCATCTTTTGCTTGGCAGTGTGGCAGAAAATGTGGTAAGACATTCAAAAACACAGGTCTTGGTCGTACCCTGAGGCATTTAGTGCATCAGGCAAATGATTATATAGCCCAAAAACAATGTTAGTATAGTTGCGAACGGCTGCATCCATCCTAACAAACATTCTCCATCCGGCCGTTTGCAATATCTTTATTGAGGGTTAATATGTCTAAAAACTGGAACCAAATTTCAGAAGAGGAGTGGAAAAAACGATTATCTGCAGAACAGTTTCGTATCCTCAGGAAGAAAGGTACAGAAGCACCTTTCAGTGGCAAATACAATGATTTTTATGAAAATGGTATCTACTCCTGTGCCGGATGTGGCCAGGATCTATTCTCTTCCTCAACAAAGTACGATGCAGGAACCGGCTGGCCAAGCTTCTGGGAAGCAATATCTGAAGACAACATTGAAAGGATACCGGACTATTCCCTGGGAATGAAACGCATTGAAGTAATATGCAGCCGTTGTGGAGGTCATCTGGGACATGTTTTTGATGATGGACCGCCACCTACCGGAGAGCACTTTTGCATAGACTCGATTTCCCTGAATTTCAATCCTGAATAAGAAAATAAAAAAGCCATTGCGATAAGTATTTCAATATATCCGATGAATTAAGGGCTTTGTGAGAGAGGGAGGGCAGTTTCCGGGCCTTCTGGCCTGAGGAAAGTCTCCCCACCTTCCGGACGCGCGAATACCTGTAAAGGGTATCGGGCGAGAGCCCGGGCAGCCGGGAAACCGGCTCTTGCGGTTTTACCGCATGATGGCACAGAAACGATACCGACCTGCGTTAAAGCAATGATATGAAAAATTGAGGTCGCGCAGGCTACGGATGGAACGGCGAATCCTCGCGGGTGCAAGTCGAAATGGGATCAAAGTTGTTGTTCGGACAACCCCCGTTTTGGTGTGACGCTTAGCCGAATACTGCCAATGCATCTTTGCATCAACAGAAGGGAGCTTACTCCCCTCACTCACAAACTATTATCAACCGGGCCGAATTCTTCAAGAATACCTGCAATTTTTTCGTAACTTATAGAGGTATTATAACAACCATCACTTTCAAGAGGGACACCATAAGCAATAACACCTTTATCTCGTAGAAAACGCATACCCTTGTTAATCTCATAATTACAACCAACAACCAGAATTCCATCTGCAGGCTTTTCTTTCAATACATGCTTCACAAATGATGAACCGGTTATAATGTAAAAACGATAACCATACTTCTGCGCATCTCTTTTTAGCTGTCCAACTATACACCTGCCACATTCCTTGCATTGTATACCATATCTTGAAGCATGAGCAGGGCAATCCAGAAAACGCATACAATGTGGTAAAAGCATTATCCTTTTACGAGTTCTTCTGAAAGCATGGTAATGAGCGATGTTCTTCAGGGAAACCATCCAGCTGTCCAGAATACGAGGATCGGACAACTTACAAAAGAAATATTTGATCGGCAGGTAGAATAAATCAAGTATCCATGCAAAAATACCTGCAAGACGTACATGCCGATTAAGGCTGATACGGCTGACAAAAAGAGCAAGACTACTCAATAAGACAGAAATTGCCACGAATCCGATCAGCAATTTACCTATCAGATCGTACATTACATGCCTCCATTTTCTCAATTATAGCCTCTACGTCCACTTCTGTTTCAAAACAACCATCTTTTAAGAGGCAGATTCCCTGCACTGGCATAAATGAAACTTCTTCCATAGCCTCTGCAAGTTCAGTATAACAGGCCACTCCGATACATGAAGTAGGATGATAGTTTTTTATGATTTTCTTTATGAAACTTCCTCCGGGAATCACAAAAGCGCGGAAGCCACGTTTTTCAGCTTCCTCACTGATATAACCAATTGAACAAAGGCCGCATCGACGGCATTCATAACCATGGATCGGATCACAACGCGCAGGACATCGGGCATGCCTTAGACATTGTGGCAGGAATACAACACGTAAACCGGAACTGTTCCTAAATTCATCCAGCATTACAGCATTGCGCACTTCGATCAGAATTTCATCAACCAGGGTATCCCTGATATGGAATACCCTGCATATCCATTTGGCCGGAGTATAGAACATATAGAGAATGAAAAGGACAAAACTTGGGAAAATTATGTGCCTTTTCCTGAAACTGTAAGCACCCACTATAAGTGCCAACAATATCCCTGCCAAAGTCAGAATTATCAGGTATATGAATATCCTGCCTAAAAACTCATAGGGAATTTGCATAGCAGCAACAAGACGTAACTGATAATTTATGTAGGTTTCTAAAAAAAGAAAATAAAAGGGGTATAACCCCTTGAGTTAATTATCTTGCCTGATCTTCACAATCAGAAAGATCGATACCAAGAGCCTCAGCGGTCAAAACAATGACATCTTCGACTTCCAGTGATTCTGCCTTGACAGAGTCCCTGCCATCACAAAGATTTCTCTTACAGAATGGACAGGCACTGGAAAGAATATCCGGGCTCTTGGCAAGAGCATCTTCAACCCTCGTCTCGGCAACACCAAGTGCAAGGTCAGGAATGCCTGCTTTGACACCACCACCTGCTCCGCAGCAGCGTTGATTATCCTTTATACGGTCCATTTCAATAAAGTTCAGACCGGGGATGCTGCGCAATACCTTACGTGGTGGTTCGAAGACCCCAACGTGACGCCCCAGGTGACATGGGTCGTGGTAAGTAACAGTTTTGTTATCAAAGGGCTGTTTCCAGTTGATCTTGCCTTCATCGATGAGTTTGTCAAGGTACTCAGTTATATGGATAACCTCGAATGGAAGTTCTTCACCAAGCAACCTTGGCCAATCCACAAGTGCGGTCCTGTAGCAACCTGCACAAGCGAAGAGTACCTTGGTAGCACCCCTTGCCTTGATACCGTCTACATTTTTACGGGCAGACTTTCTGGAAATGTCTTCGATTTCGTACTGGCCAGTTCTTACAAGAGCAGAATTACAGCATTGTTCATCCTCACCGAGCATGGTGAATGGAATATCCAGATGGTTCAGTACACGTGCGGTTGCAAAAGCAAGTTTTTTCTGTCTCAGTTCTGCGGTACAGCCACCGAAATAGAGAATATCTGCTTTATCTTCTATTTTAACATCATCGGGAACCCAACTGAGACGTTCCTTGGGATCTGCCATGTATGGGTTGCCATATTCTCCTATGAGCTTGACAAACATGGGCTGTTTACCAACAGGACCATTGCCACGTTTTACGAGATTGGCACGCATTGCTTCCCAGAGTTCAACAGTATTGATACCGGATTCACAAACTGTAGCACACATTGCACAGGTGGTACATCCGTAAACATCTTCCTTGAATTGTTCAATTTCTTCCTCTGGAACCTGTTTAGGCCCAAAGAGCCGGGCACGCAGACCATAGGATTTCTTCATATATTCCTGCCAGCGCAGAATCTTGTCCCTGGGTGCAAGACCGGGTTTTTTGCCTGATGCGTCATAGGTCGGGCACCACTGTACACATTCACCACAACGTGTGCAGGAATCGATTTCCATAAGCTGGACAGCTGTAAGGTTTTCCGTTGTAATAGACGGATTATCACGTACCATTTTATTCGCCTCCCTTGTTGGCCAAAATAGTAAGAGGTGTTGCAATCATGTGTATGTATTTGCTGTACGGGATGTAAGCAATACAGAATAACAGGGAAATTATCACGTGGAACAGTGCAGCTGGTGGAGCATAGGGGTACTCAATACCAAAGCCCCAGAAAGTGCCATTCCTGATACCATCAGCAATAAACCCTGTAACAGTAATGAGGGTCAGTCCACCAAGCAGTATAGAGTCATATGCAATGGTAGCTTCACGCATTCTTGGAATAAAGAGCCTTCTTGCGATTGCAATTATTATACCTGTAAGCAGAATGTAGCTGAACAGGTCATTAATTGGACCAAGGAATTCCCTGAAGACTGCAGGTTCGGGCCCGATTCCCAGATGTGCCATGTGAAGTAATTCCACAAGGAACATGAGAAGGGATAATAGGAACAGGGTCATCCAGCCTACAAAAATGGTAATATGCATGAACCATCGAAGGGGACTGCGGCGCATTATACGACGCTGCAATAGAATATCAAGCACAAGAGTCACAATGATATTCTGCTTATGACCATGCCCATCCTCACTCATCTGATAGGCCAGTGTTTTCGGGAAAGTAAAGATGCTGCCTTTGGAAGGTTTTTGTCCGTAACCTTCAGCACCTAATCCCCATTTTTTCAGATTTATATACATTCCATAGAGGAATATCCCAATCGCGATCGTGGCCAATATCATGACCTGCACGAATGTGATCCTCATAGCATCGGATATGCCAGAATAATATTCCATAGCCATAAATTCTATCTCCTGATACCATTTTAAAAGTTATTTTACAAAAATTATTAGCAGTAGTAATATAAGATGGTTTATTGGTGGTAACAATTGCATTTAAATATTTTCATTATGCAAAAAACAAAACAGGAGAGGAGAATTAGAAAAAAAGAAAGGAAAAGAAAGGAAAGAATCCCTTAATTACAGGCCTATTTCCCTTTTGAAATTTTCAAGACCCATATCATCGATCATGCGTCCGATCCTGTGCTTTTTTGTGTGGGTCTTGTAAAAACTGACAATCTTATCAACTAGTTCTTTGACCTCATCATCATTCAGTCCATCAGCTATCACATCACCAAGTCTTGGGCGAATACCTGCATTACCACCGACCATCAAGGTATAACCTTTTGGAGTACCCATGATACCTATATCTCTGACAGCAGGTTCGGAACATGAATTCATGCAGCCTGAAACCGCTATTTTGAATTTGGAGGGAAGTTGCATTCCATGGTATTTCTCATCCAGTTCAAGACCGAGAGTTACAGCATCCTGCTGACCTCGTTTACAGAAAGTAGTACCCGGACAAATCTTGATACTTCTCACACATAGACCGATTGCAGCAGCTGGTTTCATACCCAGGTCATCCCAGGCATTGTCAATATCGTCTTCCTTAAGACCTACAATACAGACACGCTGAGCGGATGTCAGTTTAATGGCAGCCGCATCATATTTATCTGCAGTGTCAGCAATCTTACGCAACATATCAGGTGATACAATGCCTCCCGGTGTTTGGGGAGCAATAGCGAATGTTTCACGGTCCCTCTGGAGAATGGCACCCTTTTCAAGAATATCTTTTGACATCAATAATCCCTCATTAGCACTCTTTTTCCAATCTTTTCAGCAGACCTTTAAGGCCTTCTTTATGCCTTGCCTCATCAAAGGAAGCTTTCTCGAAGAAAAGAGCTGCCTGTACATTACCTTCATCCCTGGCAATTTTAGCAGCATCACCCTTTTCGCCTTCTGCCATGGTTTCACCTTCAAGCATCATCTTGATGTTCTCAATTGTGGTATCTTTGATCAGGCCAAGAATTTCTGCAGTCTCTGCGGCATGCCAGGCTTCATCCATTGCAATCTGGCGCAAGTAAACTGCAACTTCAGGGTAGCCTTCCCTCTCTGCCAGTTTTGACATGGCAAAGTACCATCCAACTTCTGTCGTTTCCCCTTTGAAAGTATCTTTCAATATTTTCTCAATACTCATAAAATCACTCCATAATAATGCTGTTAGAGCAGTATAAAGTAGATTGTTCGTATATTATATAACATTTTTTGGCACGAAATAGTGCATCAAACCAACTACAAACAGACAACCATTCGCAAGATATTATAGTAAAGAGCGTATTCAAAAAGCAAGACATGTCACCACAAATTAGAATCGTACTTGTAGAACCTCTATACCAGGGAAACGTAGGTTCGGTCACACGCTCAATGGAAAATTTCGGATTTGATGACCTGGTTCTTGTAAATCCCTGTAAACTGGAAGGGCAGGCAAGAGCAATGTCATGCCATGCACGTGATTTACTGGAAAGGTGCCCTAAAGTCGACACATTAGAAGAGGCTATTGAAGATACAGATATAGTAATTGGTACATCGGGGATTGCAGGTATAAAAACCGACCAGCACATACGCATGCCTGCATACACTCCCTCCAAGATCCGGGATAAATTCAGGGAAACTAATGGAAAGATTGCCTTCCTTTTCGGAAGAGAGGATAATGGATTTACCCGGGAAGAACTCAAAAGGTGCGATATGATAATGACAATTCCAACATCAGAAAAATATCCCATAATGAACATCTCCCATGCAGCAACAGTTACAATGTATGAGATGAGCAATCTGGAAATCGGCGAGAGACCAATTGCTGATGGTTTTGATCTTCAATTGTTATATGACCATTTTGAAAAGGTGCTTGCAGATATAAAACACCCCAAACATAAGATGGAAAAAACTTCAATTATGCTAAAAAGGATATTCGGACGTGCAGAACTTACCCCCCGGGAAGTACAGACATTAAGAGGTGTACTCAGGGATATACAACGACAAAAGAAATGATACACACGAAAGATAGATAAAGCTTGTAAGTTTTTATAATCCGAAGTCAAATCTGGTATGCACTGATATTAATGACGGAAGAAAAATGGGAAAATAAGTTCCGGGATTTTCTTAAACGATATTGCTGGCATGATATACTTAAACTTGCCAACGAATACCCGGAATTACGAAGTATAGAAGTAAATTTTACAGATCTGGAACAATTCGACAGGGAGCTTTCCGAAGAATTATTACAAACGCCGGATGAGGTTATCCCCTCGGCTGAAGAAGCTCTTAAACAAATTGAGCTCCCTGTTGAGAAACAACTGCATGATGCACACATCCAGTTTACCAGTATTCCAAACAAGGTCACGATACGTGACCTCAGGAGCAATCATCTTCTCAAGTTCATTGCAGTTGAAGGAATGATCCGCAAGGCAACCGAAGTACGTCCAAAGATTACCAATGCGGCATTTTACTGTATGCGTTGTGAGACAGTAAATTATGTACCCCAGAGCGGGCCAAAATTCGTGGAACCCGGCGAATGTGAAGAAGAGAATTGCGGCAAAAGAGGGCCATTCAAACTTCTCATTGATAAATCCAATTTCATCGATGCCCAGAAGCTCCAGGTACAGGAATCTCCCGAAAGTCTCAAGGGAGGAAGTCAGCCCCAGAGTATTGATGTCGATGCCGAAGATGAGCTGGCCGGCATTGTGAAACCAGGTGACCGTGTAGTAGTAAATGGCATCCTCAGGTCCCACCAGCGAACCACACGCGAAGGTAAATCCACATTCTACGATCTTGTCTTACACTGCAATTCCATAGAATACCTGGATCAGGAATTTGATGAGCTGGATATATCTCCGGAAGAAGAAGACGAAATAATAGAACTTAGCAATGATCCACAGATATATAATAAAATTATAAAATCCATAGCTCCTTCTATTTATGGTTATGAGAATATCAAAGAAGCACTAACTTTACAGTTATTCTCAGGAGTCCCAAAATCCCTGCCTGACGGAGGACGTGTCAGAGGAGATATCCACCTGTTGCTTGTAGGAGACCCCGGTATTGCAAAAAGTCAATTACTCAGATACATGGTGAAATTATCCCCAAGAGGTGTGTTTGCTTCAGGTAAGAGTGCCTCATCAAGTGGGCTGACCGCAGCAGCGGTTAAGGATGATCTGGGAGACGGTCGCTGGACACTGGAAGCCGGTGCCCTGGTTATGGCAGATATGGGAGTTGCGGCAGTGGACGAAATGGATAAGATGAGCAGAGAAGACAAAAGTGCACTCCATGAAGCAATGGAACAACAGACAATCTCTGTGGCAAAAGCTGGAATCCTGGCAACACTGAAATCCCGTTGTGCCCTGCTGGGAGCGGCAAACCCTAAATACGGGCGTTTTGACAGATACGAAGGACTTGCAGAGCAGATCAATATGCCTCCAGCCCTAATATCCAGGTTTGATCTGATTTTCATCCTTCTTGATGTACCGGATTCAAAAATGGATGCTAATATCGCAAACCATATCCTGAAATCCCATTATGCCGGAGAACTCTATGAACAATGGGACAAATTATCCACCTCCACAATAACACAGGAAAAAGTTGCCTCTCACCAGAAAGTAATCCTACCTGAAATCGAGACGGAATTATTACGCAAATACGTCGCCTATGCACGCAGGATGGTCTACCCCATTATGGAAGAAGAAGCCAGGCAACATCTGGTCGATTTCTATCTAGATCTACGTAAGATGGGAGAAAACAAAGATTCACCCGTACCTGTCACTGCACGACAACTGGAAGCACTGGTCAGGCTTGCTGAATCCAGTGCTCGAATAAGGCTTAGCAACATTGTGACCCTTGAAGATGCAAAACGTACCACTAAAATTTCCCTCGCATGTATGAAACAAGTTGGTGTTGATCCTGACACCGGAGCTCTTGATGTGGATGTCATAGCATCAGGTACGAGTAAAAGCCAGCGTGACAAAATACACATACTTCAGGATATTATAAAGCACGTAAGTCAGAAACATGCCGGAGGTAAAGCACCTTTGGATGAAGTCTATGAAGAAGCCTCAGCTGAAAATATAGATAGGGAACACGCAGAGGAGCTTATTCAGAAAATGAAACGAACGGGTGATTTGCTGGCACCTGATAAAAAACATATAAGACTGGTATGAGGAAATATATGTACCTCAAAGAACACCGAGCCGGAGACAGACTGATTGTTGCTGCTTGTGACCAGGAGTTAATCGGACAGAAATTAGAACACGGAAATGTTGTTGTCGAAATAACGGAAAGTTTCTATAAAGGGGACATCGTATCTGAAAAACAAGTGCAATCTGCTCTTGGAAGGGCAACCAGTGCGAATCTGTTTGGCAAGAAAACAATTGAATGTGCCCTGGAATGCGGGATGATCAATCCCGAATCAATAATTACTATTAATGGCGTGCCACATGCGCAATTATACAGGATATAAGACTACGAAAGGTTTTTAAGATGAATGAGAGTGCAGTTGAAGAAAATTCACCCTTCCCTGGCAAAGAAGGATTGGTGAATGGTGTGATTGAAAAACACCAGAAGTTTCTGAATGAGTACAATGCGGAATACAGTAAACTTGAGTATGAAGTTAAAAAACTCGAGGATACAATAAGCAACTCTAAAAAGAAAAGAGAAGAAGAGAAAAACCGCTTAGAAGTACTCAAGGAAAAAAAGCAGCAATTGTATCACCAGGCGAATAATCTGCTGGGAGAAATGTTCACAGCCTGTCCCGAAGAACTTGATAATCGAATTATGCACTCCACAAATGATGACATAGAGGAGTTGAAAAGGACAAGGCAGCTGGAAAATGAAGAAAAAACTATTCAAGATGTCCTGGGAAAAATAGCTGAACTTGAAAACGAGAATACACGCGAATACACCAGCCAGATAAAAGCCCGCATACAAGAAGCTTCAAAAGCTTCCTCCGAAATATCATCCCTGATAAAATCTATGGAAAAGGAAGAAAACCTGGATCAGATTCATAAAGAACTTGGTGAAAAAAAACCCAGACATAACTGGCTGGAGAGAAGGATCAAAAGCCACAAAGAAGCACTTGAGTACTGGAAAAACCAAAAAGAAGTGATTGCGGGGAATGTTGCATGAAAGATGTATCTTCAATGACAGAACGTGAACTCAAAGATACTGTAAATAATTACAGGAAAGAGATATCCCAGCATGAAAAGAGCTTAAAAGGGGTTTTCGAAGAGCTCAAACTTCATAAAACTAATATTGATGAACTCAAAGAGAAAAGGAATGAGCTCAATGCAAAAGTCAGGGAACTTGCAAAAGAGGCACGGGAAGAAAAAACTCAACGTGATGAGATCAACAAGAAGATAGCTGATTTAAAATCCAGAAGGAATGAAGTTGCTGGTGAAAGAAACAAGGTCGTAAAAGACATAAATGATCTCAAGAAAAAGCGTGATCAATATAACGAACAATCAAAAGGGAGTTTGGAAACCCTTTCTAAAGCCTATGCAGAAGACCTTGATAAATTCCTCAACGCTGACATTCCCCTGAAGCACGAGCAGGATCTTTTTGAAAAACTCAACGAACTGGAAAAGCGTCTTGAAGCAGCAAAAGCTGCCAATGATTTCCACAAGCAGGTCATCAATATTTATGAAAATACCAGGGACATTGGTGACGAGGAAAGAGATGTTTCAAAGGAAATAAAGCAACTTGCAGAAAAATCCCAGCAACATCATTTGAATATGATAGAGCTATATAAGCAGGTCGATGAGATCCGTAAAGAAGCGGATAAATTCCATTCGCAGATTAAAGAAACCTACCAGGTAATTGCTCCTACTCGTGAAAAGATAGATCCTCTCAAAACAAAAATATCTAGTTTGAGGGATGAACTTAGCATCTATCTTGATAAATTGAATGATATACAAACTCATAAGGACGAACAAAAAAAGAGTAATCAGCACGTTGCCGCAAAAGAAAAGTTTGAAAAGACCGGCAAACTCAGTCTTGAAGAACTGAGAGTCCTTATGGATAAAGGAGATATCAAACTCTAAAATTACCTGTGTTCATAAACATAGGGTAACAGAAGTGCAAACAGAACCAGGAGTGCCGGGTTTAAAAAAGGCACTCCCTGCTTTTTAGATTCATTTTCAGATGTATTTGGCACTTTATTCTGCACCTTTTCATCATCCGGATTATAAGGATATCTGTGATCCACATATTGATAAACCGGTTCAAAAGTTACCAGCTCACCACTGGAACCATAATATATCCTATCCATTGTAATATTGAATACCGTTGATGAATTACTGGAGTAGGTAAATACCTCATCCTTACCCAGAATGGAATCAGCCACACTTTCACCATTCAATGAAAGGGATACCCATACCCTCTCACTTTCAGGATTGACATACTTGACATGCAGAGAGTAATCCTGCTCAAAATCAAAACTTTCTCCAGCTTTGACATACACGGAAGTCCCATTGAGAATTACTTCCGAATCCCCGGCAGTTACCACACCACATAAAAGAATACTACATAGTATAAAACAATAAAAAATTTTAAAATATGGAATGTTCTTCATCACAATCCCCGTCAGATGTAGATACAGCGGCCAGACATAATTTCTTCGGTTGAACCATCATTTTTCTGCAAAAGCAAACCCCCGGAGAGGCTTATCCCAATTGCTCTGCCATCCACCATTTTAGAAGGAGTGACTATACGTACGTTTCTACCAATAGTATCCGAAGAATCTATCCATCTTTCCATTAATTCCTCAAAGGATTGTGTCTTGAAATGGATATAATACTGTTCCAGATTATAAAGTAAAGAGCGGAAAAATTCAAGCCTATCCACATAGTTACCAAGCTCATCACTTATGGTTGTGGAACCATCCCGGATTTCCTCCGGCAACATATCGGTATCAAAGTTTAAGTTAATTCCCAGACCCAAGACAATATATTCAACCCGATCTATTTCAGCTTCCATTTCTGTAAGAATTCCACAAATCTTTTTGCCGTTAACAAGCACATCGTTTGGCCATTTCAAAGACGGATTAAGGCCAATTGATTTCAGAGAATCAACCACAGCAAGTCCGCCCAAAAGAGTTAATTTTGAAGCATCCGCAGGAACTATCGATGGTTTAAGGACTATAGACATCCATATCCCCCCTTGAGGAGATACCCAATCAAACCCCTTTCTACCACGTCCCTTTTTCTGGGATTCTGCAAGTATAACAGTGCCTTCATTTGCATCTCTTGCAATTGTTTTTGCATAATCGTTGGTAGACTCAAGTTCCATAAAATGCCGGATGTCCTTACCCAAAATATCTGTTTCAAGACCTGCTTGCACAAGTTCTGGCAAAAGAGAATCAGGAACCGAGTTTAAAATATAGCCTTTACCAGGAGATGAGATGATTGAATACCCCTGGCTTTGAAGCGACTGAATGTATTTCCAGACCATTGTCCTGGAAATTTCCAGTTTTCTGCCAATCTGTTCCCCGGAAATAGGCTTGCTCTCGGTCTGAGAAAGAAGACGTATCAATTCAATCTTTTTATTCTCCACAAAACTCCCCGTAATAAAGAAAGAACGACAGATAAAAAAAGTTATCTGTCGTCACTCATCTGACCCTTTCATATCATGCCTTTTTGCAGCATTAATGTACGAACCAACTGCAGTACTGATGGCAGCAATCTTCTTGTTGCGGTCCTCAAGAGCAGAAGAAAGGGTTGCACATCTTTCACTATCAGATACAGCAACCTTCTCTAAAGCTGAAAGCACATTGTGGTCATCAATAAAGTGTGTTGTTAGATCCCCTTTTACAAATGCATCTATGGACAAAACCGTTCTGTGGAAAGGAATGTTGGTTTTAACCCCTACTACCACATATTCATAGAGAGCTCTTTTCATACGCGCAATGGCTTCCTCACGATCACTTCCCCATACACAGAGTTTGGAGATCATTGAATCATAAAAGGGAGGAATAACATAACCCATATGTACACCACTGTCCACTCTCACACCTGGGCCACCTGCCGAACGATACCTGCGTATCTTACCGGGTGATGGGGCAAAGTCATTCAAAGGATCTTCAGCATTGATACGACATTCAATAGCCGAGCCGCGGATCTCAATATCATCCTGTGTAAAGGGTAATTTTTCATCACAGGCAACACGCAACTGCTGCTTGACGATATCAATGCCGGTAACAAGCTCCGTAACTCCATGTTCTACCTGCAATCTTGTATTTACTTCAAGGAAATAATAATCACCCTTTGAATACAGGAATTCAACAGTACCGGCATTTACATACCCTATTGTTTTGGCAGCTTTTACAGCAGCCTCGCCCATATCCTTACGAAGTTCAGGAGTCATTATGGGGGAGGGAGCTTCTTCAATCAATTTCTGGTGTCTTCTCTGAATGGAACATTCACGGTCACCGAGATATAGACAATTGCCATGAGAGTCAGCCAATATCTGTATTTCTATGTGGCGTGGTTCTTCAAGATATTTTTCAATGAAGACGGTTGAATCACCAAATGTAGAAGCTGCAACATTACGTATGGATGAAAGTGCCCGGGTCAGCTCTTCTGGAGTATAAACAACTTTCATGCCTATACCACCACCACCGGCCGAAGCTTTCACCATCAAAGGATATCCGATGGATTCACCTATTTCAATTGCCGTGGCATCATCCTCAACAGCCCTTCCATCACCGGGAACCACCGGTACACCGGCCTCGATCATTGCTGAACGGGCAGTGATCTTACTACCCATCTTTTCTATAACTTCACTCGATGGACCGATAAACTTGATGCCTGCTTTTTCACAGGCACTGGCAAATTTCGAATTCTCTGAAAGGAAACCATACCCCGGATGAATTGCTTCTGCTCCTGCCTTTATAGCCACATCGATAATTGCATCTATATTCAGATAACTCTTAGAAGAAGGAGGTGGACCTATACAGTACGCCTCGTCCGCATATTTGGCAAAAAGGGCATTGCTGTCTGCTTCGGAATACACCGCAACCGTGGACACATCAAGCTCTTTGCAGGCCCTCATTACCCTGATCGCGATCTCACCTCGGTTTGCAATCAGTATTTTCTTAAACATCGAAAACCTCCGGCTAAATCACTCAATGATCATTATCACATCATCCGTTGCCACGGAATCACCTTCAGCAACAAGGATTTCCTTCACCACACCGCCATGCGGTGAATTGATGGAATTTTCCATTTTCATTGCTTCAATGACACCAATTTTCTCTCCTTCTTCAACATTATCTCCAACGTTGACGTCAACTGAGAGAACCATACCCTGCATATGACAGGTTACAGCACCAGGAGAAGATGCTGAAGCAGAAGGAGTCTTTGGGCTGCTTTCCTCGACTGCAACAACACTACCATCCATTGGTTCTACCTGTACATCAAATACTTCATTATCTACTTCCACCTTAAATCTGGTAGGTATGGATACCTGAGGCAGAGGTGGTGATGCAGTTTGTTTGGCAGGTGCAAGTTTTTCTTCCTTGGCCTCTCCAAGCAAGAATTTCGGAGCGATGGAAGGATACAGGATATATGTCAATATGTCTTCTTCCTTTTTGACAAGACCCATTTCTTCGGCTTCTTTTTTCCTTTTATCATACTCAGGTTCAAGCAGGTCGGCAGGCCTTACATCGATTGGATCTTCTTCACCAATTATCATTGTAATGATATCATCACTGATAGGTGATGGTGAACGGCCATATAGACCTCGCACGTAATCCTTGACTTCCTTGGGAATAACTTTGTACCGCTCCCCCATGAGAACGTTAAGGACAGCCTGTGACCCCACGATCTGACTTGTAGGTGTTACAAGAGGTGGATATCCAAGTTCAGCCCTGACTTTGGGCATCTCTTCCAGTACATCATCATACCTGTCAAGAGCGTTCTGCTCCTTCAACTGGGATACAAGGTTGGAAAGCATACCCCCCGGAATCTGATACAATAGTACATTGGTATCAATCTGTTCGGATATCGGATTGATTACCCCGCTGTATTTGGACTTGATATCCTTGAAATAACGGCTTACTTCGGCAAGTTGTCCAAGGTCCAGACCTGTATCATAAGGTGTTCCTTGCAGTGCAGCTACCACGGATTCGGTGGGAGGCTGGGAAGTACCCCAGGCAAAGGGAGACAGAGCAGTATCCAGTATATCTACACCTGCATCACATGCCGCCATGTAAGTCATAGGAGCCATACCAGAAGTGCAATGACAGTGGAGATCTACAGGCAGTCCAACTTCCTTTTTTAGAGAACTAACCAGTTCTTTGGCTTCATGCGGTGTCAAAAGGCCTGCCATATCTTTGATACAAATCGAATCACAATCCATAGCAGCCAGCTCATTAGCAAAATCCACATATTTTTCAACTGTGTGAACCGGGCTTGTGGTATAACTGATTGTACCCTGTACATGGGCTCCCAGTCCTTTTGCAACGGTAATTGACGTTTCCATGTTACGTATATCATTAACAGCATCGAATATACGGAAAATATCAATTCCATTTTCATAGGCCTTGGTCACGAACTTTTCGACCACATCATCGGAATAATGCCTGTATCCGACAAGATTCTGTCCTCTCAGAAGCATCTGGGCATATGTGTTATCCATATGGTTTTTAAGTTCACGCAGCCTTTCCCAGGGGTCTTCATTGAGGTACCTGATGCAGGAATCAAAAGTTGCTCCTCCCCACATCTCGAGAGAATAATATCCAACCTCGTCCAGTTCTTCAATAATAGGCAACATACTCCTCGTGCGCATCCTTGTCGCAAGAAGCGACTGGTGCGCATCCCTCAGAATTGTTTCCGTTATTTTAACTTTCATAGAATACCTCTTCATGTCCTCTTATTGATAATTCAGATTGGCCACACCGGGCAAAAATATGCCAGTAATAGCATACATGCAATAAGTAGAATTGTAACTAATTATGCATGAACTTTTATGTAGTTTCTGGTAGAAAAGCCATACAGTAAAAATAAAAAAGAAAAAATATACAGGAAATCATATCAGTAGAAGCCCAGCCAATGGGACACTTTCAGTATAATTTTCACTGCTGTGAAAGATATATTTTTTGTAAAACTTGGATAAGTAATCTCAATATCCTCTCTGTCATAAGCATCCAGAAAACCTGAGTTGGACAAGTAGAATTCATTATGGACTTTCAGTACCTCCAGTGCTTATAATAAGAGTGAGTTCAAATTCTTCACCTTCTTCCATTTCAGCAAACTCAACAATCTTACCATCGACTGTCACGACAATGAGATTTAAGGCAAAGCCGTTATTCATATCTATAATAATATGGATGCGTTCGTTGCACATCATGTATTTCAGGGAAGATGGAATGGCATCTGAATTGGCATTGTATTCATCCACCTCCCTTTTCATATCATCAACAATGGTAGAACCTGCAGACATGGAAGACAAATAGAGCTATTAGAATAGTTATAATCCGACTTAGACAATTTTATTAGATATACTGAATGGCATATTTTTAATAAACAAAATCGAATTATTTCTTTATTTTAGAAATAATGAGTATATATTTCTGCCAGTTGTTCCTTAATATTAAAGTTATTTTTACAGATATTATTTTGCTTGAATGTTGAATTATTTGTTTTAGTAATACAATTTGTTACTTTAATACTATTGCTTAAATATAGGTTTATTCATAGCATAATAAAATGATATAAATTTAGGAGGAGGTTCGATTATGGAATTTAAAGGAAAGTTGACTTATATACTTTCAGCAGCAGGCATATTGGTTGTGATTGGTTTAGTTGTGGTATTTGCAAGTTTTTCTATCATGGGGCCCAAAGACCTGGGAGTGACATATAGTTATGAAGATTATCAGAATTCATTAGAAAAAACGGGAATCCAAATAGAATTTGAAGGGATGACTGGTGAGGAATTAGAAGAGTACAAAAAGAATGCTGAAAAGAAATCGTTCCATGACTATGAATTTGAATTCTCGGATTATCAACAAAAGCAATTCGTATTGACCAACTCAGAGGCGACAGCACTATTAAATGAAATTGCACCTGGATTTTGGTGGTTTGATGATATACAGGTAAAAGTTAATCCGGATGGTAGTATGGAAGGATCAAGTAAAGCTGATATAAAGCGACTTGAAAATGATCTTTATACAGATATAGCAGACGATGTCCCCGTCCCCTTACCTGACAACTTGAACATATACAGTAAAGGCAATATAAAGATTACAAATAATCAATTAACCGGTGATCCAGAATCCTTGTATCTCGGACCAGTTCCCCTTCCTGAAAAATATATGGAAGAAGATAGTGTGCAAACTATGGAAGAGTATATTCCCCGTATATATCAAGTGGTCCCGGGTCTTGAGATAACAAGTCTGGATGCGAACGAGAAAGGTGAGTTTGTATTTGATGGTGTAGTTCCACAAAAAGTAACCGTAACAAAAAAAGAGTGATGAGGTTTGTAATTGAAGTATATGCTGATAAATGGTAAAAAGGAAGAAATTCCACCATTTCCACATCACAAGGCTTATATTTACAGAAGTAAACAGTTCTTTTTTGCAAAAGGGTTAACCACCCATTTGACTATGGGTAATTTTATTACATTAAAAGAGTTGTATAAAGGCTTTAACAACAAATGTTCAATACCCAGAGTACTCCTTATTGATCCGACCAGTAATTGTAATCTGAAATGTAAAGGTTGTTGGTCGCATGATTATGAAAGTGGCCATAATATATCCTATGAGAAGCTAAATGATATATTAGACCAGGCTGAGCAACTTGGGATAAAGGACTGTTTGATGACCGGTGGAGAACCATTGCTCCGTAAAGATGATATTTTAAAAATATGTAGAAAACATAATAAAATGACTTTTGGAATTTTCACAAACGGAACATTGATAGATGAAAACTTTGCAGATGAGATGGCAAAGCTGGGTAACTTGAACGTATTTTTGAGTATAGAGGGTACACGAGAAGAGACTGATTTTAGAAGAGGGGAAGGTGTTTATAACAAGGTAATTAAAGCCATGGATGTTTTGAGTGATAAAGGCATTGCATTTGCATTTTCAGCATGTTATCACTATGGCAACTATAAGACCATTGCCAGTGATGAGTTCCTAGATCATATGAGAGAGAAGGGTGCATGGTTTGGATGGCTTTTCCAGTATATCCCGGTTGGAAGTAATGCTGATACTAGTTTGGTCTGTACAGCTGAACAAAGGGCCTATGTACAAGAGAAGATTCGGGATTATAGTACCAAAAACGATTATGTGATCATAGATTTTTGGAACAACGGACACCTTTCTTTTGGATGTATTGGAGCAGGTGTTGGATTTGCCCATATAAATGCTAAAGGAGATGTTGAACCTTGTGCATTTTGCCATTATTCTGACTCGAATATATATGATGTTTCGCTTGTTGAGGCACTTAGGTCCAAGTTCTTCACCGAGTTCAGGAATTCTCAACCTTTCTCTGAGAACCCATTACGAGCATGTCCTATAATAGATAATCCACAGTCACTTATAAATGTAGTCAAAAGTTCCAATGCAAAGTCTACACATTTAGCTAACCCTGAGACGGTCGAAGAACTTGCAATGAAAAATTTCGCAAGGGCAGATGAATGGGAACCTGTGGCTGAGTTATTATTTAAGAAGATGCCTGAACATGTACAGAGGAATTTTCCCCGATTTTTAAGATATTTCTCTTTCAAGAAAGGAATAACCGATGGCAGAAGAGAAGACATTTAGTGCCGAGATATATAAGGATAACAAGCATGAAGATTGGTTGATACTCATTCATGGGTTTGGTGGTAGTGCTAAGACGTGGAATAAGCAAATTGGCACATTTTCAAGGCACTATAATCTTCTTGTATTGGAAATGCACAAGAACACCTCACAAGAACTACTCAACCTTGACATGATATGTGAACATATACATAACACAATGTTATTTTATGGAGTGAAAAAAGCTCACTTCATCAGTTTTTCTTTCAGCTCATTGATATCATTAAGGTTTGCGGTTTTATACCCGAATGTTGTTAATTCACTCATTATGGGCGGGGGCGTTATAAGATATAGTCTCAAGACAAAATTACTGATTTTCTTAGCTATGAATCTCAAAAAAAAAGTGAATTATATGCTTCTTTACAGATTTTTCGCATATATTATAATGCCAAAAAAAAATCACCGTCGATCAAGAGATATTTTTGTAAATGAAGCAAGAAAACTTGGCCATGATGAATTTTGCAAATGGTTGAATATCATTCCTCAAACTATGAATGGTCTTGAATGGCTAAAGAGTTTACAAAATGATATCAGTATACTGTTTATTTCAGGTAGTAAAGATTACTTATTTTTAAATGATATATTAAAATATAGTAAGAAGTTCTCCAACTCATATGTTGAAATTATCACAGATTGTGGTCATGTATGTTCTATAGAACAATATGAGAAATTCAATAATATTGTTATAAATCACTTGTCTCGTGTATAAAATGTCATTAAGGTAATCTAATTTTCATTTCTTACCTTATACTCATTTTAGCTCATAAAAAAGAGATATAAACAGAAAATTAAATCAGAAGAAGCCCAGCCACTGGGACACTTTCAATATAAATTTTCCTACTGTGATGGATACATTTTTTGTAAAGCTTGGAGAAGTTATCTCAATATCCCCTCTGTCATAAGCATCCAGAAAAACCTGTGCAGGGGAAGGAGAATCCATTATAGACCTTGCAGTGTTTTCATTCGTGTTAACAATAAGAGTCGGTCCAAATTCTTCACCATCTTCCAGTTCCCCAAACTCAACTATACTGGCATCGCTTGTTACTACTTTGAGATTCAGGGTGGAACCATTGTTCATATCTACTATGACATGAATACGCTCATTCCCCAACATGTCTTTCAGGGAGGAGGGGACTTTATCCGAATTGGCATTGTATTCATCCACCTCACTTTTCATGTCATCAACAATCGTGGCACCTGCAGACATGGAAAAGATAAATAGGGCCATTAGAATAGTTATAAATTTCTTCATAGTAGTCACCTCTCAATAATCATTAATATAAATTTGAGTTTAATATTAGTTATATTTATTCCTGCTAAATGAGGCAAAGGCCTCTCAATTCATAAAACACCATCAGAAAAACCACTACCTAAATGGCGCAACCTTTTTAAAATACGGAAATCAAACTTTGAAATATGCCTTTTAAGATAAACAGTGATGTCCTGAATATGAAGGACTATAATAATATATTCTTCTCAATCAACGAAGAAAGTGTAGTTTCATTACTTTCTCCCCTGCATACAAGGGATGAGATTTATGAAATTTCAGCTGTCCTTGTATCTCCAAATTCTTTCAATGATGAGCTTTATGATATATACGGAAGAGTTGTGCTCGGGGAGCAAGCAAGTGCTGAAAAAACCATCGAATTATTAAAAAGAGAACTTCCAGTAGATAAATACTCAACCGAAGGCACAAAAAAAAGTTTACGCATATTCAACAAGGAAAACAATAATCTCTACATACTCAGTTATACCAATAATACATTCAAAATATCCTCAACCTCAATCCTTGATCCTGCCGAATTAAAAGAAAATATTCCCGTTTTCTTGGAAATACTCGAGACACTTGTAAACTGTGGATATGAAGCCGGCGAGGGAGAAAGTGATCTATCCCTTGTGCCAATGCCCCAAAGAGAACCCGAATATAAACCCCATTCATTTGAAGAAAAGGAAGGAGAAAAAACAGGAGAAGAAGGAAAATTCGAAGTCATACCTCGCGAATTTTTGGATATTGATTTTGAAGATGTTGGGGGATGCAAGGAAGCAAAAGAGCAACTAATGCTAATCGACCTGGGAATACGTTTTCCTAAAATATATGAGGTTTACAAGGCAGAACTACCTCGTGGAATTCTGTTATATGGGCCGCCAGGCACGGGTAAGACCATGCTTTCAAAGGCTGCTGCAAAAGAACTCGATGCAAATTTCTATTCCATAAATGGTTCAGACATACTTTCCAAATGGTACGGAGAATCAGAGAAAAACTTGAATAACCTTTTCGAAAAAGCAAAATCTAGCAGCCCTTCGGTAATTTTTATTGATGAAATTGATGCATTAATGCCCCAGAGAGACACTTCCCATGAGGTTACAGTAAGGATAGTATCCCTTCTTTTGCAGGAAATGGATGGGATCGAAAGTACAAAGGGAGTTATCATAATGGGTGCTACAAACCGCCCCAACCATATAGATCCGGCATTCCTGCGCCCGGGAAGATTTGATTTGAAAATGGAGGTCCCCCTCCCCGATGAAAAGGCCCTACAGGATATCTATCATATACACCTAAGTGGACGCAACCTTGAGGAGGGAATGGATTATGAAAAACTGGCAAAGGCGAGCAAAGGACTAACGGGTGCTGACGTTAAAGGGATAGTTAATGCCTGTGTATTTAATAAAATCGTCAAATTGCGCAAACAGATGCCTGATGTCATAACCCGCTCGGACTTGGAAAATATAGAAACCGAAACCCTGACAACCGATGATGTCCTCAAAAGCATTGAAAAATACAAAAAAGAGATCAATACACTTGTCATGTCTCCTGAGGCGGCAGGTATGTATGCCTGAATTTTCCTATGGCAGACTTTTTTTACTATACCACATATTGATTGTGAAAGGCAGATCATAATGGGAGACATTGTAGTAAGCGAAACCATGCAGAAATACTTCGACCTGATGGAAGGAGTGCTGCACAATGAAATTGAAATAGCAAACAGGGCACGTTCCCAGGGAAAGGATCCAAAACCCGAAACAGAAATACCCCTGGCTAAAGATCTGGCAGACCGGGTAGAAAATCTCATCGGGGTTGAAGGTGTAGCCGGGCGTATACGGGAACTGGAAACTGATCTTTCGCGGGAAGAAGCAGCCCTGGCCCTTGGAAAAGATATCGCTGCTGGCAATGTGGGAAATTTTGATACAAAACGTGAAGCAATAGAGAGCGCCATCAGAGTGGCGATTGCAATGCTTACCGAAGGCGTAGTTGCCGCACCAATCGAGGGGATCGACAGGGTAGACCTGGGCAAAAATGATGATGGCACGGAATATATCAAGATATACTACGCAGGACCTATACGCAGTGCCGGTGGTACGGCACAGGCCCTTTCTGTACTTGTGGGAGATTATGTCAGGAGAGGAATCGGTGTTGACAGGTACAAACCCCGTAAGGAAGAAGTTGAAAGATATGTCGAAGAAATTTTGCTGTACAGAAGAATTGCCACCCTCCAGTACATGCCCTCGGAAGATGAGATACGTCTGATCGTTGATAATTGTCCTATTTGCATAGATGGAGAGCCCACTGAACAGGAAGAAGTTGAAGGTTACAGAAACCTTGACAGGATCGAAACAAACAGGGTTCGCGGTGGGATGGCACTCGTACTTGCCGAGGGGTTGGCCCTAAAAGCTCCAAAAGTACAAAAACATGTGAACAAACTCAAAATAGACGGATGGGAATGGCTGGATACGTTCATTTCTGGAGGGAGTTCAGACGAGGAAGATAAAGATGAGAAAAACAAGGTCAAGCCCAAGGATAAATATATGCGGGACCTCATTGCAGGCAGACCTGTGTTTTCCCACCCATCCAGACCTGGTGGATTCAGGCTGCGCTATGGCAGGTCACGCAACACATCATTTGCGGCATCCGGCATAAATCCCGCAGGCATGGTAATAATGGATAATTTCATCGTTGCCGGCACCCAGCTGAAAATAGAAAGACCCGGAAAAGCTGCCGGAATGGCACCTGTAGACTCTATCGAAGGACCAACCGTGCGTCTCTACAATGGAGATGTACTACGGATAGATGATGAAAAAACTGCAATCGAGTTACATTCACAGGTGGAAACCATTATCGACATTGGTGAAATACTTATCAATTATGGGGATTTCCTGGAAAATAATCATCCACTTATACCTGCATCTTACTGTGTGGAATGGTGGGCACAGGAATTCTTAAAAAAAACTGGCCAGAATGCTCCTGAAAATCCAAACCAGCATGAAGTAATGGATATTTGTAACCGTTATAATCTTCCCCTACACCCTGATTATACCTATATCTGGCATGACATTGAAAGAGACGAATTCCTAAAACTTGCAGAATTCATTGCTAAAAATGGCATAAAAGAAGACCAGGGAAATCGACTGTTTCTACCTGAAGGAAAAGCAAAGGAGCATGGAATAAAAACGATACTGGAAAAACTTCTCGTATTACACCGGATTTATGATAACAAAATTGCAATCGAGAATCCTTTGCCTTTTATAAATTGTCTCGGACTTGGAGAGGATCTGAAAAAACAGTGGGAAGAATTACCTTGTGAAGATATCCTTGAATGTATCATTAAACTCTCTGGATGGACTGTCAGAGAGAAAGCACCAATGCGCATTGGGGCAAGGATGGGAAGACCCGAAAAAGCTAATCGGCGTAAAATGTCCCCTGCCCCGCATGTATTGTTTCCGATAGGTGAAAGCGGCGGAAACACCCGCATGCTCTCAAGTGCCGCATCCTATAAAGCCAACAACAACAGCAAAGTGGGCGAAATAAAAATAGAGATAGGAAACCGTATTTGTCCATCCTGTGGAATGGAAACCCATGAATTCAGATGTGAATGTGGCACCCATACAATCCCAAAACTTTTCTGCCCCCGTTGTGGCAGGGCTGTCAATAAGGACATCTGTCCAAAATGTAAAGCCGCCACATCCTGTGTAACCGCACACAACATAAATTTCAAAACGGTATATGACAGGGCATTTGAGAGGCTGGGGGAACGAAATAAACTGGAATCCTTCAAAGGTGTAAAAAGGATGATGTCAAAGCACATGACCCCTGAGCCTCTCGAAAAAGGAATCCTTCGAGCAAAACATGACCTTTTTACATTCAAGGATGGAACTGTCAGATACGATATGTCGGACCTTCCCCTGACACATATCCGGGCCGATGAACTGGGAACCACAGCTGAAAAACTTCTTGAAATGGGATATGAGAAAGATATTCGCGGCAATAAACTGGAAAGGGATGACCAGGTTGTAACCCTTAATGTACAGGATTTGGTGGTGTCCCGGGGTGCGGCAGAGTACATACTTCAAACTACAAAATACATTGATGACCTGCTGGTGAAGTATTATGGACTTGAACCCTATTACAAAGCAGAAACTATAGAGGACATTATAGGGGTGATGCTAATCGGTCTGGCTCCACATACATCAGCGGGAGTTCTGGGCAGATTGGTAGGATTCACAAAATCATCCGTAGGATATGCACATCCTTTCTTCCATGCAGCAAAACGGCGTAATTGCGATGGTGATGAGGATTGTGTGATGTTGCTTATGGATGGCCTGATTAACTTTTCGCATGAATACCTTCCTGATAAAAGGGGAGGAAAGATGGATGCACCCCTTGTGCTTACAACCAGGATTGACCCCAGTGAAGTCGATAAGGAAGCGCATAATATTGATGTTTGTTCCTCTTATCCTCTGGAATTTTATGAAACTTCCTTGAATTATACAAATCCCAAGGAACTGGAAGAAACCATGGACCTGGTCAGCAGCAGGTTAGGGACTCCGACACAGTTTGACGGATTCATGTTTACACACGATACTTCGGATATTGCCGCAGGGCCGGTCAAAAGTGCATACAAGACGCTGGGTTCTATGGTGGAAAAAATGGATGCCCAACTCTCCCTCGCGGAAAAAATACGTGCAGTTGATGTGGCAGATGTGGCTGAAAGAGTTCTTATATCCCACTTCCTCCCCGATCTTTTTGGCAACCTCAGGGCATTTTCCAGGCAGGGGACACGGTGTGTCAAATGTGGCGGGAAATTCAGAAGGGCACCGCTTACTGGTACATGCCCACATTGTGGCGGAAGAGTCATACTGACTGTTCATGAAGGAGCGGTCAAGAAATATCTTGAAGTGTCACTGAAGGTTGCAAAAAAGTATAATGTATCAAGTTATACGCAGCAGCGCATCGAACTTATCGGATACGATATCGAGTCGTTGTTTAAGAACGATAAATCAAAACAGATGGGACTTGCGGATTATATGTAATTATTCCACAGGAAGTCCAACTACGTTTATGTGCTGGATAAGCTCGGTGAGATTCTCGATTTCAAAAGAAAGAACTTGATCCCTATCCAGACCAATGGACATTTCGCCGTCATAGGTGAGCTGGTCCGGGCCTCGTCTGATAAGTCTCTCTACACCGTCATTTGAAAGGATCGATTTTATCTCAGGATCATGAGCAAGCGTGCGCCCTGGGATCATTACAGTTTCCTTTATCTGCGACAGATCAAGTGCCTGGAAATCCTCAATTGTAATCAGACATCCAATGTCCTTGCCTACTGCCACAACATTGACAGGTGCATCCAGCGACTCAAAAACTTCCTGTAATCTCGGATGGGCAGCTTTACTGGTAACAATGGTCGCGGTCTTTGTAACTTCCGGAAGTTTAGACATTGCAACTTTATCCTTTCTTATGGCAAAAGGACAGCCTATAATAGGATCTTCAAGAGGTGTGCCGGTGATACGCAGATCAAATTTTTCTGCCGCATTTCTTACTATGGTCACAAATTCCTCTATCGAATGTGTAGTAATATTTTCCAGAACAGGGGAATTGCGCAGAATCAAACCTTCTTCGTGACTGTTGGCAAAACGCATCAGTATTGCTCCCTTTGCACCCATTTCCTGAAGATCTGAAAGGGTTTTTTCCAGGACATCACCATCATTTACACCGGGAATCAGGACGATAGCGGCATATACATCACATTCTCCACAGAAGCGGCGAAGAATTTCAATAGATGCTTGTGGCTCAGGATCATTCATGTATTTGGCCCTGAGTTGAGGGTCAGTGGCAAAAACCGTAAAAGAAACCTCACTGACACCGTTTTCAATGTAAAAGGAAGCGTCATCGGGATCATCAAAGCCTTTTCCGCTTGTGTATCCCAGATGAATGGGCTTTCCAAAACGAGAAAGTGAACTGACAAGTTCCTTGAGCTCGGGGTAGCAGCTGATATCTCCACCCCCACTGATGGTAAATTTATCCGGTTCAGAAGATGAAAAACGTAAATTCTGGGATACATCCCTCATTACAATCTGTAGAGGTTTAAAGCCGGGATAGGATTCCCTTATACTACGTGTACAGTAATCACAACCCTTTGCAAAAGGAAAACAGTGCTTGCAACCAAATGGTGGTACTTCCTGTACCTTCTTAAAGTAACAATATGAACAAAACCCGCGGCAGTCAATTCCAGGACTGCCTCCGATATCAGCAACGATCTCCATGTGACCAAGTGGTAGAAAAAGATATTACTAAATCTTTGTGGTTAAATTAAGTAAAAAAATCAAATGCAATTTTTATACATCATGAATAATCATTGTGTATCCTGCCTGGCCAAAAAACGAATGCAAAAGTTTTAAAGGCAAAAACTCCATTGCTGACATGAATAAATTAAAGAAAACCGACTGGAAGGCATTCTCACCCTGAAAGTGCTTACAGCATATCCTCGCTCAAGCGTGGTTGCTTTCCAAATGGGGATTTTCTTTCCATTAAAAAAAACTTAAAGGAGGAAAATACGTGTCTGACAAAATAGACATCTACGACGACAGAGGAAAACTCTTAGAAAGCGGCGTTGCAATTGAAGAGCTCGCTCCTACAAGGAACGCAGCAATTCAGCGTATCATCGGAGACACAAAGAGGACTGTAGCAGTCAACCTGGGAGGTATTCAAAAATCTCTCGCAACCGGTAAGATGGGCGGAAAGGCTCGCCACATGCCGGGACGTGAAATGGAACTCGATATTGTCGAAAATGCTGGCGCAATTGCAGATTCCGTAAAGGAACTTGTACAGATAGACGGTGATGACGACACAAACATCGAGACTCTCGGTGGCGGCAAGCAACTTCTTGTTCAGCTTCCAACCGCAAGGCTCACCGCCGGTGCTGACTACTCTTCCGCACTTACCGTAAGTGCAGCAGCAACCGTCCAGACCATTGTTGACATGTTCAACATTGACATGTTCAACGCACCTGTGGTCAAAGGAGCAGTGTGGGGTAACTACCCACAGACAATGGATATGGCCGGTGGAAACATCGCTTCAATCCTGAACATCCCACAGAAGAACGAAGGTCTGGGTTACTCCCTGAGGAACATCATGACCAACCACATTGCTGCAATTACAGAGAAAAAAGCAATGAATGCAGCCGCACTGTCTTCCATCTTTGAACAGGCAGGTATGTTCGAAATGGGTAATGCAGTCGGAGAATTCGAGAGACATCAGCTTCTTGGATTTGCATGCCAGGGCCTTAACGCCAACAACGTAGTATACGATCTTGTAAAAGACAATGGTAAAGACGGAACAGTCGGTACCGTAGTACAGTCTGTTGTTGAAAGGGCAATTGAAGACAATGTAATCGAAGTCGACAGAACTGCTCCTTCAGGTTACAACTTCTACAAGGCAAACGATGTATCCATGTGGAACGCTTACGCCGCAGCCGGCCAACTTGCCGCTACAATGGTCAACTGTGCTGCAGGCAGGGCTGCCCAGAATGTGTCATCCACAATTCTGTATTACAACGATATCATTGAGAAAGAAACTGGCCTGCCTGGCTGTGACATGGGTAGGGCACAGGGTACTGCAGTAGGATTCTCTTTCTTCAGCCACTCTATCTATGGTGGCGGTGGTCCCGGTGTATTCAACGGTAACCACATTGTAACCAGACACTCAAGAGGATTCGCAATTCCATGTGTATCCGCTGGTGTATCACTTGATGCAGGTACCCAGATGTTCTCCATCGAGAAGACATCCGGCCTCATAGGTGACGTATTCGGTTCAATCAAAGAATTCAGAGAACCAATAAAAGCAGTCGCTGAATCACTCTAAATGAGTCACAAAGATTGAAGGTACCAATAATGGAAACTTCTGCTTCAGACACAAAAAAACCCATACAGATCGAGATATTCCCAAAGCGTATGATTAAACCCGATACCGTAGAGGGGCTGCTTAATAGAATTTGCAGTCTGGAAGGTATACTAAGGGCATTCATACAGGGGCCGCGCCTACCTACAAAAGTACCATTTGGACCTGCTGTCGGAACACCCGTACATCATCCATTAAGGACAAATGTACATTTTGGTAAGACCGAGATGGGCCTGGAAGTACTTGTAGGGAGAATTACACTGGAACTTGCCGGAAAAGAAGTCATGGAAGATATAAATACAATTTGTGAAGACACACTTCCCTGCGGTTTTGACATTCGGGAAGGGCGTTTCATCCAGACAAGGCAAACGGTTTCAGATTATGCAAAAAGAGGCCCTAAAGCCGATCCTGCCTTATATGGTCTTTATGACCCGAAAAGCAAGATCGAATCACAGGTGAACCTCCTGAGAACAAATGAAAAGGAATGATTCCAGATGTTTGACCGGGAAACCCAGGTTGTAGATTGCAGACACGGAATGGGCCTTGGTAAAGGAGGCGGACTTGCCCAGAGAGGCACACTCTCCGAAGCCGGCAGGACCGACGTAGTCGCAGTTGCTATGAGTCCCGGAAGACGCCATATCACCAAGCCTATTTGTGAATTGACTTACGGAATGCGCAAAGAAGATATACAGGTAAGTGTGCTTGTGCTCAATTCGGGATCAGGAGTTCCCGATGAACAAATGAAATCTGGTTCCTTCGGTATCAACCCGGAGGAGATCAAACAGATAAACAGGCACAAGATGGCAGTCATTCATACAGGAAACATTCGTGATCACGTTGTCAGGAAAGTAAGGGAAATATTGGTTTATGCAGAAGTGCCGGCAGTGGTTGTCTGTCAGACAATCGTGGACTTTGAAGATTTTGCAAAGGCCGGTATCCATACTAGATTGGTAAAACCTCAAGATAAAAACATCCAGACAAAGGGAAAAGTGATGGAGATTGTGACTGGAGTGACGCGAGGAGAAACTTGTCCAAGAGACAAGTTAAACGAACTCGTCAAAGCAGTGAAATCCACAATGAAATCAATTGATAACAAAGGAGTGTAATCATATGGCATATGAAGCACAGTTTTATCCCGGAGCAACAAGTGTTGCGGAAAATAGAAGGAAACACATGTCCGGTAAAGTCGAAAAACTCAGGGAAATCTCTGATGATGACTTAACCATTATTCTTGGACACCGTGTTCCCGGTACAGATTACCCAAGCACCCACCCACCACTGGCGGAAATGGGCGAACCAGAATGTTCCATCCGTGAAATGGTCGAACCTACAGATGGTGCAAAAGCAGGTGACAGGATCAGATACGTACAGTTTGTAGATTCAATGTACAATGCACCTTCCACCCCATACTTCAGGTCCTACAACGCTGCAATTAACTTCAGAGGCGTAGACCCGGGTACACTTTCCGGCCGTCAGGTCGTTGAAGCCCGTGAAAGGGACATGGAAGAACTTGCAAAGTTCCAGCTTGAAACCGAAATGACCTGCCCTGCACTTGCAAACCTTCGTGGTGCCAGTGTACACGGTCACTCCCTCCGTCTTCAGGAAGATGGTGTAATGTTTGACATGCTCGAAAGAGTACGTCTGGAAAACGGAACCATCATCGTCCAGAAGGACCAGGTAGGAAGACCAATCGACAAGAAGGTCGATCTCGGAAAACCAATGTCCGACGAAGAAGCTGCAAAAAGGACCACAATCTACCGTGTAGACAATGTCCCATACAGGGAGGACAAGGAAGTCCTCGAATGGGTACACAGGGTCTTTGAACAGAGAACCATGTATGGATACAAGCCAGCTGTACAGGAGTGAGTAAAATGGCAGACGACAGAAAAAGAATGTTCCAGAAAGATTTAGAAACTAAATTCACAAAGGAGCACGGCACCAACAAGATGGAAGGCGGCGACATTACAGATATGAGAATTCCATATTACCGCCTCGGTGTCGACCAGAACCCCAGGAAACTGGAAATGAAGAAAGTCGGTAAGGATATTGCAGAAAAAAGAGGTCTTGCAGGATACAACCCCATGATGCACTGCGGTGGTATCCCTCTCGGTCAGAGAGCTCTTACACCATCCTTCATCTCCGGCCATGATGACATGATGGTCGAAAATGATGACCTTCACTATGTCAACAATGCTGCAATGCAGCAGATGTGGGACGACATACGCAGAACCTGTATTGTCGGTATGGATATGGCCCACGAAACCCTCGAGAAAAGACTGAGTATCGAGGTAACCCCTGAAACAATCAACCACTACCTCGAAGTGCTCAACCACGCACTCCCTGGCGGTGCAGTTGTTCAGGAACACATGGTAGAGAGCCACCCTGCACTCGTCGATGACTGTTACGTGAAAATATTCACAGGTGACGATGAACTTGCAGACGAGATCGATGACCAATTCCTCATCGACATCGACAAACAGTTCCCTGCAGAACAGGCAGAACAGCTCAAATCCGCTATCGGCAATACTACCTGGCAGGCAGCCCACATCCCAACCATCGTATCCAGAACAACAGACGGTGGTCAGACCACAAGGTGGACTGCAATGCAGATCGGTATGTCTTACATCGCAGCATACGGAATGTGTGCCGGTGAAGCAGCTGTAGCAGATCTTTCCTATGCAGCAAAGCACGCAGGTGTTGTCAACATGGGAGACATGCTCCCTGCAAGACGTGCACGTGCACCAAACGAACCTGGTGGTGTCACCTTTGGTAACCTCTCAGATATCGTCCAGACCAGCCGTGTAAATCCAGATGATCCTGCAAACGTAACCCTTGAGGTAGTCGGTGCAGGTTGTATGCTCTACGACCAGATCTGGCTCGGATCCTACATGTCTGGTGGTGTCGGTTTTACCCAGTACTCCACTGCTGCATACACCAACAACATTCTGGATGACAACCTGTACTATGACGTTGAATACATCAACGACAAGTATGACGGTGCAGCCGACAAGGGTATCGACAACAAGGTCGCTCCAAGTATGGATGTTATCAAGGATATCGCAACAGAGTCCACACTCTACGGTCTCGAGAACTACGAGAAATACCCAGTTGCACTTGAAGACCACTTCGGTGGATCCCAGAGAGCAACCGTCCTGTCCGCAGCCGCCGGTAGTGCAGGATCCCTTGCAACCGGTAACGCAAACGCCGGTCTCTCCGCATGGTATCTCTGTATGTACCTGCACAAGGAAGGTCACGGACGTCTCGGTTTCTTCGGATTCGACCTGCAGGACCAGTGTGGTGCAACCAATACCTTCTCCTACCAGTCCGATGAAGGTCTGCCCCACGAACTCCGTGGTCCAAACTATCCGAACTACGCAATGAACGTTGGTCACCAAGGTGGCTACGCTGCAATCGCAGCCGGAGCACACGCCGGTCGTGGAGATGCATATGCACTCAACCCACTGATCAAGGTCTGTTTCGCCGACGAAATGCTCCCATTCGACTTCTCCCAGCCAAGGAAGGAGTTCGGACGCGGTGCGCTTCGTGAGTTCGAGCCTGCTGGTGAGAGATCCCTCATCATCCCGGCCAAATAAGCACAATATGAAGTAGGCTCCCTGCCTACTTCACCTACTATTTTTAAAACCCCAATTAAATAGCTAAAAGCTTTTTTTATATGATGATCTTATTTGCTCTTGCCATAGTTACAACCATATAATCAGGTGTTCCCATGACCGATAATACAGAGAAAAAAGTCATACCAGCAAAAGATGCCTCCATCAGACTTGCCAGCATAAATACACTCCTAAAAAATAAAGGTCTTGAAGCAATGGCAAATGCCCTTGATCAAAATAGAAACTCAATACTGGAGGCAAATCGCAAGGACCTCGAAGCTGCTGACCAGTTAAAAGATCAAGGGAAAATCTCACAGGCTCTTGTGGACAGGTTGAAAGTAAATGATAGCAAGATCGATGGAATGATCGCAGGTATAAGAGATGTCATGAAACTTGAAGACCCGACAGGCAAAACTCTCAGCTGCTTAGAGCTTGACGAAGGACTGGAATTGTATCAGGTAAGTTGTCCAATCGGCCTTATAGGAGTTATATTCGAGTCACGTCCTGATGTTGTTCCGCAGATCATGTCCCTGTGCCTGAAAAGCGGTAATGCAACGATCTTTAAGGGCGGAAGTGAGGCCTTTAATTCAAATCGTACTATTTTCAACATACTTAAAAGCGCCCTGAAAGAAATCGGGGATATTCCTGCAACAGCCTTTCAACTGATGGAAACCCGGGAAGAAGTAATGGACATCCTGGCACTTGATTCCTATATAGACCTGCTCATACCCCGTGGGTCGAACGCTTTTGTAAAGTTCATACAGGATAATACCAGGATACCCGTACTGGGTCATGCAGACGGAATATGCCATGTCTATGTAGACAATGAAGCAGATATGGAAAAAGCTATTGATGTCTGCTATGATTCAAAAGTACAGTATCCGGCAGTGTGCAACGCAATGGAAACATTGCTTGTAAACAGTGATATTGCAGGCAAGTTCCTGCCCGGCATGATCGAAAAATTCTTCAAAGCAGGTGTCGAGATCCGCCTGGATGAAAAATCATACACTGTTGCAGAAAACACCGGAATCCAGGGTGTGAAAAAAGCATCCGATGAAGACTGGAGCACTGAATATAATGATTTAATACTGTCTGTGAAAATGGTTGATTCAATAGATGCAGCAATTGGTCATATTAACAGGTACGGTTCCCACCATACGGATTGCATTGTCACCAAGGACAAGGACAAGCGCCGCACATTTACCGAGCTTGTGGATTCCTCAAGCGTCATGGTAAATGCCTCTACAAGATTTGCCGACGGTTTCAGGTATGGTAAAGGTGCAGAGGTTGGCATCAGCACAAACAAAATACACGCACGGGGACCTGTAGGAATGGAAGGTCTTTTGATATACAAGTATATTCTTCTGGGTAATGGTGACAGGGTATCCGATTATGCAGGAGATAATGCAAAACAATTTACCCACAGGAAACTGGATAAACAGATAAGCGACATCATTTGAAATAATATCCGGGGATTGTGATTTTGAGCAAGAGAAAAGTTATTCTTGACAACGCAAAAAAAGTTATTATCAAAATAGGAACAACTTCGATAAGTAATGATTGTGGAGGATTGAATGAGGAATTCATGAAACATGTGGCCTCCCAGGTCGCATACCTTCACAGCCTGGAAAAAGAAGTCATCCTTGTCAGCTCTGGCTCCATAGGAGTGGGAATTGACCTGATGCAACTTGGCTGTAAGCCGCGGGAAATTCCGGTTAGACAGGCAGCAGCAGCTGTTGGTCAAAATATATTGATGCAAAAATGGATGGAGGCTTTTAGTACTTATGATCTCAATGTTGCCCAGATTCTTTTGACCTACGAATCCTTCACCAGCAGGTTAACATATCTCAACCTGAGAAACAGCATATCCACATTACTGGAATATGGGGTAATCCCGATTATCAATGAGAATGACAGTACCTGCGTGCACGAGATAGAAGCTACCCTTGGAGATAATGACAGGCTTTCCGCAATGGTTGCCAGCAAAATGGAAGCCGACCTGCTGATACTCCTATCGGATATTGATGGTTTATATGATAAAAATCCTAAAAGGCACACGGATGCTGTATTACTGAAAACTGTGCCTGAAATTACACCAACTATAGAAAGTTATGGAGGGAGCCCATCAAGTACAAAAGGAACCGGTGGCATGAGAACAAAGATAGATGCTGCAAAGATATGCAATATAGCAGGCTGCCATATGGTTATTGCAAACAGCTCTATCCAAAACGCAATCCTCAAAATAATGGAGGGTGAAGAAATCGGCACCCTCTTTTTAGCTGAGGGAGAAGTCCATAAGAACCGCATTCGATGGATTTTACTGGCTCATTCCTCAGGCACAATCATGGTAGATGAAGGAGCCAGAGATGCGGTAAGAAACCGCATGAGTCTCCTGCCATCGGGCGTAATTGGTTTAGAGGGCGAGTTTGATCGCGGAGATATAGTAAAACTCGAGTGCAACGGGCAGGTATTCGGGAAAGGAATTACGGATTATACCTCAGATGAATTGCAGAAAATAAAGGGAAAACATACCAATATGATAACAAATATCCTGGGATATAAGAATTATGACAATGTTTTAAACAAGGATAACATAGGGCTTTTTAAAGAATGAATTAATATATAAGTATGAATATACAATATATTAATAGTATCTGGATGCGGTGACATGCTCGATGATAAAATAGCCTCAATTGCCCTTATAAGCAGCAAAAATAATGATGAATTGCTGGGGTATCTGTCAGCATACAGTGTGCTACAAGCAGAACCCAAAAAAGATACTATTTCTTTTATCAAAAAAAGTACACCGACTATAGTTATAATTGACAATACTATGCCTGAAGAGGTTAACTACCGCATTTGCAGGGAACTTAAAGAAAATACAGGTAATCAGTATCTTCCCATAATTATGGTCACCAAAACAGACAAAAAAGAGATAAGGGCAGCTCTGAAAGAGGGGGCAGATGATTTCATAACCGACCAGTCAGATGATCTGGAAATTCTAACAAGAATCAATTCCCTGTTACAAATAAAGAACCTCTATGATAAACTTGCAAAAGAAAGAGACCAGGCACAGACTTACATCGACGTTGCCCAAACAATAATAGGCGTAGTTGACAGAGACCTGAAAGTAGTACTTGCCAATAAGAAAGCTTCTGAAATTCTGGGGTATTCCCAGGAAGAAATTATAGGACAGAAATGGTTCGATGTCTTTTTGCCGGAAAGAATCAGGGATATGATAAAAGCCGGCTATAAAATGGTCCTGGAGGGGGAAATTGAACCTCCCGAATTCTCGGAAAAACCTATTCTTACACGTACAGGTGAAGAACGATTGGTTTTCTGGCATGATGTTGTACTCAAAGACGATCAGGGAGGCATCATGGGTACCATCAGTTCCGGTGAAGATATCACTGAAAAAAAACAGGCAGAAATGGCCCTTGTAGAGGCAAATAAAGAACTTCAGGAACTGGACGGCATGAGAAATGAATTTCTTGCCAATATAAGCAGGGAGTTGCAAATACCTCTTGCATCCATCAAAGGTTTCAGCGATTTGCTCATTAAAGGCGAGTTAGGCGTAATTAATAACAAGCAAAATGACGCCCTTGTTACAATAATCAGGAATTGTGACAGGCTACAGCAACATGTCAATGCTCTTCTCTATGCCAGTGAGGACTGTAGCCATAATGTGACATACAATTTTGAAGATACAGATATAAATTCCCTTCTCGACAAGGTCCTGAATGACCTGCCAATTAATTTTACAAAATACAACCTGACACTTGAAAGAAGCCTGGAAAATATTCCACATATAAATGTTGATGAAATATATCTGAAAAATGCTATATTCCATATACTCGATAATGCAATCAAGTTTACTCCTGCAAATGGTAAAATAAAAGTTTCCACCAGTAGAACAGGCAAATACGTCGAGATGAAAATAAGGGATTCCGGAATTGGGATAGCCAAAGACAAATTAGAAAACATTTTTAAAAGCTTTTATCAGGTAGATGGCTCCACCAGAAGAAAATATGGAGGGACTGGCATTGGCCTCTACATCTGCAAGAAAATCATTGAAGGTCACAACGGTCAAATCCTGGTGGAAAGCGTAGAAGGAAAGGGTAGTGAGTTCACAATTCAACTCCCGATTCACACCCGACCGGATCATACCACTACTGAAAACCTGGCTTTTGCCCATTAAAATAAAAAGCAAAGAACAGTTTCAATCCTGTTCTTCAAAATACCTTTTTGCAAGCAGCGATGTACCCACAATCGTAATTGTGGCCAGGAATATACCTATTAAGAGGCTTTCTGCATTGAAATCCTGCCAGGAATGGACTGAAGCCCACATACCACTTCTCGTAACAAAAGTTGCAAAAATTACAAGTATAAATGAGAAAATAGCCATTGCTGGCGCCAGGAACCTGAACTGTCCCTGTCTGCCGTATATTGTATGCAGATAAGCTGTCGCGGTTATCCAGGGAATCAACGACGAGGTCTCAACCGGATCCCAGCTCCAGTACCATGCACCCCAGCCAAGTACCTCATAAGCCCAGAAACCACCCAGACCGATCCCTGCAGTCAGGAATAACCAGGAAACCCGCATCCAGTTATTGGCTATTTTGTGCCAGTTGCTGTCATTAAGGAGCAAACCCGCAATAGCAGATGCAAAAGGAATAGTAAAAGCTGCATAGCCCAAAAAGAGGATGGGAGGATGGACGGCCATCCAGGGATTGCGAAGCAGCGGATTCATGCCCTGCCCATCTGTTAGATGATAGGGATGGACAAACGGATTCCAGTTGCTTACCAGAATGGAGCCGGCTTTTGAGTAGTATACTGCAAACGGATTATCAAGTACAAGCAGCATGAGGAATACCGAAAGAATACCTAGGGACAGTGTCCTTGTGATCATGAATACATTGCCTTCGGTAAAACGGAAAGAATACCTGAGAACCAGAAGCATAACCGAAATGGCCCAGGCCCACAACAAAAGTGAACCTTCCTGACCTGCCCAGAAAGCTGAAAGGCGATAGTACGTGGAAAGATCAAGACTGGAATGATTATAAACATACTCAAAGAATGCAGCAACATCATAAAGATAGTACATCAGCATGACAGAGGCAACTGTGACCAAAACAGCACAGGCAATTTCAAGTCTTGATGAAAGTATCCGGTACTTCTCATCTTCCCTGCGAAAACCCAGGTATGAATAGACAATGGCAAGCAAACCAAACAGAAATGCCACCCAGATAATAATCATTCCGAAATTCATGTGGTAACCTCATTTTCATTGTCTGGTAGCACTATACTTCCAAGGAGTAGTATGAACATACCCCCAAGCATTATGTAAATACCAGCCCAGAGAAAGCTGATAAATGGTACTACACGCAGATACAGGTCAACTTCTCCGGATTTTTCATCGAGGGCTTTGGGGGCAATAAAAACCTCTTCCATGATTCCGCGGTTAATATATGTAGAAGTATAGGTCTGCCTCCATTTTATATCGGTTATATACCGAACTATACCCCTGTCAAACTCATTCCCGTTTTTGGAAATTATAAGGCCAACATCCGTTGCATAGGATGAACCGGGATAATTGTCATAGGGAGTTCCTTCAAAATTTGAATCCATACCCATCACACTTACAGAATAAGGAATCCCTTCAAATGTCGTTTCTTCACCAATGCTAACTACAGCTGAATCTTCTACTTTCATTGCTGAACTGAAAATAGTACCGAATATTACCAGCAAAATCCCAATATGGATAATGTGGGCACCTATTCCCTTGAAACGGGATTTGCCACTGCGTTTTCTGATAACATGAACCAACCGGTACAGCGATGCCGCAAAAACAGCAAGCATGGGGATTATAGAAATATCCACAAGCAGTTTCCCGGTCGGAGAAAACATTGCCATAAACGCAGACAATAGAACTATACCTCCAAGCAGGAGACCGATATACCGGCTGGATATATGGGTGACAAGCAGACAGGCACAGAGCAGGATTACAAGTAAACCGGCAATCGGTGCTGCCCTGTTATTGAAATATGTTGCATCCATACCTATTTGCATACCACTTAAGAACTGAACCACAAGGGGTGTCAACATTCCAATAGTTATCAAAGCTGCAAGTATCCCGAATGCTGTCACTGTCACGAAAATAAGGTTTTTTCTGGAAATGAGGTTTTTGGGATCCATTTAAACAAGCCTGTCCTGTAAGAATTATATTAGCAAAGGGAAAGTTTTTCGGGTATAAAGGGATTTGCCTAGTTTAGTTCACGCTGTTAATTATTTAAACTGATAGTGATTCTACTCAAATGAATAAAGTTCAGGGATTTGTTCAAATTTCACCCCTCCATACAGGAATAAAACAGCAAACCCTTATATAAAAACGAAAATAACTGAGGTCAAAAGGGGCTGATCAAGACGCTTGATACAATTATTCTCGCTATATGGTTAATGGTACCTGCCTACATTCCAAGTCCTTTTGCAGCTCTTTTGGGAGGAGGAAGACCCATTGATGGCAAAAGGACCATGGGTGACGGAAGAAGGATACTTGGTGACGGAAAAACGATAAGGGGATTTGTCGCCGGAAGTTTAATTGGAATCCTTGCCGGGATTCTACAAACGTGGATTGCCTTTACCCAAAGAGAGTTTATGGGGATTAGATTACCTCCTTTTGGGTTTACAATCCCGGATGTAATAATTACGATTGCTGCTCTTTCGATTGGCTCGCTTCTTGGTGATATGGCAATGAGTTTTGTTAAAAGGAGGATCAATCTGAAAAGAGGAGCTCCTTTGCCAGTTGCAGATCAGCTTGATTTTGTAGCAGGTGCGTGGCTATTGACCTACCTTGTAGCTACACAATGGTTTGTTGCAAATTTCACACTGAATATCATTATAGTGTTACTTATACTAACACCCCTTTTACACATAGGGACCAATATAATAGGTTACGTACTTGGAATCAAGAAAGAACCCTGGTAACCTCAGGAGACAAATGCCATGCAGGAAAACAATGAGAAAGATGAACTCATAGAAGCTCTCAAGAAGTGTGAAGCCGTCAAATTCGGCCAGTTTACCCTTGCCTCGGGAAAAACCAGCAAATATTACGTCGACATAAAAAAGGCAATTTCAGATCCTGTAACCCTCAAAAAAATATCAGACATTGCTTCAGCCAGAATTGATATTACTGCAACAAGTCGTATTGGCGGAGTGGCCCTTGGAGGAGTTCCTCTTGCAACGGCTGTCTCCCTGAAAACAGAGATTCCCCTTTTACTCGTACGCAAGGATGCAAAGGCCTATGGAACCGGAGGAAGGTTTGTAGGTGATCTGGAAGAAGGAGATAAAGTTATACTGATAGAAGACGTTACCACAAGTGGTGGATCTGTTCTTGAAGCGATCAATCTTCTCAGGGAATTCGGTGCCAATGTCGATGAAGTGATTACCGTTGTTGATAGGGAAGAAGGAGCAGAAGCAAATTTGTGGAATGAAAATGTGACATTGAATCCGCTTGTGAAAGCATCCGATCTGCTCAAAGAAGAATAAACGGCCAAAGCGGAAAGTATTTATTTAATTATCCGGAATGCTCTATTCTAATAATAACAGTTACAACACAAATTTGCGTAATATAAATGAATATTTAGCAACGTGTTTTTATAGGATTTTTAATCAGAGAGGTCTACACATGAATGTTTTGCTTATCGGTGGAGGCGGCAGGGAGCATGCCATTGCTGAAGCCATCTCCAGAAGTAAGAGAGAGCCACAACTTTATGCAGTAATGAGCAAAAAAAATCCCGGTATAGCAAAGCTTTGCAGGGATTTCTTACTTGAAAAAGAAACAGATGTGGAAAAAGTGGTTGAATATGCCACTTCACAAAAAATAGACATTGTATTCATAGGTCCGGAAGCACCTCTAGCAGTCGGTCTTGTAGATGCTCTTGAAAAAGTCAAAATTCCTTCAGTGGGTCCTAAAAAGAATGTTGCCCAGATTGAATTCGATAAATCGTGGGCAAGGACTTTCATGAAGGAAGAAAATATCGAGGGATGTCCTGCATTTAAAGTCTTCAGTGATAAAAAAGGATTGAAAGAGTATATTGAAGAACTGGGGGATGTCGCCATAAAACCCGCCGGGCTTACCGGGGGTAAAGGCGTCAGGGTTATGGGCGACCAACTGCCGGATACCACAGATGCCTATGAATATGCACTTAGCATTCTCGAAAACGATAGTGTGGTTGTTGAGGAGAAACTGAAAGGAGAGGAATTCACCCTGCAGGCATTTGTGGATGGAAGTACTCTTGCCTTTACCCCTTGCGTACAGGACCACAAGAGAGCATTTGAAAATGATTTGGGACCAAATACCGGCGGAATGGGAGCCTACTCCAACACCGATGTAATCCTGCCTTTCATGATGGTAGATGACCTGGAAAAGGCCAAAGCCATAATGCAAAAAACCGTAGAAAAACTCTGTGAGGTTACAGGAATACCGTATCGAGGCATCCTTTACGGCCAGTTCATTCTTACCAGGAAAGGACCAAAGGTCATAGAGTTCAATGCGCGTTTCGGAGACCCCGAAGCTATGAACATAATGCCTCTGCTTGAGACCGATATGCTTGACGTCATGGAAGCTATCGTGGAGGAGCGGCTGGAAGACCTTGATGTGGTGTTTAGCAAGAGGGCTACTGTGTGTAAGTACGTGGTTCCTGCAGGATATCCGGATAACCCTGATTCAGACAAAGAAATCGTTTTCGGGGACATGGGCGATGCAATTTTGTTCTATTCCAGCGTATATGAAAAGGATGGGAAAATCTATACCAGCACATCTCGCGCCGCAGCTGTTGTCGGTATCGCTGATTCCATAAGCAAGGCTGAAAGAATAGCACAGGATGCACTTGAGAATATCATCGGCGATTTGCATTCACGCCGGGATATCGGTACCCGGGCTCTTGTACGAAAGAAAGTCACACATATGAATAAAATAAGAGAGCAAAAACAGAGCTGATATAATGAAACATGTCCTGTCAATGACGGACCTTTCCAAAGAAGATATACTGGATATATTGGAGACGGGAGAGGATCTGAAAGAAAAAAGAATTAAGGGCAAGGTCACTGATCTGCTGAAAAACAAAAGCCTTGCAATGATCTTTGAAAAATCATCTACCAGAACCCGGGTTTCCTTTGAGGTGGCCATGAGTGATATGGGCGGCCATTCCCTCTATCTTAACCAGAGAGACATGCAGATAGGCAGGGGTGAAACGGTTGCAGACACCGCAAAGGTCCTTTCCAGGTATGTGGCGGCTATTACTGCCAGGGTGAATAAACATTCGACCGTGGAAGAACTCGCAGAACATGCTACCGTGCCTGTGATCAATGCCCTCTCAGATAAGGAACACCCCTGCCAGATCCTGGCAGACCTGCTGACGATCAAGGAGTACAAAAGCACATTAGAAGGGCGGAAACTAACCTGGGTAGGCGATGGCAACAATGTGTGCAATTCAATGATACTTGGTTGTGTCATGGTAGGAATGGAGATTGCTGTGGCCTGTCCTGATGGATATGATCCGGACGATTATATCGTAAGTATGGCACGTGAAATGGGAGGTAAGGTTGAGATCCTCAGGGACCCGATTGAGGCCTCTACTGATGCTGACGTTCTCTATACCGATGTCTGGATCTCCATGGGAGACGAAGAGGAAAGGGATAAAAGACTGAGTGACCTGGCGGATTACCAGATTAACAGTAATTTGCTTGATGTAGCAAAGAATGATGTAATTATTATGCATTGTCTGCCGGCCCACAGGGGAGAGGAGATATCAGCCGAAGTTATGGACGGAACCCATTCAGTGGTTTTCGATCAGGCAGAAAACCGGTTGCATGCACAGAAAGCCCTGATTTTGAAACTTATCGGATGAGAAGTAGCTCATCCGTTTGTTCTTTTTTTCATTTAATGGCCCTTTATATTTTTTAATGCCATACTCATAGTCACCCCTCTTTGGAAAAAACAGGCAAAAGAGGCTATATACCGCCCATGCATTCTGTTGATAGGGGAGAAATGCAAATTCTAACCCTTGCCGGAGGTTAAAAACTTCCGGCTTACAACCTCCAAAAACAGACTCCTATATTTAGATGTCAGGGTGAAATATCCCTGACCTACTGTTTATCCAAGACCAAAACCCTTATGAATCAAAAGCCCCATCTATAGCCAGAAATCGTGTGCGAGGGTTGCCCAGCCAGGCCAAAGGCGATAGGTTCAGGGCCTATTCTCGTAGGAGTTCGAGGGTTCGAATCCCTTCCCTCGCACCACAATCTTTTTTGCTGTGTTATTTAAAATAGTTAGGTTAACTCTACTCTCAAAGATAATATCTTACTTACATAACTGAACAGGCAAAATTAAAATGTATAAGTAACATACCAGTTGCTGAAATAATTAATACTGCCAGATTCAGGATAAATATGTCACAACCTCACTCTTATAACATTACTCCTATACAGGCAGGTGCATCAAATGCTTACCTGGTTACCGAAAATAGTGTAACGATACTGGTTGATTCCGGAAATCGGGGCAACACCCACAAATTTGAGACAGTATTGAAGAACAAAGGATTGAATTTTGCGGATATCGATTATATCATCCTTACACATTCACATCACGATCATGTGGGATGTCTGGAAGAAATCAAGAAGAGAAGCAAAGCAAAGGTTATTGCCCACAGGGAAGAAGTTGAATATCTAAAAAGGGGTTATACTCCATTTCCTGAAGGCACCATGTTATTTTCCCGACTGATTTCCGGTTTTGCCAATAAATTCCTTCCGAATATGGGCAAGTATACCCCCGTAGACCCTGATATAATCATTGATGGTGAGTGTGAAATACTACTGTCAGATACCACAATTCAAATCCTTCCTGTAACCGGCCATACCTCAGGCTCCATATGCGTGATAATCGACAATGAAAGTGCAATTGTAGGAGATACTCTTTTCAGTTTCATGCCAGAATCGGTTTACCCTCCTTTTGCAAATGATGAGAAAGCATTAATTAAAAGCTGGAAAAAACTACTCTCTACAGGATGTAATATCTTCTATCCCGGACACGGGAAACCATTCTCACGTGCCAGATTTGAGAAATGTTATAGCAAAAAGAAAGATTACACATAAACAGGGTGAAATTTTGGTCAGGACACACAATAAAGCAGTCCGGGACAATATTCCGGATATCATTAAAAAATCCGGCAAAACCTGCACCATAAAGCAATTGGATGACATGGATTTTCTGGCAGAGTTGGAAAAGAAACTGTACGAAGAGATCAATGAATACATGGCAGACAGGGATATAGAAAAATTGGCAGATATTCTTGAAGTGATTTACAGAATCGCTGAACTCAAAGGCTACCCGGGCAAAGATATGGAAAAAATAAGGATGGAAAAAAGAGTCAAAACGGGCTGTTTCTCCAGAAACCTGTATTTATTTGAAACTTCAGATTAAAATGAAATTGATACAAAAACAAAATTGCATCAATTCAAAAATACCATCTATTCACATATATTCAGACATCATTTGCATAAACTTACCTGTTTCCATTACCGGGAAAGTCTCAATCTGGCAAAGCCCTTTCCATGGTACTGCAGCAGCGGCAAAACTTTTAGAATCCTCTACATCCACTACAGCTACATACCGACATGCTGAGAGGTCTGTCCATTCATTGATGACTTTCACACCTTCAGGCCACTCCCATTCGACATAGTTTTTGATTACTTTTTCATTGTCCTTCGGATCCCACTTTATTATATCCATGAATATCATATTTTACCACCCCATTAATTAAGGGAAAATAATAGCCCTATTTGTAACCAGGGTCACAATGAGGCATATAGATTACGAAATAATGTTACGTAGTTTATTTTCGAATCCCTGATAGCAAGCGCACCAAATAATACTATATAGAATAAATATCAGATTATTAATTAACTTAAAAAGTACAAAATAGACAGGGTGATAAATTGAATATGAGAAAATTATTCGTGGTTTTGGCCATCGCCTCTCTGGTTTTGCTGGCGGGTTGTTCGGGGGATGACAGTGAGAATGACCAAACATACCAGTACAGTGATGAAGAAGGGGAAGTCGAAGTTCACACCACAGGTGCAGGGAATGAAGATTGCCCTATAGGCACAGTCATGACTTTAAATAATCCACAAACAGGAGAATCCATGAAATTCGAGGTTGTGGGGACCGAAACAATTGACGGCATCGAAATGTGCAAAGCCGTCTATGAAACCAACGTCCCGGATACAGAAATAGCTTCAGGGGAATACTTGTGGTCAGAGGATGATAATGCCTTTATTATGAAAATGTATGACAGCAGCGGCAAAACTGTGTACGAAATGACCAGCATCAATGGGGATACAACCATTATTGATGCAGAGGGTAACGAGATGCACTACAATACTGGTAGTGAATAAGTATCAATCTTTCAAAAAGTACAGTATTCAAACTTGATACTGTACATTAATCCTTTATGGATGATTTTTCGTAAAAAAGAAAAAGTATTATTCACCTGTATCCAGCAGATGTCGGCTTTTTCCTACACGCTCATCTCCAGGATGCACCGGCTCCACATGTGCCACTTTCTTTTTCTTATCTTTGCCTTCAGTTTCTTTTTCTTGCTTATTCTCTTTTTCCACCATAATAGACCACCTATACATAATTAGCACTGATTAAAGATAGTAGAGGCTTGAAAACTCATCCCCTAAAGCCATAAGATGATACCACTATACCTACATCCCTTTTGCGCGGCCCATCCAGTTCCACAAAAAATATACTCTGCCATGTACCAAGCTCAAGGTCCCCTTTTCTCACAGGCATTGTTTCGCTGTTTCCCAGGAGAACTGCTCTTAAGTGGGCATCTGCATTGTTATCTATCCGATCATGATAGTAGTCTGCATTTGAAGGAACCAGTCTTTCCAGCAATTCCATAATATCAGAAACCAGGCCCGACTCGTGTTCATTGACGATGATCGCACACGTTGTGTGGGAAGTACTAATCGTACACATCCCTTCATCAATATTACTGCTTCTCACCACACCGGACACCTTATCGGTAATATCCACAATTTCAACACGTTTGCTGGTAGACAATTGCATACAGTTTCCTCCATTATCAACTCACAAATCATCGCTGAATGCTTTATCAACTACTCCTGCTGCTATATTTTCAGCAAGATGGCGTTTATAGTATGGATAGGTTACAAGACCCTTTGTAGTATCGCTTAAGTTGAGTTGCCCATGTCGCAATAGCTGATAACCATCCATAGAAGAAAAGACAACCGGTTTATCAAAATCATCAATCAGCATATCCAGGTATTCCATGTTGCCTGTGCGGGAATAAACAAATTCCACATCCATAGTTGCAGTTGAGTAAAAAGGATTGTAGAAAATATCTGGTTTATTTACAACAACAGCAAGTGCAGTACTGTCATAAATAACCGGTTGCATTGAAACTGTTTCCACTTTAAATCCTTTTTCTTCAATAAGGTCTGCAATCTCATCTTCAAGAATTACAGAAAATCCATCCTCACCTTTTAAATCAAGGTAAACAACACCTGTTGGAGCTGGATCGGATGAATTGGGACGGGAAAATGAATAACCACTTATCTTTTGATCGACTCCTGTATTTGAAGTAGAAGCGCCTGCATCCACAAATGCCAGAAATAGCGCAAATATTACAAAAACGACAATTGAAACTATCAGAATACGATTATTTTTTAGATTCATAATTGATCACAAGGTCCCCTACCCACCTCTCAAATCAAAATAAACTACCGCAAATATATAAATTTATCTGGCAAAGTATCATTTGCGGGCAAGGGAATAATCTGCCATTATTTCCAGATATTCCTGATCATATTCAAGAAGTACAGATTGGAACATTGCAATATGAAGTTTTTCTTCCTTGGCAATATCCAGAAGCACTGTACGTAGATTATCATCATTTGTCAGGCCAGCCATCTGTTCATAGATATTGACCGCATCGAATTCTGCGATTATAGCTGCCCTTAACACCTCTTTATCTATATCTTCTGAATCTAGTTCTTCAAGTATTGCAGGAATTTCCGATAACAACTTCCAGCCCCCATAAAAGAGAAGTGTTCATTTTATAAATAATATAAGGAAACACAGGTAGCATCACAATGGAAGCAGGAAAATGGAAAAAATAACACAAAATTCAATAGGTCTCGTATTGATAGACGAGAAATTTGGGATATGCAGACTGAAAGCAAATGAAAAGTTACCTGAATGGGTAATATCTTCCAGCATCTTTTCCATAACCAGAACCAGAGAAGAACTTTCCGTCATCTGCCCGGTTAATGTTATTCCGGAAAATATTGAATGTGAAATAAACTGGAACTGCTTCAAAGTAAAGGGGCCGCTGGATTTTGACCAGATAGGCATCCTTTCAAAGATCAGCAATACACTTTATGAGAATGAAATCAGTATTTTTGTAATGTCAACCTATGATACGGATTACATCTTTGTAAAACAAAAAAATTGCAAGGCAGCTTTTTATGCACTGGAAACTGCAGGTATGAAAATAGAAAAATGACACCCCTTTATAGGGGTGTGTCAAATCTTAGTTCTGCTTGATGTATTCTATCATCCGGGGTGTCAAAAGCGGTGCAATCTGTGGGAGCATGTTGGGCATCAGATTCTCCATCGCTTTTGGCATCAGGTCCGGGAGCTGTTCTTCCATGTAATCGGGCATCTGGACATGACGGGTAACTGCTTCAAGCATATCCGGCATGACCTTCGGCATCAGGGAAGGCAGAAGCATCGGCATCATTTTGGGCATCATCGGTGCCATTAGTTTATCCATACCCGGTACATACTTAACCGTTTTCATCATTCCCCTCATATACGAAGGCATGGCGGCCAACATCTGTGGCATCAGTTCCATCATCAGATTGGTCATGTTCTCAGGTTTCATAAGATAGATCATCTGCTCAAAGACAGCCCATCCCGCCAGAGCATCATTTGTAGTATCCGCAATATCATATCCCATACTACGGGCCACGGTTGCACCCAGATCCTGCACATCCACTGGAATATTGCTCTTCTGTGCAGACACACGCAACTGCACCTGACAACATGGACAGGCAGCAAGCATAATATCCGCACCCACGGCTTCGGCTTCTTTCAGCCGCACACCACCGATTACATTGGCAACTTCAGGCTCGTCCACCAGGGTCAATACTGAACCACAGCAGTGTCCGTTTTCCCTGTTGTGCTCCATCTCACGGAAGTCAACACCGGGAATGGCTTTTGCAAGCTTTCTGGGTGGCTCATAGATACCTCCGGCACGCCCCATGTGACAGGCATCATGGATAGTAACGGTCTTTTCAAGTGGAACCTTCAGTTTGGGTTCAAGTACATCCATCCTTTCAGCAAGTACTTCGGAATAGTGCTTGACTTCAAAATCATAATCAATTCCCAGTTTTTCAGCCCACTGTCGGTAATAGGTATGCCACACAAACCAGCATGCAGGACAGGAAGTAATGACGGTCTTGACACCTTTTTTCTTCATGTTGCCTACATTCATTTTCATGATGTTTTCGAAAACATCCCACTTCCCGGCTGCAAGCATAGGAATACCACAGCAGGATTCTTCCTTGCCCAGAATGGTAAAATCAATTCCGGCATCTGAAAGCATGCGAGCAGACGCTTCTGCGATATCTTTTTCCACAAAAGAAGCCGTACAGCCAGCAAAATAGGCATAATCGGCCTTTTCCTTGATTTTGGGTTTGAGGTCATCAGGAACCCATTCGTCCCTGCCCTGACGGTATTCCGCCCAGATATTGCGTTCCTTATTCAGACTCTGAGCCATTATCTCAAATGGCGGGAAAGTCATCTTACCACGCTGCTGCACAAGATTTTCCCTCAGGCGCAACCATGAATTCTCAATGGGAAGATCCAGCTGGCAACGTACATCACACAATTCACAGGTAGTACATGCAAGGAAAGTATCCGTTTGTTCCTGATTAATCTCATCCCTTCCGGCGAGGTATTCCTTGATAAAGAACCATTTACCCCGGGGGGATTGGGATTCCCATCCACGCCCGTAATACTGATCGCATTCATTTACACAATAGCCACACTGTGCACAGGTATAAGCATGGGAAATTATGTCACCTGGAATGTTTTTCTGATCTTTGAATTCAGTCTTATCCACCCCTGACATGTTACCCACAAGACGCATCATAGGTTCCATTTTACCTGCCATGGAAAGCGCAGAAGTGAATAATCCTCTGCCGGTAAATGTCTCAGGATTCATGATATCTGAGGGGTCAATCTCTTTTTTGACATCCATCAATTGCTTGAGCCTTTCACCGTAAACTTTCTCGGCCTGATTAGCAAAGTAGAGACCAGAAGCATACATCCTGCCTCCGCTATCTTCAGCAATCTTGATAATACTAAGACCCAGGGAGAATGCCATATTGAACTTAAAAGACCTCTCCGAATGAGGAATAAAACAGAGGAGTACTACTTCGCCATCCCGCGAAACCATCCCTTCGATCAATACAGGCAGCGAAATTTTTTCGTTAATCTCATTGATTACCGTACTGACCTTGTCCTGGGGCACTACTACCTCTGCTGGAATAAAAGAAGGCCCAAGCCTTTTGACTTTCATCGTCCTGAACCATTCACCGGTTTCATGTTTTGAAATTTGCTCAGGAAGGATGGAACCACCTGCTTCTTTGATGGCATCTTCAAGACCGGTCACATCCCTGTTATCCGGATAGAAAAAGTTGCATATATAGGCTTCAGGTAAATCGGTATTTTCCAGTACTATGGGTTCACCGTGGTGCATTTTTTGAGGAGCACGATTTTTCATGTCAGCAAAACCCGGATTAATAAATGATATGGACCAGAGCGCAATATTGCGTTTATCAATCAACTGCAGAGCCTTTTGTAGAGCAGCAGCATTATCAAAGCTTGCAGAAACTGCTTTTGTTTGCCTGTGCGGTCGGATCTTGAGCGTGACCTGTGTAATAATACCAAGCGCACCCAGATTGCCTGCAATCTTTTGCAGATCATTTCCTTCGAACTCACGCACCTCACCTTCAGGAGTTACCAGTCGTGCGGAAACCATTGTATCCTGGGACCAGCCGTACTCATAACTTCCGTAACCCAGACCGTTCTGCCCAAGCCAACCTCCAACTGTTGCTGCCGGTGCACTTGAAGGCAGGGCACAGACAGAAAGATCAACATGATTCAGTTTGGATTCCAGTTTTTCCCAGACTATTCCGGCCCCGACTGTTGCTGTCAGTTTTTCCCTGTCTATATCATATATATGGTTTAACCGTCCGACATCAGCAATGATTCCTCCCTTTGTAGGAATCACACCCCCATATCCGGATGTAGCTCCAGCCCTAGGTACTACAGGTACTGAATAGCGAGAAGCAAAATCCATTAAATTAACAACATCATCCTCATCCCTGAGTTTAACAATAGCAGCAGGTTCCGCTTTTCCAAGGAGTTTCTTTGCCATGGAAGGCAAAGCTCCTACATCATGATTATAGAAATGACGTTCCCTGCGACTTAAGTTGACCCGTTCCCCGAAAAGATTGGAAAGTTCCTTTTTCTGCTGTTCTGAAAACTCAAAGACTTGTTGTGACATAAATACCCTCCATTGATAATTATGAACTAAATACTATATAAAGTGAACATGGTATATAATGGTTGTGGGCATACCATACAAAACCTATGTTTCGTTTCTTGTTCTGTAGTATTAAGAAGATACAAAAAATACTCATTAATAATACGCAACAAATATTTATAGAATTAACTGCTACGAAATTGAATAATAATAGCACTTAATATGACATTATGAACATTTATTGTATACCATAAATTTGAAGATGATTATATGAATAAAATAAGAATATTACTCACAATGGCAATATTAGGAATTTTTCTAGCATCCTGTGGATGCATGGATTCCTCAGAAACACAAAATAAAGGAAATGAGGAAAATAATAGAGCGTTAACCATAACAGATTCTTATGGAAGAGAAGTAGTAATTCCCGACAAAATCGACCATACTATTTGTGTGGGACCTGGAGCATTACGATACCTCTGTTATCTTGAGGAACAGGACACAGTTGTCGGAGTTGAAGATATAGAACAATGGAAAGAATCCATCGAATCGCCTCAAAGACCATACAGGATCGCAAACCCCCAATTCGGAGATTCTGAAAAATATCCCTATATTGGCGCATTCAGGGGTAAATATGATGCAGAATCCATTCTGACTCTTAACCCGGCTCCTGATGTTATATTCTATACATATTCCAATGCTGAGGATGCGGATAAATTATCTTCTGATGTCGGAATACCGGTAGTTGGTCTGAATTATGGCAATACCGGAGATGAAAACATGAAGCAATCCCTCCAGATTATGGGCAAGGTAATGGACAGGGAACAAAGAGCCAACGAAGTAATAACTTTCTTTGAAGAAGAAATTACAGAACTCAATGAAAGAACTAAGGAAAAAGAAACTCCCACTGCATACATAGCAGGAATTAGTTACCGGGGCTCACACGGCATTCTTTCCACACAGCCGGACTATCCACCTTTTGAATATGTTAATGTCAACAATGTAGCTTCCGGCGTTTCAAAAACCGGGGATTGGGAAGGCTATCAGGTAGGAGATGATGCCCTTTTTAACTGGGATTCAAATCCAGGTATCGATTATATTTTCATTGATCTGGCTACCCATGAATTTTCGGAGAATGGGAACACCCATACAAACGAAAAGTACGGTATTGATTCTTTTGCAACCGGCGGGGTTTATGCTGAACTGGAGGCGGCGAAAAATGATGAAATTTATGGAGTCATGCCTTACAACTGGTACACAACAAACCATGGAAATGTACTTGCAGATGCATGGTATGTAGGAAAAGTTGTCTATCCTTCAGAATTCCAGGACGTAAATCCACAGGAAAAAGCAAATGAGATATATTCATTCCTCTATGCCGAATCGTCTGTAAATGAGGATATCTACGAAACTATGACCGACAATTTCGGCCATGAGTTTGGACAGATTTCATTTGAATAATACAATCAGGGGATTACATGGAATATTACTGCAAAAAATATGAGGATGAAGTGGGGACACTTCCTGAAAAGTACAGAAGTTACATTGGCAGGAAGGTCTCCTTTATTCTCATTTCAATATTGTTGACCGGAGGAATATTCCTGTATTCCCTTTCAGTAGGGAATGCCGACCTTACAATCTTTGAAATAACCCGAACGATACTTGGAATGCCAACTGAATTAACACATTCCAAATCAATTATCTGGAATCTGAGAATACCCCGTGCTATTGCTGCAATAATTGCAGGTGTCGCCCTTTCGATATCAGGGGTCGTCTTACAATCCATTCTGCGCAACCCTCTTGGATCACCCTACACACTGGGAATTTCCCATGCAGCAGCTTTTGGAGCCACCCTTTCAATCCTGGCAGGTACACGCAACTGGCTGCCTATAGTTGACCTTCCTTATATGACAACAATTTCAGCTTTTGCCTTTTCCCTGATATCAACTTTAACAATCCTGGCAATTGCAAAATACAAAAATGCAACACCGGAAGTGCTTATACTTGTTGGAGTGGCATTGAGTTCATTACTTACGGCTGCCACTATGTTGTTACAGTTTTTTGCAGATGACTCGGAACTACCGGAAATCGTTTTCTGGACCTTCGGGGACCTTGGAAGGGCTTACTGGGAAAGTATCTACATAATGGGATTTATCACACTGATATCTTCAGCCTATTTTCTCTATAATCGCTGGAACTATAATGCGATTGATGCAGGAGATGAGGTCGCCAGGGGACTGGGAGTGAATGTTGACAGAGTGCGCCTGACAGGTATGCTTGTGGCATCACTGGCAACTGCAGCAGCTGTGTCTTTTCTTGGAATAATAGGATTTGTCGGACTGGTGTGCCCGCATATCGCCCGCCGGTTTGTAGGAGATGACCAGCGCTTCCTGATACCTTCTGCCTGTATTGTAGGCGCAGTTCTTCTGCTTGCTTCTGACGTTGCAGCACGCCTGATAATTGCACCCTATGTACTCCCTGTAGGAATAATTACTGCATTCATGGGAGCACCGTTGTTCCTGTATCTGCTTATTCGGGGGTATAGCCACTAATGCTAAAAATAAGAGAACTTCAGTTTGACTATAAAAAAAGAGAAGTACTCAAGGAAATTGAATTTGACCTCAACCCCGGAGAAGTACTGACAATTCTGGGACCTAATGGTGTAGGGAAAACCACATTGCTTCGCTGTATCAACACAATTCTTGCTCCAAAATCCGGAAATATAATTGTAGAAGGGGAAAATGTTCTGGAACTTCCCCGAATAGAAATCGCAAAAAGGCTCGGCTATGTTCCCCAGAATACAGAACCCAGTCGTCTGACAGCATTTGATGCGATATTACTGGGGAGGAAACCTCACATCGAATGGGGTATGAAAGAAAAAGACATGAAAATTACCCGTCAGGTAATATCGGATATGGGGATGGAAGAGCTTGCATTGCGCTACATTGATGAGATGAGCGGTGGTGAATTGCAAAAAGTAAGCCTTGCCCGTGCATTGGTGCAACAGCCCCGAATACTCCTGCTGGATGAACCCACAAGCAGCCTGGACCTGAAAAACCAGCTGGGTATCCTGAATACTGTTGTAGAAGTTGCCAGGAAAGAACACGTTTCAGCAGTAATAACAATGCATGATATAAATCTGGCAATTAGATATTCCGATCGTTATGTCCTTATTAAAGATGGGGAAGTTTTTGCACACGGAAAGGAAGAAGTAATCACACCCGAAAATATAGAAGCGGTGTATGGGGTCAAAGTGACTATTGGAGAAGTCAATGGCTACAGGGTAATTGTGCCTGTAGAATGAGGTTCATATCTTTTCTTGCCTACTATATAATTTTTATATATATTAGTAGAAATATATAAGTATAATGAATGATTCTTTTTCAATAATTGATACATTACAGGCTGCTTATATTGCCTTTCAATGAGGTGTACTTATCACTTTACAAATGACTCCCTATGCTCTAATATTATTAGTATCAACGATTATATCCGCTTTTGTAGCATTGACAGTATGGTATAGACGTACCTCCACAGGAGGAAACACCCTTTTTCTTCTGATGCTTGCAATTATAGAATGGCAGCTTTGCGGAGCATTTGAATCAATTGTTACAAGTTTACCTGCAAAAATCTTCTGGTCAAAGGTTTGTTACATAGGATCACTGACAGCACCATTATTACTTTTTGTTTTTGCAATTCAATATACAAAAATGGAAAAATGGCTTACCAGAAAAAATATTGCTTTGCTTTGTACGATACCAGCTTTCATATTCATCCTTACATTAACTAACGAGTGGCATAACCTGATATGGACAAGTTATACACCTGCACCGGCACCTGCATTCAATACTATTATTTATGGTCATGGACCGGGATTCTGGATAATGATAGCATACAACTACCTGATATTGCTCGTTGCCACACTGATATTATTGTTTTCAGGAAAATCTTCCAGAAAAATATATCGTCAGCAGTTAGAATTGATTATCATTGCACTTGTATTTCCGTGGGCAGGAAACATATTATACCTATTAGACATAGGCCCTTTCCCTGGACAGGACCTTACAATAATAGGATTTACCCTTACAGGACTTATTCTTTCATTCAACCTTCACCAATTCAAATTCCTCGACCTGGTTCCTATGGCTCGTGACCAGTTAATGGAAAAGATGAATGACGGAATCATAGTTGTTGACAATAAAGAACGTATAGTGGACATAAATCCTGCAGCAAAAAAGATATTCAGCAACAAAACAGAAAATTTTCTCGGCAAAGATATAGGACAACTGTTTCCCGACCCGAACAACACAATAAAGAGAAATGATCTTTTCGGGAATGTATCCAGAGAGCAGGAGATATGGAGAAATGGATTGAAAAGCACCTATAATATCAATATTACTCCACTTGACGACAAACAGGGAAACCCTTTCGGTAAACTTATTCTGTTACACAATATTTCGGAACTGAAAAAAACAGAAGAAATACTGCGTGAAAGTGAGGAAAAATATCGTGCAATTGTAAACAATACCCATGAGATGGTCTACATCTATTGCGGAGAACGGTTTCTGTTTGTAAATGATAGAATCTGCGAAATTACAGGTTATACAAGAGAGGAAATCGACAATATGAAAGTGCTTGACCTGGTGCACCCTGAGGAAAAGGAAAAAATCAGGGAAATCATGCAAAGAAGAGCTGACTGCAAGGATGCACCTGCAACTCTTGAAACCTGTATAGTTACTAAAAACGGTGAAAAAAGACAGGTAGAAATTGCAATAAGCAGTATCAAATATGAAAGCCAGTGTGCAGCACTTGGCTCAGCCAGGGATATTACTGAAAGGAAAGAAAACGAAAATGTCCTCGTACAGGCAAAAATGAAAGCAGAAGAATCAGACCGCACTAAATCCGAGTTTATGACTACCATGAGCCATGAACTAAGAACTCCCCTGAATTCAATTATCGGTTTTTCTCAAATGCTTCTTGAAGTTCCCGGTAGTGAACTTACCAATGCCCAAAACAAATATGCATCGAACATCTTAAAAAGTGGAGAAAATCTATTACACCTCATCAATGACATATTGGATATTTCAAGAGTTGAAGCAGGTAAAAAAGAAGTTGAAGCAGAATATTTTGACATGCAAAAAGCACTCAATGACGTGAAAATGCTAATAAAACCCCTCGCCTCAAAGAAAAACATAGAAGTCATTGTTGATTGTGAAAATGCAAATAATTTACTCTACGCAGACATAATTATGTTCAAACAAGTCATGTACAATCTTCTCAACAATGCAATCAAATTCACTGCAGAAAAAGGAAAAATATCTGTCACAGCCAAATCCGAAGAAAAAAAGGCAAGTATATCGGTAAAAGATAATGGAATTGGCATACCTGAAGATAAAAAAGAAATGATCTTTGAACCATTCAAGCAAATTTATTCTGCAAAAAACAGAAGATATGAAGGTACAGGCCTGGGTTTGGCTCTTGTAAGAAATTACGTGGAAATGCATGGAGGAAACGTGCGGGTTGAAAGTGAAGAAGGAAAAGGTAGCACGTTTATATTTACAATTCCACAACAGGATATTCCCGGTAAATAAAAAATATATTCCAGACGGAATATATGTTTACAGCATTATGTAGTCTGCACAGTACCGGTTTTACTCTTTGAATTCAAACCTTTTATGCCAATACCAAGTGCTACATAGTAACCAATGTATGAAACTACTTCCAGCAATGAAGGGTTCCCATTGTACCCGAACAAGGACTTCAGCAATGATCCTGCAATACCATTCTCACTTAATATGTGGTTAATGTCCCACAAATGCTCATTGAATACCGGAATGAGAGCCGCTTCCTGGAGCTCATGAATACCATGGGCAGTGAGTCCTGCAGCAAAGAGTATCAGGAAAACACTGGTAAGATTGAAAAACATACCCAGATTCAGGTGGTATGAGGATTTGAATACCAGATACGCTATGACCGCAGAAGTGGCCAGTCCCAGCAAACCGCCGTAAAGAACGGTACTTGTTTCTGTGTTCATTGCCGCAGCACCCATAAAGAGTACCGTTTCAATACCTTCTCTGAATACAGAAACAAAAGCCAGACCCATCAAGCCATATTCAGTTTTGGAATCTACATTCTTGCGTATATTTGCCGATATATTACTGCTTTCTTTGAGCATCCATATGATCATTGACGTGAGCACAAGAGCTGCAAGCAACATCACTACTCCTTCAAAAAGTGCCTCATTCCTGCCTTCAAATTCAATTGCAAGAATGTTGAAGGTCACTGCAGCCAGCAAACTGCCAAGAATACCAAGACCCACACCGGCATATACATACTTATTCACATAAACTCTGTTTGTTTGTACCAGGTAACCCAGAATAACTCCCACAATCAAAAGAGCTTCCAGACCTTCCCTGAATGTAATCATAAAACTTTCCAGCATGTTTGTTCTCCTGTAATATTTAGGTACTCCTAATTAACGTTGTGAACTATATAAAAGTTAGGGTTTCCGTAAATATAGCCGGTATTAAAATCGAAACTGGGGATAATGGACATAGATTCAGCCCTTTAAACGTCAGATCAATGTCAAAGAATTAATGTTACAAACCCAAACATAATTATAATTAAAAACAATCTGTATGCCATTGTAATTAACGCACTGATCCAATTCACAAAAGGAGAATATCAATGGCCATCCACCCTATAGAATACCGATATGGTACCGAGGAAATGAAACATGTCTGGAGTGAGGAGAATCGCTTAAAATGCATCATGAAAGCAGAGGCAGCCCTTGCAAAGGCAGAAGCTGATGTTGGATTAATCCCTGAAGATGCTGCAAAAATAATAGAACAAAGCATTGAAAATGTAGAACTCAAAAGGGTCAAAGAAATCGAAGATGAGATCAATCATGACATGATGGCAATTGTGCTTGCCATCTCGGAAAAATGTGAAGAAAATGCCAGTAAATGGGTACATTTCGGTGCAACATCAAACGATATGCTGGATACAGCCACCGGTCTACAGATAAAAGACGCCATTGAAGTAATGGAACCAAAGATCAGACAACTACTGGAAGTGCTCTTGCGTCAAGCTGAGGAACACAAAGAAACTGTATGTGCAGGCAGAACCCATGGACAGATCGGTGTACCAACAACTTACGGCCTGCGTTTTGCAATCTGGGCATCTGAGATTGGCAGGCATATCGAAAGACTAGAACAGCTCAAGCCCCGGGTAGAAGTAGGCCAAATGACAGGGGCTGTCGGCACTCAGGCGGCTTTTGGTGAGAAAGGTATTGAAATCCAGAAAAAAGCGATGGAATACCTTGGGATAACAGGTGTGGATGTCTCCAACCAGATTATCCAGAGGGACCGTCATGCGGAATTTGTCATGTGGATGGCAAATGTCGTAACAACACTGGATAAAATTGGTGTTGAATTACGAACACTGCAGAGAAGTGAACTTGCAGAAGTAGAAGAAAGTTTCGGCAAAAAACAGGTAGGTTCCTCTACAATGCCCCATAAACGCAACCCCATCAAATCCGAACAGATCTGCGGGCTTGCAAGAATTGTACGCTCCATGGTTGAACCTGAACTTATGAATAATACATTATGGGACGAGAGGGATCTTACAAACTCTTCATGTGAAAGGGTTGTTTTCCCGGAAACGTGTGTGCTGACCGATCACATCCTGAAACTAGGCATCAGGGTGACCGATAATCTGCGCTTCTATCCGGAAAACATAAAGCGTAACCTCGAATTGCTCAAAGGACTTAATATGGGCGAAGCGGTCATGATAGAACTTGCAAAAAGAGGTGTCGGGAGACAAGAAGCCCATGAGATAGTACGTACAGCTGCCATGCAGGCCCACGAAAGCGGAAAACACCTGCGTGAAACTTTACTCGCAAATAAAGAAGTATCCGGCTATCTTAATGAAGAGGATGTCGAGAAACTTGTTGATCCTTACCGATATACCGGTACCGCAGTTAAGCAAGTTGAAATTACAGTTGAAAAATTAAGAAAACAATACCTGTGAGGGGTTTAATGGAAATTGAAGACGCAATAAAGTTCCACGGCCATCTTTGTCCCGGATTATCTCTGGGGTTCAGGGCTGCAAAAACAGCAGAGGAACATTTCAAAAATATAAGGTCAGAAGATGAAGAGCTCGTGTGCATCGTTGAAAACAAGTCATGTTCTGTGGATGCCATACAGGTGGTCAATGGATGCACCTTCGGGAAAGGTAATCTGATATACCGTGATTTCGGTAAACATGTATACACTTTCTTCAATCGGGGAAATGATAAAGCTCTGCGGCTTGTGTTGAAACCTGATGGGATGAAAAATGATGAAGAACATCAGAAGCTGTTTCCAAAGATAAGGGAAGGCAGTGCTACAGAAGAGGAAAAGAAACTGTTCAAGCAAAAACATGAAGAAAAATCCCATGATGTCCTGAAAATGCCTCTTGAAGAGCTTTTCAAAATTGAGGAAATCGAAATAAAGCCACCTGAAAAGGCAGTTGTTTTCCAAACCCTCATCTGCAGCGAATGCGGCGAAGGAATGATGGAAAGCCGGGCAAGAGTTATGAACGGCAACTATTACTGCCTTCCATGTTTTGAAAAATATGATATCTGAAGGAATTAGCGATCAAGCTCTTCCTTCTCTTTTTCATTCCTTAGTATTTTGCATAGTGTCTTCTTATATTCTACCTGGGTTTTAAACCTAGCCACATCAGGAGTTGGCTCCCTGCCTTCCTGATGTGACATGATATCGCCGAGATATTCTAGGTCATTCTTGATATTCTTGCAACGGATTTTTCTTACCATACATACACCCCCGGTAAACCCGGTGACCAGTATTATTGGTCATGTAAATTTTTTCCTGAAAGAAAATAAACCTTGTGCCCGAATTCTCAGGAGAGAATGTTTTTCAAAAATTCACCGGTATAGGAACCTTCAACCTTTGCCACATTTTCAGGAACCCCTTCTGCAACAACAAGTCCTCCACCTTCTCCACCTTCAGGACCAAGGTCAATAATCCAATCTGCAACCTTGATAACATCCAGATTGTGCTCTATAACAATTACTGTATTTCCCCCCTCAACGAGGCGCTGGAGTACTTCAAGTAACTTCCTGACATCATCAAAATGCAACCCCGTGGTTGGTTCATCAAGGATATAGACCGTTTTACCGGTAGAGCGTTTACTCAGTTCAGTAGCAAGTTTGACACGCTGGGCTTCTCCTCCGGAAAGCGTGGTTGAAGACTGGCCAAGTTTGATGTAGCCCAGACCAACGTCAAAAAGCGTCTGTAATTTACGTTTTATTTTTGGAACGTTTGCAAAAAAACCAAGAGCCTCTTCCACGGTCATATCCAGTACATCGGCTATGCTTTTATCCTTATAAGTTACCTCAAGGGTTTCCCTGTTGTACCTTTTGCCATGACAGACCTCACAGGGCACATAAACATCGGGCAAAAAGTGCATTTCAATGGTGATTATTCCCTCCCCGCCACAGGTCTCACAACGGCCTCCACGTACATTGAAACTGAAACGACCGGGTTTATAGCCGCGGGACTTGGAAAGTTTTGTCTGGGCAAATAATTCACGTATGGGTGTGAAGAGATTGGTATAGGTAGCCGGATTGGACCTGGGAGTCCTGCCAATGGGAGACTGGTCTATTGTAATTACCTTGTCAACATTTTCAAGACCTTCAATAGTGGAATATTTGCCGGTTCTCTCCCTGGCACGATTGAGTTTGCGGGCTAACACTTTATTCAGGGTTTCATTGATAAGTGTACTTTTACCTGATCCTGAAACCCCGGTTACACATATCATTACAGAAAGAGGAAATTCCACATCAATTTCCTTGAGATTGTTTTCACCAGCTCCTATCAATTTTATGAAACCCTCAGGAGTACGCCTTTGCGACGGAACCGAAATCTTTAGTTTCCTCTCAAGGTATTTCCCTGTGAGAGAATCCGGGTTTTGCATAATTTCCACAGGAGTTCCCTCCGCTACCAGACCACCCCCATGAATACCGGCGCCGGGCCCCATATCCACAACATGATCGGCACTCATTATTGTTTCTTCATCATGCTCCACAACAATAACGGTGTTACCGATATCACGTAAGTGTTTGAGAGTGTTGATAAGCCTGAGATTATCCCGCTGATGCAAACCAATACTCGGTTCATCCAGAATGTACAGTACCCCCATCAAACTGGAGCCTATCTGGGTGGCAAGACGGATACGCTGGGCTTCCCCTCCGGAAAGAGTAGATGCTGAACGACTCAAAGTAAGATAATCCAGACCCACATCAACCAAAAAGCCCAGCCTGGATTTAATTTCCTTCAATATCAGGCGGGCTATGGTAAATTCCCGCTGGTCCAAATGAAGTTCCAGTTTTTCAAAGAAGTGAAGACAATCCTCAATTGACATATGAGTTGTCTGGATTATATTGAACCCGTCTATGAAAACAGACAGACTGGCTGGTTTGAGCCTTTCACCTTCACAGGACGGACATGGTTTGGTGCTTATATACCGTTTTAGCCGGTCCTTGGTATTTTCTGAATCTGTACGATTGTATATCTTGGAAATGGCAGCAATAACACCTTTAAAACGACTGTTGCGTTTCCAGATCCCTCCACCTTTACCGGTATGGACCATCGGGACTTTGGTGGCCGTGCCATAGAGAATCATATTCTGGTACTGTGGCTCCAGATCTTCAAAAGGAGCATCCATAGAAAATCCGAAATGATCAGCAAGAGACTGGAGAGACTGCATGTAATAGCCATCTTTTCTCGTACCCCACGGTTCAACTGCTCCTTCATTGAGAGACAGAGACCTGTCAGGAATTATCAGGTCAGGATCGAATTCCATTGAAGTACCCAGGCCATGACATACATCACATGCTCCCTGTGGGCTGTTAAAGGAAAACATGGCAGGTTCCAGTTCTTCAAATCCAGTTCCACAGTGTGGACAGGCAAGTTTTTCGCTAAATACGAATTCATCGCCATCCACAACATCAGCTATAACAATCCCGCCACTTCTGGCAAGGGCCTGTTCCACAGAATCAGAGAGACGCTCTTCAATTCCTTCTTTGATGGAAAGCCTGTCAACCACAATCTCTATGTTATGTTTATTGTAGCGCCCCAGTTCCAGGGAATCAGCTTCATCGAGCCGGATAATCTCCCCATCCACACGTGCACGGGAATAACCGTCAGAAAGTATATCAGCAAGCAGCTTCCTGTATTCACCTTTACGCTCCCGGACAACAGGCGCCAGGATATGAAGTTTGCTTTTTGCAGGGAATTTCATTATGTTGTCCACAATCTGGTCAACACTCTGGGGTTCGATGGCACGCCCACAATCCGGACAGTGGCGAGCCCCTATACGGGCAAACAGCAATCTCAGGTAATCGTATATCTCGGTAACGGTACCCACGGTGGAGCGGGGATTCTTGCTGGTGGTTTTCTGTTCGATTGAAATGGCAGGAGAGAGACCTTCAATGTATTCCACATCGGGTTTTTCCATCTGCCCCAGGAATTGCCGGGCATATGATGAAAGCGATTCAACATAGCGACGCTGGCCTTCGGCATAGATCGTATCAAAAGCAAGAGATGACTTGCCCGAGCCACTTAAACCCGTAATTACGATTAATTTATCCCTCGGCAACACTACATCAATATTCTTTAAGTTGTGCTCTTTGGCACCCTTTATCATTATATTTTTGAGAGACATGTGTCCTGAAAAATTAAAAGGATTGTTTTAGATTGGTTTTGGGGAAGAGAATATTGTCTGGGAGGATTAAAGGTTTGCTATCAGACATTGTGAATCAATGTGGAAATCTGGAAGTAAAATAAAATATATGAGCAATTAATTTATATAGTATACACTTAGTAATTTATACCCATATAAGACAAAGGAGTTTCATGAATGACAACAAAATTAACTACATGTACATCTGGTTCTAACAGTACAAATGCAGATTTGGAAGTAACAGCATCATTATATGAAAGAGAAGACGGAAGCCGTTACATCGAAGCAACACAGGTTTGGTGTGTCGCTCAGATTTCTGGAATTGTACTGGAATCAGGCAATACATTTTTTTACTGTGTACCGGAAGCATGAAAATGAGTATGAAATATATTCTTTGTTTCACCACCATGGTATTATTTTTTATTGCAAGTCCCTGTAATGCAGACGAGAATACATTTGCAATTGAAAATTCCACAAACACTTTTGCTCCGTACTGGTCACCCGATGGGACCTATATCGCCTATTCTTCAAGCACAGGTAATTCACTGGAAAATCTAAGTGGCTGCTTATCAAGAGAAGGTGGAATGGATAAAGAAAAACTAACTTCTGAAAATGAAAGCGGAGGTTTTTTCTTTGACCCCTGGTCTCCTGAAGGAGATCTGTTACTCTATATATCAAATCTGACAGGGAACTATGAATTATGGACGATGCATCCAGACGGTTCTGGCAAAAAGAAACTAACTGAAGGAGTCTTTCTGGAAAACTACCTGCTGGGCCTGAGGGGATGGGAAGCCGACTGGGGTCCTGACGGCTCTAAAATTGTTTATGTATCTGCATCTTCTGAAAACGGTGATATATGGGATATGGTAGAAAAAGAAGATGGGACAAAACAACGAATGTTGAATAAATCAAATATCTGCAAGGACTCAGATATATGGATAATAAACTCCGATGGTAGCGAAAATATTAGACTCACTGATAGCAATGGCCCCTATCTTGAACCACAATGGCAACCAGAAGGGAACATCATTGCTTACGTTTCGAATAATCCGGAAACTGAAGGCATCTGGATTATGGAAAGTGACGGTTCAGAAAAATCCCGGATTTTCGAAGGAAAAGCATATGACATTGCCTGGTCGCCGGAGGGGGATGAAATTGCATATGTTAAAACGAATAATAATCACACTACAAGCTTGTGGGTTATGAATGCTGATGGTAGCAATCAAAGAAAAATAACCAACGATTCAGGATACTACAAGGCCCATTCATTTCCTGTATGGTCACCTGACGCAGATAAAATCGTATTTAATTACGGAGATATCGGAGAGTACGGAATATGGATAACTGACCATAAAGGAAATGAAAAACTGCAAATCGGGAGAGGGTTTATGCCACAGTGGTCACCGGAAGGAAACAAAATTGCTTATACATCAGCAAAAAACAAAAGACGTTCGATTTCAATGATAGAACTGGATGATAAAAGCCTTCCCGATAGTACAAAGATGCCGGAAAAATCACCTTCATTCGGGCTTTTGGAAAGCATAATTATGCTGTATGCACTTTTCATCATGCATAAAAAATAAGGCCACCAAATTACTGGTGGTCCTTGCTTGCAAAGTATATCATATACAGGGCTGCCAGTCCTACAAGAATGTAGACTACCCGTGCGATTGCACTATATCCAAAGATAAGTTCTACCAGGTTATAGTCCTGTGATATACCAAACAATCCCCAATTCAAGCCTCCAATTACTACAAGAGCAATTGCTATCCAGTCTAATGGTGTTTTCTCGGTCATATTTTACCCTCACTCAAAACCTATTTCATATAGGCACATGAATATTACATTAAAAAGTATTATAACTTTTGCCCTTATAAATAATAGAAGATAATATATAAATCTCAAATAAAAAATGTCAATAATATATTTGCCTTTCAATGAGCAAAAAATAAACTTGAGGATGATAATACAACATTTTTATATTTACAGGTGAACTAATAAAATCTAAAATTCATTGTTGTTACAGGATTTTCAGCACGTTTCCTTTGAATAAGATTCATTGTCCTGACTCCCTTTATATACAGGTATATCCCGATCTTTATTTACAGTCCATGATCAAGATGCTATAAAGCATACCGCAGTAATCGAAACTTTTGACCCAAAAAATATATTCATAACAAATGAAAAATACAAATTAGAAAGCAAAACGGACATCTCTAAGGAAAGACCGTGATGGGTAACACTGTATAAATCGAAAGGCAAATTTATATTCAAGATCATTCAGGACAATAATATCACAGATGCCCATAAAGTAAAAGTACCAAATCCACAAATAAAAGTAAATGTAAGGGTACATAGCAAAGATTAGTGTTCAGGCAAACATATCCCAATCAAAATTGAAACAATTCCCCTTCTATAATAATTAATGGCATATGTTGTGACAGGAAGTTACATCATGCATAAACGGTTCGATAATACAAATTGAGAACAATACCACAATATTCCGACAGTCAAAGTTTCAAGTAGATATAAATATATTGTCACACAACTGTAGTGGAAGCAAAATATGGAAATCATAACATGGATTCTACTTTTATTTTTTGTCAGTCAATCGGCAATGTTTTCCGGCCTTACCATTGGACTTTTCGGATTGAGCAGGCTGGGATTGGAAACTGAAGCCGAGTCTGGCAATAAGGATGCAAGAAAAATACTAGATATCCGAAGGGATTCCAACTATCTTTTAACAACTTTATTATGGGGAAACGTTGCCGTAAATGTTCTTATTGCCCTGCTTACAGGTTCAATAATGGGTGGTACTGCTGCATTTGTATTCTCCACTGTAATAATAACCTGTTTTGGTGAGATTATGCCCCAGGCATATTTCACCAGAAAAGCCCTGAAAGCCGGAGCATATTTAACTCCATTAGTCAAGATGTATCAATTAATCCTTTATCCTTTTGCAAAACCTTCGGCAATAATGCTTGACTGGTGGCTGGGAAAAGAAGAAATAATGTTCTTCAAAGAGAGGTCCCTTAAAAAAGTCCTCCAGAGACACATACAATCCACAAGATCAGACATAGGAAGTGTAGAGGGACAGGGAGCTCTTAATTTTTTGACAATGGATGATACAAAGATCACAAAGGAAGGCAACCCAATTGACCCAAAAAGTATCATATCCCTTCCTACAAAAAACAGGAAACCGGTGTTCCCCGAACTTAAACAAACCCTTGAAGATCCTTTCCTCAAAAAAATCAGCGAATCCGGTAAAAAATGGATTATTATCACGGACCCAGAGGGAAATCCCATACGTACACTTAACAGTGATGACCTTTTGAGAGATTTAGCCTACGGTAACATAACCCTTGATCCTGAAGATTATTGTCACAGGCCGGTTATTGTAATGTCACCAAAGACCAGGCTAGAAGAAGTAATTCCAAAACTAAGGCTGTATCCTGAGCATTATAAAGGAGATATTATTGACCAGGACGTGATAATCTACTGGACAGATGAAGAAAAAAGAATCATGACGGGGTCAGACATTCTTTCCAGGCTTCTCAGAGGAGTTGTAAGAAGAGTGGAGACAACATTCTGAGAAACTATCTCTTTTTAAATATAACAAGCAGGCTAAATTATGGATCCATCGGAAATTATGAAAAATGACAGGTCACACAAATATGACTACCAATCAAAAGAAAGACACATACCTTCTATTGAAGTTCTAAAAAATTATGGCAACAGCGGCAAGGATTACATCCATGTTGTAGTCGGGGGAAATATGAAACATCCAAATTCGCTGCAGCATCAAATTCAATGGATTGAATTGTATGCACGCACTAAAATGCTGAATACGATCAAGATCGGACGAGTCAATTTCGCCCCGGGAACTTCACCTGATGCATTATTCAAACTGGTATATTTTGGCAAATACAGAGAGTTCTGCGCCCTTGCATACTGCAATGTTCACGGATTATGGCAAAATTGCATTGAAATAAGAGAAGAACTTCGTTTAACAGCCGGATGCCGTCGAGAAAAATGTTTGCAGGAAGGATTCGGAGTCTAAAATTTAATTACAATGACACCATAAGTTTCATTCATTTACACTTTCAAATATCTGATCGTATTTCCGGGTCCAGTGCAGTTGCGAACCACCGGCAATAAACATCGAGACTGCAATTGCTTCTGCAATCTCCTCCTCTGTTGCCCCATTATCCTTTGCACGTTTTGCATGTATTTCTACACATTTTTCGCACCTCATCAGGACCGATGAGGAAACAGCGATCAACTCTTTTGTCTTTGTGTCCAGGGCGCCATCCTTGAAAAGGGATGAACGCATGTCTGCAAATGCGTTTGCAGTTTCCGGTAATTTATCGATAAGAAATTTCATTAATTATCTCCTGATAGGATAATAACGAACAAGAATATAGATAATTATTGCTACTGTAATTAATACAGGTATGATTCCAGCTCTTTAAATTTCAATATCCACTTCATAAACAGATTCGATATTCTCCTTATGAACCTTCCAGAAAACTTCTTCCCCGTAGGTTTCAACAAGCTTCAGGGTACGACGGGGAATGGTTTTTGGACCAAGTACTGCACCGGGACGTTGCGGATCATCTATATAATCCGTCTCCATCATGAAATGACTACCCTGCTTAAGGGCTTCTTCAATTGCTCCTTTGCCGGCAAGTACACCAGGATAAAGGCCTATCCTTTCACAGACATCAACAAGCGGAGGTGCATAATGTTTCACAACTTTATCCAGGGGGATACCAACACTCTTTGCCCTGCTGGCAATGTCCTCCAGCTCAGCTTCTCCTACACTTTCGGTATGCAGCTGGACAGCACATCCCAGATCCTTGCCCAGGCCAAAAGCATGAGACATTATTGAATTAGAAGCCTGCCACACCTCATCTGAGACAGGATAATGAGGACGTCCGCTTTTCAACCCCACAGCAAGGCCTTCATTTACATATTCAGATGCAATCTCCAGACCTGCTTTCATAAGGGAGGTGGCATTTTCAAGTTCCATCCTTTCACAGAGTTTGGTAATTTCTGCCGGATGTACGCCAAGCACCGGAAAAGCACCAACCCCGATTTCATTGATCTGGCGGACAATATCCACAGTTTCATCAAATACAGCACGATAGTCATCGGGTTTTACAACTTCGACCCCAAGCGTCCATGTAGGTTTGGAGACCACCATCATATGAGTTCCCCCTGCATTCTGGAATTGCTTTACAGCATCAATACCCTTTGCCCGGGGGTCAATATGTATATGTTCATCTGTAATAGGAATGTTTGGGGACATGAAAGAAAGTATGATTCCCTGCCATATAAAAATACTCAGGAAATGAAATTAACGCAATTAATCTAATAAACATCTGGACATCATCAAAAATGGATAACCATTATTGCTGCGGTCAACTGGGCAGATAGAATATATATGATGGAGGCATTAAAGGGGCACAATAGCCGTATTAATACAATTAATTATAGAAGTGATTCAAATGAATAAAACTGCAGCAGTTATTAAAGGAGATGGAGTCGGGCCGGAACTTGTCGATGCCATGCTTAAAGTAGCAGAGGCAGCAGGTACGAATGTGGAGTTTGTACCCTGTGAAGCCGGTGCCGCCTGGTGGGAGGAAAACGGAGGAAATACCCTTATTCCCGATGAGACATGGGAAATACTGGAAAACTCCGATGCCTGTTTCAAAGGACCAACTACCACCCCCGGAGGTGCAGGTTCTCCAAAAAGTGTCGCAGTATCAATCAGACAGAAATACAATCTTTACGCAAATGTCCGACCTACAAAAACATTCCCCAACACAAACACACCCCTTGGTGATGTTGATTTTATATGCGTACGTGAAGGAACGGAAGGAATGTACATAGGTGAAGAAGTAAAACTGACGGATGATGTGTATATAGCACTGCGTAAGATCACCCGACCGGCCTGCCGTAGCATTGCAAGGTATGCCTTTGAAGAAGCAAAGAAACGTGGGTATGATACGGTCGTTCCAATCCACAAGAGCAACATTCTCAAACAGACATGTGGAACATTCCTTGAAGAAGTCGAGAACATAGGAAAAGAATATCCCGATATTGACATCTGGGAATACCACATCGACAATATTGCTCAGCAACTTATCAAGAACCCGCAGCTTTTCAACAAGAAAGTATTGCTTTCCACAAACCTGTTCATGGATGTTATCAGTGAGGAATGCTCCGCTCTTATCGGAAGTATCGGCCTGATATATTCCGCAAATATCGGGGACAATTATGCAATGTTTGAACCTGCACATGGCTCAGCACCGAAATACGCAGGAGAAGATAAAGTAAATCCTGTTGCAACAATTCTTGCCGGTGCCTGGATGCTTGACTATCTCGGAGAAAAAGACAATGCAAATGCTATTTTCAAAGCAACCGAAGAAGTCATTTCCGAAGGTAAGTATGTAACTTACGATATGGGCGGCAGTGCAAAACTCAGTGAAATGACAGATGCTATTGTCAGCAAAATTAAATAAAAACAGTAAATATGTATAAGGTTAATAATTACCTTATACATCCTTCTTCTTTCTTGAAAGAGGATCTGGTACATATTCACCAGAATAGGCACTTTCCCGGCTCATATTCTTTTCTACAACTGGCTCAAACAGGAAGTATTTCTCGACATAACCCTGGATTTCCTCATCAGAGATACAGGATACACGCTTTTCGTTGTCATAGAGTGCCTGGATATCCTTCTGTATGGATTTAAGTCTGGGATCCTTTTTCTCCACAGTGATCTGTACATCAAGCAATTCCCTCAGGGTTTCCTGAATCTTATACCTTAAGACCTCGGTGCCTGAAGAATCACCTACGAGGAATATACGTTCTCCACCCACAACCTCCGGTGGATATGGTTCGTATGTGAAAGGATTCTTAATAGCACCGGCAGCATGTATACCTGACTCGTGGGAGAATACATTCTTACCAACCACGGCTTTATTACGAGGCACACGTATACCGATTTCTTTATGCATGAATTCAGAGAATTCAGTTATGACATCAAGATTATATTTATCAAAACCTTCCACCCGCTGATCCAGGAACAAAAGCAATTTTTCCATTTCAGCATTTCCGGCCCTTTCACCTATACCCATAAATGTTACATTGGACCAGTTTGCACCATACCAGTAAGCTGCCATCGAATTTGTAAAAGCAAAACCAAAATCATCATGGCAGTGGCTTTCGATGTTTTTAACACCAATCTCATCTTTGAGATATTTGGTAATTGAGGGAATACCATAGGGTTCGTCCACTCCGTCAAAAGGTATTCCATAGCCGATGGTGTCGCACACCCTTATGGTACATTCCGGGTCAATTTCCATTATCTTTTCAATCATTGGATAGACAAAACCATAATTATCAGCACGGGTCATGTCTTCCACATGAGCACGGGTAGCAAGGCCATGATCTACTGCATACTGAAGGGCTTCAAGATACCTGTCCTCGGCAGCTTCTCTGCTGGGCAATCCCATCTTTTCCAGAATGTGGACATCTGAGACAGACATCAATATACCGGTTTCATTGAGACCGCCAATCTGCAGTACCTTATCTATGTCTTCTGTTTTTGCACGTGCCCAGCCCGTAACCTCAGGGAATTCATAACCCCTGTCAAGCATGAGGTCGATGGCTTTGCGATCTCTTTCATTATAAACGAAAGTTTCCAGTTTTTCAATACCGATCTCGTGCAGATAGTCATAAATTCGAACCTTGTGGCCGCTTTTTAAGACTATCCCCGGCATTTGGGCTCCATCCCTGATGGTACTATCACTGATACAAACCTCCTGATCAAGAGGAAGCTTGATTTTTGGCAGATCTCCATAATCTTTGTATACCTTCACAAAATACCTCCTTCCATACAAATATGATAATTCTAATACCGTATTTTAATAATTACACATTGTAAAATATTTGTGTATAACCCCTAAAAGGGATTTTTTTATTCGTAAAAAGCACATTTAACCGATTAAATCAGGTTGTAATATGATGGATTTAATCCTTAAAATGTCTTTCTTCCTACATACAAAAATAAAATAAAAAGTTACTGGCTAAACATTCCAAGAGATTACAAACTACAAAAGAACTTAATTCTATTTATAATTTGAATGAATAGTGATTTGCATGTGGAAAATGTTACTTGAAATGTTTGAAAAACATCCTGCCCAACAGAAGGTACTGAAAATTTTATTCGAAAGAGGTTTTCAGGTAAGTAAGGATGGGAAAGTGACCTCCGGTAAGATAGATATTGCACATACCCAGCTCGCAAAAGAGGCAGGTGTGGACCGTCGGGTCGTAGATGCAACTACCGACACAATACTTGAAGATGAAACCCTTCGAAACATATTCCAGAATGTGCGTTCAATTCCTTTCTTAAGGGATGTGGCTCCTGCACTGGGACTTGGAGTAATAATAATTACACCTGAAGATGCGGCAACAGTAGGTATTCTTTCAGAAGTATCAGGCGTGATTGCCGCACATGGTATCAGTATAAGGCAGGCAGTTTCAGATGATCCATATTTTACCGATCAGGCTAAAATGACAATTATCACTGATTCAAAGATATCAGGAGATACTGTAAATGAAATCCTTAACATAGAAAGTGTAAAAGGGGTCAGTATATACTGAATTCACAGCAAGGTCTTCAAAAAAGCTACAAAAAAACCTTTTAGATGCCTGGAGTTTAAAGGATTCAGGAATTTACGCAATAATATGGAAGGATGATCCATATCCCCATACTTTTCAATTAATGAAAGTACATTCGGTTCTGCAAGGGATGAAAATAATTCATTGAGTTGTTCATCTGACAGACTACCTACAAAATTGTGCACTTTCAGCCCCAAATCTAACTCCTTTCCCAGAGACTGCTTCCAGCGAATTTCATATTCTTCCAGCCGGGATTGGGAAGTATCATTTTCAAATGCTGCTTTTGCAGCAACTTCACCTGCTATCTTTGCGCAGACAGCCCCTGTATAAACACCCCCCCCGGATGTTGGTTTTACCTGACCTGCTGCATCACCGCAGATTAATACACCGTCAGAAAAAGTCCTGGCTGCAACACCTATAGGAATTCCTCCTACTACAAAATCCAGCATACCATCTACTGCACGCCCTGTTTTGGAAAGTTTGTCTTTAAGTTCACAGAGATGTGACAGAGAATCCTGACTGGCCAAATTATCAGTTGCAAGTCCAAACCTTGCAGTGCCGTCAGACAATGGAATTACCCATGCAAAAAAACCAGGCGCACAGGTACCTAAGAAAAGCTCCACAAAGTCCTGGCGAATTGTTTGCATTTGAACTTCAAACTGGATTCCGGACATAATACGTGAAGGAGCCGGCAGGCCCACCATGGAAGCCACACCATGACGTACACCATCTGCACCTATAACCACAGAGGCTTCGATAACTTCAGGTTTACCTGCTTTTTGGACATGTAAACTTCTAAAACCTGAATTATTATCTATTGCAACAACCTTTGAGTTCAGGAAAATATCCACTCCTTCAGAAGTTGCCAGGGATGCCAGTTTCCTGTCAAACATCTTGCGTGAGACCACAAAGGCACGGGTACTTCCACCATCTATAGGAAGACAGGTTCCTGCCGGTGAATGTACAAAAGCACCCCTGACACTGTTAATAACCGAAGAGTCATTGGGACTTATACCACACTCATCCATAGCCCGCACACTCAAAAGGCCCGCACACTGGACCGGACTTCCGACAGTTGCATGTTCCTCAAAAAGAGCAACCTTTGCCCCCTGCAGGGCAGCATATCTTGCGGCAACCGAACCCACGGGACCGGCTCCCACCACGGCAACATCATACCTCATGGTCACAATCACTGTTTATTCACAACAACATCAGCACCCAGAGACCTGATATCATCAAAGAAATTGGGATAGGAGATGAATATCGATTCTGCTGTGTCCACGGTTGTATCACCCGCAACCATGCCGGCAATCGTAAGTGCCATTACGATACGATGATCATGCCAGCCATGCAGGTCACCTCCTTTGAGCTTACCCCCTTTTATTGTCAGTTGGTCCCGATCTTCCTTCACAGAAACACCCATCTTCTTGAGTTCCACAGCCATGGCATGTAGCCTGTCAGTTTCCTTATACCTGACATGTTCGGCGTTCTCTATCACGGTTTGTCCTTCAGCGACAGCACCCAGGACAGCTATAGTTGGCACAAGGTCCGGCGTAGCTGCAGCATCCACCCGTACACCTTTTAGATCACGTCCATTAACCGTTACCACACCGTTTTCTTTATCCCAGGATACTCCCGCACCCATTTGCTTGAGTATGTCAATTATAGCCATATCCCCCTGTTGGGAAGGGAACATGTTCTTCACAACTACCCTGGAACCGGTCATTGCGGCAGCAGCCAGTAAATATGATGCAGAAGAAAAGTCTCCTGGAACCAGATAATCCTTTAAATCGTAATCCTGATTGGGAGGAATTATGAATTTTATGTTATGGTTACTATCTTCAAATATTTCAGCTCCTGCCTCACGCAGTATTTCGAGAGTGACATTGACATAGGGTTTTGAACGAAGCTCACCCTTTATGGAAAGAGTGGTACTCTGGCTTGTGAGGGGACATGCTATCAAAAGTGCGGAGATGAACTGAGAACTGATGGAGCCATCTATCTTGGCTATTGCTCCTTTCAACCCCCCTTTAACTACAAGAGGAGCACAGCCGTTATTCAGAGTGGATATTACTTCCGCACCCAAATCATGCAAAACTTCAATAAGGGGACCATTTGGCCTGGTGCGCAGGGAATTATCACCCGTTAGAATCGATACACCGTCCACAAGGGATGCTACAGCAGTCATGAAACGCAATGTTGTACCCGAATTACCCACATCAATTACATCTTCAGGAATGTGAGGTTTGCCTTTCACCCCTTCAATAAAAAGGTCCCCTTTCTCCTCATTAATATGTGCGCCAAGCATTTTACATGCACGGATCGTAGCCTTGGTATCTTCCGAAATAAGTGGCCTGCGAACAACACACTTCTCAGAAAGGGAACCAATAGTAATTGCCCTGTGCGTGTAACTTTTTGAGGGGGGTGCAAAAACTTCCCCCTCCACACTGGTACGACTGACTTTTACCCTCATTTAGCACACTCCTGTTACAATCTTTTCAATACGGTCCCAGTCATGTTCATATATATGTGCAGATACACTGACCGTTGTAATAGTACCTGTCTCATAACCGGCATTCTGTGCCACATATTTTAGAAGCTGTGAAAGACCGTAAAGATTTGCAGGATAGGCTCCTGCGAAATCATGACTGCGGAAAAGAGTGGTCATATGAACCCGATTGTTCCGGACTTTGAAATCATCGAGAATCATACATGGCACTTCATCAACTTCAGTATCAATATAGGGTATCCATGTTACCGCAGTTGCCCTGCGGGTGGTTTTATTGGTTTTGAGCTTGTCAATTACATAGGAAATCTGGTCAACTCGCCCATCCCAGTTGCGTAATCGCTGCCCGTAAGTATATTCGAAGTCCTGGGGATTTTCTCCCGTAATTAGCTGTTTTGCATATTCGTCCAGACGTTCCTGATTCCAGGAAATGTCAGCAGGTATTTCATTGGAATAAGGATCATCGATAACAATCATAAGATTCATGAATTCCTTGATTTTGCTGCCCCTTTCATCAGTTACATTTTCCCCGTGATTCCATATTATATTGAGTCCGCGATACCATGCATCGCTAATTGTACCGGCCTTAATTATTCTTCCTATGGGCGTATTGTGAACCATGTCAAATCCTCTCAAGCTGCAAGGAAATAGAATTTCATGAATATATAATCTTTACCTGAATAGACCCATATATAACAACCCATCGAAATCCTAATGAAACCGGGTACCAAATAGAGTATTTATGGAAGACCAGCGGACATGCTATACTATTGGTTATGGAAATAGCGTTTTTGATGAATTCCTGAATAGATTACTGGACAATACCATAAAAATAGTTGTGGATGTACGTAGTTATCCACAATCACAGCGTCCGGAATTCAATGCAGAAAACCTGAAAGTTAAACTCCCAGAAAATGAAATTGTCTATTGTCACTACCCTTTGCTTGGAGGGATGGGTGAGCGTTCTTATATAGAATATATGAAAAGTGCAGCTTTCAGGAAAGGGTTTACAGACCTATTATACCAGATAAACAGGAAGGCAAACAAAGATACAAAGATTGCTCTTATGTGTGCAGAAAAGAATCCACGCAACTGTCATCGCAGACATATTGCAGAAAGACTTGAAAAAGAGGGGATAAAGGTGATACACCTGACCGAACCCGGACAGGCATCCCTCATCTTTTAATGCATATTTTCCAGGCGTTTAATACGCTCTTCTGTATTAGGATGTGTACGGAAAAGGTTTGCAATCGTGCTTTTCCTTATCGGATTTACGATAAACATATGAGCCGTACTTTCAGATGCTTTCACATCCTTTGGATTCTGCTTGTAATTGCTTGCACCCTTCTCAAGTTTAGAAAGAGCACTTGCAAGAGCCCGGGGATTTTTGGAAATACGAGCCCCTTCTGAATCCGCTGCAAATTCGCGGGACCGGGAAATTGCAAGGCGTATAATCGTGGCTGCAAGGGGAGCAACTATTACAAGGGCCAGGAAGCCTATGATATTATTGCCTTCACCATCACGTCCGCCGAGACCTCCAAATATTGCTGCCCACTGGGCCCATGTGGCAACCAGGGTGATCACACCTGCAATTGTTGCGGCTATTGCACTGATAAGTGTGTCCCTATTCCTGACATGAGCAAGTTCATGAGCCAGAACACCTTCGATCTCCTCTGAATTCAGGATATCCATAATACCTGTAGTTACTGCCACAGCAGCATGCTCAGGATTCCTGCCTGTAGCAAAAGCATTGGGCATGGATGTCTCCACAATATAAACCCGCGGCATTGGCAGGCCGGCATTGTAAGCAAGGTTATGCACTATCCGGTACAGCTGTGGAGCTTCGGCTTCTGTAACTTCTTTTGCCTTGTACATTTTAAGCACAATCTTGTCACTATACCAGTAGGTACCGAAATTCATGAGGATAGCAAAGGCAAAAGCAATCAGCATTCCTCCTGTACCCCAGTATGAACCAACCATTACCAGCAGACCCGTGAGTGTTGCAAGTAATACTGTAGTTTTAAGCATGTTCTTCATGATATACCTCGAGCATACTTCGGATTATGTCAAAATAAGCTCATATTAGTTATGTAAGAATGAATTGTAATTCTATAAAAGTATTACGCTCAACTCAGGTTACTCCTACAATACCTACCAAAAGCAGGGCCAAAAGGAACATGATTACAAGAGCAAAGATAAGGAGTACATTACCTGGATTGTATTGTGCACCTTCTTCTTCATAAAAATTAGCGTGTTGCATAATCATCTCCTGATGTTGATCATATGTTAATATATAAATTATTCTATTAATAAATGGCCCCTAAAAAAGAAAGAGGATATTCAGATATCCTCTACAGTAATATCTGATTCATTATCTACACCTTCAAGCATTGATTCAAGTTCTGCGAGATCATCATCCAGTGACGATATTTCTTCATCGGTAATTGCTGCACCTTCCTGTGCAAGTATATCTTCCGCAGAATCTTCGGATGCAGTTTCATTATCCACTTCCGAGTCATCCTGGTTTGTACAACCCGATACCATCAAAGACGAAAACATGATCAAGACAAGCAACAAAGCCATGAATCTTTTCATGCTATTCATTCCTCCCCGGCCTCGTCATTCATTGTACTGTTTACTGAGTCTTCGTCCACATCGATCTCCATATACTGCTCGATCTGTTCATCCGTCAATGAAGTTCGGTTACCGATCTCGGATATGACTTCATTCAAATCGGTGGTATTGAGAGTAAACTCATCCTCAGTTTCATTGAACTTTATTTTCACTTCTGATTGCTCGCCTTCAATTTCTACTTCAATCTCGATCTCTTCTTCATCATCGAAATCTTCGCCCTCATCGATCTCCATATACTGCTCGATTTGCTTAGCTTTCAATGAAGTTCTGTTACCGATCTCGGATATGATTTCATTCAAATCGGTGGTATTGAGAGTAAACTCATCCTCGGTTTCATTGAACTTTATTTTCACTTCTGATTGCTCGCCCTCAATTTCTACTTCAATCTCGATCTCTTCTTCATCATCGAAATCTTCATCCTCTGTAGAATAGGTTCCTGCCCATTGCATGATGTCAGAATCCGTGGTATAGGTTCCATCACCGGAGAACACCGTGCTTCCAGTACCCTCTGCATCAATGGAAATGTTCTCTCCTGATACCATCATCGTAAGACGGCTGCCGTTAATATGAGCATCTCCTGTGAAATTAAGATATACTGCTGCAGGAGTACCCCTTCCCATGGATTCTTCGGGAGTGATCCGCTCATATTCCCCGTCCATCTCTATGGTTGCATCACCTGCCAGATCCTTCACAACAATTTTTGCATCTGTTGCCGAGAGGTTTATATCAAAATTACCAGACAGTACAGCTGTCCCATTGCCATTGGCACTGACATTTGTATCTTCTGAAAGATTAGCAAATCCCTGCCTGTGATCTTTCAGGAATTTCAGGATGTCACGGAGTACATCGTTGGCCTGGCGTGTAGCATTCACTGACTGTTGCATGTAGGCAAGGGATTCACTGCTGCCTTGCTCTGCATCCAGGGCCATTTCACGATATTCTGATGCATTTTCAATCAGAGCATTATACTCCTCAATCATTAGTTCGACTTCTGTGGTATCCACTCCACTTTCATTGAGACGCTCTATTTCGGACTCGAGACGCTCGGAAATGGAGTCGGCTTTATCAATATAATTTCCAACACCGTTCAGGACGTTGAGAGACCTGAATTTGTATAGGTCCTTTGAAACGTCATGCCAGATCTTACGCACATCCCGTGCAATCTCTGCAAGCTCTTTTCGGTCTTCAGCACCTTCGAGTTTTTCCTGCTGCTCTTCAAGTTGACCGATGTATTCATCGATTCTTTCGATGGAATCCTCTGGTACACCTTTATTCTCGAAATCTTCCTTTGTATCGGACAGACGGGTTATCATATAGTTGATCGTATCATTGAGATACACACGGGACACATTGAATACATCTTCGGAATTAGCAGAGATTTGTCCCTTTTGGACCCTGTCCTTAACATTCAGGAGATGTTGCCTGGAATTCTCATAATTATTCTTCATCCGCTCCCTCTGTCCCGGTACTTTGTCACGAGCAGAAACTTGAGGGTTTGGAGTATTGCCAGGATTCATATTGCCCCGGTCCGTATTCATTTCCATATTCCTTCCCGGTACATCATCAGGAACGGAAGTATTGTTAGGGCTCATGTTGCCCCGGTCTGTATTCATTCCATTATCTGGCTTTGCAACTGCAACCGCTGTAAACATACTTGCACACATTGCAATGACCAGAACAAAAGTCAATATCTTTCTGAAATCCATTCCAATCCTCCTTGTATTTAGCATCGTCATCAATTGCATATTGGGCAGATGAGAATATAAATATACTTTCAAAACAGGAAAGTTTAAAGAAAAATAAAGCATTTTAAAACTTTATAATAGTTTAATTTTCATAAATAAGGCTTTAATTAGGCTAAAAAAGTAATTAAATCCAATAAAAAGGATTAATAAACAAAAATTACCAAAAAGGAAGAATCATATTTTCAACAAACAATATATGCAATACTGCATTAAACTAGGATTGTGAGTAACAAGCAACTTCGAATAAATACAATTGTCCTGCTGTGTATTCTGGTATTGTGCAGCTGTGCAGCCGCCGAAGAAACTGCAACAGTTCATGGTTCACTATATAACTGGTACACTTTAGAACCACAGGAAGATGTCATACTCGAAATAAACACAACTCCTGCACAAACAGTAGTGGCCAGCAATGGGATATATGCATTCAACCTGGAGCCTGGATCATATCTTATAGAAGCCAGAGGGTATGAAAACGGTACACTCACAGCTTACTCAGAAGAAGAAATTATAATCAAAAAGCAAGGAGATTACGTAATAGACATACTGCTTTATCCGGTATATGAGGAAGATATTGAAGACCTCAACGATACTGAATTAAGCAACCTGACAGCCTCTGTAGAGGAAGGTACAAAAATCGTTGAACAAACATCTGATGATAAGGATAACTACTCCTATTTCTTAATACTCATTATTCCACTACTTATTGTTGCAATCTATTTTTATCGCCACAAAAGGGAAGATTATAATCAAAAACCTGTTACAACTATTCCGGATATGCCCAAGGTTGAACATACACCTGAGATGGCACCATCTGGTGAAATATCTCAAGAAGTGCAGCCAGAAGAGGGCAAAAAAGAAGAGGAACTACCCGCAGACCTGAAGGAAATTCTGACAATAGTAAAAAAAGCCGGAGGAAGAATAACCCAGAAAGATCTCAGGCAGAAACTTAATTGTTCTGAGGCAAAAACAAGCCTGATGATCGCAGATCTGCAGAGAAGAGGACTCATTGACAAGTTCAAAAAGGGAAGAGGAAATATACTGGTATTAAAAGATTAAAAAGTTCCCGACCACCAAAACCTATAATTGTCTATTACCCGTTAAGAATGAAAAACAGATAATCCAATTATACCAAAAGGAGGTTACCTATGAGAGTTTCAATGGATATAGAACTGAAAGACACGCCAGGTCAGCTCCTTTGCGCTCTGACACCCATATCAGAATTACGCGGGAACCTGAAATCAATTGTCCATCACCATGAAGAAAGGACACCAAGAGGCACCATTCCAGTACAGCTCGTTTTTGAAGCCGAACCTGATAATCTCGATGCAATTATAGATAAACTTAAAAAAAATGGCATAGGAATCAGCAGAGTAGATGAAAAAAGATTGATCGAGGAAGGAGCAGTCATCCTGATAGGTCACATTGTCCATACTGATATTCAGGACACTATCAACAGCATTGACAGGACCGGGTATGCAGAAGTTGTGGACATTTCCCTTTCCATGCCCCATATCAATACTACTTCATCTGCTTCCCTGAAGATATGTGCTGTTGGGATAAAAGAACTGCATGAAGCAATCAGCATACTAAAAAATGTTGCAGAGAAAAAAGACCTGCTTGTTGTTGAGCCCATAAGGGCAGAATTTTCCTGAGGAGTTATACATATGAAAATTATTCGTGCATCAATAATCGGTTTTGGTTCTGTAGGACAGGGAGTAGCTCAGGTATTACTCCAGAAAAAAGAGGAGATCCAAAAAAAGGGTTTTGATCTGAAAGTTGTTGCTGTGGCTGATTCCAGAAGTGCTGCTATCGATGAAAAGGGGCTTGATCTTGAAAAGGTTCTCAAGAGTAAAAAGGAAAACGGCCGGGTAGGATCCGAAACACTTAGCGGTCTGGAAGTTATCAGGAATGTAGAACATGAAGTTGTCATTGAAACCACCCCTACAGACATTGAAACCGGAGGAGTGGGACTTGACAACATGTTGACAGCTTTTGAAAAGGGTATGGATGTGGTAACATCCAACAAAGGCCCCCTGGCCCTCAAATATGGGGAACTTGCAGAAGCTGCCCAGAAAAACAATGCTAAATTCAGGTTTGAGGCAACCGTCGGTGGTGCCATGCCGGCAATAAACCTGATACGTGATACTATCGCAGGCAACTCAATTATCAGTATTGAAGGAATCCTGAATGGAACCTGCAATTACATCTTAACAAGGATGATGGAGGAGCACGCATCATATGAACAGATGCTTGCAGAATCCCAGGAGTTAGGGATTGCTGAAACCGACCCAACCTATGATGTGGAAGGAATCGATGCTGCCTGTAAACTTGTAATTCTTGCAAACTATGTATTCGGAATGAAAGCAACATACCATGATGTGGATGTAAAAGGAATTACCAGTATCACTCCCGAAGCTCTCTCCCTGGCTCAATCCGAAGGGTATGTAATCAAGCAGATTGGGGAAGTAAAGGACGGATGTATCCAAACATCACCACGTCTAGTTCCAGAAAGCCATCCACTTGCTGTTGGGGGGACACTCAATGTTGTATCGGTGCAGACCGATCTTGCAGGCACAGTTACCTCAACTGGCAGGGGTGCAGGTTCTATCGAGACCGCAAGTGCAATCCTGAGCGACCTTATATCCATTTACAGGGAAGATTGAGAACAGGTGTTCATAAGTGACCTCTTTTGAATATTTTGCAAATACATGTGCAAGTATCGAAAATATCCCGGGTTCACTGGAAATGACCGATGTGATTGCAAAACTCCTGAAAGAGGTTACAATCGAAGAACTTCCTGTCGTGACCCACTTTGTAATGGGTTCGGTTTTTCCTGCCTGGAGTGACAGGCAGATGGGGGTCGGGAACAGACTCCTATATACAGCCCTATCAAAATCATCAGGGATTTCAGAGGAAGAAATTGAAAATATCATCCGTAAAACCGGGGATATAGGGGAAACAGCAGTACAGGCCCTGTCCTCCAATCCTGCCGGACAGTCCACATTCTCAGCATTTACTGAAGAAAAACCCGGCATGGAAATCAAAGAAGTTTATGAGAGATTTACCCATATTGCAGATACTGCAGGGAAACGTTCCCAGGGTACCAAAATAAAAAATCTACAATACCTTTTCAATTCGGCAACCCCGATAGAGGCACGTTATCTGGCCCGGCTTGCTATCGAGCAACTGCGTATCGGTGTGGGAGAAGGAATTGTCAGGGATGCGATCTCCAAAGCTTTTGAAACTGATGTGAACGTAGTCGAGCGGGCATTCATGCTGACAAACGACCTGGGGCTTGTAGCCGTTGCGGCCTGCAATGGTGGCAATGAAGAGGTACAGAAACTTGACATTCAGCTGAATCGCCCTGTCAAAATGATGCTGGCCCAGGTAACACCCAGTATCCAGTCAGCCCTGAATGACCTTGGAGAAGTTGCTGTGGAATGGAAGTTTGACGGGGCAAGAGTGCAGATACATAAAAAAGGAGATAACATACACATATTCTCCCGCAGACTTGAAAATGTAACATCCTCCCTGCCCGATGTAGTAGAAGCAGTTCAGGAAAATGTGAATGCAGACACGGCTATTCTAGAAGGAGAAGCCGTGGCAATCGGAGAAGATGGTAAACCCCGGGCATTCCAGGACATACTAAAGCGGTTCAGAAGAAAATATGACGTTGAAGCAATTGCCAAAGCAATTCCTCTCAAACTAAACCTCTTTGACGTGCTCTATTTTAATGGGGAAAGCCTGATAGACAATCCCCTCAGGAAAAGAAGAGAGTTATTGTTCCAGAATGTCCAGAGCAATGACAGGATACTCGTGGACAGGCAGGTTATTACTGATAATGAGGAAGAGATACAGGAAATCTATGCAGATGCCCTCAGGGCAGGCCATGAAGGCATAATGATCAAAAAGCCCGATGCACCTTATTCTCCCGGTAAAAGAGGCAAGAACTGGCTCAAGAAAAAACCACTCATGGAAACCCTGGACCTTGTAGTTATCGGTGCCGAGTGGGGATATGGACGACGGGCAAACCTAATTGGTTCCTATGCACTTGGTTGTTATGATCCGGACACCGGGAAATTCCCTGCCATTGGAAAGGTAGCCACCGGGATTACAGACGAAAAACTGGCAGAACTTACCACTCTTTTCTCAGATTTGATTGTTTATGAAGCGGGCAGAAAAATAGAATTAAAACCCGAAATTGTATTTGAGATTGCTTTTGAAGAGATACAAAAGAGTCCCAATTATGAATCCGGATATGCCCTGCGTTTTCCCAGGCTTGTTAATGTGAGGGATGATAAATCTCCTGAAGAAGCAGAGAGCCTGGAAAGGATCGGGGAGATATACCACTCCCAGAGATCCTGATTATCTTCCCAGTTCAGCATGGGCGCGTGCCAGATGGCCGGCTGCCTGTGCGCCTACAAGAGAGATTTCTCCTGCAAGTACCGCTGATGCTATTATTTCAGCCAGTTTTTTTGAATTGGCACCGGGTACATCACTTCCGCCGGCGACTCCCAGCAAAGCCAGGCATTCTGCCTGCGTACCTATTTTAGTGCCTCCTCCTACAGTACCCAGCTGTAATGCCGGCAGGGTCACAGTACAATAAAGGGAACCATATTTTGTGACATCCATTGTAGTTATCGCACTGCTACCCTCAACAACATGAGCGGGGTCCTGGCCACAGGCAATATACATGGAAGCGATTATATTGGCCGCATGGGCATTGAATCCCAGGGACTGCGCACGGGCAGAACCCAGAAGATTTTTTCTGTAATTCACCTCTTCCATTGCTTGTGGAGTGGTCTTTAATTTCTTTTCTACAACTTCAGCAGGCAATTCAGACTCAACAACCACAGTTTTACCCCGCCCCTTGATGTTATTGATAGCTGCGGGTTTTTTGTCGGAGCACATGTTTCCAGAAAGTGATACCGGATAAACACCGAACTCATCACTGATCAGGTCTACAATCGCCTGGGTAGCAATAGTTACCATATTCATTCCCATAGCATCCTTGGTGTCAAATTCAAAACGCAGGTAAACATTGTTACCCAGTACATATGGTTCAACACCGGTAAGTTTACCAAAACGCGTTGTTTCAGAAGCTTTATTTTGAATTTGTTCAAAAACGTCCTCACCTTTTATCCAGTCAACAAATTCTTTTGCATGATTAATATCATTCATCCTAAACACAGGCGCCCTGGTCATCACTTCATTGAAGACCCTCACTACAGTTCCACCTGAAAAAGAAATAGCCGAACAACCACGATTCACACTGGCAACCAGAGCTCCTTCTGTAGTGGCAAGAGGAAGGTAATAATCCCCTTGCGCAAATTCCCCACCTATTTTAACGGGACCGGCAATTCCCAGAGGAACCTGCACCGCTCCAATCATATTTTCAATATTGCGCTTACTTGCTTCATTTTCATTTATACTGAAATAACCAATATGTTCCAATTGCACATCTCTGATTCTTTCCAGGGCCATTCTGCGAAGGAGCACAGCCCTATCTTTTTCTACATGTTTGTCCAAACGATGCATTGAAAGGTCGCCACTGACAAGTTGGCCCAATAATTTCTCTTCTTCCATAGAAAGTTGATTTTCTGGATTCATTGTGATCACTAATGATTTTGTGAATATGTATAATTATCACATATTGTTACAAGTATTTCACGCATAATAATCTTTAGAAATTAAAATCTTAAAACATACTTCCTCATACTAATGATTACTATACAAACCGATGCGGATAACGTTAAATAAGAATAAATATAATTTAAACTTGCTAGTGGTATAGCAGGTGGTACAACAAGAAAGCTCACATTAATAGCGATAGTTGAGGCTATCTGTTGTACTTCTCTATCTTTATAGCAGACGTGGTGGTATGAGCTAATGAAGAGTGGGGATAGTCCAAACGAAGCCCCCGAGACCAGCCAAAATCCCGATTCAGAATTCAATAAATGGAGAAGGGAATGGCTGGTCAAAAAGGCAAAGGAAAGAAGTAGCCATGGTACAAGAGAAAGTAATCCTGATATGGACAATGGCTTCTGGTACTGGTACATGGAAAAAAGTGCAAAATTGCATCAAAGGTACATGCATCTTTATGATGATATTACTGCAAAAGAATTCAGGGAAAACAAAGAGGGAATTGATGACCCCAGGGATGACATAGATTATATAAGACAACAATTTTTGAAACAGGATCGAGAAACAGTGAAAGTACTGGCAGACAAGCTTGCTAAAGTGGGTTTGGAAAAAGAATCAAAAGAATTCCTATCTTTAAAGCCCATGCATAAAGAAACTATCCAAAAACTTGACCGTTTTTTTGAAGTGTTGCATAGCAAACACTATAATGATCTTGAGATAATCGATTTTTATTTATCCCTCTCACCAGAAGAAAGAGTGGAGCTGGGTTGCAAACCCTAAAAATTCATGAATATATCTTTTCTTTTGCAACCTTTTCGGGTATGATTATCCGATAGTCTTAAATAAACAACTGTCCGTACAAAATAGTACTAAAGTGTACATTAAATATGAGGGACTTATCATGGAATATACAAAATATATACTCGATGAAAATGATATGCCAAAGAAATGGTATAATATTTTACCTGACATGCCCACCCCACTTGAGCCTCCATTGAATCCTGCAACAAATGAACCAATCAAACCGGAGGAACTGGAACCTCTTTTTGCCAGGGAACTTATCAAACAGGAAATGTCTGATAAGCGTTACATAGACATCCCCGATGAAATAAAAGATATCTATAAGCTCTGGAGACCATCACCCCTTTACCGTGCCTCAAGACTTGAAAAGGAACTCGACACACCTGCAAAGATCTACTACAAGCACGAGGGTGTAAGCCCTGCTGGAAGCCATAAACCTAACACCTCAATTGCCCAGGCTTACTACAACATGAAAGAGGGAACCGAAAGGATCACTACTGAAACCGGAGCAGGACAGTGGGGAAGTGCTCTTTCTCTTGCATGCAACTATTTTGACATTGAATGTAAAGTATACATGGTACAATCAAGTTTCTACCAGAAACCTTACAGAAAATCCCTGATCAATCTCTGGGGGGCAAATGTAATTCCATCCCCGAGCAATGAAACCCAGTTTGGCAGGAAGATCCAGGAAGATTTTCCTGACACAAGCGGAAGTCTGGGTATAGCCATCAGTGAAGCTGTGGAAGATGCTGCCCTCAATGATAATACCCGGTATGCATTAGGAAGTGTGCTTAACCATGTTATGCATCACCAGACAATAATAGGACTGGAAACCCAGGAACAGATGAAAATGGCAGAGGATTACCCGGATGTCGTTATCGGCTGCTGTGGTGGCGGTAGTAACCTTGCTGGAATCGGCCTTCCATTCATCAAAGATAAAATGGATGGCAAGGATTTGAGAGTAATCGGTGTAGAACCATCCGCATGTCCTACATTAAGCGCCGGCGAATTCAGGTATGATTACGGCGATATGGCAAAGATGACACCATTGTTGAAAATGCATACTCTGGGATACGATTTCATCCCCCCTGCAATCCATGCCGGAGGACTCCGTTATCACGGTTGTTCACCCATAATCAGTCAGCTTGTCAATGAAGGTCTCCTGGAAGCCACAAACTACCACCAGATCGAAGTATTCGAAGCAGGCGTGACCTTTGCCCGAACAGAAGGATTTGCCCCAGCTCCTGAATCATGCCATGCAATCAAATGTGCTATCGATGAGGCAATGAAGTGCAAGGAAACAGGGGAAGAAAAGACAATCCTGTTCAATCTGAGTGGCCATGGCCATTTTGATATGATTTCCTATGATAAATATTTCAACGGGGAACTTGGAAACGAGTGAAAAAAGAAGAGAATATTAAAAATCCTCTTCTCCTTCTTTTTGCCCGACATGACTATTTTCGTGTTCTGCAATCAGGTCTTTTTTGTATACCAGTGTCCTGTATGGGAACGGAATCTCGATTCCTTCTTTATCGAAACGCTTTTTAATCGATTCCCTAATCTCACATCCTGCACCATAAGCAAAACTTCTATCCCGCAACCACACAAATAATTTTAGGTTAACTGAAAAATCTCCGAGTCCTGTTAAAAGGACAGAAACATCATCATCACTGAACTTTTCATCATATTTCCGAATTTCAGAGAAAGACATTGTATGTTTATTTTTGCGACCTTCGTCGACCATTATCTTACGGGCCAGATCAATATCGGAATCATAACTTATACCGATCTCAATTGGCCAGCATACCGTAGGGTCCTCTATAGTCCAATTTATGATCGCTTCGTCACTGATTACATGATTTGGTATGATAAGCCTGCGGTTATCCCAGGTTTTAACGACCGTATGACGCAAAGTAATGTCCGTAACCTTGCCGTAATCATCTCTTACATTAACACGATCTCCTACCCTAAAGGGACGAAATATGGCAAGGGATACACCTGAAATAATATTTGACATTGTGTTCTGGGCAGCAAGACCAACGACGATACCCAAAAACCCTGCACCAGCAAAGATAGCAAAGGAAAGATTTTGAAGCGTCGGAAAACGCATAATTATCAGAACTAAGCCAAATACATAAACAAAGGCTACGGATGTATGCCTGATAATTCGATAAGCAGTTTCATCGACATCCATCCTGCGGCTGGCCATTTCAAATTGATGATGAATTAGCCTGTCAACTAATTTTGATGCAACAATCGTAAGTACAATAACGAAAATTACGAATAGAATATCCAGTGCATGCCAGGAATTCCAGAAATGCCATGAAGTGTCGGAAAGTACATCTGATGTGTTTGCCATTGGACCTACCATATTTACTCTTAATAAAACATCCAATAAATAATAGTGCTTATAATTTAATCTTTATCCATATTTGTGTTCTTAAATTAGAGCAGCATTTTATTGCTTATAAATCCTGTTTTCTGTGAATACACACTAATTGTATTGTTACCTGCAACAGAAACTTTATTGTTTTGAGCCTTTGGTACGTGTACGACAAGGCCTGGCGTTTTCTTCGATAAAATCAATTATCATGGAAGCAACATTTTTTCCGGATGCCTTTTCGATTCCTTCAAGTCCAGGGGAAGAATTTACCTCCATTACCAGGGGACCCCTTGAAGATCTAAGCATATCAACTCCCGCAACATTCAATCCAAGAGTCTTTGCTGCCTCAACAGCAGTTTTCCTTTCCGCCGGAGTAATTTTTACAGAACAAGCAGTTCCCCCACGGTGAAGGTTAGAGCGAAATTCTCCCTCTTTTGCCTGTCTTTTCATGGCAGCCACAACTTTATTACCAACCACAAAACAACGGATATCCGATCCTTCTGCCTCTTTGATATATTCCTGCAACATTATATTGACCTCCATCCCTAAAAAGGCATCAATCAAACTTTCAGAAGCACTCCTGGTCTCGGCAAGAATCACACCTATTCCCTGGGTACCTTCAAGTAATTTTACCACCAATGGAGGACCTCCAATCATTCTAATGACATCATCGACATCATCTGGAGACCGAGCAAACCCTGTGATAGGCATTCCCAATCCTTTTCTGGAAAGAATCTGCAAGGAGCGTAGTTTATCCCGGGACCTTGAAATGGATACTGATTCATTTACTGGAAATACACCCATTATCTCAAATTGGCGTAAAACCGCAGTCCCGTAAAATGTAATGGAGGCAGCTATGCGCGGAATAACAGCATCAAAATTATCAAGATCCTGACCATTATAGTGGATGGAAGGCTTTGAAGATGTAATATTCATATAGCAGCGAAGAGTATTGACAACCATTACAGAATGGCCTTTGATTTTTGCCTCCTCCACAAGCCTACGCGTAGAATATAAATTTTTATTTTGTGACAAAATAGCTATTTTCAACCCACAATTCCCCTTTAATATAAATGCCATTAATTGTATTTGTAACTTTCATCAACAAAAGTGATATCCAAACTCACCTTTAGATGTGAAATTTCATGAAAATAGAAGAACTGAACCTACCTTCAGAAGCCATTAACCTATATCTTCAGGCCGGTATAGAAGAACTCTATCCGCCCCAGGCAGATGCTGTAGAAAAAGGACTTCTGCAGGGAGAAAACCTACTTGCAGCAATCCCCACAGCATCAGGGAAGACCTTACTTGCAGAGATGGCGATGTTAAAGGCTATCAAAAAGGGAGGCAAGGCCCTTTACATTGTACCACTGCGCGCACTGGCTTCTGAAAAATTCAGGGATTTTAAACGATTTGAAAGTCTGGGTATAAAAACTGCCATATCAACAGGAGATTTTGATTCAAGGGATGAATGGCTCGGTTCCAATGACATAATAGTTGCTACCTCCGAGAAAACGGATTCCCTTTTGCGTAATTCCACACCCTGGATGAAAGATATCACCGCTGTGATCGTTGATGAGGTCCATCTGCTGGATTCGGCAAACAGAGGACCCACACTGGAAGTAACCCTGGCAAAACTCAAAAGACTCAACCCTGAGGCACAGGTGGTTGCTCTTTCAGCTACAGTTGGTAATGCTATGGAAATTGCTCAGTGGCTGGAAGCAAAACTCGTACTAAGTGAGTGGAGACCCACGGACTTACATGAGGGGATTTTTTTCGGGGATGCCATCAATTTCTATGAAGAGCAGAAGTTTATCGAAAGACGCCACAAGGAAGACACTGTTAATCTTGTACTGGACACTATTATCGAAGAAGGACAATGTCTTGTTTTTGACAGCAGCCGACGAAATTGTGTCGGATTTGCAAAGAAGTGTGCTCCTGTTGCAGGAGAACTGCTCGACAGGCAAAAGCGCAATGAACTGGAAGAAGTTGCAAAAGAGGTTCTGGAAAACGGGGAGACTAAGCTTACTGAAACTCTTGCCTACTGCATAAAAAAAGGGGTTGCTTTTCATCATGCAGGACTTAATTCCGCCCATCGCAGGATCGTAGAAGATGCTTTCCGGAACAATTTAGTAAAGATGATCTGTAGCACACCAACATTGGCAGCCGGGTTGAACCTGCCCGCCCGACGTGTGATCATCCGCAGCTATAAACGCTATGACCCCAATGCAGGAATGCAGCCTATTCCTGTGCTTGACTACAAACAGATGGCCGGCAGGGCAGGCAGGCCACATCTGGACCCCTATGGAGAAGCTGTAGTCATAGTGAAAACATATGAAGAACTAACTGACGTGCTGGAGAGATATATCAACGCTTCTGCAGAAGATATCTGGTCCAAACTGGGTACCGAGAATGCACTGCGCACCCATATCCTTTCCACTATTGCAAGCGGTTTTGCAAATTGCCACAAGGAGATACTTACCTTTCTGGGTTCCACTTTTTTTGCCCACCAGCAAGAGAGCTGGAATTTTGAAGAACTGCTGGAAGACTGCCTGACATTCCTCAAAAATGAGGGAATGCTTGAACAGGATAATGAAATCATCCGGGCAACTGAACTGGGGAAAATGATATCCTCGCTATATATAGATCCTCTTTCGGCTTCAAAAATCATCCGCGGACTGGAAAAAACCACACATGTCACAGATATGACTTTGTTGCAACTGATTTGCAGTACACCGGATATGCGCCTGCTTTACTTGCGCAACAGGGATTATGAAATAATAAATGATTATGTGATGAATCATACCGAAGATTTCATAGAAGTGCCCAGTCCCTTCAAACAGATAGAATATGAATGGTTTCTTTCAGAGGTCAAGACCGCTTTGTTACTCCAGGAATGGATCAATGAGAAAAGCCTGGAAAAAATTGTTGAGAACTATCAGGTCGGAGAAGGCGACATTTATGCCAGCTCTGATATTGCTGAGTGGTTGATGCATGCCACTTTAAGGATTGCATCCAGAATAAATCCACAACTTGAAAAAGAATGTGCTAAACTTGAAAAAAGGATACATTATGGCGCAGGCAGTGAACTAATGGAATTGGTGGAAATTCCAAATGTAGGCAGGGCAAGAGCACGCAAACTTTTCAAGAAAGGATATAGCAGCCGTCAGAAACTTGCAACAGCAAATGAAAAGCAACTTGCAGGTATAGTCGGGCCAAAGATAGCCCAAAAAATCCTTTCTTACCTGGGCAGGGAAACTGACAGCAATGGTTATGTAGAGCCGGAAACATTGGAAAATAAGAAACAACAGAAAACATTTCAGGACTTCATCTGAGATAACTATCTAATACATAAACAAAAATACGGAGACTTACCCCATGCTTTATAAAAAAATTAAAGACCTCACCAATGGTGAATTGGATAGTCTTATAGAAAGGGCATCAGACCTGATGGCTGTAAGGGATGCAGTTGAAATAATCCTTGAGGATGTAAAAAAGGATGGGGATAATGCCCTGCGTCATTATACTGAAAAATTTGACAAAGCCCGAATTGGTGCTATCGAAGTAAATGAAGACGAAATTAATGAAGCAATGACAAAAATAGATCCATCTTTGCTGAAACATCTGGATAAAGCTGCATCTAACATCAGGAAATTCCATGAAGCACAATTACCCCGGGACAAATGGTTTGTAGAAATTTCCCCGGGAGTTAAAGCCGGTCAGAAAACAGTACCCTTAAGATCCGTAGGTGCATATGTGCCCGGAGGAAGAGCATCATACCCTTCAACAGCCCTTATGACAATAATCCCGGCCAAAGTTGCAGGAGTGAAGGACGTAGCCATGTGTACTCCTCCCGGGCCCGATGGAAATGTGAATCCCCTGACACTTGCAGCTGCAAAGGTCGCTGGTGCTGACAGGATATACAGACTAGGGGGCGTGCAGGCTGTCGCAGCTCTTGCCTATGGAACTGAAAGCGTTAAACCCGTAGACAAGATTGTGGGGCCGGGAAATGTATTTGTGACTACGGCAAAGATGCTTATCCGCACACATGCAGAGATAGATTTCCCGGCAGGGCCCAGTGAGATCCTGATAATTGCAGATGAAACTGCAGACCCGGATTTTATCGCATCTGACATGCTGGCACAGGCCGAACATGACCCCAATGCAATCTGTGTATTAACCACTACCTCTGAGGAAATTGCAGCGAATACGCAACAACGCTTAGGGGAACTTGCAGATACTACACCCAGGTCAGAAATAGTGAAAGAAGCCCTTCAAAATGCGGCCATCCTTATAGGTACTTCCCTTGATGAGTGTATTGAATTATCCAATCGTTTCGGACCCGAACATCTTGAGATAGTGACAGCAGATGATGATACAGTCCTGGACAGGATTGATAGTGCCGGATCGATTTTCATGGGAAAATATGCTCCCGTTTCAACCGGTGACTATGCTTCAGGAACAAATCATGTTCTCCCTACAGCCGGATATACAAGACTCTACTCAGGATTAAACATCAATCATTTCCTGAAATATTCCACAATACAGCAGCTGGACAGGAAAGGCTTGCAATCCCTGAGTGATACAATAATCACACTTGCAGAAGAAGAAGGGTTGTACGCTCATGCTGATGCCGTAAGGTTGCGTTTGAAGAAAAATGAATGATCCTCTCACTCGATAATTATTTAAGAGGTCAGACTTAATAATAATTTATTGAGTTGTACATCGAGCTTGATATCAGGAGTGGAATCATGAAAATCAGAGTTGTCAGCAAAAGGAAAGAAATTGAAACACTCGATGAAGGGGAAAGAGTGATTCATCTGGCTTTCCGTCCGTCCAATAAGGACATATTTGATCTCGTTAAAAGATGTAAGAATGTGGAAGTGATCCAGATACCTTCATCTTACAGGAAAACTGTATCAAAATCCATTGAGATGTTCCTTGAGATGGAAGGAATCAGACTTATAGAAGGAGATGTGTGGGGACACCGGAAAGACATAAATGAATATTACAGTATCTCACCTTCTGTTAATGAAAGGATAAAGGAATTGAAATCTGAGGGCATGTCAGACGAAGAAGTTGCCAGAAAGATAGAAAGAGAGGGAAAACTCAACAAGGACATTTTATTATATATACTCGATAATCAATGAGTATATTTTTCACTTTTTTTCCCTCCAATTCCTATCCGGTACATATAACCTTTTTAACCAATCAAATCCTTATTTCCTCAAACACGTCAATAGAGGATTAATATCATGAATAGCGGATACGGGAAAGTATATCTTGTTGGGTCCGGCCCCGGAGATCCGGAACTGCTCACAATAAAAGCAAGAAAGTTGATAGACAAAGCAGAGGTCATCGTCTATGACCAGTTGCCAGGAGAAGCAATCCTGCAGAGCATGCCTGAAGCGGCAGAAAAAATTGATGCAGGAAAATATGCAGGCAACCATAAACTAACCCAGACAGAAATCAACGATCTGATAGTGAAAAAGGCAGAAGAAGGAACAAGTGTCGTTCGATTAAAGGGAGGGGACCCCTATATGTTCGGCAGGGGCGGCGAAGAGGCTGAAAAACTTGTGCAGGCAGGAATCGATTTTGAGGTTGTACCAGGTATCACCTCTGCAATTGCAGTACCTGCTTATGCCGGAATCCCTGTAACCCACAGGGACCATGCATCGATGGTTACATTCATCACCGGCCATGAAGACCCGACCAAAAAGGAAACCGGCCTTGATTGGGAAAACCTGGCCCGATTCCCCGGGACCCTGGTCATTTTTATGGGGGTGAAAAGGCTGGAGCAGAACATGAACGCACTGAAAAAATATGGCAAGCCCCCGACAACTCCGGTAGCAATTATCGAAAAAGGAACCCGACCCGATCAGAGGATCACCACAGGAAATATTGAGAACATAGCAGAAAAAGCAAAGGAAGCCGATGTAAAGGCCCCTGCAATAACAGTTGTGGGTGATGTGGTTTCCGTACATGATATCCTGGGTATGCAAAAGGTCTTATGGGGATAATATGGATAAAAAAAAGAATACCATAGCAATAATGAGGCCTCGCAATTACCTTGCAAAATCCCGTGAGATGGCACAATCCATGGGATATGAGGTGTTCGAGGCACCAATGATCGAACTCACTGATATGAAAGACGACATGTTCGATACATTCACAGACCATGTACTTTCTGGAAAAAGCGATTATGTGATATTTACCAGTGCCAATGGTATCGACTATACCCTGGACAAGGTAGATGACAGGAATGAATTCATCAATGCCCTGAACAGGACAAAAGTAATAGCCATAGGCCCAAATACCAAAAAAAGACTGGAAGAACTTGATATTGGAGTTCTTGGTGTACCAGGAGTCTACAGCTCAGAAGGATTGGTTGAATATCTGTGTCCTGATGTTAAAGGAAAGATAGTGGATACCGCACGCAGTGCCTATGGTTCAATCCTGCTTATAGAAGGACTTGAAAAGTGTGGTGCATCAGTTCTGGAAACACAGGTATATACACTCGTGCGTCCCGAAGGAAACAAGCAGAGGGAACTTATCAAAAGAGCGGCAGCAGGGGATATTGCTATTTTTGCCTTCACAAGTTCCATGATGGTACGCAATTTTTTCAGCCTGGCAGAAGAAATGGGAAAAACCGATAAGATAAAGGAAGTAATGAAAAAGTCTATAGTGGCTGCAATTGGCACTCCTACGGCAAATACCATCCAGGAATATGGTGTGGAAACAACTATAAAACCCTGCAAGTACACCTTCGATGAAATGCTAAAGACCATTAAAGAAGAATACTTTGACTAAAGAAGGTTTAGAAATGATCGGTATTTCAAAGCTTTATTGCGGAACTGTTGAGCCATCGGATGCCCTGAGATATGGAAGACACTCCTCCAGGTTGCCTTCCCACCTACTCCAGTTCTCAAAGGACAAGAAGCCTGTTGTAGTATGGAATATAACCCGCAAATGTAACCTCAAATGCATTCACTGTTATGCCCAGGCAGACGATAAGGATTTTGAGGGAGAACTATCCACAGAAGAAGGAAAAAGACTCATCGATGACCTGGCAGAATTCAAAACGCCTGTCATACTTTTTTCCGGAGGGGAACCTCTTGTAAGGAAAGACCTGCCTGAATTGGCCGAGTATGCAGTCTCAAAAGGCCTAAGAGCAGTAATTTCCACAAATGGTACACTAATAGATATGGACATGGCAAAAAAACTAAAGGAAATCGGCCTGTCCTATGTTGGAATATCCATTGACGGCACAGAAGAGACAAATGACAGGTTCCGGGGACAACAGGGGGCTTTCAAAAAAGCACTTGAAGGTGTCCACAACTGCATGAAAGCAGGAATCAAGGTTGGCCTGCGTTTTACAATTAATAAGAGTAATTTCCGGGAAATCCCTGCAATATTCGACCTGCTGGAAGAAGAAGGAATTCCACGTATTTGTTTCTATCATCTGGTGTATGCAGGCAGAGGCAGCGACCTCATAAAACAGGACCTGGCACATGAAGAAAGCCGGGAAACCGTAGATTTGATTATGGATCGTACAAAACAGCTTTATGAAAAGGGAATTAAACCAGAGGTACTCACCGTGGACAATCATTGTGATGCCCCCTACCTCTACATGAAATTAAAGGACGAAGAACCCGAACGTGCAACCGAGGTCCTCGATCTTATGAAAATGAACGGAGGTAATTCCACCGGTGTAGGAATTGGTTGTGTTTCCTGGGATGGAACAGTCCACCCCGATCAGTTCTGGCGCCACTATAATATCGGGAATATCAGGGAAAGACCTTTCAGCGAGATATGGACAGATCTCAGCGACAGTTTACTTGCAGGCCTGAAAGATCGCAAACCACTATTAAAAGAACATGCAAAAAGATGTGGCCAGTGCAAGTGGCTGGATATCTGTAACGGAAATTTCCGTGTACGTGCAGAAGCTGTTTATGGCAATGTCTGGGCAGATGACCCGGCATGTTATCTTACAGATGAAGAGATCGGGCTGGAATAATTATTTTTTGCGGTATTGATACCCAGATAATGGTAGGGCGTACAGTGCCTTGTCATTGCCGTAAATAGTCCGGCCAAAGCCACGAGTGCAACCAGCCAGTTCCATGGATAAGTTTCTACCAGGTCCATTGCCAGGGCAATCGTTGCCACCGAACCTATAAGAGCTCTTAGGAAAAGGTCAAATCCGCCAACATTTTCCTCGAGCAATATATCTTTGAAAGTCATAGGCTACCTATAAAGGAAAGCAGGACTATGCCTGCTTACTTCTTATCCTTTTTAAAGCAAATGAACCAGTCGAGACAATACTTATCGTCTTCTTTGGTCTCGACCCTCTCCTTTGCCATACCACATGAACCAGGTGGTGGAATGATCACGTCATCACCGGGTTGCCAGTTTGCCGGAGTGGCAATCTGTTCGGCATCGGATTTCTGCATGGCAATAACAAGTCTCTTGACTTCATCCATGTTCCGTCCGTTACTGAGTGGGTAGTAGAGGATTGCACGCACCTTGTTCTTCGGGTCGATAATGAATACTGCACGTACGGCCTGAGTATCCGATGCACCCGGTTGGACCATACCGAATTTCTTCGCCACTTCCATCTTGATATCCGCAATTACAGGGAAATTGACCTCTACATCTTTCATACCCTTGTATTCGATTTTCTCTTTAATGGTACGAAGCCAGGCAATATGTGCATGGATACCGTCAATGGAAAGTCCGATGAGTTCGGTATTCAATTCCCTGAATTCATCCTCCATTGTAGCAAAGGTCATGAATTCGGTAGTACATACCGGTGTAAAATCTGCCGGATGGCTGAACAGGACTACCCATTTGCCTTTGTAATCTTTAGGGAAGTTTATTTCTCCCTGTGTAGTTGTTGCTTTAAAACTCGGTGCTTCATCGCCTATAAGAGGCATTTTTGTTGATTCTGTTTCTTCCATAATTAATCCCCACTTATTTCAAAATTCCAATTTATCCATCTGCTTTAATACCTGCCTGCTGAAATCAGTGAAATTCTGAATACCACCTGTCCAGGCAGCGATCATCATACAATCCGTGATCTCAGTACGGGTTGCCCCAAATTTCTTGAGTCTTTCAAGAATTTTCACTGCACTTTCACTGTTATTATTGGAACAGGCAATGGAAAAGACAAGAAGGTGTTTCTCCTTCATGGAGAGCCCATCTTCCCTGTCTTCCCAAACAGCAGTATAAAAGGACGCAAGAGCTTCAGAGAAGTCTTCATTTATGTCCTGGGCATACCTTATGGACCTTGGAAGGAAACCCTTGATTTCTTTTACATCATCTGCATTTGTGCCCATGAATTTACCAATCCTCAGAGTTCGATAAGGTTCTGCCACAGGCCATGCACATTGCAGTAGGACATAGCGAAAACAGCCTTGAAGTCGGCAACATTTAATTTAAACCTTGCAAGAGGGTCGGTAAAAGAGGGGCCAAACTCTGCACGTCCAAGGTCCACTACCTGCCCGTTCTCTTTCACACCATACAACTCAAGCCATACAATATGATGCTCAATCGTATTGGGATGGGCAACTTCCTTTCCCACATGGACTGTCACAAGGTCTTCCACATCTGAACCATGGGATTTGCCGATTGAAATATCGGGTACATGTTTCTCTTTGCCTTCCGATACTTTTCCTTTAATTAATTCTTCAATATCCATATCAAATCCTCCTTTAACTGATTATTGTCCTTCCTGTGCAGGCGGGGTAAAGGCCCTTGCCCCGAGTTCCTTGTCAATCATGAACAGACCGTTGCCTTCTTCACCGGCAAGTTGGAGTTTGCTGATTATCTCATTATCATTTCCTTCTTCCTCAACCTGTTCGGTGACAAACCACTGCAGGAATATGTTTGTTGCATAATCCTTCTCTTCATTTGCAAGAGTGACCAGTTCATTTATTGATCTTGTGATGAACTGCTCATGTTCAAGGGTAGCTTTGAACATCTCAAGAGGAGTGCCAAATTCCATTGGTGGCTGCTCTATTGCCTTAAGCTGTACCTGCGCTCCCTGTTCATTCAAGTAATCATATATGCGCATGGCATGAGTCATTTCTTCCTGATACTGTACCATGAACCAGTTAGAAAAGCCGTCAAGTCCTTTATAAGAACTTGCAGCTGACATTGCCATGTAAAGATAAGCAGAGTACATTTCCCTGTTAATTTGCTCGTTCAGCGCATCGGTCATCTTTTCACTTAACATATTTTCCTCCAAATATCAACTCAAAAAAGACAACGACAGTTAAAACTGCACCCACAAGTTTTCCATCTGTAAAACTCCCGTTATCCATAGAAGAGAAGATCGATAACTATAAATTTTTATCGTTAGACAGTTTTATGTTTATTTATATTATAAAATAACAATAAAAGAAACAGTATATAGCTTCAAAGAATATATAGTAAAAAACAGCTGCAAAAAGCCATACATAACATAACTAAAAAACACAGAACTCAAAAGGATTTACATGCTGCCTCTTGAACAAAAGGTACTGGAACGTATCAAACCTTCATTGGAAGAAAAAGAAAAACTGGAAAAAACTGCCGGTTATCTTATGAGAAGAGCGATCCAGATAGCCAAAAAAGAAAGTATTACCGATGTGAAGGTCCAGCTGGTAGGCTCAGCTGCTCGCAATACATGGATCACCGGCACACATGATCTTGATATATTCATAAGTTATGACCCATCCCTTCCACGGGAAAAACTTGAAGAGTATGGTTTGTTCATAGGCCACGAACTCGCAAAAGAAGGGCAATCCTGGGAGGAAGGTTATGCAGAACACCCCTACACCAAAATGAACTATGCCGGCTTTGATGTAGATATCGTCCCCTGCTACCGTGTAACCGATGCTTCCAGAATAATCTCAGCTGTTGACAGGACGCCTTTTCACAACCGTTTCATAAAAGAGAGGATCAAAGGCCTTGAGGATGACGTGCTTTTACTCAAACAGTTCATGAAAGCCGGAGGAACATATGGCTCAGAACTGAAAACCCGGGGTTTCTCAGGCTATCTTACTGAACTGCTCATAATCCATTATGGCTCTTTCAAAAACGTGCTTGAAGCCGCATCAGTATGGGAGCCGAATCAGAAAATAGAGTTCCTGAAGCCTACAAAGGAATTTAGCGAGCCTCTTCAGGTGGTTGACCCCACAGATGCAGGAAGAAACGTAGCCGCTGCTCTATCACTTGATAAGTTTTGCCTTTTCATTGATCTCTGCCGCCAATACCTCGAAGAGCCAAGGGAATCCTACTTTTCAAGGAAGATTGCAGCCCCGCTATCTGATGGAGAAATAATCCAGAGAATGAATAAAAGAACAAGCTCCATAATTGCGCTGAAGTTCAATACTCCTGAAGTTGTAGAAGATATATTGTATCCCCAGCTTTTCAAAATGCAAAAGTCAGTGGAAGCATTACTTGAAAAACAGGACTTTCAACTCATTAAAAGTGGTATATGGGTAGGCAAGGATGTCGTACTTATCATTGAACTTGAAAATTCCCAGATTGCAACGGTCAAAAAACACAGGGGTCCTCCAGTATGGGTTAAGCAACATGCTGAAATGTTCAGGGAGAAATACACCGACAGAACAGATGTGTTTGCATTCTACATAGAAGACGGGAAATATGTAGCTGAAATCCCACGCAAATATACAACTGCCTCTTCATTACTTGAAAATGAAATTCACAACTGTTCTCTGGGAAAACAGGTTTCAAAGAGCCTTAAAGACGAGTATGAAATCCTGTCCGGGAAAAATATCCTGCAAATAAAGGATACCGACTACCGGACTTTACTCAATGAATTCCTTTAATCCATTCCACTACCCAGTTTCCCTTCAAGCCTGTGCTGATAGAAAAGATACTGTTGTGCATAACCACAGTAATGTCCAAAATAGGATCGTGCCCATTCAGCCATTCTGGGTTTGGTATAAGGTCCTTCAAAACTATCGGAATAATAATTTCTGATGACCTTATCAACATGGGTATCTACGGGAAAAGCTTCCATTTTTCCATAGGAAAAAAGGAGGATACAATCAGCCACCTTATCTCCAATGCCTTCTATATTCATCAATTGCTGTTTGGCCTGAAAATAATCCATATCATACAGCCCGTACAGATCTAACTCCCCTGATTCTATCATCCTGGCAGCTTTGACAAGTCGGCGTGCCCTGAAACCCAGACTGCAGTCACAAAGATCCTCACCACAACAAGCTGCCAGGGCAGATATTTCAGGAAAGGCATAAATTCCATCTACAATTTCTTCCCCCAGCAGCCGGGACAGTTTCTCGATGGATTTCATTATACGGGGAATATTCGAAGCAGTTGCTATCATATAAGATACAAGGCATTCCCAGGGATCCTGCCTAATCAGGCGCAATCCCCTGTATTTTGATATTGCTTCGTGTACATAGGAATCATGATCGATTGAAGAAAATATGTAGGGCAGGTCATCGTCCAGCCTGAAGTATTTTACAAAAAACTCAACAGGGAGACGGGAATCAATGTAAAGAGTCTCCGCCTCCTGTTCATAGAAGGCATGTACATAATCTCCCTGTATCACACCGTGCCACCAGTCATCTTCTTTTGACCAGCGAAATACCTGACCACAATCCAGAGTGTGGTCAAGGTCAAAGCACGAAACCGGTATATTGTACATGATAGTGTTGTTACTGTCTTGTTGTTTCCCTGCCCAGCCTGAATGCCTTCAGGTTGGTATCAATGGTCTTAGGGGGTACCATATTTCTTATACATTCCACCAGAGTTTCTTCTGGGATAGGGAGATAAGAGGAAATTGCCCCGAGCATCACGACATTCAGGGTTTTTATATTCCCGGCCTGTCTGGCAAGGGCTACAGCATCAAAGGCCACAACCCTGTAATCTTTCTCAAGTCTGGTAACTATTTCCTGTGGATCAGGGTAGGTACATTGTCCCGATGTAACGGTAACCGGATAAATCGGAGAGTTATTCATCACAACTATCCCGTCCTTTGCAACATCATGAATGTAGCGCATTGCCTCTACAGGCTCCAGTGCCAGCATACCGTGCGCACTGCCACAGGGTATAAGAGAACCCAGGTCACAACCAAGTCTCACATAGTTCACAACAGAACCACCACGCTGAGCCATGCCGTGGGTTTCTGCTGCCCGGACATCCATCCCTTCAGAAACCGCTGCCTTGCCTATTATATCGGAAACCTTGACAGCACCCTGACCTCCCACACCGGCTATCACAAGATCAAAGTTTGATAAATCGGAAGTCATTTTTTCACCTCCATGATAGCATTGAAAGTGCATATTTCAATACACAATCCACAACCACTGCACATCGAATTTATGGAGGCTTTTTTGGACACCTCATCAAATTCAATTGCAGGACAGCCAAATTTCAAGCATTTCCGGCAACCTTTACAGAGATCTGTATCAACCATGAACGGAGTGTATCTTATACCTTCCCTTGCTGCAGATATAACACAGGCACGTTTGGCTATCACAACTGAAACCCCTTTATAGGCTTTTGCTCTCTCAAGTACATCCTCTGTGGCGGCCATGTCGTAGGGATCAACCACTTCCACGAATTCAGCACCCATTGCACTGCACAATCTATCAAACGCAACCTCCACGGTTGGTTCACGGGTTGCTGTCTTACCCATACCCGGATTGGGCTGGTGACCGGTCATTGCCGTAGTCCTGTTATCAAGTATCAGTACAGTGATATCAGATTTATTGTAGATAGCATTCATTAAACTGTTAATCCCGGTGTGGAAAAAGGTAGAATCACCGATTGTACAGCATATGGGTTTTTTCTCACCGGCATCATAGATTCCCGAAGCAACACTGATACTGGCCCCCATGCAGAGAGTGGTATCCACCGTCCCGTGCTGAATACCGAGAGTATAACAGCCAATGTCACTGGGAAATACCGCATCTTCACCAAATACTTTTTTCATGACATGGAAAGTACCCCTGTGGGAACAACCCGCACACATTGCAGGCGGTCTTACAGGCAGTTCCATATCCTGGTTTGCAGGTTTACATTCACATGAATCAATTCCAAAGGCTTTAGCAATTCCCTCCATGCAAATATCAACATTGAATTCACCTGTACGGGGAAGAAGGCCATCTGCTTTGCCAAAGATTTCAGTTTCAAACTCTACATCTCTTGCAATTACCTTGCACTGATCCTCAATAACAGGTTCAAGTTCCTCTATCACAATTACCTGTTCTGTTTTCGCGAGAAGTTGACGAACACTGTCTTCTGGAATTGGATACGTCCCTATCTTCAAGAAAGAAGCAGTAATACCAAGCCTTTCAAGCGCTTCTTTTGCATAAACCGCAGCTGTTCCACAAGCAATGATACCAACAGTACTTTCTGCTTCTATGGAAAGTTCATTCCAGCCGGAAACTTCAAGCTCGCCGCGAATGTCCTGCTGAATCGAGAGCAGGTGAGGATGTCGTACCCTCGCATTTTTAGGAACCATTACCCAGCGGTCAGGATTCTTTTCAAATTTAATTTCACCTGTCTTCTGACTGACTGGAGCCAGTTCTATATCCGACTTCCCGTGGGATATACGTGTTGTGGAGCGAAAGATTACCGGTATTTCATATTTTTCAGATAATTCAAAGGCATAAGGAATCATGTCCTTGGCCTGCTGGGGGGTTGATGGCTCGAGGCAGGGAATCTGTGAGAACACGGAATACCTGCGGGTATCCTGCTCATTCTGGGAAGAGTGGCAGGAAGGGTCATCGGCCACTATAATAACCATGCCTCCCTTGACACCCATATATGCCAGAGTCATCAGAGGATCAGCAGCTACATTCAGACCTACGTGTTTCATGGTAACCACGGAACGAGCTCCTGCCATAGAGGCACCGGAAGCCACTTCCATTGCAACCTTTTCATTTACGGACCATTCAATATAGAAGTCCCTTTCTTTCATAGAAGCCAGAGTATCCACTATTTCAGAAGAAGGGGTCCCTGGGTAACCGGACACAACGTCCACAGCCCCTTCTACAATACCGCGGGCAATGGCAACGTTGCCTAGCATATATTCACGACCGCTCATGGTAATCGCCTGCTAATTCATAATATACATTATTGATAAATATATCTCGTAATACCATGAGTACTGCTGATTTTTGGCAATATAAAGCAGTTGTTAAAAGCGTTTATATATGCTGTGGTTTATAAACAGTACTGTAAATTAAAAGAGGTATTGGAATGATAGACTTTGCCTGCAAAGAATTCCGTTTAAACGATGTCATCAAATGTGCCCTGAACCTTACAAGAGCCGATATGAAGGTCATCGGGTTATTCTTTGATACTCCGGAAAAATGGGTAAATACCGAAGATATAGCCAATGATACCGGTCTTGACCTTTCAACTGTTCAGAGATCCGTTAAAAAATTACATGAAAAAGAAATCCTTACCAAGTCCCAAACAAACCTGGATCGTGGAGGATACACCTATATCTATAAACTGAAGGAAAAAAACGAAATAAAGGAAATTATTATGCAAATTGTACATAAGTGGGTAAACAAAGTCGATAAAGAATTGGAAGCATGGTAAAAATGATGAAGATTACACGTTATCTGTGGCTGCTTGTCCTGGTAGTCTCATTGGGTGGATTGTGGTATCCTTATCTTGGATATCTGATGGCAGTTGTAATGATCACCCTGTTGGCTACATCTGTATTAAGAGGACGCTGGTTCTGCGGCAACCTATGTCCGCGCGGAAGCCTGTATGATTTCGTACTCAGTAAAGTATCAAGAAAACAGGATATACCTAATATCCTCAAAAGTTTCTGGGTGCGAATCCCTCTCTTGGTACTTATGATGACAGTAATGATATACAGGATATCAGTGATATTTGCCACACAGAATATGTTCGAAAAAATCGGAGTCGTACTAGTGTCAATGTGTATTGTAACAACTACACTGGCAATTATGCTGGGAGGATTTTACAATTCCAGGGCCTGGTGTACGGTATGCCCGATGGGAACTGCACAAAGAATAATCGGAGGAAACCGCTACCAGCTTAAAATGGCACATGAACTTTGTATAGATTGCAAGAAATGCGAAAAAGTTTGCCCTATGGAACTGACGGTCAGGGATATAGGCAATAATCCCGACTGCATAAAATGTGGCCGGTGTGTAGAAGCCTGTCCAAAAGATGCCCTGTACTTTTAAGCAATCAAAACAACAGGCTTTCCAATTCCCGGGGGTCGTTGACCGGAGGAGTGCAGCTTTGTCCCTTGCAGACATAAGCTGTAGTTCTCCCTTCTTTTACATCCATATCAAGTGTATAAGGAGCAATCCTGGCCAGATCTCTGGCAGATTCGGGGTTTTTCAATAACAATATTGTTTTGGGAAGATAATTTTTCCTTACAACATCCATCATTTCCTTAAATCCGATTTTACCAGAATCTGTAACTATTACCACAAGGTTGGACTCTACTCCAAGCATAAGACCGGTTAACATATAACTATAGGCCGGTGGAGAACGCTTCAGCATTCCACCAAAAGCCGACAGGGTTTCCCGGCCTAACTCACGGTAGCGCACATTGCCGGTAATATGGAATAACCAGAAGAGATTGTATACAGCCACTGAATTCCCGCTTGGATAGGGGCCATCAAAGACTTTTTTTGTCCTGTGAGGGATGTCAGATACATCTGATGCAGAGAAGAAAAATCCACCCTGCTCTGCGTCATAGAACATGTCAACCATCATATCCACAATTTCAATTGCTGTGTCCAGATATTTTGTCTCAAATGTAGCTTCATAAAGTTCGATCAAACCCCATGCCAGAAAAGCATAATCATCCAGAAATCCATCAATTCCAGAATTGCCTTCATGGAAACGGTGATAAAGCCTTCCATCATCTCTGCGCATGCAGGAGAAAATAAACGAAGCAGCTTCTTTGGCTTTCTCGAGAGCCGAAATATCCCCGCAAATCCTGGAAGCCATTGAAAGAGCAGCTATTGCAAATCCGTTCCAGTCTGTAAGAATCTTATTATCAAGAGACGGCCTTATCCTTTCACTACGAAGGGATAAAAGGTGTGCTTTTATTTCTTTTAATTTTGCATTTGAAGTTTCATTTATATCATATTCATTCCGGCGCAATACTCCTGCATTTTCAGATTCGCTTTCCAGAGGAATAATATCATAGAAATGCAGGAAAAAATCACTATTCTCTTTCCCAACAGGGTCTTCGATTTGGCCTCTGGACCATAGATAGAATAAACCTTCCTGACCTTCGCTGTCAGCGTCTTCCCCACAATAGAATCCACCTTCTGGATGATGAAGTACTGTCCCCATATAGGAAATTGTTGAATCAGCCACAGCCCTGTAATGCACATTCCCTGTTGCCTGATAAGCCATGAGATAAACAACCACAAGCATTGCCTGGTCATAGAGCATTTTCTCGAAATGGGGAATATTCCAGCTGGCATCTGTAGAATAGCGATGGAAACCTCCACCCAGATGATCGTAAATTCCACCATCTGCCATTGAAGACAGGGTGTTTTCTATCATCTTGAGGGTCTGAGGCCTTTCATCCGTTTTCCAGCGATTGAGCAAAAAGATAAGAATCGAAGGAGAAGGGAATTTAGGAGCCGGGCCAAAACCTCCATTTCTCCAGTCAAACATACCTAAAAGGGCGGAAAAAGCATCCTCCAGAATAGACAGGGATACAGGCTCCTTTCCGGCAGGTATATTATTGATTTCTGAAACCAGCTGAGACGCTTGCTGTCTTATCTCATCCCTTTTATATTCCCAGATATTTGTAACCTGCATCAACAGATCGGATAAGCCCATCTGCCCCATTGCCGCTTCTTTTGGAATATAAGTGGCTGCAAAAAAAGGCTTTTTTTCAGGCGTCATAATTATGGTCAGAGGCCAGCCACCACTTCCGTTCATTGCCTGACAGACTTCCATGTAGAACTCATCGACATCCGGCCTCTCTTCCCTGTCTACTTTTACAGGTATGAAATTGGAATTCAAAAGATTGGCAATTTGTGCATCTTCAAAGGATTCCTCTGCCATTATATGACACCAGTGACATGTTGAATAACCAATGGAAAGAAAGACCGGGAGATTTTTCCTTCTTGCCTGCTCAAAAGCTTCTTCTGACCATGGATACCAATCAACAGGATTTGTGGAATGTTGTCTCAGGTAGGGACTGCTTTCCCGGGCAAGTCTGTTGGTATTGGAACTCATGATTACCCTCAGGAAAAATTCTCAAACACACGGTCCAGCTTTGCGGAATCGTATTGTTTTGCTATAAGTGGCCCGCTTTTCAGTACATCCAGTTTGGACTCGAATGGCTCTGAATCCCGCTTATAGAACACACCTGTGGGAATCCGGTCACCCCATTCAAGAGCTTTCTCAAAGGCTGCCATCCTGTTTGCAGGATCATGCCCATCATCTTCCATTTTGTAAACTCGGTCATGATACCACTTGTATGTATTGAGTTTATTGAAGGTAACACAAGGCTGAAGAACATCCACAAGGGAAAATCCCTTGTGGGAAATCGCCTGTGAGAGCAATGATGAAAGATGATCGACATCACCGGCAAATCCTCGTGCAACGAAGGGACAATCCAGGGAGATAGCAACTGCGAGAGGATTGAAAGGGGTATGTAGAACACCATGCGTCTGCACCTTGGTCTTCATGCCCAATTCACTTGTAGGGGAAGCCTGGCCTTTGGTCAAACCGTATATCTGATTGTCATGTGCTATCAAAGTAATATCGGGATTGCGGCGTATGGCATGTATGAAGTGGTTTCCTCCCTCACCATAGGAGTCACCGTCCCCACCTACAGCAATCACAGTGAGTACAGGATTGGCAACTTTTGCTCCAGTAGCCGGAGGCAGGGTCCTGCCATGAAGGCTGTTGAATGTATTGCATTTCAGGTAATGAGGTAATTTACCCGACTGGCCGATTCCTGATACCATCAAAACTTCGTGGGGCTTTTTACCAAGGTCCACAAGAGAGCGTTTCACAGCCTCAAGTATGTTGAAATTACCACACCCGGGACACCATTCCGTTTCACCGTCTTTATAATCGTCCATTGTTACCATTTCAGATCACCCCCATTCCTTTAAGCTCCCTTATAACCGATTGTGGTGTAAAGGGCAAGCCATCATATCTTAACATCTTTTTGGAAACTTCAAATCCTAATTCAGCCCGCAACAGGCGTGCAAACTGGCCTGTTGCATTATTTTCCACACATATAGTGGTGTTCAGCCCATCCAGTAAACTGACAGTATCATGAGAAAATGGATAAATATCACTAAAATGAATCAAATTTATGGATACTTCATCACGATTCAGGATATCAACTGCCTCTGCAAGAGAACCATAGGTAGATCCCCAGCCTATCAGGGAAATATCTGCTCCGTCTATACCATGAATAACTGGCATCTGCATTTCATCCGTAAGGCCATCTACCTTGCGCAGACGTTTTTCATTCATACGAATGCGGTTACCAGTAGTCTGATCGATACGACCTGCTTCGTTGTGTTCATCACTGTCTGCAACCACCAGTGCACCGTTCTGGCCGGGTATAGCCCTCGGTGATATACCTGATTCGGTAATTGTATATCTCTGGTAGTCACTTCCCACAAACCGGTCTTCCAGAAGATGCCTGTTAATCTTCAGGTCGGATGTAGCAAACCTCTCATAGGTAAAGAGACCATCTGCAAGATGCTGGTCACTCAATATCAGGACCGGTATCTGGTATTTATCAGCTATGTCAAATGCCCGTCTTGTCTGGTTGAAGGCATCTTTTGCCGTACGAGGGGCAAGCACACAACGGGGAAATTCACCCTGTGCCGCGTGGAGCACAAAATTAAGGTCCCCCTGTTCGGTCATTGTGGGAAGGCCTGTAGCAGGCCCGGGACGCTGGCCCAGAAAGATGACAACCGGTGTCTCAGTGATGCCGGAGAGACCCAGTCCTTCTGTCATCAGGCAGAAACCTCCACCTGAGGTAGTAGTCATGGCACGCACCCCTGCAAAGGATGCTCCTATGGCCATATTTATGGCAGCGATCTCATCCTCGGCCTGCTCCACAACAGCATTGAAATCATCTGCATGTGCTGCCACACGGGTCATGACACCAGTTGAAGGGGTCATGGGGTAAGCCGAAAGGAATTGCACTCCTGCAGCAAGGGCACCCACTCCTACACTGTCGTTACCATTTATCAAAATCCGCCTTTTAGTCGGTTGTGGGTTGAGATTATAGTTACAAATCCCTTCAAATTTACCATTTATCACATAATCATAACCTGCTTGTGCTGCCTTTATGTTTTTCTCTACAACCTCATCACCTTTCCTTTTGAAAGTCTCGGAAAGGAACTTTTTAAGTGTTGAAAGATCATAGCAAAGCAGGCCAAATACAGCTCCTACAGCAACGGTATTTGAAAATAATTTTTTATCACTTACATCCTTTGAGATTTCTGTGAAAGGAACAGATACTGTATTCTCACTCACATTGTCCCCGACAATGGATTCATCAGCAAGCACAAAGCCTTCTTTGACCTCTTCAATATGCTCAGGAATTGTCTGGTTGTCAAGGGCCACCAATACATCTATCTTTTCATCCAGTGCATATATAGGGTGATCACTCACCCTTATGTGGAAATAATTGTGTCCGCCCCGCACCCTGGAAAGATAGAACTGATTTCCATAAACATAGAAACCATCCCTTACAAATGTCCTTGAAAGAACCGATCCTATGGTTTGGATGCCCTGACCGGCTTCTCCACCTATTTTTATGTTTATATCGACGATAATGATTCCCCCTAAAATAACACCATTAAGCAAAAAGCCATTGTAATAATGTTGAAACCTGAAATATAAATAATGATGGTTAAAAGAGACTTTCATCTATAGCATGTTCAAATTACACAAAATCAATATCTAAATACCCTATATAGACACGTTTATTCTGAGTTTCCCTAAAGACTTCCATTTAATCTTCTATATATACAATTAAAAGGAACCAGGCTACTAATCATATTAATTATGTTTAAGTAGTCGTGATGAAATATGAATCTATATTTAATTGTAGTAATAATTTCAACAATAATTGTCACCATTCTTTGTACAAAGGTGATTTATGACACATACCGTATACTCAGACCTAAAAATAATGTGACTGATGAAGAATTAGATAGTCGTAAATAAAATCTATTCTGCATTTATAATATGAACAACCAAAGTAAAAAAGCAGAATTGATACCCAGAAAGTAAATAGGTTTTCAAACAGTAAGATTTATGTGCTTTTCCCTGATTGAGTTAAGAAATACTTATACTGCATAAAATACAAACCTCACATAAAGAAAAAAGAAAACGAGGTAACAATATGGAAGAAATCGACCTTTATCTGAATAAAATCAATGATTGCACGATAACTCCTTCTGATATAGATCTGGTTATCAAAATGCTCAAAGAAGATACCAAGAAGGGAAGGATAAAAGCCACCAAGGAAGATATTCAATGGTTTGAAATATACAAGTTTGGTCTGGAAGAACTCGAACTTGAAAAAAGTGGCGAATCTAAGATGCAGGTTGGGGACTGGAGAAATAATCTCAATTACAGCAAGGCCAGATTCTTTGTGGATGAAATGGACGAATTGGGCCTGATTGAAAACGTCTCATGGCATACTCAGGGAGTTGTCATATTTGACATCAAAAATACAGATGTATACAGGATCCATCTCTTTAAGAAAATAAAGAATGCCCTATGTGAACTGTACGGCCTGTAAAAACAGGCATCTCATTTTTAAGGACCTGCCGGGAATCGAACCCGGGTTTTAAGCTCCGGAGGCTAAAGTGATATCCTCTACACTACAGGTCCACCAGATTCGCTTTTATTGATTAGCGATGGATATAAAGTTTATCCTGATAAATAGATGAATTTATATGTTATCTGAATAATAATTATCATACACAATATCTCATATGGAAGATAGAGCAAGAGGGATCATTTTGGGCGAAGTGATGACTAGGGGAGATTGTATTCTAGGAGAGATTGTATTTTCATAACAGAGAGCGAAATGGAAGAACCTGGCGGAGAAAATATAGATTTACTAAAGCAACGTATACTCGATTTGGAAAGAGAAGTCTCAAAAAGAGATGATCTTTTCAACAAATTTGTCAAAAATCAAAACGAAGTCATCTTTTCCATAAATACCAGAGGAGACTTCACATACATTAACCCGGCAATTGAAAGAATGACAGGGTATAAAGTAGAGGAAGTCATCGGCACATCATATACACAATACATTTACCCCGAGGACCTACCCGGCCTACAGAAGGATATAGAAAGAACCATCCAAGGAATCCACAACCCTTACATGTTCCGTATAATTGACAAATGGGATAATATAAAATACGTACACACATCCTCAAAACCTATTTTCGATAAATGCGAACTTGCAGGTATAAGCGGAGTGATGGTCGATATCCAGAAACTCAAGCAGGTTGAGAAAGAACTAAAATCCGAAAAAGACAAGGCCCGGAAATATCTTGATGTCGCCGGAATAATTATCTTTGTAGCAGACAGGAATCTCAAAATAAGTCTGGCTAACAAGAAAGCCTCCGAATGTACCGGGATGAAAAAGGTTGAAATTTACGGCAGGGATCTTATAGAAACCTTTGTTCCCGAAAAGGAAAAAAATCATATCAGGGAAGTATGCAAAAGCCTGCTTGACGGAAAGATAAATGAAGAACACTGTGAATTCAGCCTCTTTGATAACAGGGGAAATCTGAGAAACTACTTATGGAATTTCTCATATTTCTCAGATGAAAATGAAAATATAGATGGTATAATCCTTGCAGGTGAGGACATAACCAACCAGAAAAAAACAGAGGAAACCCTGATAAAAGCAAAACTCCTTGCAGAATCATCCAACCGTACAAAAAGTGAATTCATAGCCAATATGAGTCATGAACTCAGGACCCCATTAAATTCAGTAATTGGATTTACAGATGTTGTTCTCACGGAAAGGTATGGAAATCTTAATGATAAACAGAAAAGATATATGACAAACGTATCAAAAAACGGACGTCACCTGCTTGATCTGATTAATAATCTACTTGATATTTCAAGAATCGAAACCTGCAAGATGGAAATGAAGGTTCAGAAAGTTGAATTTGTGCCCTTCATGAAAGAAATCCGGGAAAAAATCAAAAATATGGAAGCCAAAAGAGGGGCAATTGTCTATTTCACCATCGATAATGAAAAAGATATTATGTATGTAGATACGGATAAAATTGAGGAAATAATTTATAATCTCGTGGATAATGCCTTTAAGTTTACACCAGAAGGAAAAACAATCACTGTCAGATCCGCACTCAGCTCACTTGAGCTTGAGATCGATGTAATCGACACAGGTATTGGCATCAATGAAACTGATATTCACAGGATTTTTGAACCCTTCACACAGGCGGATTCTTCCAGCACCAGAAAGTACCAGGGCACAGGACTTGGACTTGCACTGGTTAAAAAATTCACAGAAATGCACAATGGAAAAGTGGCCGTGAAAAGTCATCCTTCAATGGGAAGTACTTTTATGGTACGAATCCCAAGAAAAGAAATGCGCTGGGAAAGTTAATCATTCCTCAGACGCAGCGTAATAGCACCTTTTAGGGGAACATACTAGTCCTTTTTTCTTAAGTTTGGTTATTGTGTTGCTGACCACTTTCTTATCAATATCTGTAGCCTCGGCAACATCACCAGATCTCATTGGTTTGCCGCTTTCTTTTAATGCATTATAGACCTTACCTTCGGTTTCATCCTTTATTTCTTCTGACATATAAATCACTCAGGATAAGAAGTAAATTTAATAAATATAATTAACGGTGTGAAACTATACATTAACAGAGAAATGACAATTAATTAAAAACAAAAGAAGGAGAGGGAAATCCCCTCAATTCTGAAGAACTATTTCAATATTGATGTCCTTGGGCACCTGAATGCGCATTAGCTGCCTGAGAGCACGCTCATCTGCAGCTATGTCGATCAGGCGTTTGTGAACACGCATTTCCCAGTGATCCCAGGAAGCGGTTCCGTCACCACTTGGGCTTTTGCGTGCTGGTACCACCATTTTTTTGGTGGGCAGCGGGACAGGCCCGGCTATACTTACTCCTGTACGGTCAGCGATGGATTTTACCTGATCGCAGACACCGTCCAGATTTACCGGATCAATTCCCGACAGTCTTATTCTTGCTTTCTGTGCCATTATTCATTTTCCCCCTAAAAAGGGTAAATTGAGTGTTTACTTTTTCTCTTTAACACTCATGCACATACCGGCAGCGATGGTCATACCCATATCACGGATAGCGAACCTTCCGAGCTGTGGGATTTCCTTGACAGGTTCAATGACCATTGGCCTTGTTGGCTTGACTGTTATGATTGCTGCGTCACCAGCCTTGATGAAGGTTGGGTTTTCTTCTTTGACCTGACCGGATTTTGGATCCAGTTTCTTGTCAATGGACATCAGTGTACAGGCAGTCTGGGTTGTGTGGCAGTGGAATACAGGTGTGTAACCGATTGTGACTGCGGATGGATGTTGCAGAACAACAACCTGACCTGTGAATTCATCAGCGACTGTTGGTGGATTCTTGGATTCACCACAGACATCCCCACGCCTGACATCGGCTTTACCGACACCTCTGACGTTCCATCCGATATTGTCACCGGGTCTGGCTTCGTTTGCTTCTTCGTGGTGCATCTCAATTGACTTTACTTCACCGCTTGCTCCACTTGGCATGAAAGTGACCATCTGGCCTTTCTTCATTACACCGGTTTCTACACGACCTACAGGTACTGTACCGATACCGGAAATTGTGTATGCATCCTGTACAGGTACACGGAGAGGCAGATCATCTGGAGCTTCTGGAAGTTGCAGATTGTTCAGGCACTCGAGGATAGTTGGACCGTTGTACCATGGAGTGTTGGAACTGTTCTTAGATATATTGTCACCTTCAAAGGCAGAAGTTGGAATGAATGGGACATCTGCAGCCTTGAAACCAACCATACCCAGAAGTTCGGATACGTCCTTTTTGACCTGGTTGTACTTGTCCTCACTGTAGTCAGTTGCATCCATCTTATTGACAGCGATAATGAGCTGATTGATACCGAGGGTTCTGGAAAGGAAAACGTGTTCCTTTGTCTGTGCCATTACACCGTCTGTTGCTGCTACCACAAGGACTGCGGCATCTGCCTGGGATGCACCGGTGATCATGTTCTTAACGAAGTCACGGTGACCTGGACAATCCACGATTGTAAAGTAGTACTTGTCGGTGTCAAACCTCTTGTGAGCGATATCAATAGTGATACCCCTCTCACGTTCTTCTTTGAGAGAGTCCATCACCCATGCGAAGGCAAAGGATTCTTTTCCTTTCTCTTTTGCTTCTTCTCTGAATTTGTCGATAATGTGCTGTGGGATAGCACCGGTTTCGTACATAAGCCTACCGACAAGAGTGGACTTTCCGTGGTCGATGTGACCGATAACTGCTAAGTTCATATGTGGTTTGTCTGCCATATATCGATTCTCCTTCTAATTTGATGTAATTATAGGGTTTTTTGTCTGTAATAGTCGTTAATAGGTTTAAATCTTTCTAACGACATTATAAAGTAAGAAGGGAATTCCCTTCTCACATACTAAGGAAATCTTCAGGCTGTGGTACGCCTGCCTTGAGACCTTTCCTTTCTCTTATCTCGTTCACAATCTCTGCAACCATATTGGCAGGCAGAGAGTCGAATCCTGCAAATTCAGTACTCCACATGGCACGACCTTCGGTTGCAGAACGTATGTCACCTGCAAAACCGAAAAGCTCTGATACCGGAGCCTTGGATTCGATCACTGTAGTGTCACCTTCAGATGTCATATTCACTATGATTCCACGGCGACCCTGTATTTCTTTGGTTGCGCCGCCCATCTGTTCCTGTGGCACCTGGATAAATACTTTCTGGTACGGTTCGAAGAGAACATCTCCTGCCAGAAGCATTGATGCCTGAATAGCCTGTCTTGATGCAGGAATTACCTGTGCAGGACCACGGTGGACAGCATCTTCGTGAAGTTTGGCATCCATGAGTTTGACTTTTACACCCATGCATGGTTCCCTGGCAAGAGGACCTTCTTTCATAACCTCTGTGAAACCTTCAAGAATCAATTCCATTGTTTCGTTCAGGTACTGAATACCCTTGGTCATGTCAAGGAAGATATTGCTTTCATAAATATCCACAAGGCCTTTGGCCTCTTCCTTGCTCATACCGGCATTCATAAGCAGTTCCCTTCTTTCAAGCTCGGGCATCCTCATGTTGATTTCGCCGTCCTTGATAAGCTTGATGATTTCAGGGTCAAGTGGCTCAATCTCGATATAGAACCTGTTATGCCTGTTAGGGGACTTTCCTTCAACAGGACCTGCATGAGATTTTACAGATTCACGGTAAACAACGATTGGAGGGGTGGTAGTGATTTCTACACCCTTATCACGTTCAATCCTGTGACCTATGACTTCAAGGTGTAACTCACCCATTCCTGCAAGAAGATGCTCACCGGTTTCTTCGTCAAGTTTTATTTGAAGAGTTGGATCCTCTTTAGCTACCTGACGCAAGACCTCTACCAATTTTGGAAGATCCTTCATATGTTTGGCTTCAACAGCCACTGTTACTACAGGTTCACTTGCATGCTGGATGCTTTCAAATGGCATCATATCTTCCAGGGTTGTGACAGTAGAACCTACGATAGCATCTTTGAGACCAGTTACAGCAGCAATGTTGCCTGCGGGAATCTTTTCCACTTCCAACCTTTCAGGACCCATAAACACACCAACCTGCTGGATTCTGTTTTTGACGGTTGTTCCTGAAACGTTAACTTCCATACCCCTTGTTAAGGAGCCACTAAAGAGCCTTCCTGTAGCAACTTCACCTGCATGTGGATCCATTGCAATATCGGTAACCATGAAAGCAATATCTCCATTTGCATCGGCATCTTTCATTGACTTGCCTATTTCAGAAGTCTTATCGCCATGCCAGATGGCACCGACACGTCCTTCCTGTGCCTCGATCGGACTTGGAAGGTGCCTGATTACCATATCGTTGACTGCTTCATGGAGAGGACATTTTTCAGCAAGTGTCTTCATATCTTCATTGCGGCAGTATTCATAAACGTCATTGAAACTTACACCGGTCTTCTGCATCATTGGAACACTGATTGCCCAGTTGTAAAGAGCTGAACCGAATGCAACAGTACCGCCTGCAGCATCGACTTTCCAGCCGGCCTTATAACGTTCCTCATTCATACCTTTGATGAGTTTGTTAACAAGATCAATAAGCTTCCCGAGACGCATCTGCATCTCCTGTCCGCCTTCCTGAAGTTCATTAATCAGGCGATCAACTTTGTTAATGAAAAGTACAGGTCTTACGTGTTCCTTAAGTGCCTGCCTCAGAACAGTCTCAGTCTGTGGCATTGTGCCTTCAACAGCATCTATTACAACAACAGCACCATCCACTGCACGCATGGCACGTGTAACATCGCCACCGAAGTCAACGTGACCCGGGGTGTCTATGAGGTTAATGAGGTATTCATTGTTATCATATTCGTGCACCATTGAAACGTTAGCTGAATCAATGGTAATACCTCTTTCCTGTTCTTCCTCATCAGAGTCCATGAAAAGTTGCCTTCCAGCGAGGTCCTGGGAAATCATCCCTGCACCTGCCAGAAGATTATCTGATAAAGTGGTTTTACCATGATCGATGTGTGCTACAATACCGATATTTCGGATCATATCGGGATTACTCATAAGCGCTTTAACACGCTCTACCATTTTTTTCCTTCGTCCCATAACTACAACCTACGCAGTAATTCACTATAATATAAGATTAACGTGCAGCCTTTGCAACCCTTTCTTTTGCATCTTTCCTGTTCACAGAGAAGCACTTTGCATCCCCGTTTGATGCTGCGATAAGTTCTGTCGCAAGGCAGCTGGCAAATGAACGTTTGGATTTGAAAGCTGTCTGCTTGGTACCCATAGCAATATACCTCAGTGCAGAGTCTACTCTTCTCTGAGGAGCGGTATCCACAGCTTTTGGTACAGAGATTCCACCGTATTTAAGACGTACTACCTCTTCCCTTGGACCAGTATGGGAAATTGCCTCAACAAGTACCTGAACAGGATTTTTGTCCGTTTTGGAATGGATAATATCAAAAGCTTCCTTTACAGCAGTCATTGTGCACTGCTTCTGACCTGTATTCTCCTCTCCACGCATCAGACTGGTAATAAGTCTTTCAACAATTGAAAGATCGGACTTATTGAACTGCTGTCTTGCGTGCCTGCCACCCGTGTTGGGGATTGCAATTGGATCGACATTCACATACCTTCTGAGACCGGGATCGGCAACTTCAACCTCAGTCATATCCCATTTACCGAATAATTTATTCATAAGAATTATCTCCTTGGCTTCTCCTTTTTGCCGATGACCATCTCATTCAAACTTACGTTATTAACAGCTGTGACCTTAAAGCGCACACCGGGAATATCACCCTTTGCACCACCCATGCGTCCACCAATTCTTTCCACTGTTATTTCGTCATGTTCATCAATGAAATTGATGGCACCGTCCCCGGGACAGAAAGCAGTAGCCTGCCTACCGTTCTTGATCAATTGAATCCTTACACATTTCCTGATTGCAGAGTTGGGCTGTTTGGCTTCAATACCTACCTTTTCCAGCACAATACCGCGCCCCTGAGGAGCTCCTGATAAAGGATCAGACTTTACATTAAGTCCAAGGGTTCGCCTGCTGTAACGAGTATCTTTCCACCTTGCATTTTTACGTGCCGCTTTAAGTTTATGAGCTGCATATTTTCCATTTGTCATTTAGTATCCTCCAATAGATGAGTTAAATATTTGAAACCCGGATTATTGTAATATTAAATCTTCGATATCATGATGACGGTTTACAATCCTTTTTATCTTATCAATATTTCGACCGCTTTTCCCGATAGCCAGACCTTTATTCATACTGGAAACCTCAACATAGGCAACCTTTTTATCGTTTTTATCGCTGATTTCTACAGATTTTGTAGGAATCGTGCCAAATGCGTTCTTGATGAAGGTTACCGGATCATCGGAATACTCTATTAAATCCACGTGCTTGTCGACTGCTTTTTTGAAGCGGTTAATATTATCTCCATGCTTCCCGATTGCAGCACCCATATCGCCATTGTTGACCACGCAGATAATTCGATCATCGTCTATAAGACAATCCTTAATGGGCGCCCCGGTCATACTTTCAAACAGGGCTATATATCTGATAGCATCTGTTGAAAGTTTGATATCACTCAAAAATAAAACACCCTCTATTTTAAACTAATCCTATAATATCAGATTCACCAGCATCAACGATTGCCATGGCGGTGATAGTGTACGGTTTACCACAAACAGTTCCAAGATCCATACTTGAACCTGCGTATTTAAGTACTGGTAAATCTGTTTCCTCGATCTTTTCCCTGATGTATGCCGGGCAGTTTGCAGAGACTACTACCATTTTTGCATCTCCGTTTGTAGCTACATCAATGGTCCTGTTTGCCCCGACCACAACATCTCCTGTCCTAATGACTTTCAGCAATGCCTTATCAACATTAATATCCATATAGATCAACCCTTTTGAATTTAAGATTGGTACTTTAATACCTGATTCCTTATATCTAGTTTCTGGTTATAGTTTCATCCCTGTAGAGGATTTCTGGAAACGAGATGAACATCTCCTGTTCCGAGTTTGATTGGCTGGCCGACAATAATATTCTCAGTAACACCACTCAATTCATCAACCTCTCCACGCAAACCTGCATCAAGCAAATGATTTACAGTTACTTCGAACGCTGCACGTGCAAACACACTGGCTTTTTCACCGGATATTCCATGACGACCTATCTGTTTTACTTCACCGTCACAGGACATTATATCCGCCACCAACATAATATGCCTCACATCAACTTCAAGACCCTGTTCACGCAGGGTATCCGTAGCCTCTTTGATTATTGCATTTCTTGCAGCTTCGATTCCAAAGACCTCATAGATTTCCCCGATGTTATTGGTGCTTGTCCTTGTGGGATCTATACCATCAATCTCAAGAACTTTCTTGAGTTCGGAACCTTCTGTATAGAGCCTGTATTCACCATCCTCTTTTCTGACAACTACTCTCTTGATGCCATCAATACCCTTCAATGTAATGGTATTGATCTTCTTTGCAAGCTGTAATAGCTCACGATAGGAGGGTTCTTTCAGTTTTATAAGAAGCTGGTTGGAAACTTCACTGGCCTGAACAACGGAAACACCAAGACCATGCTCAAGTTTCTCCATTACCGATTCAATACCTACTTCCCTTTTATTCATAGCCTTTTCATTCAAATCAATAACAAGCTGCATGTTAGAAAGATCAGTAGTGACATCGGCAAGGTGCTCAACATGTGTAGCTTCAATCATCCAGGCAATCTTGTTTGCAAAATCCCTGTCTTCGAGATACTCTTTGTCAAGATGGACGGTCATCATTGGTGTACTGGGACGTTTACGTGCATCAACAATCTCAATCAACCTGGGCAAACCCAGTGTAACATTGATCTCAGCCACACCAGCATAGTGGAAAGTACGCATTGTCATCTGTGTACCTGGCTCACCAATCGATTGTGCAGAAATAACACCTACAGCTTCACAGGGTTCCACGCAGGATTTATCATAAGTTTCCAGGAGTTTTTCAATAATCTCCTCCATCTGTTTCTTATTTACACTCGCTTTAACCGAATCACTAATAAGAGTCTGCTTTACATCACTGGGAAGAGGTAAGTCCTTGACCATACCTTCAATTGTTGCTTCTTGAAGTACCATTTATTTCACCTCCTTACCAGTAACAGAACTTACTATGTTATGTACCGTATCCTCACTGTTATAATCGCTCTTGGTGGAATCTATACCATCCTCTCCGTACTTAAATTGTACAATAACACCACGTGTTTCACGTACCGATCGATCATATTGTACTTCGAGATCCTGAAGAGCGTTTACAAGACGACGCTGAAGATAACCGGACTGGGATGTACGCACCGCAGTATCAACAAGACCTTCTCTACCTCCCACTGCATGGAAGAAGTATTCCGTAGGGTTTAAGCCACTCTTATAACTGGACTTTACGAAACCATGTGCATCTGCACCAAGGTCACCTCTATCAAAGTGTGGCAGTGTACGGCCTTCATAGCCTCTCCTGATACGCTCACCACGCACAGCCTGCTGACCCACACAGGCTGCCATCTGTGTCAGGTTCAGCATGGAACCACGTGCACCGGATTTTGCCATAATCACAGCAGAATTTTCCAGACCCAGATGGTTTCCTGCAATGGTACCGGTATGATCCCTCGCCTTACCCAGAGATTGCATGATCTTAAGCTCGATGGTTTCAGCGAGAGTTCGACCCGGGAGGGGTTCAAGTTCTTTTGCTTCATAAGCTTGAATAAGTTCTGCAACTTCGTTTTCAGCACGCTCCAGTTCCTCATCGATATTCCGTCTTGCTTCACGAGGAATGTCCTCATCACTAATACCGAAACTAAGGCCCGTACGCATCACACCACGAATCGCAAGCCGGGTCACATCGTCCACAAACTGAGCAGCCTTCGTTGAACCATATCTTTTCACAATGGAGTCAAGTATCTTGCCCTTAAAGGCACCGATTGCTTTCTCATCGATAGTTCCGGCCACCAGTTCACCATTTTCAACCACCACATAAGAATCATACTCACAATCCCTGCCCTTGCATACATCACACTTGAAACATACATTGGCTTTAAATTCAAGATTGAGATCATTTGGAAGAATCTGGCTGAAAATTTGTTTACCAGTCCAGAAAGGATCTCCTGCATCATTATAACCTGCAGGCTCCGGAAGCTCACGTACTTCTGATTTACGTAAAAGTTCCAGAGCATCGTTCTTACTGATCATCTTTTCATTACGCGTCAGCAGGAACATACCTGAAATATGGTCATGAATACCACCTATGATAGGACCGCCAAAACGAGGAGACAGGATATTTTCCTGAACCTGCATCAAAATGCTTGCTTCTGCGCGGGATTCTTCCGTCTGCAGAACGTGCATATTCATTTCATCGCCGTCAAAGTCCGCATTGTAAGGAGGACAGACAGACGGATTAAGTTTGAACGTCTTATTTGGCAAAACCTTGACCTTATGTGCCATTATACTCATTTTATGAAGAGAAGGCTGCCTGTTAAAGAGAACAATGTCCCCATCCTGCATCTGCCTTTCAACTGTCCAGCCAGGTTCAAGTTTTTCAGCAAGTTCTTCCTTGTTGGATTCAGTGATCTTGAGTCTGCGACCATCTTCACGGAATACATAATTAGCACCAGGATGAGTTTCTCCCCCTCTTGCAACATATGCACGCATCATTTCAAGGTTTCTGGAGATAATCCTTACAGGAATTGTCATTTGCCTGGCAATTGCATAGGGTACACCCACCTCATTGATACTAAGGTTGGGATCCGGAGATACAACCGTACGTGCAGAGAAATTCACACGTTTACCGGAAAGACTTCCCCTGAAACGACCTTCCTTTCCTTTAAGACGCTGTGTAAGAGTCTTTAGGGGACGACCAGACCTGTGTCTTGCCGGAGGGACACCTGAAACTTCGTTGTCAAAGAACGTAGTAAGGTGATACTGCAACAGTTCCCAGAGATCCTCTATAATAAGTTGTGGTGCACCTGCATCACGATTTTCCTGAAAACGCTGATTTATACGAATAATATCCACAAGTTTGTGAGTTAGATCATCTTCACTACGCTGACCTGATTCCAGAGTGATAGAAGGACGAACTGTTACAGGAGGAACTGCTAGCACTGTAAGAACCATCCATTCAGGTCTTGCAGAAACAGGATCCATACCCATGACCTTCAGGTCATCATCCGGGATATGTTCAAGACGATCACGGATTTCAGTAGGTGTCAACTTGTAATCATTCTCTATGTAGTCCGAGGGTTTTTCGAATTTTATCTCAAGTTGCTCTTCACCACAATAAGGGCAAATCTTGGTCTTTCGTGCTTCCTTGAATACATTATTAATCAGATCATCAGGCAGGTGACTCATCACATCCAGTTTGGCAAACTGATTAATATAGGCCTTTTTTTGTTTGTCCTCAAGAAGAAGATGGCTGCAGTTACGACAGGTCGAACGTAGTACTTTTCTTATTATCTTATTAAATCCTACATGGAGTACCGGTGCCACAAGTTCAATATGACCGAAGTGGCCCGGACATTCACCGGCTCTGCCTCCACAGGTCTTGCACTTCAGACCCGGATCTATAACACCCAGTCTAAGGTCCATTAAACCCATGTCAATCGGATAACCATCGTCATCATATGTGTCAGCAGTAATAATAGAAGTAACACTCATTTTACGGATTTCCCGTGGAGACAGGAGACCGAATCTGATTGCACCAATTCTCTGGGGAATAGAGGGTATAGTATTATCCATTGATATCACCATCACACAGCATCATCAAGTCTGAGCCTCGGAGCTACTCCAAGGGATTTGATTTCATCAAGCAAAAGCTTGAATGCATAGCTCATTTCTACACGGTGGATGTCCGTTTCCGATCCACAGTTTGAACAGTACCTCACATTACGCCTGCGATCAAAGGTCGCGATCATGCCACAATTACTACAGACAAGCTCTTCAACCTTATCAGATTCATCAAGCAATCGTTCCTTAAGGGTCATCGCTGCACCATGACCAATAAGTACATCCCTTTCCATTTCACCAAATCGCAGACCACCTTCACGGGCACGTCCTTCGGTTGGCTGGCGTGTGAGAACCTGAACTGGACCACGGGACCTTGCATGCATCTTGGATGCTACCATGTGGTGCAGTTTCTGATAAAGAATAACACCAACAAAGATATCGGCCTGGACCTTTTTACCGGTCACACCATCGTAAAAGACTTCTTTACCAGTGTGTGAAAAACCATGTTTCTGTAAACCTGAACGCAGGTCATCTTCCTTTTCTCCGGAAAAGGCAGTTGAATTGATACGTCTTCCTTCTACAGATCCTACTTTACCACCGATCATTTCCAGAACATGTGCAACTGTCATACGCGAAGGGATTGCATGAGGATTGATTACAAGATCAGGAACCATTCCGGATTCTGTGAAGGGCATATCGTGATATGGAACTATAAGTCCGATTACTCCTTTCTGACCGTGCCTTGAAGCAAACTTGTCACCGATCTCAGGAATCCTCTGATCCCTGACCTTTACCTTGGTGAGCCTGGTACCGTTAATGGATTCTGTAAGAAGGACAGTATCAACCACACCCCTTTCATTGGAACGCATGGTGATTGCACTTTCCCTTCTCTGTTCTACGGTGATACCGAAATCCGTTTGTTCTTCAAGGAAACGAGGAGGACTGGTCTTACCGATCAATACTGAATTAGGCCCAACTGTGGTCTCCGGATTGACAAGACCGTCAACATCCAGGTTCGCATAGGCTTCCGCACTACGTGCACCCCTGTATTCCGAATCGGGAATCTCAAATTTATCTTCCTGCCCACCGGGATAACGACGTTCTTCGCCCTCAAAAGTCCTGAGGAAGTGGCTTCTACCAAGGCCTCTTTCAATGGATCCTTTGTTGAAAACCAGTGCATCTTCAATATTATAACCTTCATAGGACATTACAGCCACAACGAAGTTCTGACCCGCAGGCCTTTCATCAAAGTTAATTGATTCACATGTCTGCGTGCGTGTGAGTGCTTTCTGGGGGTAATGTAACACGTGTGCACGGGTATCAGGCCTGAGTTTCAGGTTGGAAGTGGACACACCAATACATTGTTTGATCATAGCCGAACCCATGGTAATCCTTGGGGATGCATTATGTTCCGGATAAGGGACCATACCTGCACAGATACCCAGAATCAGAGAGGGATCTATTTCAAGGTGTGTGTGTTTGGGAGTGATGTCACTCTCGTAGAGAGCCACATATGAATTTTCTTCTTCTTCGGCATCCAGGTATTCAATACGACCCTGCCTGATGAGATCTGCACTCGTCAAATCTCCGCTTTTGAGTTTATCAATATGGTCTTCAGTAACAAGAGGCAGGCCGTTTTCTACTACTACAAGTGCCCTTCTTGCCCTACCTATATCGGAATTGATGATCACTTCATGAATATCTTCATAAAGGGCTACATTTACCTGCCTGGAAAGCATACCGGCCCTTCTTTGCTTGCGAATATCTTCCACAAGATTGACAGGATCAGGATGCGTGCCTATTAATTCACCATTCAGGAATACTTTGGCATCAGTCACCAAGAATCACCCCCCCGTTACCGAGAGATTTCTTACCACTATCATCAGTAATATCCTGATAACCAGGGGATTTTATCAAATCATCTACTGGCATTTCATGTTCCTCTACATCAGTTCCTAGCTCATTGGAATACTTAAGGATCTTTTCAGGCACATGAAGCTGCGCCGGTGCCACACCAAGACCATAAAGCACATTTTTCACTTTATCGAAATCATCCGCCCCTGTGGATAGTTCCACCATCTGGGCAAAATTTTTCACCAAACCACAGTTGGGACCTTCTGGTGTTTCTGAAGGACACAATCTGCCCCACTGAGTAGAGTGCAGATCACGGGCTTCAAAGTGAGGCTGTGCCCTGGAAAGTGGAGATATTACTCGTCTCAGGTGGGAAAGTGTAGAAATATAATCAGTACGATCAAGCAACTGGGATACACCACTCCTTCCTCCAACCCAATTACCTGTTGCAAGTGGATGCTGGAGGCGGTCTGTAAGGACATCTGCCCTGACCAGTGTGGAAACATTCAATTCCCTGTTCCTCATATTTGCTCTTTCAAGCTGGTATTTGACATCACGTGTCAGGCGGTTGAAAGCCACCCTGAAGAGATCTTCCAGCAAGTCACCTGTTAGTTTCAGGCGCTTGTTGGAATAGTGATCCTTATCATCCGCACTACGACGGTCAAGAGCCAGTTCAAAACATGATTCGGCCATGCGACCCAGGAAATGGGCTTTTGCCACCCTGTCCTCCGGTTCATTACCAAGATGAGGAAGCAGATACCTGTCAATAACATAATTTGCCCTCTTGACCTGATACTCGCTTGCCTGACCGGAGGCCACTCTCATACCAATCTTCTCAACCGCTTCTTCTACTGTATCTACTTCAGACTCTTCGAGGTTTTCGAACATGAACTTCATTATTTCAGGATCTGTTGAAACCGTCTTGACGACATCTTCATCTGTTTCAATACCAAGAGCCCTGAGAAGAGTGATGAAATTAATCCTTCCGGAGATGGAGGGGAAAGAAACTTCCAGCAGGGCTTTCCTGCCTCTTTCAACCACCACAAGTGCCCTGTAGCCTCTGCGCTGGGAGAAAACCTTTGCAACTTCTATGCGATCCCCGTAACGCTCTCCGATTTCGGCCAGTATCTTGTTGGGCGCAAGATCCTCAAGGGTCATAACTACCCTTTCAGTACCATTAACGATAAAGTAGCCTCCTGGATCAAGCGGATCCTCGCCGTGTTCGATCATTTCCTCATCATCGATTCCAACAAGATTACATATCTCGGATTTGATCATAACCGGTAGTTGTCCAATTTTGGCTTCCCTTGGTTCGGATTCTTCTCCACCTTTGACCACGGACATTTCGAGGAAAAGAGGAGCAGAATAAGAAAGGTTTCGGAGTCTTGCCTCATTGGGGTAGAGGTTTTCAATTGCACCATCCGCCTCCTTGACAACCGGTTTTTCAACTCTGATGCGGCCTAACTTGACGTATATATCCTCAATGTCAGTCTCGATGAGATGTTGTTCATCGATAACTTTCTGAAGACCGCTGTTTAAGAACTTGTTATATGAATCGATATGGTGTTGTACGATTTTATCCCTTGTAAAATAGGCTTCCGACAGAAAACTGGTATCCAAAGCGATGCTAGCACCTTCTTTTAAGTTAATATAGAATATTCAGACAAACAACGTAGCGCATGCGAATGTAAGCGTAAGAACAAAATCAATGAACGGGACAGAACCCGGCGAATATGAGTTATGCATGTCATTCAATTACATACCGATAATAGGGGGCCTCTCCTGCAGTCTGGCTTTTGCGGGTAATTTTTACTACGTCTCCCACTTCAGCACCAATTTCTTTAATAACAGGATCTTCTATCTTGATTTTAGGTAGCTGTTCCCTACCAATATTATACTCTTTAAGAACAGATTTTATTTCATCCTCATCAATAATTTCATGACGGGGAATGAATTCATGATCAAGCAGGCTGAACTTACTCAAATAATATCCTCCTAAAAAATCTGCAGGTAAATGTTTCCCATAATTTTGTGGCGGGCTCGTAGGGATTTGAACCCTAGACCGTCTGGTTAAAAGCCAGACGCTCTGCCTGACTAAGCTACGAGCCCACAATGTTTGCCGCATACACCATTCATGCCACCCTTAGGCAGCGCCAATACATGAGTGGCATTGTATATAAGGTTTATTGTAGAGGGCACTTCTACCGAAAATCAAATGCCTCCAACGCATAAAAATGAACCATAAATGCGGAAAATAAAGAAGCAGTAGAACACTACTACAAACAAGGTATATATAGCATCATTTTCCGACTTTACAAAGTTATCTGTTTATGTACCACATTCCCAGCCACCCATATATTCTGCCTGTTTGGGAGAATATGAGTCTATTTCGACATCAAGAGATTTCAGTTTGAGCCTGGCCACACGCACATCCAGATCATGAGGCACCGGATGCACCCCTACATCGAGTTTATTCTCGGCAATATAACGCGCACATTGGGCCTGGTTAGCAAAACTCATATCCATCACTTCAGCCGGATGACCATCACCTGCAGCAAGATTTACCAGCCTGCCATCGGCAAGAACATTAATGTGTTTACCGCCTACCGTATATTCTTTGATATTTTTCCTGACATCCCTTACTGAAGAAGACAATGCAACAAGATCTTCCAGATTTATTTCCACATTGAAGTGTCCGGAATTGGCAAGTATGGCACCATCTTTCATCACCTCAAAATGATCCCTGTTCAGTACATCAGTATTTCCAGTGGTCATCACAAAGATATCACCATAAAGAGCAGCCTTTTGCATAGGCATGACCCTGAAGCCATCCATTTTTGCTTCAAGAGCACGTATCGGATCCACTTCAGTCACAATGAGATTTGCACCCAGACCTGAAGCCCGCATGGCAGCACCACGACCACACCAGCCATAGCCACCAATGACAACGGTCTTACCCGCCACTAACAGGTTGGTGGTCCTCATGATCGCATCCCAGGAAGATTGCCCCGTACCATAACGGTTATCAAAAAGGAATTTGGTCATAGCATCATTTACGGCAATTACCGGCATCTTCAGGGCCCCTTCCGCTTCCATTGCCTTGAGACGATGGATCCCGGTGGTAGTTTCCTCACACCCACCCCGTATTGAATCAAGAAGTTCAGTCCTTTCCGTATGAAGCTTAAAAATCAGATCCGCACCGTCATCGATGGTTATATCCGGATCGATATCAAGTACTCTGTCAATAGAGCCGTAATATTCCTTGCTGGAACAATCATATTTTGCAAAACAATCGATATTATCCTTCGTATCCAGAGCCATAGCCACATCATTCTGCGTACTCAGAGGATTGCAACCGGTAATAGCAACTTCGGCCCCACCTGCAGCAAGGGTTTCTACCAATACGGCGGTCTTTGCCTCTACATGAAGTGCCATTGCTATCCTGTGACCTTTCAGAGGTTTTTCATCTTCGAATTCCTTCCTGATTATAGAAAGAACAGGCATATGATTCCTGGCCCACTCAATTTTTTGTTCACCAGATTCAATAATTTCCTCATCGATCATACAATACCTCATTTGATAATGACTCTATTAAAAAATACTTAAACTTTCTAATTCTTCACAATCCTACACAATGGAATACAACGACAATGTTTGGGAAAAACAAAAAACTGACGAATGAATATGCTTTGTCTGTAAAATACTTAAACCTTATTAATGCAACCATAAAGGTCACGACAAATTGCAATATTACAACCCGCAATTGTAAATCAACTAAAAATACAAATAACCCCAAAAATTCTCAATTCATTTGCATATGTAATTGCAACATAAACAACCTCAGCAATACAAATTCAAATAACTCCATATAAACAAAATAAGAAGAAATTATGGTTTAATGCACCAGAATTTCTTCTATCTGAGATTTGTCCTATTTTTTTAAAAGACCGTACCGAAGGATTCCTTGAAACGTCTCTTGAAATCCGCTAACTTAAAATGATGGTTCTGGGTACCCTGGTGTTCAATTTTTATAGCACCCATCAAAGATGCAATCCGTCCTGTGGTTTCCCAATCCAGGTCATTTGTTAGACCATAAAGCAAGCCAGCACGATATGCATCCCCACAACCCGTAGGATCCTGTAAAGCAGCTGGTTTGGCGGCAGGAATCTGGATTACTTCACCGTCTTTATAGATCAATGAACCTTCCGGACCTTTTGTAACTATAAGAGCTTTGAGCTTTGCAGAGATCTCCTCCTGACTCTTGCCAGTCCTCTCTTGAATCAATTGCCACTCATAGTCGTTAACTGTCAACCAGGTAGCCTGCTCTATGAATTCCATTAATTCATCACCATCAAACATAGGCAGGCCCTGACCGGGATCAAAGATGAAAGGTATACCAGCACTCACAAATTCCCGGGCGTGCTGAATCATACCTTCCCTGCCATCCGGTGCTACAATGCCCACTGCAGGATCATTTACATCAAGTACTGAATAATTATGGGAATAATTCATTGCCCCGGGATGGAAGGCAGTTATCTGGTTGTCATCCATATCTGTTGTAATGAAAGCCTGTGCTGTAAATGTGTCATCAACCACATTCACATGTTCGCGGTTGATACCCCTCTCATCCATCCATTTCGCATAATTCTCAAAATCGGTACCAACTGTCCCCATTGGGAGAGGATTACCACCAAGTAACTTGAGATTGTAGGCTATGTTTCCTGCACAACCTCCAAACTCACGACGCAGTTCAGGTACAAGGAATGACACATTTAATATATGCACTTTATCCGGTAAAATATGATTCTTGAACTGGTCATTAAAAACCATGATATTATCAAAAGCGAAAGATCCACAAATTAAAGCTTTGTCCATTTATATGTACTCCTAAATTATGATTCTAGTTTGAATTATAGACCATCCATATGAAAATAAAAAAAGGTAATTATTCCAATTATTTTTTACGTAAATGGAATATACCCCAGGTCAGATATCCGTTATTGCCACCGTTTACCCAGTGGTTAAGGCCCTGTTTCATATTATTGATGTAGTTCTGACTGACTACTTTGGAGAGCTCATCTTCCTGACTTTCAGTTTCTTTCAACACTCTTCCATAATGGGTCGGCAGCTGGGAAGCATGTTTCTCAAATTCAATTTCCTTCATACCATACTTTTTGGCAGATTCCCGATAAAAACCGGGTGAACCGAGGGTTTCCAGATGGATACGGTCCAGTATTGGTTGTAAGACCCCTTCCGGACAATCGTCAGTCTGCATCGGATCAGTAAATACAAAATCTCCGCCACTTTTCAGCACACGAGCAACTTCTTTGATAACCTGTTCACGATTACCACTATGAAGGATTGCATCCTGGGACCACACCACATCGAAAGAGAAATCGGGATAGGGAATTTCTTCAAAGCTACCATCAACAACTGTTATAAGATGGTCAAGACCCTGGTCCTCATTCATTTTTCGGTCGCGTTCATTTTCTACTTCACTCAAATTAAGAGCAACGACCTGACACCCATATTTTTTGGCCAGATACCTGGCAGCTCCACCATAACCAGCTCCGATATCCAGAATCTTACTATCCTTATCCAGATTACTTATTTTTGATGCCATCCTTTCAATCGTACGTCTACTGGCGTCAAATATTGGTTCATCTTCTGAATTATAGAGACCGACATGAATATCCTCGCCGCCCCAGATGGTAAAGTAAAAATTGTCGGCATCATCGCTATTGTAATATTCCTGTGCTTTATCTACTGCGGTTTTTTGGTTTTCAGACATGTTGATTTCATCTTCCCATATTTTTTAATTTTTTTCTGCAACATGGAGGAAGAAATCAGGCTCATCCTCTTTGTAGGTCTCTTTAAAGTCCCCCAGGGTGTTTATTTCCTGGAAACCAACTTCATGCAGAAGTTGCCTGGTGTAATCTTTTCTCAAGGGGAACATATTGAGATTGTAGACTGAGCCATCCGAGAATTCATATTTGAAACGGGCAAGCCCCTCATCAACATGTTCCGGATAGACTGATACAGTATCCCCACAGTAATAATGGGCATGCTTGCTGGAATAACCATCATCCAGTATGGCATCATAGTTACGCTGGTCAAGAAGCAATACACCATCATGTTTCAGCAGCGCATAGAACTCAGCCAGAGCTTTTCTGCGGTCGCCTTCATCGAAAAGATGTGTAAATGAATTACCCAGACATACAATAGCATCGAATTTGTCATGGATGTCCTTATTCATCCACCTCCAATCAGCCTGAACGGTCCTCATCAAATACCCATGATCACGGGCATTATCAAAAGCCTTGACAAGCATTTCTGCACTGCCATCTGCACTTACGACATCAAAACCTGCCTGAAGTAAACGAACCGAATTAAAACCGGTGCCTGTTGCCACATCGAGTACTTTCTTAACACCCCTTTCTTTCAGGATGTTTATGATAGTATCCCCTTCGCTCTCGGCACGGCTTTCCCAATCGATGAGTTCGTCCCATTTATCAACAAATCCAAGAACATACTCTTCCTCATAATGGTCCGATTCCCTTACTTCTATTGGATTATCTCCAAAATCCTGTTTTCCGTATTGGTTCATGTAGATCCTCCTATTGTTATTTAATGTAGTATATTTACAAATACAGTCGATTGTTGCTATTCGCCTGGCTCATGCATACCATGAATCCAGAATGGATTAAGTGAAATTAAATAAGGACTCCCACCCCGGGAGCCCTCCTCAGAACATCCATAACTTAATTATTTAGTAGCGGTAGTGTTCTGGCTTGTACGGCCCTTCAACAGGGAAACCGATGTATTCAGCCTGTTCCTGTGACATCTTGGTCAATTTGGCACCCAGTTTTTCGAGGTGTAACCTTGCAACCTCTTCATCCAGCACTTTTGACAATCGATAAACACCAACTTCCTTTGGACTCTCCCAGAGATCGATCTGTGCAAGTGTCTGGTTTGTGAAACTGTTTGACATGACAAAACTCGGGTGACCGGTTGCAAGACCCAGATTGACAAGTCTGCCTTCTGCCAGCACATATATAGAATGCCCATCAGGGAACTGGTATTCATCTACCTGTGGCTTGATGTTGACCTTTTTCACATTATCCATCTTGTTAAGTGCATCAACCTGAATCTCATTATCAAAATGGCCTATGTTACAGACAATTGCCTGGTCTTTCATGTTAGACATGTGTTCGGTCGTAAGTACATCACAGTTTCCTGTTGTGGTCACATAAATATCCCCATAGGACAGTGCATCCTCAACAGTCATAACATCATAGCCTTCCATCAATGCCTGCAGTGCGCAGATTGGATCGGTTTCTGTAATAATCACTCTTGCCTTGTGATTAGCCAGTGCTGCTGCTGAGCCTTTACCGACATCACCATAGCCACAAACCACTGCAACCTTACCTGCAATCATCACATCAGTACCACGCTTTATGGCATCTACAAGGGATTCCCTGCATCCGTAGACATTATCAAATTTACTCTTGGTTACAGAGTCATTGACATTTATAGCAGGTGTAAGAAGTTCTCCCTTCCTCTCCCAGTGATACAACCTGTGCACACCGGTGGTTGTTTCCTCGGAAACACCCTTCCAGTCAGCAACTGCTTTATGCCAGAATTGAGGGTCTTCCTTCAGGGATTTTTTAAGCACTTCATTCTGGGCTATAAGTTCCTTGTTGTCTGTAGGTTCATCAAGGATTGAAGGGTCATCTTCTGCTGCATACCCACGATGCATCATCAGGGTGGCATCTCCACCATCATCCACAATGAGATTTGGTCCTTTACCATCTGGCCAGGTCAATGCCTGTTTGGTGCACCACCAGTAATCATCAAGTGTTTCACCCTTCCATGCAAAAACTGGAACACCTGTATCTGCTATTGCGGCTGCTGCTTCATCCTGGGTCGAGAAAATATTACATGATGCCCAGCGCACATCTGCACCGAGTTCAACCAGTGTTTCAATAAGAACTGCAGTTTGAACAGTCATGTGAAGACTGCCACTTATACGTGCTCCTTTAAGTGGTTTCATAGGCCCGTACTTTTCACGTGTGGCCATAAGACCCGGCATTTCCTGTTCAGCTATATTCAATTGCTTGCGACCGGAGTCAGCAAGTCCAATATCTTTAACTTTATAATCCTTATTTGTAACCATGTTTTCACCAATAATTAATCATCTTCTTAGCAACGCTAAGATTCCAAATATACTTCTAAATCTCTAATCCCAATCTAAACAGCGATTGTAGTGATTTAGACAAAAATCATTTTACGCCATTGAGATGGAATTTTGCTTTGAGGCTATCTACCTTGTCAAGTTGTTCCCAAGGGAAAATGTTCCTTCCAAAATGACCATAGGAAGATGCTTGCCTGTATGACCAACCTTTAGGATGCAGTAAATTCAGATCTTCTATCAGGGCTGCCGGTCTGAAATCAAATATTTCACCGGATTCCAGTACATCCTGGATTTCCTGGTCTTCTATTACACCTGTACCATAGGTATCAACATTGATACTGAGAGGCTTTGCGACACCAATGGCATAGGCCACCTGGATTTCACATTTATCGGCAAGACCTGCTGCAACTATGTTTTTGGCGACATATCTTGCATAGTATGCTGCTGAACGATCAACCTTGGAAGGATCCTTACCCGAGAAAGCTCCTCCACCATGGCTGCCTACTCCTCCATAGGTATCCACGATGATCTTACGTCCGGTTAGTCCTGCATCTGCATAGGGACCTCCTAGAACGAATCCGCCTGTTGGGTTTATGTAATACTCGGTATCTGACCTCAACATGCCGGTTGGCTCCAGGACTTCATTGATAAATCCTACCATGTCATTACGAACTGTTTCAAGAGGGATATCATCAGTCTGCTGTGATACCACTACAGCTGTTATGTGGTCAGGTTTTCCATTTACATATTTCACTGAAACTTGTGATTTGGCATCCGGTCTTAAGTAGGATACTCTACCTTCCTGACGGATAGAATCCAGGTATCGGAGTAACCTGTGACTGAACGCAATTGGAGCAGGCATGTATTCATCTGTTTCATTGGTAGCATAACCAAACATCATACCCTGGTCCCCTGCACCCTGCTCTTCATATAACCCTGTGCCCTCGGTAACTCCCATAGAAATATCAGGGGATTGTTCGTGGATTTTTGAAATGTATTCAAAGGATTTGTCCCAGAAAAGAAGGTCCTTATGATCATATCCTATATCACGAACAACTTCACGTGCTATATTCTCTGTATCAATCTGTTCCATACCTTTACAGGTAATTTCACCTGCATTTACCACAAGGTCATGGGCTACAAGTGTTTCACATGCCACACGACTGTTAGGATCAGCTTCCAGACATGCATCCAGAACTGCATCAGACACCTGATCACATATCTTATCTGGATGTCCTGCACCGACCGCTTCTGAAGTAAATACGTGGTCATATTTGAGTTTGCTCATCTTCACACTCCTGTTTTATCTTAATGGTCCGATTGAACGGATACGTTAAAGGTCCGATTGAACGGATACGCTAAAGGCCCGATTGAACGGATACGCTAAAGGCCCGATTGAACGGATACGCTAAAGGTCCGATTGAACGGATACGCTAAAGGCCCGATTGAACGGATACGTTATAAGGTCCGATTGAACGGATACGTTAAAGGCCCGGATGAACGGACATACATTTGGATCTGAATTCGCAATCAAATGTCAAGAATGGATAATTCCACACTGTAACATCCCTATAGCATAATATAGTGGGAAATTCGGGAACCAATGAAAATCATTGTTTGCCACGAACATAATAATTCCACCATAATATTAATCGTAACTGATTGACATCACATACTACGCCATACTATATATGTGTTTTCAAATTGAAGGTTTTTAAATTATTTTTACAGTACATAAGGAAGCAAATATATATTCTAATTCAAAAAAATAAATAGAATTTATTTTTATGTATTTCTGGCCAAACTGAAATTATTGATCAGATGAAGGATTATTCAAACCCAGAACATCAATCAGATGCTGACTATCAGTTTTTTTTGCAGCTTTAGAAGCTTCCACCATTATCTCATATTCATCCATACATAGAACCTGACCGTTTTCCATGAGCACTTTCCCGTCCACCAACACGGTTGTGACATCACTACCAAGAGCCGAATATACAAGATGCGAATCGACATCATACAATGGAGTGAGATGCGGACGTTTCATATCCACAACAATCAAATCGCCGTAGTAGCCTTCTTTGATCATACCGGCCTCAATTCCAAGTGCCTTTGCCCCGTTTACAGTGGCCATCTCAAGCACTTTCCGGGCATCAATGACAGTTAGGTCCATACTGTTTACCTTATGGAGCAGTGCAGTCATTTTCATTACCCCGAACATATCAAGATTATTGTTTGAAGCACATCCATCGGTACTCAGGGACACATTCACACCCTTTTCAAGCAGTTGTGGGACCGGTGCTATACCTGCTGCCGTTTTCATATTACTCACAGGATCATGGCTCACATGAACTCCGGTTTCAGCCAAAATGTCCATATCTCCCCCCGAAAGCCAGATACAATGAGCAGCAAGTACATCACTGTCAAAAAAACCAATGTCATGAAGCATGTTAACCGAACACTTCCCATACTTCTCTTTCATCTGGTTCAGTTCAGCTTCAGTTTCAAGCACATGGATGTGAACTTTTACATCATCCTTGCGAGCCTGCTCACGCACATCCTGCAGGAATTGCTGAGAGCAAGTATGAGGAGCATGAGGGCCATACATGGCAGATATGCGCCCATTGGCTGCACCATTGAAATCCTTTACAAAGTTCCTGCCTTTTAATAGGGAAGATTCTGCCCTTTCTGGATCTCCAAAATCAATCATACCATAGGAAAGGGCTGCACGTATACCACAATCCTCAACTGCACGGGCAGCTGCCTGCTCATGAATATACATGTCAGCAAAGGTGGTTGTTCCGGATTTTATCATCTCCAGGCATGCCAGCCTAACCCCTGCATAGATTTCTTCCGGACCCAATTTTGCTTCCACGGGCCAGATATAATCCTCAAGCCATTCTGCAAGTGGCAGATCATCGGCATAACCCCTTAAAAGTGTCATACCTGCATGATTATGGGTATTTACCAGACCGGGCATGACGACCGAACCGCTTGCATCTATTATTTTGTCTGCCTTGCCATTATAAGAAAGACCCACATAGACAATCCTGCCATTTTCAATGGCAACCTCCCCTTTTTTGAGATCTCCTGAATCAGGATCCATAGTAAGGATGTACCCGTTCTTGATCAAAGTATCAGCCATAAAACCCCTCCAATATCAATAAACTTCCTTTTTGAGCTGTTCAAGGAAAGTTTCCATAATTTTCAGCCTCTCTGTTGCAATATCCCTGGAAGTATGTGTGTTCAGACGATCCATTATCTTAAAAGGCTTCCTTTCCATATATTCTTCAAAACCTTCAAAAGGGTTTTGTGCATAGGCATTCATGGAACTTTCCTTCACAGTACCATTGGCATGTTTTAAGCCTCGCAAAGCCCCCATTGAAACCAGTGACCTGAAAATACCTACCGCACCCAGGGCATCAATCCTATCCGCATCCTGTAGAATTTGCCCTTCGATTGATTCGGGAATCATACCCCGGCTGAATCTGTGAGTACGTATGCAGGATACAACGTGTTCAATGGTTTTTTCATCAACTTCTTTGTCAGCCAGAAAAGAATCTGCGATTTCAGCACCATACAATGCATGATCACCACCTTCCTCATGTTCGCGAACAACCCCCACATCATGCAATAGGGCAGCAAGCCTCAATACATCAGGATTTCCCCCTTCCTTTTCCCCTATATACATGCAAAGGGATTCGACCCGCTCCACGTGACCCATATCGTGGCTACTGGGTTCATCGGAGAGTACATCTGACACATAATCTCTTGTGATTTCAATAATATCCAGAATGATCACCTTCACTGATTCTTAAGATTCTCCATTAGTTCTCCAACAGCTTCTCTGAGAAATTTAGCGTTATCAAAATCTCCTGCAATTTCCTCAAGCTCTTCATGGCTACATATTCCAAGTTGCCGGGAATAGCTGATTAGGTTTACCATCGCACGGTCCACATTGTCCACAATCGTAAGGGTGGCTGTCTTTGATGTGCGCGAGAAAGGATTCAAATCGATTGCAATAACAGTTTTACCCATCTCCACCAATTTCTGGCATCTATCCCCGTCCTCCAGGGGAACAAGAACCACATCTGCACTGTAGATTCCTTCCTGATCCACAATAGCCCGGGCATGTTCAAGATCAAGCCTGCCATCCCCTCGTGCCCCAAGCACACGGGTCGCACCAAAGGATTCCAGATGAGAGATGATACGAGAAACCCTCTCCTCGGTACGGTGAAAAAGATTGACTTCAAGAGATGCCCCTGTGACAGATGCAAGCTCAACCATTTTTTCAGGGACAAGGGCAGATGTATTGCCGTTTACCGAAATGACCGGCCTATCTGCCAGGAGAAGCATTGCAGAAGCTATCTTTTCTGCAAGTAAGGCAGAAGGGACAGTCCTTTCACCAAGCAGGTAGTCAAAACATTCACCTCTGCCCTGAGCCACAAGACCCTGTATACTAGTAATACCTTTATTCACACCTTCAACAATATTTTCCCTTGCAATCAGGGAATGATAACGAGGATGTGTTTGTGGAATGCCAGTCAATTTTTTACACCTCAATAATCAGAACAAACATAAATCGATCAATTAATTGTTGCTTCAAAAGAAAAACAGGTATTTGTACCTTCTTATAACTCGGGATTTAAAACCTTATAGTACTCGTCCCTTGCTTCCACAAAAGCCTTCAGGTTCTCAAGTGAAGTATATGGAGCAAGTCCACAGCCCGGAGCAAGAATATCCACACCGTCTTCAATACACATCTTAGCCTGTCTTTTCACTTCTTCGGCAGGAGTCGAAAGGAGGATATCTACAGGCGAAACGTTGCCTATCAAACAAGCCCTGTCCCCAATTATCCTTTTGGCATATTTGGCATCCACTTTTTCTTCAATACTCAACCCCTCAAATCCAGAACGTGCCATAGGTTCGAGGATTGCGGTGGCATCCCCGCATATGTGCAAAATCATCGGCCCATCAGTGCCGGAACAGATTTTATCATATTCCGGAAGAACCAGGGATTCAAAATATTCAGGAGGTAAGAGGTCCGGCCCTGCTTCGGAATCAGGCATACAGATTGCATCCACACCCCTTTCGAAAAGGGCATTGGAATATTCAACACATACTTCTACACCCATACCGAGCAGTTCACGCATAGTTTCCGGCTCAGTGAGGGACCACATAAGGTAATTCTTTGCACCCACAAGAGAGATAGCAATTGCAGCAGGACCAAGCATGCCTGCAACAACAGGTATGTCTTCCCCAACCCTTTCCCGGACAATTTCCGTGGCATCCAGTATAGTGGATATACGTTCACTTTCCAGGAAATTATCCGGGAGATTGAACTTCCCTACATCCTCCTTATTACTACATGGATTGTCAAGAACAGATGGTTGCGAATCAAAAGTTCCTTCCTTTATCGTGCATCCCAGAGTCTGGGCTATGGCCGTACCGTCAAAAGGATAACGTACGGCTTCCAGACCGGCCACCTCATACCCACCTATAGCCAGTGCAGCCATTTTTTCAGCATCATAATGTGCCTCTGGCCAATGGCTGCCGGTGGCTTCCATCAATTCAATTGTACCTGTCTGGGTTACCGAACAGACCGGTACCTTGTCAACATCTTTTCCTGCAAGGGAATCCAAAAATCTTTGTTTTAGTGTGATGCCTGTCATTAAATGCCTCCGGATAGAAAATATCAAATTGCAATCCTGCAAGGAAATCCAGATATGAGATTCAGACGTGGTTATCTGCAGCTAATTTTATGAAATAATCTCACCTGAAGACTACTTCAATCTATCGACTAAAGCACAGATTTAACATCAAATACATCAATCAGCCAATGAGAATCCCAATATGAACCGGAGAATCCAAAATGATCCCTGTTGAACTTATGGCAATCTTTTTTGGCCTTGCATCTGCCGTTTCCTGGGGAGCGGGTGATTTTACCGGCGGCTGTGCTTCAAGACGCACTAACGTATATTCAGTAGTTCTGGTAACCCAGATTGTAGGAGTTGTACTTTTTCCAATACTCGCATTTGTTTTCTCAGAAAGCCTGCCCCCAATAAGTAAATTGTTATGGGGATGTCTTGCAGGTTTTTTTGGAACATCCGGATTGTTAGCCCTCTATCAGGGATTGGTTGAAGGAAAAATGGGTATCGTTGCCCCGGTGGCTGCAGTGATATCGGCCATTGTCCCGGTAATTTACTCTGCGTTTTATGAAGGATTTCCGCAAATCCTGCGAATTGCAGGATTCATTTTTGCTTTTATAGCAGTGTGGCTTATTGTCAGCATGGATAACGGGCCAAAAGTCAAAATAAATGACCTGAAGTATCCTTTTCTAGCGGGAATGGGCTTTGGACTCTTTTTTATATCCATAGATAATTTCAGTGAAACTGCCATATTCTGGCCACTGGCCTTTGCCAGAGGAACAGCCCTTTTGATGTTTGTAGGTTTTGTCACACTGACAGGATCAGTGAAAGTGAAACCCTCCTCCATTGACGTACTGCCCGTAATTGTTCTTGCAGGACTTTTCAATACCGGAGGAGGTACATTCTTCACACTGGCTTCAGAAGCAGGCAGACTGGATATTACCACAATTCTATCCTCATTAAGCCCGGGTGTCACGGTAATGCTTGCATATTTTATATTAAAAGAAAAACTTGCCCCCAGACAGTGGTTAGGAGTGGCATCCGCCCTTTTTGCAATAATCCTTATGTCAATATGAAAGAAAAAGATAGGATTTGCAGAGATGTCAATAAGTACCTGCAATTGTACTGCTAAATACTGTTCCGAATTCACTCATCGTATCCCTGATGACAGCATCAGTACACTCCGGGCCAGCAATAGCAAAAACCGCATCCCCAAGCATAGCCTGTGAAGCAAATCCACCAACATTTTCCACTGCCTCGATGATGTCTTTTGACCCTTTGCTCAAAAGGTCCAGTTCAAAACTAAAACTGCGGGATTGGCGCATAAATTCTTCAATGGTCGGACTCAGTAGCAAGTTTTTCATAGCGGTTTTGCCTGCAATATTGATATTTCCAGTCACAGAGGAATCGGCAAGGGTCTTTTTTGTAGACAACTTACCCAGAGCCACGCAGTGTACACTAAATGAGGGAGAAACTATACGATCCAGCAGGCCTCCTTTTGTAACCGGAGCCGGTCTTTTCCTGATAACAATCCCGCCGTTTGCCTGGGCTTCCACATCACCCAGTCCACCTCCTCCTACAACTTCGGCAATATGAGCGGCTTCCACGAGTTCATTTTGAGTCATGTCCAATGAGAAAAGGTCATTTAAGCAATAGGAAGTTGCCAGTGCACCTGCACCGGAAGCACCAAAACCACAGCCTACGGGGATATCGGCATGAGATTCTATCCTTACAGGTTCACAGCATAGAGAAGTCACCAGATGAGAAGTTACAGGTGCTTGTTTCCTTGAACCATTCAGGAAGATCTCTGTCTCTTTAATATCGGGTCCTACACCTACTTTTGCAGTGACCCCCCTGTTAAGAACTATACCACACCCCGTAGTGCCCTTCAAGGCCGGATCATCGTTTTCATGGATTGTAAAAAAACCTGTAATGTGGCCAGGAGCAAAGCATGTTACACATTCTTGTTTTGGATCCATAGAAACCTCACAACAGGATTTGCTCAAGCCGGTCCATTATTACAGATGCGAGGTAACGTTTGGAACCACTATAATGAGATGCTGAAAGCCCATCCTGCAGGATATATACAGAATTATCAGAGGTGCCCATTCCCCCTCCCCCCACATCATTGGCAACAACCATGTCAAGGCCATATTCTTCAAGCATACGGGTCGCACTTCCCACAAGCTCTTTTTCAACAACACCGGTTTCAGCTTTAAAACCCACAATCACTATGCCGGGATGATTACCTCGTACCTGTGGCAATATCTTTTCTGTGGGTTGCATTTCAAGAATAAGGTTCTGACCTGATTTTATTTTGGATCTTGAAGAATCAAGTGTATAATCCGATATCGCAGCCGAACTTATGAATACATCGCATCCCCGATCTATTTCTTTCATGCAGTTATCCAGCATACTGGCTGCACTTTCTGCATAAACCTCATTTATACCATCCACATTCATTTCATTCCTGTGGATTATTGTAACATCCCCGCCCCGCCGGAAAGCCTCCCTTGCCAATTCCTGACCTGTTTTGCCGGAAGCCCGGTTTGTGAGTATACGGATAGGATCAATTATTTCAGCAGTTGCACCGGATGTCAGCACTATTTTCTTGCCTGCAAGCTTTTTTCCCATAAGTTCCCTTTCAACTGCCAGGACAATATCATCATTTGGAGATATCTTGGCGATCCCTTCCTCTACACGGGGACCAACCAAACTGATTCCATAACTCTCAAGTTTTTCGAGATTGGAATGCACCGCAGGATGATCATACATGGACTGATGCATTGCAGGTACAACTATCGTGGCCACCCCACTACCAATAGCAGTGGTTGCAAAAGTTGTTACAGGCGTATCATCAATTCCCATTGCGATTTTGCTTATAGTATTCGCCGTTGCCGGAGCTATCAATAAAAGATCCGCCATACCCTGTATCCCGCACATCCCCACATGCTCCACCCCCCCGGTTATATCCGTGATCACTTCATGACCGGTAGCATAATGTAATGCATCAGGATGGAGAATACGCGTGGCTGCTTCACTCATGACAGCATAGACATTTGCACCGTTGCGTATTAATTCACGTGCCAGTTCCACAACCCTCACGGCTGCAATACTGCCGGTAACTGCCAGCACAACGGTCTTTCCCTCAAGGGATTTACTTTTAGTTCCTTTGATCCATAGTGTAGAATGCATGATTTTCGCCTGTATTATGGAAGAGTGTTAGCTTCTAATTATTTAAAAATAGTCGAATAAACACATTGAGTTTCGCGGGCATGACATTATTAAGCCATAAAATGATACAGAAATAATCATGATTTCAATCGAAGAACTTTCCGGGATAATTGATGTACTGGGAGCAGCCACAATACACGAGATTACCTGCACTGCCCAGGAAATCACCTATGCAAGGGATGATGAACCCCCTACAGAGGAAGATATACTCAAGATGTGTGAAAAGGCCTGTTCCAGACATTTTCTGGAAAACGTAACCTGTGAAGAAATAATAGGGATGGAAAACACAGAGGGGGCAGAATATTTTATTCTGGGACCAGACGCGTTTCCTGAATATCCACAGGAATTGAGTGATGCACTTGATATGCTTGGGTTAGAAAAAAGAGAACTGGACATGGGAAAAGTAGCAGCACGCTTTAAAAGAAGATTGAAGATGCGGACCACACATCTGGAGAACATGATCAATGAAGTGCAGACCCCTGCAGAACCTGAATACATAGAGGATCTGGAGCACAAATACATGGACCTTGTAAATATTTACTATGATTTTGATACATGGGTTCCTGATGCACTCACTGAGATAGAGGAAAATATATTCTCATTGAGTGCGCGGATAGAGGAACTTAAAGAGGCATAACCTTTTATACTTACATAATGAAGGAAGCAATCCAATGGCAAGGCATAGAAGAGATACATATTACTGGCGTGCAAAAGCCGAAGGTTATCGCTCAAGAGCAGCCTACAAACTCCAGCAGATTAACAAGAAATTTAATGTTATCAGAGAAGACAGTGATGTTGTAGATCTCGGAGCCGCTCCGGGTGGGTGGCTTGAAGTCGCAAGGGAACTGACAAAAAGGAAAGTTGTCGGTGTAGACATATTGCGCATCAAGCCAATGGACAGAATAACCATAATTCGCGGTGATATTACCCGGGAAGAGACTGCAAATCAGATCAAGGAAGCAGTAGGAGAAGAAGGAGCTGATACTGTTATCTGTGATGCTGCACCCAATCTTTCAGGAAACTGGAACCTGGATCATGCACGCTCCATCGCTTTGGCCGAATCAGCACTTGAATGTGCAACCCGCATCCTTAAACCCCAGGGAAATTTTGTTGTAAAAGTATTCCAGGGAGATATGTTCAAGGAATACCTGGATAAAGTAAGAGGTGAATTTACCTATGTCCGGGCCCATTCACCAGAGGCTTCAAGGTCAGAAAGTGCCGAAATATACGTCGTAGGCAAAAAATTCCTTACCGCACCAATCAGGAAAGGAGAGGAATATGATGTTGTTATCGAAAGAATAGGATCCGGCGGCGACGGTACTGCTTTTGTGGAAGGGTTTGTAGTATTCATCTCCGATACTGAAAAAGGAGAAAAAGTGCGCATAAAGGTAAGAGATGTAAAACCCAATTTTGCTTTTGCAGATGTTATACAGAGACTGGAAAGTCCTGAAGAAGAAGAAAAATGAGAATCACCTATCCTGGTGAGTCTCCACTTCTTCGATGATTTTTTTACCGGCTGCAATCTCATCTACGCTGTGGACCACGGCACCCATATTCTCTATTTCCTGACGGATAAGTTCATAGTCAAGATCAAGCCCTTCCAGGGTGATTTTTACATTTTCGGTTTTCTGATCCATTTCATAAAGACTAAGGTTGACACCATCAACTCCTTCCACATCACCCAACACACCTGCAAGTTCAACTATGGAAGGATTATGTGGCTTCAGAACATCCAGAACCAACCTGCGAATCCCTGACTTATTATTCATCATTCATTATCTCCAATATGAAGAATTATTTAGATACCCATTCCATGCATATGATATAAAAATATGGACATCTAGCACAGAAGATATTATCAATACAAAGAATAAATACTTTGTACAAAAGACAACAGGAATTATTATGATAGATCTGCATACACATACAATATTCAGCGATGGAGAACTTATTCCAAGTGAACAGGTCCGCAGGGCAAAAACTCTCGGATATGAGGCAATCGGCCTAACAGACCATGCCGATTTCACCAACGTAGAACACATACTCAACTGTGTTACCAAGGCAAAATACCTGGAAGAGCTAATGGATATAAAGGTGCTTCCCGGCATTGAGATAACACATGTGCCCCCTGTAAAAATAGCAACCCTTGCAAAACTTGCAAGAGGACTGGGAGCCGAAATTGTTGTTGTACACGGGGAAAGTCCGGTAGAACCGGTTTTGCCCGGCACAAACCGTGCAGCTGCACAATGTTCGGATGTAGATATCCTGGCACACCCCGGATTTATCACTGAAGAAGAAGCTAAAATTGCAGCGGACAATAATGTATGCCTGGAAATAACCTCCAGGGGCGGGCATAACCGCACCAATGGGCATGTTGCCAAAATCGCAAAACTTAGCGGTGCGACAATGGTAGTGGATACTGATTCACACCATCCTTCTGACCTGATAACAACAAGCACTGCATTGAAAGTGGCAATGGGAGCAGGCCTTGAAAAGGATGAAGCAAAGCAGGTGCTGGAAAATTCAAGGGTCTTTATATAAAAATGACATAGGAAATTATTGATATTACACAATCCATCGGACCTGAAACCAGGGTTTATCCGGGGGATCCAAAAGTTACTGTCAGACGGATCGCTTCGATAGAATCCTGCGGATACAGTGTCTCAGAACTCGAAATGGGAAGTCACACTGCAACCCATATCGATGCCCCTGCCCATATATTTGAGGACGGGCGCACAGTGGATGAACTGGAATTATCCTCTCTTGTAGGCAGGGCTTATCTGATCGATCTTTCCGGGAAAACCGAAATCCGAAATGACGAAATGGAAGAAGCCTTTCCCTCCAAAGACAAAAACAGATGTGAAATCATATTGCTGAAAACTGAATCATCAGACCAAAAATTTGCAAAGATACTCCCAGATGCCGCAGAATGGATTGCAAAAAAAGGATTCCTGACAGTGGGTATCGATTCTGAGTCATTGGATTCCGGGGAAGGACTGGATAACCACAGAGTTTTGCTTGGAAAAGGGATCAATATCATTGAAAATCTGGACCTTAAAAAGGTTGCACCGGGTTATTATGGATTTGTCTGTCTGCCACTAAAAATAAAAGGGTGTGATGGGGCACCGGCACGAGCAATACTTCTCCAGTCAGAAGTTTGAGTCAACCCATTCCACAAACTTGTCCACAGCACGCTTTCTGTGGGATACTTTATTCTTTTCCTCATCTCCCATCTCACCAAATGTCCGGTCACCATACAGGAATATAGGGTCATAGCCAAAACCGCCTTCCCCTTTTTCCTCATAAGCGATGTTGCCTTCAACAGTACCGGTAAACGTCAGGGGTTCTTTTCCCGGCTCACAGTAGCCAATGACGGATTTGAAATAAGCACTGCGATTTTCTTCATCCTCCATTAATTTAAGGACTTTGGGATTGCCAAGATTATCCTCCACAAAGGCAGAATAGGGGCCCGGGAAACCATTCAGGGCATCAATGAAAAGCCCGGAATCATCAACCATTACAGGCATTCCCAGTTTTTCACAGGCTCGGCGGGCACCATCGGCTGCGATTGGTTCCAGGTCATCCTCCTGCAACTCAGGATAACCATCGGTGTTCTGGAGAACCTCAATTCCCCTCTGCCCCAGGATTGCCTTGATTTCCCTGAACTTGCCGCTGTTGCCGGTAACGAATACAATTTTGCGCATGGTATCACACTATGAGTTGTTAATAGATTATATCTGACTGTACAAGAACTAAAATGTATGATAAAGATTACTCAGGCGTACCTTCCCCTGGTTTCAATTTCAACAACCCTTTCCAGTACATCTCTCGCAGATTCAAGAGTGCGATAATAACCCCTGCAAAAGGCATCTATGAGTGCCTCGTGGTCGGGATGGGAGCTTTCAAGGGTCTGGAAGAGCACATGAATATCTACACCGCGGGATTCAATATCCTCTGCACTGAAAGCAAGCCCAAAATCGATAAGCCACATCTTGCTTCCATCCCAGATGATATTCGAGGTCGTAAGGTCTCCGTGAATTATACCTGCAGCATGGAGCCTGCCCACAAGTTCCCCGAGTTTTTCACATAAACCTTCAGAAATGACATATTTTAATGGCTTACCTTCAATGAAATCCATCTCAATGGTGGAATTATAAATATCATAGATAACGGGTGTCGCCACCCCGGCCCTGCGGGCTTCCGAGATCAAACGGGCCTCTGCACGAGTACGTTCCCTGCGTATCCGCTCATCCAGTTCCCGCACACGATAACGTTTAGGGATGCGACTCTTGACCAGACGGCTATTCTTCCGGATGACCTTTGCCTCTGCACCATCCCTGATCATTCCATTTACTCCTTCAACCATGTCACATCCACCATGTCAGGACGATAATTTGGATTTACATGAGAATCTTCGACCTCTATTGTATCGCCTGCCTTATACATAAGAAGACCAAGCCAGGCGATCATAGCACCATTATCTCCCATGAAACGTTTTTCAGGAACATAAAAGGATGCACCACGGTCATCACACATGATATCAAGCATTTCCCGCAGGCGCATGTTCGCACCGACACCACCACCGAGCAACACCTCCGTCTTACCGGTATGTGCCAGAGCCCGTTCGGTTACCTCCACAAGCATTGCAAAAGCACTCTCCTGCAGGGAATAACACACATCCTCCAGAGTATGTTTTTGCAGGGCATCGGTGGCTGCAGTTGAAAGCCCGGAAAAAGAGAAATCCATACCCTTCACCACATAGGGCAGGTTTACGTATTTTACCGAATCCTTTGCATACATCTCGATCTGCGGCCCGCCCGGATGAGACAGGCCTGCACTGCGGGCAAACTTATCAAGGGCATTTCCTACACCAATATCCAGGGTCTCCCCGAATACGCGGTATTTTCCACGCCTGTAGGCCAGTACCTGGGTATTAGCACCGCTTGCATAGAGAACCACAGGATCCTTTGCAGGTGTTTTCCACCTACCGACCTCCACATGGGCTACACAATGGTTTACCCCTACAAGAGGAATTTCAAGGGACAGGGAAAGGGCCCTGGCAGCAGTTGCCACGGTCCTCAAACAGGCACCTAGACCCGGACCCTGTGAAAAAGAGATCGCATCAATATCATTGGGACTTATGTTTTTCTCTGCTATTTCATCGAAAAGATTGGAAATCACCCAGGAAGCAAACTGGGCATGATGTTGAGCCGCTTCTCGAGGATGAATTCCCCCTGTAACCGGTTTGTATGTATGCGTCACCTCACAGACAACTTCATCTTCATTAACAACAGCCGCACTCAGATTCCATGCGGTGCCCTCTATGCCAAGAACCAGCGTCACTTGCAATAACTCCTTTGCGCTAATGGGAAGTGGGGAATATTAAGTTTACTGATGCAAACCCAGGCAAGTTATATATTGAGGGAAATGCAAAAAGGGATGCCATGTCAGAAGAGAAAACCGAGCAAACAAAAACAGAGGCACAGGCATCCGTAAAAGAATGGAAGATAGGAGAGATGGGATTTTCCGACCGTCTGTCCACACCTGATGAAGGCATTAATTATGTCCCCCACAAAACAAGCGGCCTTCAGAGTGCAGCTGATATGTGGATTGACAGGGACAGGATGCTGGAAGGCCTCCATACAAAAAAGAGTGTTGACGACCTTCTGCAACGCACAAAATTCTTTGAATGATTTATTAAATTATACCCATATCAGAAAGCCTATCGGGCAGGTATGTCTTTGTGACAAAGTCCAGACCCTTGCCCGCAAAGGCCTGCTGTTCTGCCTTTTTCCCAATATCAAGCTGCAGGTTAATCTGTTCTTTCCAGTAATCGGTTTCAAACCTCGGATCTGTAAGTTCACTGCGCAGGGCATCGACATCCTTATCGGTCAATTTATCGGTGGATAATTCATACTCCACGATATCCGATGGCTGCACTCCGACAAACTTGGCCGCAGGAGTTGCCATGAACTCGGAAAGGTGGGCACTCTTGATGGCACCGTATGCAACTGAAGCATAGATACGATATGACCAGGGATCACCATCAGTAAATACCACAACCGGAATACCCAGTTCTTCATTCATCCTTTTTATCATACGCCGGGTTGAGCGAGCAGGCTGGCCTTTGAGATGTACAAGTATAGCATCATTTAATTCATCAAAACCATTCTCAATCAAACGGGCATACATACCACCGGTCTCAATGGCTATTATGAATTTGGCATCATGATCTATGAAATCGATATTCTCCACATTGAAAGGGATCTGATAGCCACTTTCACCCACATCCTCCTGGCAATGGATATCACGATCGCCTCGCTTGGTCTCTTCCCGCAGCTGCAGAGGACCAAAAAGTGTAGCACCGTCTTCTTCGGGACGCATGTGGAAATATTCCCTCTGGAGACTGGAAATTATCTCAAGATCCTCAATCAGGCGATCACTTTCGGGTTGTTCCTTGAACTTGGCAATATCCCAGTTCTCGGAAATATAGTATAATTCCCTCAACGTTGAACCACGGTTATTCCCAATATGGTTATTTAAAAGAAAATCCAGCACATGAGAGGTTTTCAATAACTGGAATGCACCTTTGACGGTCTTGGCACTTCTTTCACTCTCCCTGCCACCATACACCCATACATCACTATTTTCATTAAATTCAATATTGTTCTTGGTTCTGCTGGGCATATTCACATAAGGAATCTTTCCATCCACAAAATGCGAATACAACTCCGATGCAAGACCCGTTAACCTTTGCTGTGCAAGCCTGTCATGCTCTTTACGGTGTTCATTCTTAGCCATTATACAACCCCTTTTATCGCTCGGGCACCTGTAACGATCTCTTCCTCAACCCCTTCAACAATAGGAGGTTCTTTTATAGACTCCAAATCCGATGGGTCCGGTAACTGGTAATTGACGGCAAAAGCCTCGCCTGGCTTGAGGACAATTTTCCATATGTAATCATAATCATTGCCCATACTGACCACTTTCGGAGAGGGGGTTGCCTCGACCTGGAAAGGCAACATCTCATGTAATTTGAATTCTACTTTCTTGCTCCCAAAATTCTTTGTCCTGAGGGACACATTGGCATTAACATCATCAAATTGCCTGTCAACAAGCAGGTTGCCCATTACCCTGGCAACAACGGGATTGATATCCGGTACTTCCCTGTCAAGTGTTTCTGCCAGTTTTTCAGCCATCCTGGGCAATACCTTGTTAATAATAACTTCCTTTTCCTTGCGTTTTTTAAGGGAACCTTTCTTTTTAAGGAAGCGATTTAGTTTCCTTCCCACTTCTTTGAGGGCCAGTTCCACCTCATCCTGAATCTCCGGGATATCCGCAATAGCGTCCTTGGATTCAGATGTAAAAGGTACATTTGTGGAGGCCACGTGTATAAGCAGTACCAAAGGACCAATGGGCAGCCCCCCACCAGGCTGGTTAATACCATATTGCTTCCATTTGATACCTTCCACGCCATGTGTGGTCACACAGCCTCCCTGCTGATAAAGAAGAGGGACCCTGTTGGCAAACCTCATTATATTGACCCTGTCATCCTTTTGCAGGTTGCCTCCGTAAGCAATCCCAACTTCCACAACAAAGGGATTACCTGAATAAACGGAGGGAGTACGCGTGGTAGTTGCAATAAAATCTACTTTGAATTCTTTCTCCAGACCTTTATAGATCAATTCTTCACCTATAGGGGAAAGACAATCTGTCGGAGGGGACATAATTTTTACTTTCTGGAAAGCCTCCAGAAGACGTTTCGCATCTTCCCTTTCAATGGTGTGCGGGTCCATATCCACATCAAGTCCACTGGCACTACAGATTTCTTCTGCTGTGAGCAAACCTATCTTGGAAAAAGAATATCTCAGAAAAGGAGCAAGTCTCTGCCTGCCGGTATAACGCAACATCTTCATGAGCGTACCCAGTTCAATGCCATGGGGATGCGGCAGGATCTCGCTTGCAGGTTCGGGTATTTTATCAGTCGCCCTTTCAAATATCCTCTCATCACCGTCAGGGTCAATGAGTTTTATGCGGGCATGAGGATTTACGATAGCTGTGGCCTTGAGATATTCCTCTACAGATTGGCGGCGCCCCTTTACATAGGTGGCCTCCATTTCCATCTCCACCCGGGTTCCATGAGGACGATCCCATTCGGTTATTTCATCTTTCAAGATTTCAGGGTCATTGGTACGGGTATTGATCATCAGTTCATAATAGTGAGCCGGGGACTGGGGACCTATCTTTGAAATAATCCTGGTAGCATGGCCTGCTGTCAGCTGGGAATAGAGAACCGCTGCAGAGATACCGATACCCTGCTGACCCCTGCTCTGCTTGAGCGCATGAAAGCGAGAACCATAAAGCAGTTTGGCAAAAACCCGCGGGATCTGATCTTTCACAATACCCGGACCGTTGTCCTCAATAATCACAACGACCCCACTTTTACCCGAGCGTTTGATATGAAGCATTATGTCAGGCAATATCCCCGATTCCTCACAGGCATCCAGGGAGTTATCCACAGCTTCCTTTATAGTAGTAATAAGACTTCTGGGGGCCGAATCAAAACCCAGTATCTGTCTGTTCTTTTCAAAAAATTCGGCTACGCTTATTGACTGTTGCTTTTTTGCAAGTTCTTCTGCAATTGGTGCTGGCATTGAACCTTCATCCCCTTAAAAACAAACTTCCTGCAAAATTAAGACCACAGGAGACGCTACAATATAGTCAGCATATATTTATATATTTGTTAGTATGGCCCACTCTCTCCTATATCCTCATTCCAGAGCTCAGGGTATTCCCGAATAAATTCCTTCATCAACATTTTACATTCAGGTATATCCAGGTCAACCACCTCAACTCCTTTGCTACGCAGGAAATCCTGTGCTCCTTCAAAGGTTTCTGACTCCCCGGCAACCACTTTTTTAATACCAAACTGCACCACAGCACCGGCACACAGGTAGCAGGGCATAAGGGTAGAATACAACACTGTATCAGCATAACTTCCAATTCTGCCCGCATCCCTCATACAGGAAATTTCCGCATGTGCAAGCGGGTCTTCTTCCTGAACCCTGAGATTATGCCCTCTTCCTATAATTTTTCCATTCCTCACAAGTACAGAGCCTATGGGTATACCACCTTTATCACGGCCGGCCATGGCTTCATTTATCGCTTCTTTCATAAATTGATCCATTTCACTCATTCCCGGATTTATCAGAATTTGCTATCCTGAATACTTTATCATTGGGCCTGACCCTGCCACTTACCGCAAGCCCCACATCCATACCTTTTACAGCTGATTTAATATTATTACCTGTCACCTGCATGGAAGATACATGCTGTTCAAGATGGGTATTTTCCCCTTCAATCAGAATCGTATCACCTATATTAAGGCCAGAATCTGTAAGCTTCACATATGCAGCACTCTGATTTTTATAATAATTTACAACCTCACCTACAAGTTGTTTGAGGGTTTGCGATGCATTCATGTCTTTTTCCACAATGAAACCTTCACGGGAGGGAATACCAAAATAGAAACCTGTGGAAAAACCTCTGTTATAAACAGCATAAAGCTGTTGATTCCATTCAAGTACCCTGTTGCTTTCAAATTCTCCACTCCTGAAGGCCTCCAGAGCTTCTGAATAACACCGGGATACAGTAGAAATGTATCTTGAGTCACGTAATCGCCCCTCAATCTTGAAGGCATCTATCCCGGCTTCTATGAGTTGGGGAATATGTTCAATCATGCACAGGTCCCTGGCACTTAGCAGGTATTTTCCACCCACTTGCACCTGCGAACCATCATCCGCACTGAGTGTCCATTCCCATCTACACGGCTGGGTACATTGACCGCAGTTACCGGATTTACCCAGAAGATATGCCGAAAGGTAACACCTTCCGGAAATTGCCTGACACATAGCCCCGTGAACGAAAACCTCCAGTTTAATATCAGTATTCTGTCTGATTTGTTTGATTTGATCAAGACTTAGCTCGCGCGATAGAATAATACGGCTTGCACCAAGAGAACCATAAAATTCTGCCGTCTTTGCATTGGAAACATTGGCCTGTGTGGAAATATGTATATCAAGTCCCATAGAGGATGCCTGCAATATCACAGCAGGATCCCAGGCTACGATTGCATCCACTTTTGCCCTCCTGGCAGCGTTGAGGATAGCCGATAAATCAAAAGTGTCTTCAGGATATATGACAGAATTGACAACAAGATAGGCTTTCAACCCTTTTTTTCGTACCGATTTTACAAAGCCTGTAAGATTATCCACAGTAATCGCCTTTGCACGGGATCGTAGACTCAGCCGGTCTACGGAAAAATACACAGCATCTGCATACTTTGAACATGCGGAAAGGGTACCTTCATCCCTTACACCTACTACAAGTTCAGGTACAGGGTAATTAGAATCCATGGGTAGAAAAAGATCAGTTATGATATAGAGATTTTGTCTTTATATCAGGGATTCCGCAGGAAATTGTTATAACCGGTTGCTACAAAAACAAGAACTGTTCCCATCATGACCTCTTCCATCCGTGGAATATAAAGTTCCGAACCGGATGTTACAAGATAGAGGCCAAGTGCAACTGTGAAACTTGTGAGAAGTAGCCCGATAATCATATCCTCAATGTCTGGCATGTTTTCACTCTGATTCATTTTTGGTATGAATACAAAGTGAAAACTATATAGCATGTATATGTATTTTTGCAGGAGAAAATAAATATAAAAAAATATGTAGAAAAAACAAAAAATGAAAGAATTGGGATTTAAGACAGCTAAAAAATATAGGAGTGAGCATTTCCGGTTAGGAGAGACCCGGAAATGCTTTAGACAAATCCCACTCACTTCTTTTTACTGGAGGAGATACTTGAAACAAGGCTGACAGCACTGATTGTTTCTTTTTCCTTATGTGCCTCATTCCTAGAGTAGAACCACATTGGCAGATAAAGTGCCAGTACTATGAATCCGACCCAGGTTGAAGTCCATCCGACTTCAAGACTGTTAAGATAGACTACACCCACAAGACATAGAGGGATGTTGAATATACCAAAGAGCAATGCAATGTTCTTCCAGCCTGTTGGTGCCTTGAAAGGCCTGTCGAGTGCGGCCATTTCAGGGTTCAATTTGGCTTTTACATAGGCAAATAGACTGATACCGTTTGCACATGTGTAACCAATAGCAGATGCTGCAAGGATTGCAGTAGGTGTACCCATGGATATCAACAGCAGGTTGAAAAGGCCAATTACTACCATTGCTACAATGGGGGTACCGGAGGAATTTAGTTTACCGAAAATTTTTGGCAGGTTTCCTTCAGTTGCCATTGAGTGCATTGCCCTGGCAGAACCAAGGTAAGCAGTCTGGATGATAAGCACCATTGCTGCAATCAACATGACGATTGCAACCACTGCACCGGCAGATCCAAAGGCAGCCTGTGCTACAGGGATCATTGGGGATATTGGTTGTGCAATTGTACCTTCAACACCTAGAACTCCTATTACTGCTGCCTGTACAAGTACGAAAGAGAAGAAACATACGACACCACAGACAAACAGAGCTTTTGGTACGTCAGATCCGGGATTCTTGTATTCAGGGCCATAGATAGCCGCTGTTTCCCAGGCACAAGCACTCCACTGGGCCATTGCAAACAGACCAAAGAGTATCAAGATATGATGAGCATCCCATGCCCAATCTGCTGGAAGCCACTGGCTTGTGATATTAGACATTACCACATCACCGGTTGCAAAGGGTGCCAGAGTAATGACAATCAGAGGCAATAGTGAAATCGCTGCTAGTATATAGCCTGCAAGTGCACCACCCTCAAGACCACGGTAATTTACAAGGATAAGCCCACCGAATATTACAATTCCCGCAACCAGAGAAAGCTGGTATTCAGTAAATGTTTCTGCAAGTATGGGGAAAAGATTGTACATATAGCCACCGACAAGGATGGCAAATATCGCAAGTACGGGGTTCCATGCAAACCAGTAACTCCAGGCACTGAAACCGCCTATCAGTTTACTTTTGTCGTATTTACCCGTATAATCTTTTGTTTTAAACACATTTTGTGCAAATCCGGGTAGACCCGATGCATGGGGAAAAGCCGTTGCAAGTTCACCATAAGCAAGGTTTTGCATAAAACCCTGGAATACAGAAAGACCCCAAACAATTATTGCAGCCGATGATACCCAAAGAGGGAAATATCCCAGAGAAGGCAGGATCAACAGCGGGACACCAAGTGCGATGGCAAGTCCCTGTTTCCAGTCAATGGTACGTTCCAGTTCACTGGCATCGCACACGACTTTACTACATTGTTCCGCATGATGCAGATCGATTCCTGCATCGCCTTTTTCTTCGCTCATAAGAAACACCACGCTCCTTTTTATTGAAATGTATTATAAAGATAATAAATTAGAACCGGGAAACTCCCCGGCCTTTAAATTTAGCCTGTGATTTCCCTGAATCTGTCACAGCAATTGATATTAACATCCAGAAGTTTCTCAATATTCATCTTGGATGCGATACCTTTGGCACATCCTGGAACGGATGTAAGTACACCAATATCAAGTTCTTCACGGATTTCCCTCATGACATATTCGTCACCCAGGTCAATTGCTTCAACTCCGAGTTTCTTGGCAACATAGTCTTTGGCTTCATTTATACGCATGTCCTCAGAGAACTGCATCCTGGCAACAAGGTCACCGGCTGCACGCATACCTGTAAGACCGGAAGCCATGATGTGCGAGATTGGCATACCGATTGGGTCGCCAACTCCGATCTATATACCATCGACACCTGCAATCTCGACCATTGCCTTGCTGGCACGGGTTACTGCATCGATTGGTGGAGTCTCGAACATCGGGATACCGCCGACACCCATACCCATATCAACATGACAGGGGATGTTTGAAGCTTCAACTGCTGCCTTGGTGAAGGTTACTGAACGGGCAAGGTTCCATGCGGAGGACTTGCTGGTGTTGGTGTTACAGACCGGACCGAACACGTTTGCACCAGCCTTTTCTGCAAGGGGTGCCTGCTCGTGTGGCCACAGACCTGCAAGAACATTACCTTCAAACTCAAGTTCTCCGTGCATACCAAGAGTACATTCTCCAGCCATTCCTGCTTCAATGTAGATGTCGGGGAATTCTTCCCTGAGTGCCTTGATAGAATAAAGGGAAGCATAAAAATCACCATCTCCTGCTGCACCGATTGTATCGAAGTTGACACCGTCACAGCCTACTTTCTGCAGGTGCTGCATGATCCAGGTCATGTCACGGGTTGCATGATCACCGGCATGCTCGATGGATTCACGGGCCTCATTGATCTTGAAAGCCTTCATGAGGTCACCAGGGTTTTCGAATGGTCCATCTGGTGTATAATAGAGACCCAGGTTTGGCATTGCACCGTAGAGAAGAGGAACAGTCATGTTCTGCTGGCAAGATTCCATAGTCTGGCATTCCTGAGCAATAACAGGTTTAACTGGTTTGAAACTGTAGTCGATATGACCCAGTTCCATTGTGTCAGCACCGAAACCTCTCTCGTGCATCATACAGCCAACAAGACGACTGGCAGGAATTCCTACACCACTGTTACCCTGGTCACCATCGATCCTGATAGAACCAATGTCGTGGGTTACAGGGATTTCCATACCTGGTTCGACACTGACTATACGGTTGGGATTCATAATAATGTCTGCGAGCTTGTCTATTTCATCCCCGGAAAGTTCAGGAATGTCACCAAGGTCTGCTGCATCTGCACTACCTTCCTGAAGGTCTGCAATTATCTGCTCCCTGGTCATGGAGATACGCTCGCCATCTCCCATTCTTAAGAAATATTCATTTGCCATAAATAATCACCTTATAAAAGAAGTTCCTTTGCCTTATTAACAGCTTCAGTTGCATTTTCTGCATAACAATCTGCACCGATCTTTTTGGCCCAAGAGTTGGTTGCAGGAGCACCGCCTACCATGACTTTTACCTTATCACGGAGACCTTCTTCTTCAAGGGCTTCGATTACTTCCTTCTGGCCCTGGAGAGTGGTGGTCATAAGTGCGGAAATGCCGACCATGTTTGCGTCTGTTTCCTTGATCTTGGCAATGAAATCTGCTACAGGTGCATCACGACCGATGTCATGAACTTCGAACCCCGATGTCTGGAGCATGGTGGATACAATGGATTTGCCAATGTCATGGACATCTCCCTCTACTGTACCATTGACGATTACGCTGGCAGCCTTTTCGGATGCTTCAGGCATATCGTCTTTAAGTTCGTCCACACCGGCCTGCATGGCTTCTGCAGCCATCATGACATGTGGAAGGAATAACTTACCCCTTTCAAAAAGGGTACCGACTTCGTTCATACCTGCTGCAAGACCGTTCTCAATGATGTCGGGAGCCTCGAGTTCACCACGGGCTTTTTCGACAGCAGCAAGAACCTGGTCTTTCTTGCAACTTACAATTGCATCAGACAGTTCTTTATATAATTCTTCTTTTGACGTAGTTACAACCTCCTTTCCATAGAGATCCTGAGACCACCGATAAAATCGGCTTACTCACATGAAAAGGAGGATATGAATTGTATATAGCCTGAATTGCATCGAATTTGCGAAAGATAAATGAATGAGCAAACCCTATGAGGTTTGTCAAAGGGCACAAGTAATTACCAGTGGTATGGGAAATTATAACGGTTTTAAAATACATAACCTCGTTTTAATGGACCTGGTTCTGAAATGATATAAATAATATAAAAAAAGAAGTTTAATCCCCTTAACTAAAAGGTGAATGTATGCAATCATCATTGAGTGATACTATCTGGCTCTCTGAAAAAAGGAAAAGGCTTCTTTTACTACTAATGGAAGGACCCAGAAATATAGACCAGATCAAAACATCCCTTAATGTTACATCCAAAGCGATGATGCCCCAGATAAAAATACTCCGGGAGCAAAACCTAATCATTGAAGAGAACAGAGTTTATCGGCTTTCGGATATAGGGGAAATTATAGTAAAAAATATGGTCCCACTGCTGAGAACCCTCGGGGTCATAGAGGAAAATAATGACTACTGGGCAACCCGGGATTTAAGTTCAATTCCGGAAGGACTTGATTCACGTCTGGGCGATATAGGCGAATGTATGGTAATAGAGCCGGATATGAACCACCTTTTTGACCTGCCCGAGGAATTCAGCAAGAATCTTATCAAGTCTAATAAAGTTATGACAATAATGGCCTATTTCCATCCTCTGTATCCTGATCTATATTATGAACTGGCAAATAACGGTGTTCAGATAGATCTCATACTTACGGAGCCAATTTACAGGCGGATGAAAGAAGAACATACTGATAAATTCCGCCACATTGTTGAAAGGGAACATACCAATCTATATATTTGCAACGAAGTCAATCTTACATCCGTTGTAACAGATCGGTTCATTTATCTCTGCCTCTTCAATAAGAATGATATGTACGATCATAAAAAAATAATGAGTTTTGATGCAAGTGCACTTCAATGGGGAACTGAATTATATAAACACTTCTGCCAGAAATCAACTATGATAGAATGGGATTGATCCGGCCTGAATGATTGAAATGACATGGAAAGATGTACCATTAAAATCCAAACTTGTCTTTTTTATTCTGATGGGTATACTTGTGGTACTGATTACATCCACTGCAGTGATTATTTCAACAGTGACAACTCAGGAAGAGGAACTGGCATACCAGCAATCAATAGAGAAAGCGAAAAACTATGCCAATAAGTTTGATATTGAAATGCGATCAAATCAGGCTACAGGACAGGCGATCGCCCATTCCCTTACACAGTACCATTCCGAAAACCGTACAGAAGTAAACAATATATTGCTAAAGCTGCTGGAAGAAAATCCTGACTTACTGGGAACCTATGTTTGTTTTGAACCCAATGCCTTTGATGGTATGGATAGTAGTTATGTAAACACAACCGGCCATGATGAAACCGGGAGATTTATTCCCTACTGGAACAGGATACCGGGAAATATAACACTTGACCCTCTACTTGATTATGAAACTTCCGGATACTACCAGCTGCCAAAGAAACTAAAGCGGGATATCGTTACTGAACCCTATTACTATGAAGGTGTATTCATTGTAAGTTATGTCACACCCATAATAAGAGAGGGCGAGTTTATTGGCATAGGGGGTGTCGATGTATCCCTGAATCATCTTAATGGTGTAGTAAACAAAGTAAAATCCTTTGATACCGGCTATGCGATTATGACCGGAAATACCGGGATCCTCATCTCCCATCCTACAAATGAAGAACTGGTGGGAGCAAAAACCCTCTATGACTACGGTGTACCGGAAATTACACGCATGGCTGACGAAATAAAACTCGGCAAAAGTGGCTATATAGAAACAATAGACCCCATCACCGGCAAAGATGTGGTCATGTTCTATGAACCGATAAAAACTTCAAATTTTGCATTTATCCTCGTGGTACCAAGGGATGAAATGCTTGCAGGAGTAACAGACCTCAGGAATAGGTTACTTTTGATTTCCTCAATATCATTGATATTCATGGGAGCTGTTGCAATCTTGATTACCAGATCGGTGACAGGCCCGATAAATGAAATCGTGAATGACTTTAAGAATATATCTGATGCTGCTATCGGAGGGAAACTTGATGAAAGGGCCGAAACAGACGTGGATATTGATTTCCGGGAAATACCTGAAGGATTGAATGACATCCTTAATGCTCTTGAGAATGCCAGTCAGTTACGAGAAGAGATGGAAAAAGTTGTCAACAACAGCCCGGTAATTGTTTTCAAATGGAAAGCAGAAAAGAACTGGCCTGTTGAAGTTGTATCAAAGAACATATCCCAGTTTGGCTATTCTCCGGAAGATTTCGGACCGAATGGCCTTGATTATGGAGATATTGTACATCCGGATGACCTGCCCGAGGTTGAAACTAAACTAGGAGAAATATGCTCCGGTAAGGAAACCCAGTTCAATATAGAGTACAGGATACTGACAAAAGACGGTGAAACCCGATGGGTTGATGAGCGTACCTTCATCCAGAGAGAGCAGCGTGAAATCATACATAATATGATTAATAAAGATAATGACATTTACAACCAGGTTTCTGATATGGAAGGCAAATGCCATGATGTGAAATATCTCCAGGGTGTAATCGTTAATATCGATGAAAGGAAACAAGCTGAAGAAGCTCTTCTTAAAATTGAAGATATACGAAAAAAAGAAATACACCACAGGATAAAGAATAATCTTCAGGTTATATCCACACTATTGTACCTTGAATCTGAAAAATTCAGGGACGATGACGTGCTGGATGCTTTCAACAATAGCAGGGACAGAGTTCGTACAATGGCCCTTGTACATGAGAAACTTTACCAGTCAAAGGACATGGAGAGCATCGATTTTGCAGACTATAGCAAAAATCTTATCAATTATCTGTCCCAATCCTATGTACTTGAAAAAAGTGAAGTCGATATAAAAATAAATGTGGAAAACATATTTTTGGGAATGGATACAGCAGTTCCACTCGGAATAATTATAAATGAACTTGTATCCAATTCATTGAAGTATGCTTTTGATAAAGGTAAAGGCACTATAATAATCGAACTTCGAAAAATAAATGATCATCACAAACTGGTTGTCAGTGACAATGGTATCGGAATGAAGGATGAAATTGATTTCGAAGATACAGATTCCCTTGGCCTTTTGCTTGTCCATACACTTGCAGAACAAATCAATGCAACAATAGAAATAGACACATCACAAGGCACAAGATTTGAAATTATTTTCCAGGAAAATAATCAAGAAATAACAGAGGGCGAAGATGTCAGGTGAAAAAATTCTCGTGGTAGAAGATGAAAATATAGTAGCCCTTGGCATAAAAAAAATGCTCAAAGGAATGGGGTTCAGGGTGCCCAGCATAGCAGCTTCAGGTGAAGAAGCTATACAAAAAGCTGAAATCACTTTTCCGGATCTTGTACTTATGGATATAATGCTGAAAGGTGAAATTGATGGAATTGAAGCAGCTGAAAAGATATATGACACTATGGACATCCCTGTTGTATACCTTACAGCTTATTCGGATGATAAAATGCTCGAAAGGGCAAAAAAAACAAAACCTTACGGTTATCTTATAAAGCCTTTTGAGGAAAACTCCCTGCAAAATACTATAAAATTAGCTCTGGATAATTACAGGAAAGAAAAAGAAAAAGAAAAGTAAAATTTTTATTTGAATTCAGTATAGCCACATTTACCACAGGTCAACCTGTCCTTATGCTCGGCAAGGAATACACCTTCGCCACAACGGGGACAGAACTGCCTGGTACGTTCGATATTATCGCCGTCTACTTTATAATACTCTTTTACAGCCATGTAACCACCTTATTCTTCACTTGCTTCTTCTGCTTCAGGTTCTGGAATCTCATTTCTTTTGAGGCTATATCCCTTTTCAACTTCTTTCATGCGGGACGCATCTTCATAGATCCTGGCATAACCGGATAATTCCTGTTTACCGAACATGTTTCTCATGTCCTGGACTATGATAAGTTCAATAGGCACATTCAGCATGGCTGCAAGTTTTGATTTAACGTCATTTCTTGCAGGTGTTGGTCCCTCAAAAGTCACATTGAAATTCAGTTCCTTTCTGTTTAGAAGAGTGTTGTTCTTCTCTTCAATTATGCTGATATCCATACAACTTCCTCCACATAGTGTATAATTCTTCTTTACAATGCTGTTTATCAATGATCTTGTCAATTAGTTCTGTCATCTCTTCCTTTTTGGAAGCAGTAATTCGGACAAACATCATACCTTCGCCAGGTTGTCCATAAAGAACGACGGATCCTACAGGGGCCATCATTATTGCAGGAAGAGATGCAAGATCTTCTTCTCCCTGCACAAATATCCTGACTCGTCGATTTGAAACTAGTGCTTCCGCAAGTGCATCCACCAGTTCTTCGGTAATCGAACCGGCGGGATTATTTACAACCAGTTCCTTGAAACCTGATTGTTTTGTACCTGTGATCATCTGCTCGCAAGCAGGTTGGCGATGAGTTTTTTCATCGATTACAAGTATATCTGGAATAATATTCGATTTGAGCAAGTGGAACGTAGTAACATCACCTACAGATATAAGTTTTATGGGGTCATCAAGATCCCTTGATACTTTTCCAATGTTTTCTTCACCGGATCCTTTATAGAGGACTCCAAATTTTTTACGCAACAAAGGACGCAGGGATGCGGGTATTAAAATCGTTCCACCCAAATTACCGCACCTTCAAAGCATATTTGTCAGGAATCGTAACTCCAATCTTTTTTGCGATTTCGGACTTTTCAGGGTCCACTATAACCAAAAGTCCGCTCCAATCGTTACTAAGGTTCGTGGTGCCACAAACAGGACATTCCTGACCTGCAACAAGCCTGTGACAATCCATGCAAACAGATTCAACCATAACTAGAACTCCTGATTATTTATTTGCTACAGTGGGCTTTCTCTGTTCATCGAGCCATTCCAGCTTGCCCAGAGCAGGTTGTCGCATTGTCAGACCGATCTTACTGTCACGTGGCTCCCTTTCATTAATACTAACAGCCACTATACGAGCCCTTACGCGGTCGCCTTCAGAAAGAGCTTTGCTTACGTTCTTACTGATCAACCTTCCATTCTTTCCGTCATAGGACATGAAATCGTCTGTGATCTGGCTAACATGCAGAAGACCGTCCATTGCACCTATGCTAACAAAAGCTCCAAATTCAACGGTTTCAACAACTTCACCTTCGATTACTTCCTGCAGCGTCGGTATGAACATGATCGCTTCAAAAGTAACATCATAATAGACTGCGCCATCTCCTACAAGAATATGACCTTCACCTATCTCAGCAATATCCGTGATAGCTACAACAGAGCCGATCTTTTTGTCAACTCGCCCTTCAAGTTTATTCTTAAGAGCATTTTTGACACTGACCCTTACATCATCGGCAAGGAGACTGGGAGCGACCCGGACTGTATCAACAAGCTTCATCCTCTTGTACATATAATTATCTCCACAATATCATTATATAAGAATACCAGAACTTCTCATCCCTTATAAACCATTGTGCTATTATCCAGGTTACAGGAAATCAAGTTTGTTCTTTTGCCTCAGCCTTACAATAGGTATTTCCTTTTCTTTCAATCTTTGCTGTAATCCAATATCATTGGTCAATACAGCTGCATCATAAACGGGGGCAAGACGGACAATCACATCATCCGCAAATCCCTCTCCTTCTATAATATCACATCTTTCGGATAATGAAATAGCTAATTTTGCAGCCATTTTATCCTTACCCCGGCAACGTCTTACAAGGCCATCAAGTTCGTGCAGGATCGCTGTGGGAAGAAGGAATTGATCAAAACCCAGTCTCCTGAGTTCTGTGAATATGTCCACACCAAATTGTGCTGGAAGCATTATCCCGTTTGTGTCAATGATAACCTTCAATCCTCAATTACCCCGATACCGATCAATCTCCATCGGGAACCAATCCTGCGGCTTATGGCAACCATTGAACCAATGTCTGCACAAACAGGTCTTTTAAGATTGACCTCCGCAACATCTTCCCTGGCACTTGTAACAATCCCCACCGTTGTGGCTGTGCCGGCGTTTAACATCAGGGGCTCACTTGTCTTGATCTGACCAATTTCCCCTTCATCATCCACACCAACAACACGATCAAGAAGTTTTAACCTGAGGGTAAAGGAATGATTGGTACTGGGTAATGTCCCGGGTTTACCTGCTACCTGACCGGTAAGTGAATCACTTTTTGTCAGTTCCGGATCAAGCTCTGTACCCACTGCCAGAAGACCTCCTGGAGTAGCTTCATCGACGGGAGTCGTACCTGCTATGATACCAGTTACCCTAGTATGAACAGGATCCCAGTGGATGGCACCTTCACTTTCAACTTTCCTACCTGGTTTTATTTCCAGCTCATCACCAGCCTTCAATGTGCCCTCCGTAAGGGTACCACCAATAACACCACCTGATATCTGGTCAATAGGCAAGCCGGGACGGTTTATATCAAAAGATCTTGCAATGAGCATTCGTGCATCCTTATCGAGTTTATAGGTAGGAGCTGGAATCACTTTTTCCATTGCATCTATAAGTGCATCTATATTGATATCCTGCTGAGCAGAAATAGGGATTATGGGAGCGTTCTCTGCAACGGTGCCTTTAACAAAATCCTTTATCTGTTTATAGTTCTCTATGACATCTTTCCTGCTTACAAGATCAATCTTGTTCTGTACTATGACAACGTTTTTGATACCAATGATGTCAAGAGCCATGAGATGTTCCTTTGTCTGGGGCTGGGGGCATTCCTCATTAGCAGCAATGACAAGAATAGCACCGTCCATAATGGCCGCACCCGAAAGCATCGTAGCCATCAGTGTTTCGTGCCCAGGAGAATCTACAAAGGATATGGTCCTGACCTTTTCTGTTTTTGCGCCACAGTGAGGACATTCGTTCTTTACTGAATAACACCGTGGTTCAGGGCAGGTGGGGCATTTCATCAAAGTTGTATCTGCATAACCCAGACGGATAGAGATACCTCTTTTCAGTTCTTCACTATGCTTATCAGTCCATACACCGGATAATGAACGTACAAGAGTGGTTTTTCCATGATCGACATGACCTACCATGCCAATATTAACACAAGGCTGACTCAATTTTTAATTTCCCTCCCTTTTGGGACTAAAGTAGAAATGTAGTTGATATAAGATGAATTGAACGTGAAACACTTAATAATTCTAATTACGTAAAAATGTTGCTGTCAAAACAGGATTGTACAAAAATAAGGAGAGGAGTGATAAAAACATCACTCTTCTGGTTTTTTACCTGGTTTACGCCTTATATACAACACAATAGCACCTATAACCAATGCTGCAATCACAAAACCCGCAGGTAACATCCATCCACCTGCATAGGAGTTGGATGAAGCCGATACCTGTGTTTTTATTTTCACATTATCTGAAACACTTACATGGCCTTTTGTGTCCTCATACTTGATTTCACTGTTTATGGCATATGGTTTTTCAATCGCAGTATCTCCTACTTTAAGCTTAAATACCGCAACAGAACTTTCACCGGCATCCATGTCCCCGAGATATGCCTGATCATCCGTAGTACTGAAAGGATTAGCTGCACTTATACGAACAATGGCATCCTTTACAGGTTCATTACCCGTATTGGTATAAGTAGCATGCAGCATTCCTTCCTCGCCTATTACCAGCTGCCCGGAAACATTGGTAACCTCAAATTGTGCTTCCTTTTTCACATTTACAGGAATAGTAACATTCTGGGAACCCACATCATACCAGAGTCCCACATCCATATTTGTGACACCAAGACTTGTTTCATTATCACCGGAAACCTGGACATTCTTCTGATAGCCATAATAAAGACTGAGAATCAGGGGATAATCACCCGAGGGTGCATTGTCCGAAAATTCCACATTAAACATAACAGGAGAGGTAGTCTGCTCACCGGCAGCCAGTGAGCCGGCTTCCTGAGGACCGGATTTTACTTCTACGTTTGGGTCAGGGGAAGTAAGAATTGCCACAATCCCAATCGCAGTTGTCCGTTGTGATTCATAGGACATTTCCTGTTGCTGTAGTTTCTGATCAAGTACATCTATCGGGTCATCATCCTTTTCAGACCTGAAGCCTGTAATCAATCCCTTGTTCATAAGATTAATATTCAGCGTGACACTATCCCCACGATAAAATTCATTATCACCAACGATGTTTGCACTTACATCGGGACCTCCATATACAGTGTAGTAGTTGTCACTAAAATCAAAATTATCAGGCAAGGCATTATTCTGCGGGGTGAAACCGGCAGATGAGGCCGGAATCAGACACATCAGGGATATTCCCAGTGCAATTATTCCTATCATTAAATTTCTTTTATTCATGGTCACTCCTCTCCTTTCCAGAGTTACTTTTTCTTTTTACGGATACTGTCAACTACAAGATATATGGTTATCAAAAGAGTCAATAAAAGTGAAATCTGGGTGATACCAATCCATTTATCTGATGATTGCATTGGGACATTTATTTTCATGTTATCAGAAAATGCGTAATCCCCATCCTCATCTATATAGCGTATCTCACTGTCTATTGCATATTCTTTGACAACAGCCATAACTTCTGAATTCACATTAAATGAAACTGTATGTTCTTCGCCCGGTTCAAGAGTACCCAGCGATGCGGTAGAACTGCCGATACTTAAGGGATCCATGACGACCACCCTGGCAAGAGCACCCTCCGCGGTCAACTCACCCACATTGCGATAAGTCACCTCTATTAGGCTTTCTTCACCGGCAACCAGCTCTCCATCGACATCAACGACTTCAAATTCTGCTTCCTTTTCTACATGGATCGGTATTTGCAGAGTTATATTCGAATTATTATAGTAGGTAGCATGATCCATGTCAGGCAGACCTAGCTGAATAGTCCGGCCACCTGTCATACGGACATCCTCCTGATACTCATAACTTACAGGGAGGAAGAGAATATAGTCCCCTGCTGGAGCATTATCCGAAATTTCAATAGTGAATGTCATAGGACGCAAGGGCAAATTTCCAGGAACCAATTTTTCCAGGATCTGGCCATTGGTCGAAGATTCGATCTCTATATAATCATTGGGGGAAACAAGACTGGCCTTTATACCGTAAGCAATTGTGCGTTTTGTTTCATATTCAAGCTCTTTCATGGCAAGGGCTTGTTTGGCCTTATCACCCTCCACGTCTGTGACGGATTTAAAGCCATGCAAAATACCCCTGTTAGAGAGAATAACATTGACATTGGCTGTTTCACCCCGATCAAAATAAGTGTCCCCTACTACTGAAGCGTGAATATCCGGCACACCATAACCCCGGTAATAATTTGTAGTATATTCATAAGTTGGGGGAATGTACTCTTTCGATTGGGCCGTAGTCACACCAATAAATAGAGTTGCAAGCAGTATTACTGAGATCAGGGACAGAAAGACCATTTGTCTTCTGAAATTATTTGTCTTGTGTTGGGTTCTACTCATGTGATATCAGCCCCTGTTTGAAGATTATTTGCAGATGAATTCAGATTATGACCCGCTTTTTTTGCTCTGTGTTTTTCCCTCCATTTGTCCAGGGTCACAATTACGGGAGGGAATATGACAAATGTAGCAATCAGAGCAAGGGCAACATCGATTACAGTAATAATACCAAAGCTGCTTATAATACCAAAAGCAGAAGCAACCAGTGCCAGGAAACCAAATAATGTGGTCAACCCGGAAGTAACGATAGCCTTGCCGATCTTAACACTGGCTTCACACATAGCTGCTTCCGGTAGAGCACCCTTTTCCCTCTCCTCAAAGTAGCGCTCCATCATAAGTACGGCATATTCCGAACCAACCCCCAATATCAGAGCTCCAAGGGTCGCGGTCATCGGCGTATATTCCATATTCAGATAGTACATAAGCCCTCCAGTCCACCCAATAACCATAAACATAGTTATGACGGGTACAAAGGCTTTCAGGAGATCCCTATATATTAAAAGCAGACCGGCGAAAACCATTCCAAGACCCAGATAGGTCATGAAAATCCTTCCAGATGTAAGGGCACCTATGACCTCGATAAACACAAAGGAATGACCCGTGATTGTCACACTTACATCTGGTGGAGGAGCAAGCCACTGAATATCGTTTTCAATTACGTTGGCAAGAGTTTCGATACCTTCCAGTCCCAGACCGCTCATAGCATCACCAATGTTGAGGTTGACGACCATTATATTCTGGCCACTGATGTATCGCTCCTTTGCTGAATCAGGAATCTTTGAAAGAACATGCCTCACCCCTTCCTCTGAATCCGGAAGCACTCCACCATTATTCGATTTGACAAGGGTAGCCAGACTTGTGGCTCCATAGATATTCTCACGATTATCAACTTCATGCCGGCTGAATTTATCAACCCAATCTAAAAGGTCCGGATCTGCAATATTTGAAGTCTTTATGATTATGTTGAGCTCATCATCCCCCCCTGTAATATCCCCGAGATGTTGAAGGTCTATGAGGGCAGGCATGTCCTCCGGCACAAACGTTTCAGTGTCTGTCTGGATAGGCACAAAGGTATCTGTGTAGAGACCGTTTACACAGATCAAACCTGCAATGATGAGTACAGGTACGGGATGTTTCATTGTAAAAGTCGCAACCGAACGCAGGGTATTGTCAATAAAGCCGCCTGAATCAGTGCTGGTTTGTTTTTTGCCAGATTTTTTGAACCTGCGTGTGATAAGCCTGTGACGTAAGGAGTCGACATGGTGCTTCTTTGCCTTTTCCTGTCTTTTTTTTGCAAAGGTATCAAGCCCGTATATAACAGTCACACCTACAAAAAGAGAGGACATGAAACACATAAACACACCAATAAGAAGAAGTTTTGCAAAATCCTGTACCATAGGTACTGTAGAAGTCGCAAGAGAAACAAAGCCAAGTGATGTGATTGTAAGCGCAATCATGACAGCCGGACCGGTATGTTTGATCGTGTCAATAACAGCTTCTTTGGGGGATTCACCTCTATCCAGTTCTTCCTCTATACGGTTATGGAACTGTATGGCATAATCGATTCCCAACCCAATAAGTACCGGAAATGCTGCCATGGAAACCATTGTCATGGGAATACCAAGATAACCCATTGCACCGAATGTATAGATTATTCCCAGAAGCACAATTGCAAGGGGCATCAATCTCCATCTTACGTGTCTGAATACAAGATAGAGAACAATGACCATCAAAAAGGCAGAGAGCAAGAGTAAAACACCCATACTGGACATCATTTCATTATTCATCCCTATCTCAAAGGCAGGATCACCGGTGACGATAAAATTGTACCCTGGAGGAAACTCTGCCAGATCGACCGAGGTTTCAACTTCACGAAGAATTTCCTGTTTTCGGATCTCACTGGTATCTCCTGCCATTTCAATATAAACAAGTGTATGGGTTTTATCCGGAGACAGGGACGATGGAATATAAGGAATTAATTCGGACAACTGTTCATCATTTTGCGGGATCTCAAATCTTCCGTTTTCCAGATTGTTGGCTTCCTTTACAACCGAAGAAGCACTTTGCGTATTCAGCACACCCGGTATAGAAGACGACATACTATCCAGACGATCGATCGCTTCCAGTAAAGCCCTATCCTGTACATCACCCCCTTCCACCATAACAACGATGGCTTCCTTACTGAAAAGGCTCAGATAAAGATGATCATAATTCTGGTACAACTGCGAATCTTTATCTACAAATGTTTCTGTACCCGATTCCATCTTGATCAGCTGAGCACCTTCAAATGAAACAAGAACAAGTAACATTGCAATTATCAGAATGGCAATCGCATGATCCTCTATGAAAATACCCAGTTTCTCAAAGATGTTTTTAATAGGGAATCGCTCCTTTTTATTTATGCAGCTTATAAATTAATATTCAAATATGTTGGATTTCTTGTATATAGGTGCCCGACTATATATTGACGGACTGGACCATGTAATTCTTCTATATATAATTTCTCATTTATTAATAGAAATACTCCATTTATACCAATTATATTAATTATCTGACACATAGGCAGATATTTTTCGTTCCAGATTTACTACCGAACGCATACTTTGCAGCATTTCTTCAATTTCATCCTCTTCAAGCCCTTCCAGCATGACATTGACGAATTTCTCCACACAGCCTTCAAGAACATCCATATACCTGTAACCAGAGGAGGTTAAAGATATCCATATTTTTCTCCGGTCCATGGGATCAGCTGTCCTTTTTACCAGGCCGTCCATCTCAAGGGAATCAATAATGCTTGTCACACTGCTTTTTTTCAGATTCAGGAACCTGGCAAGAGTGGAAGGCATCATCTCCTTTTCACGACCGAGGATAAGGATTGCATGATTACGATTTTTCAAATTTGGTAACGGCTCGGACTTGTTATCAAAAACTTTTTCCACAACATCATAAAGAACCTTCCTGGACAAGATATCATATTCCAGTTTCAGTTCTGCAAGTTCCTTCATAGATGAATGAGCATCTTCCAATTAACAACAACTCCACACCATATTTCATATTACAAATAGTCAATTTATCGAACAATTAGAATAATGAAATATAAATTTAACCCCTGAATAATTAACAGAATAGAGTATGCTCTGACAACCGCCGAAAATGATGGAAAACTGTAAATGAACTGGAGGAGGGATACAAGCAAAATCCCTCCCTTTGGAGCGAGTGCTAAAGATTAAGTTTAATATATATACTTATCGCGTAAGAAACCCATAAATTAAATTTATTTAAGCTGAATATAAAATAGAGCTTATTAATAATTTAAAAAATAGACAATTATGATAAATATATAAATATTATAAAACATTGGTGCCAGCGAACTGACACCGTATAACCTGAAGAAACATTTCCTTTTTACTCGGGTATATTCGGGATTTCCGTTAATTCACCCCGATGGTTCCTGAGAACATATTTTTCCTCATCTTTATCTACCATATAATAATCCGGCATCAAAGGAATTTTACCAACGTTGGTTGCAATTACATACATTGGCTGAGCAAGTCCTGTTGTGTGTCCACGCAGACCATCGCGTATCAATTCCGCACCTTTTTCTACAGGAGTACGGAAATGATCGATTCCCGGTGCAGGTTCACAGTAGAACAGATAATATGGTCTGATTCTTGCAGTCAATAATTTCTGATGCAAATCCCTTATGGTTTGCACATCATCATTTATGCCTTTCAACAATACGGCCTGATTACCTACATTAACACCTGCAGATACAAGATCATAGACCGCACGTTTTGTTTTATCAGTAATCTCTTTGGGATGATTGCACTGGGTATTCAGCCAAATTGGCACATCATGATACCCACCCAATATCCTTTTCAGATTATCAGTAATCCGGTGAGGCAAAACTATAGGCAAACGTGAGCCAATACGGATCATCTCAACATGAGGAATATCCCGAAGACTTCCAATAATATATTCAATCTTTTCATCGGATAAAAGGAGAGGATCCCCACCCGTTATCAGAACGTCCCGTACCTCAGGATGCTGGCGAATCCATTCAATACCATCATCCACATTAAAGTCCAGTTTCAGATCATTACTCACAACCAGTTCTTTCCTGAAACAATGGCGACAATAGATACCGCATTTCTGGAAAACTGTGAATGCGACCCTGTCCTTATACTGTCTGGCTATACTATCAGGCCGTACTTCTTCGGTGGCCCTGTTTTCTTTCCAGACAAGGTAATCTTTCATCCCATACCTGTTATGAGTTTCCTGAAGGGATGGGACAACCTGTTTTCTGATTGGACACTCCGGATCATCCTTGTCCATAAGGGAAGCAAAATAAGGTGTAGTACCCCAGTGTGTATCAAGGGTTTTTATGGCTTCCCTTTCAGATTCAGTTAGATTGATTATTTCTTCGAGCTTTTCAAGAGAATTAATTTGATTAGTAATTTGATCTTTCCATTCTTCACTCATTATAGTGAATACTCCTTATCAAGAAATAAAAGTCATAAAATATATTGTTTATGGTAGATATTTGTAAATAGAACAACGTTGTATAACTCAAATCCAGACAAAAAAGCACAGCCAGACAAGCCTAAAATGGTGTCTAATTAAAAACTGATTGCGTGAATGGATGGAAAAAACTCCATCCCTGCAACACATTAAGTGAAAATTATTTCAGATAACCTTTTTTCTGAAGCCAGGCGACTTCCTGTCTTCTGTATTTCCAGACGACATCGGCTTTTGAATCCTGAATGTCCCAAGGTACTGCAAGGACCACGTCACCTTCCCTTATTCTCATACGCCTTTTACGGGAACCGGGAATTCTTCCCATTCTTACAACGCCATCCATACATTGAAGGTCAAGCCTTTTGCCTCCAAGCATCCTGGATACTGTAGCAACAATTTCATTCCTGTCCTTACGCGGAGTCCGGACTTTAGTAAATTGTGCACCCTCGCTCTGCTGTTTATTCTTATTCTTATTTTTATTATAGTTGTTATAAGCCAGATTGATACCTCATTTAGATTTTATGAAGGAATTTTATTTTAGTAATCAGAAGACGGGATTAATACAAATTATCCTCAAAACAAAACCAATTCCTGATAATAAATTATGCAATCACAACGTTGCTCTATATGCATTCAACATATTTAAACCCAATTGTACAGAGTAAAATAAAGATTTAAGTATATTAACTAGTTGCAATTGTCAATGTGGGACAAACCAATAACCATAGAACCACATTAAAGGTACAGTTGCAATATATTCTTTGCACTTGAAACACTTGTTAACAGAAAATAAAGATAAATATCAATCCTATTTTCCACTATTCTGTCTAATCTGCTCCAATACAATACATACCTGTACATTCTAAAATCAATATCTGTTATTAACCAGGAATACAATATTATTTGATGGGAGGGATTACATGGACAACGAAAGGGAAGATTTCTGGGAAAAACAATCCTTTGTGGTAATAACTGACAATACCAAACCGGCAATGAAGTACACCATAGACGAACTTACTAAAAGAGGAAAAGAAGTGTACATTTTTGATTTATCAACTAACCCTGATAAAGGAGACATAAAAAGTCTGGATGACATACCAGATAATGTAGAAAATGCTGTACTGGGAATCACAACATCCGATCCTGCAGACTTTGTGCAGTCCCTAAAAACCAGAGGATGTTCTAATTTCTGGATACACTGGCGTACCGAAACTCCAGGAATCGAGGAAATGAGGGATTCTGATATACAGATAATCAAGGGAAAATGTCCCATGATGTACCTGGGAAAGGATTTCAGTATCCATGGTCTGCACAGATCAATTGCTAAATTTACAGGAAAGTACTGAATAAAACAAAGAATTAATTCGCAATAATTACTTAAGCTATTCAGACAAAAGTCTATGCAAGGGGAATGTCAATGGGTAAAGAAGACAAAACAATTATAAAAGTATCAAAAGACGGACCATACATTGTAAACAATCTCAACACCCTTCGTAATTCAAAAGGAGTATTTATTGAAACAAAGCCCACCATTGCAATGTGCAGATGTGGCGGGTCCGGTAACAAGCCATTTTGCGATGGCACTCACATGAAGAATGGTTTTTCAGGGGAAAAAAAAGAAGACCGAGTTCCTGACAAAATGGATACTTACAAAGGAAAAACAATCACTATACATGACAACCGTGGCGTATGTTCCCACAGGGGCCACTGTACAGATAATTTGCCTTCGGTTTTCAGAAGGGGAGTTGAACCCTGGATCGACCCTGATGGCGCAGACCCGGAAGAGATTGCAAAGGTTATAAGGATGTGCCCTTCCGGAGCATTGAGCTACACAATAGATAGACAGCTGCACAAAGATTACCCTCATAATGCAGAAGTATTCGTAGCGAAGGACAATGCCTATAATGTGGTGGGAAATATTGAGCTTGAGGATACTGATGGATCTGAACCTGAGACCCAGGACCACTATTGCCTGTGCAGATGCGGGGGCTCCAAAAACAAACCATTCTGCGATGGCAGCCACTGGTACATTGAATTCGAGGATGAGAAAAACTGAGCTTATGCAAACCTGTTAATGTGAAATCGGTTGGTCTTACAGGGTCCCACCGGTTGACGTCTCTTTTTAGGAAGAACATATCCGTCACAGTTACTGATACAATGCGTGCGTCGGATTCCTCTGCTTCATCATAGTAGTTATAATTTTTTCAACAGAGCAAACCCCTTCTGCAATTACCGTCTTTCCCAGAATGAGCAAGAAAAATCCAATGAAGAGATACTCAACCAACTATTTGTGAATTTTTTGCGATAAATTTTACCTAATTCTGAATACACAAAGGAATTAATAAGAATCTGCCCAACCATATACACTAACTTGATGGGGAAATCCTGATGAAAGGAGAAGTTGAAACAGGACTTGAAAATGTAGTGGCATTGGAATCAAGTATAACTTTCATAGACGGGGAAAAGGGAATATTACAATATCGTGGCTATGATGTAGAAAAACTTGCCAATTTGACTTACGATGAAGTATCCTATTTACTGATTCATGGAAAAAATCCTGAAGACGAAGAACTTGAAGCTTATTCCAGAACTCTCAAAGATGAGCGCAGGATCGGAAGTACCCTAATTGAGGTTCTTGGATTTTGTAATTTCAATATAGAAGCAATGGATGCCCTGAAGACAATTACATCTTTAATGTCCCATTGTGATCCGGACCTGAACACAAATAACCCACAGGCTAATACCAGGAAAGGAATGCGCATGATAGCAAAGTTCCCCACCATTGTCACATCATTTTCAAGGCTTAAGAGAGGGATGAACGTGATTGAGCCAGATTATGAAATGTCCCACGGAGCAAATTTTCTCTACATGCTCAGAGGGAGTCGGCCCACAAACCTTGAAGCCCGGATTATTGAATCTGATTTCATCCTGAGTGCAGACCATGAATTAAACCCTTCAACTTTTGCTGCAAGAACTGTCACATCAACCCTTTCTGACCTGCATTCAGCCGTTATTGGAGGACTGTGTACCCTCAAAGGACCCCTGCATGGGGGAGCAAGAATGGCGGTAATGAATATGCTTGACGAGATAGACTCTCCAAAGGGTGCACAAAACTTTGTTCTGCACAAAATAGAAAAACATGAAAAGTTGATGGGATTTGGACACCGTGTATACAAAACATACGATCCCAGAGCCAGAGTTTACAAGCAGCTTGCACGGGAGATTGCAATGGAGAAAAACGACATGAAGTGGTTTGAGATTGCCGAGAAGATAGAAGGGGCCGCATATGAAGAATATGTGCAAAATAGGGGTAAACCTATATATCCGAATGTAGATTTTTATTCCGGTGTCGTTTACAAATATCTTGACATCCCTCCCAAACTTGCAACGGCAGTTTTTGCCACTGGAAGGATATCGGGCTGGATTGCACATTGTCTCGAACAATATTCAGATAACAGATTGATAAGACCACGTGCAAAATTCGTTTAACGGATTTATATTTACAGGTGCCAATTATGGATAATAATTCAGTTTCTTTTAAAGCAAGAGATACTCTTGATACCAGGGGTAAGAAGAGTACCATATACCGTCTGGATACACTTGAGGAAAATGGCCTTTGCAAAATTTCTTCTCTTCCCTATTCCATTCGGGTATTACTGGAAAATCTGGTAAGGAATACAGATGGTAAGATTGTAACCGAAGAGGATGTAAAAAACCTTGCAGGCTGGAAACCCGGCAATGTACCAAAAACGGATATCCCATATATACCTTCAAGGGTAATCCTGCAGGATTTTACAGGCGTACCTGCGGTTGTGGATATTGCCGCAATCAGGTCTGCAATGAAAAGACTTGGTGGAAATCCGGAGGAAATTAATCCTGTAATTCCTGCAGATCTTATTATAGACCACTCAGTACAGGTCGATTGTTACGGCACTTCCTATGCAAGAAACTGTAATGAGAAACATGAGTTCCAGAGAAACGGAGAGCGTTATGAACTGCTGCACTGGGCTCAGAATGCCTTTAACAACTTCAACGTAGTCCCTCCGGGAAGCGGTATAATCCACCAAGTAAACCTTGAACACCTGGCAAATGTGGTACATCTGCGGGAAGAAAACGGCGAAACCGTCGCCTATCCCGATACTCTTGTAGGAACCGATTCCCATACAACAATGATCAATGGCCTGGGTGTCCTGGGATGGGGCGTTGGTGGTATTGAGGCTGAAGCAGTTATGCTTGGACAACCTTACTATATGCCAATTCCTGAAGTTGTGGGTTTTGAATTAAGAGGAGAAATGAAAGATGGAATCACAGCCACAGATCTTGTACTCACAGTAACCCAGATGCTCAGGGAACACGGTGTTGTAGGTAAATTCGTCGAATTCTATGGTCCCGGTTACAGGAAACTTTCCCTGCCTGACAGGGCAATCCTTGCCAACATGGGTCCGGAATACGGTGCAACAATGGGATTTTGCCCTGTGGACGAAGTTACACTGGATTACATGCGCATGACCGGACGCAGTGAAGAACATGTGAATATGGTTCGCCAATATTGCAAGGAGCAAGGCCTGTTTGCAGAAAGTGATGCACCGGTTCCGGAATATACCTCTACTCTTGGACTTGATATGGGTACGGTGCAGCCCTCCCTTGCGGGTCCGAAAAGACCACAGGACCGTATTGTGCTCAGTGATATGTCCGCAGCTTTCCACAGGACAATAAAAGATGTATACTCCCTGAAGAAAGGAACTGAAGACTTTGAGAACGATCCGGATTACAGCCGCTGGCTTGAGGAGGGAGGTTATAATGTTGTGGAAAAACCCCATCCCGACCACAGCGGGATCATGAAGATCAAATGCGAAGGAGAAGAAGTCGACCTAAACCACGGTTCTGTTGCCATTGCTTCCATCACATCCTGTACCAATACCTCAAACCCTTCGGTACTTATCGGTGCCGGACTGGTTGCGAAAAAGGCAGTTGAAAGAGGACTTAAGGTCAAACCATTCGTGAAAACAAGCCTGGGACCTGGTTCAAAGGCTGTAATGGACTATCTGGAAGCAGCCGGCCTTGTACCTTATTTGGAAGCCCTGGGATTCCACCTTGTGGGCTACGGCTGTCTCACATGCATTGGAAACAGTGGACCCCTGCACGAAGCGGTAGTAAAAGAAATAGAGGACCGTGACCTGACTGTTACATCGGTACTCAGCGGAAACAGGAATTTCGAAGGAAGGATCAGTCCTCATGTAAAAGCCAATTACCTGGCATCCCCTATGCTCGTGGTTGCCTTTGCCCTGGCAGGCACAGTAGATATTGACCTCACAAAAGAACCTATTGCGTGTGACCCGAACGGTGAACCAGTCTACCTGAATGATATCTGGCCTGCAAACGGTGAGATCGAGCAGTATTGTGGTAAATATGTACAGCCCGAAATGTTCGAGAAGGAATATGCCAATGTATTCCAGGGAACTGAACGCTGGCAGGAACTCGATGCACCTGAAGGACTGCTTTACGACTGGAGCAATGAATCCACCTATATACAGGAACCCCCTTTCTTCCAGGATTTCCCGCTTAATATCGAAAATATGGAAGACATAAAAGATGCAAGAGCACTGGTAGTTGTGGATGACAGTATAACCACCGACCATATTTCCCCGGCAGGCTCGATTCCTGCTGATTATCCTGCAGGCAGGTACCTGATGGAACACGACGTGTCGGAAGAAGAATTCAATTCCTATGGCTCCAGAAGAGGCAACCACGAAGTAATGATGCGTGGAACCTTCGGTAACGTACGCCTGAAAAATAAACTTGTACCTGGTAAGGAAGGTTCATGGACAGTTTACCTCCCCGATGGGGAAGAGATGCCAATCTACGATGCTGCCATGAAATACATGGAAAATAACATTTCACTGGTAGTAATTGCAGGCAAAGAATACGGAACAGGCAGTTCCCGTGACTGGGCAGCCAAGGGCACACAACTGCTCGGTGTCAAAGCTGTGATCGCACAGTCCTACGAAAGGATTCACCGCAGTAATCTTGTAGGAATGGGAGTGATCCCCCTGCAGTTCAGGGAAGGTGAAAGTAAAGAAAGCCTGGGACTTAAAGGCGATGAAACCTACACCATCAAGGGCATCTCAGAAATGAAACCTGGCGGAGAACTCGAGGTTGTAGCCTGTGACCCAGATGGAAAAGAAGTCACATTCAATGTAACTGTAAACCTCAATTCCGATATAGAAGTAGACTACTGCAAAAATGGTGGAATTCTGCACAAGTTCCTGAGAGATAAGGCAAAAGGGGAATAATTCCCCATCCTCCTTTTTTCATATTTTTCCAGAAAATTACACCTATATTTGATTCACATACTATTTTGCTACCTAAACGATACATTTCCAGAGCCTTCGCTGGGTAAAATATATCGATAAAAAACGTTAATCAGTCAGCAGTAATTTCAGGAAAGGAATTAGGGAATTAGATGAAAAAGAGATATCAGGATGATATCTCTTTGACCTGTATATTGAAGTTCAATGCCTTACCGGCAAGGGGATGATTCATATCGAGTATGACTTCCTCATCGCCCACTTCAGCAATCTTTGCAGGAAGTTCCTGGCCATCTGGTGTTTTCACCAGCAACATCATTCCAACTTCAACGTCAATGTCTGACTGAATGTTGTCTTTAGGTACTGGTTGGGAAAGACCATCATTGTATTCACCATAGGCTTCAGAAGGCTCAAGTCTGAACTCTTTTTCTTCACCTTCTTCCATATCTCTGACAGCATCGTCAAATCCCTGAATAACCTGACCTGCCCCTACAGTAAATTCAAGAGGCTCCTCATGATTTTCGGAACTATCGAAAACTGTGCCATCATCCAGAGTGCCTGTATAATCGATCTTTATTGTGTCGCCATCTTTTATTGACAATATATCAACTCAGTGTTGTATAAAAACGAGTTCTCACTCATCTCATAGCCAACCGAGGTTGTCTACCTTACTTAGGTGTTTTGGGTGAAATTCACATTAGAGAGATTATAAGTAGATAAACTTCACAATTATAAATCAGGGAATTAAGCAGTATAAAGGGGAGGAAAAGTTGAAAAATTTGACAGTAAAATCGTGCATGCAAGTTGATGACTCACTGGGAGAGGAGTCCCTACAACTACACGAAAAACATCATGGTGTTCTTGAAGTAGCAAGTAAAGTCCGTCTGGACAATATACGGGACTTAAGCATTGCCTATACCCCCGGTGTTGCCGAACCCTGCAAACGGATTGCTGAAAACAACGATGATGTATATAAGTATACACTTAAAGAGAACACCGTCGCAATCATAACAGACGGCTCAGCTATTCTGGGACTGGGAAACATCGGTGCATCTGCAGGTTTACCTGTGATGGAAGGCAAAGCTATCATATTCAAGGAACTTGCAGGAATCAATGCATTCCCGATATGTCTTGATACCCAGGACACCGAAGAAATTATTAAAACTGTCAAAAATATCGCCCCGGTTTTCGGAGGGATCAATCTCGAAGACATAAGTGCACCCCGCTGCTTTGAGATTGAAGAACGGCTCAAAAAAGAATTGCCAATACCCGTGACACATGACGACCAGCATGGAACCGCGATTGTTACAATCGCAGGCCTACTGAATGCACTTAAACTTACCGGCAAAAAAATCAACGAGATTAAACTTGTTATATCTGGAGCCGGTGCTGCCGGCATGGCCATTGCCAGAAAACTCCTTCATACAGGAGTGAGACCTGAAAACCTGCTTGTATGTGACAGACATGGGATCATCAACAGAAAACGTACCGAAGGGATGAATCCTGAAAAAGAGAAAATCGCTGAATTTTCAAATCCTGAAGAAATAAAGGGAAGTCTTGCTGATGCCGTCGCGGGATCTGATGTATTTATAGGCGTATCTGTCCCCGAAATCCTTACAGAAGATATGGTTGCTTCCATGAACAATGACGCCATTATCTTTGCTATGGCAAATCCCATACCTGAAATCATGCCCCTTAAAGCCTTTGCAGCAGGCGCTCGTATAGTGGCAACCGGAAGATCTGATTGTCCCAACCAGATCAACAATTGTTTGGGATTTCCGGGGATCTTCAAAGGTGCACTGGACACCAGGGCCACACAGATCAATCTGGAAATGGAACTTGCAGCCGCTAATACCCTTGCTGCAATTGTAGAAGAGGACGGCATTGAAGAAGATTACATAATACCCAATCCTCTTGACAGCAGAGTTGTCCCTGCTGTGGCAAAAGCTGTTGCAGATGCGGCTATAAAGAGTGGTGTAGCCCGTAAAAAATGATGGAATTAAAGGACCGCATCCCTGTATTCAGCAAAACCCCGCCTGTCAAGCAGGTCACCAAAACGTTCTCCATCCTGTCCGTATTCCCTGTAATAGGCAAGCGTCTTTTCGAGAATAGAGAATAAGCTTTGTTCATCGGTTAATTCAATGAGTTTGTCACAGGATCGAGGGAAGCGTCCAACCTTGCCTCCTACAAATATAGTGAAACCATATTCTACTCCCCAGATTGCATCTTTTTTGCAGGAAGTGATGCATTCACCACAAAATATGCAACTGTTACTGTCGATTTCTAAGAGGCCGTTATCAATGGTTATGGCGCCGGCCTTACAAACCTTTTCACAGATACCACAGGCCACACAATTGTTTTCGATCCATTCAGGTCGTACCACTCCCATAATACCGAAATCATTTTCCTGAGGTTTCATGCAGGATGCAGGACAACCGGTTATTGCAATCTTGAATTTTTTGGGAGCGTAGGTTCCAAAATATATCTCATCAATTCTTGCAGCCAGTTCAGGACAGTTAATGAGACCGTGGTTGCAGACGGTGTTACCCTGACATGACACTACACCCCTTACCTTCTGACCACTTGCCCCACCAAAGAGACCCGAATATTTCATCTCTTCACTTATATTTGCAACATCATCCAAATCCACAAAAGGAATCTCTGCACCCTGCCGCGAGGTAATATGGACATGCCCGGCACCATATTTTTCTGCTGCATCGGCAAGGGCACGCAACTGGTTTGCCCCTACATACCCGCCAACAAGATGTGTACGCATTGAAAATTTATTGTCCTGTTTCTGGGGCAGAAAACCATTATTCTTCAACGATTTAAGGTTGTTTTTCTCATTACTCATAATGGTCACTTATTAGCCGGGTGATGAAGAAAAGTATATATAAATATGACCGGCAGAATTTAAAAATTGATATTATTTTAATATATAGTTAATTATTTTCAGGTAGATTTACAAACCTACAACATTTCGAATTTAATTACTCAAACTGAAAATTAGACGAATTCTAGAAAAAACAGGATCCGGGAAGATCCCGGAAACCATACTTCATCCTTTAATCAAACCAAGCAACTCACGGCCAAAGGCGAAAAGGTCACCCGGGTGACGTGAAGTTACCAGATTGTCATCAACTACAACTTCATTATCCCGATAATCTGCACCTGCTACGATCAGGTCATCCCTGATACCGGGCCAACAGGTGGCCTTGCGACCATCCAGCACCCGGGCGGAGATCAGAAGCTGCGGGCCGTGACATATAGCAGCCACAGGTTTTTCTTCAGTCATGAAATGCTTCACTATATCCAGCGCATATTCATTCAGCCGCATTATCTCAGGCCCCTTGCCACCGGAAATTACCAGTGCATCGTATTCATCGGGATCGACCTCATCAAAAGACAGGTCCGCTTCAACATGATAGCCGTGTTTACCTTCAACGGTCCCACGGGAAACAGATACCACCCTGGCATCGATGCCTTCCTCTTTCAACCTGTGTAAAGGATAAAACAATTCGAGATCTTCAAAACCATCGGCCCCAAAAACCAAAACTTTCATTCAAATGTACCCCCATAAAAATTGAAAAAACGGAATGATCCGGAATTATTCCTTGAGAAGTTTCAAAGCATCCCTGCAGGCAGCTACAGCGGGTGCACCCGAGGTTATGGATATGACTTCCATGGTTTCCATAATCTCTTCAGCCGTTGCCCCGTTTTTCAAGGCACTCTGCATTTGTACAACCGTGCATCTTTCACATTGCTTGGATGCAACTACTGCAAGTGCCATAAGAATCTTCATCTTTGCAGGCAGCGCACCATCGGACAGGAGTTTCTGATTGCAATGATTGTATTTTTTCAGGAAATGCGGATCGATCTCACCCAATGTCTTCAGGATTTGCGGAGTGAAACCCAGTTTGTTACTCATACTGTCCAGTAATTCTTCATGTTCAAGTTCTTCATGTTCTGACATGTTATACCCCCATTTGGTACATGCGTTTCTGGTTGCATGCTATATAAATACATTTGGTGAAGAATAATTCTCCACAGAAACAGTTTACGCCATAATTAATATTATATTTTTTGTGACTTCATTTTGGCTATCAAAAATCTAAAAGTCAATTAATCTATTATATTGTATTTGAAATTTTTAATTGCATAAAAAAATCCTCACACTACAGAAATTCTATTCCCATTTAGGTTATATGGGAAAATATCCTATTAGGGGTTGCACCCGGGAACTTTTGCAGCAAGTTCCTGACTGGATACAGCCGAAGGGGGTTCGGCTTTAAAAATGGGAGTGGGTGGTACGATTGAGAGCAGTGGATGGGGGTCCTATGCTCTCAATTCTCCTGTGTTTTACAATGAGAAATGAATCCATAAGCTGCAAATATGAATTTACAACAAAAAACAGATATAATCAATATAGGAGAGGGTGGTTTATATGATTAGCTTTTGGGAATTACTCATGATATCTTTAATTTATGTAATGGTTACAAGTGCTGGATTTTATTTATTCGACTTTTTGCGTAAGATCGAATTCTAAGTTCTTTTGCAATCAGGCCAGGTTTAACTTGCCATAAACTGAAAACTATCTGGATATATTATAGGTAACTTACACATAATCATAGTGTCAGAGTTTTACTATTTTCAAGATACTGTTCTGCTGGCCATGGGGCTGCAATGGTCCTTACATTCCAATAAGTAATGGAATATACTGGCTACAGAGGTTGCGTCCTGTATCCAATTGTACCATAGGCAACAATATTTTGTTGATTTGAATGGAAATACAGTAATAGGACCGTTTATATACTGATACATATAGATTTTATTCAGGGAGATTGGGATATGCCATTCGATGCACCGGATAAATCCAAAAATCCAGATTATAGAGATAAATTCCAGATCTCAAAACAATGTGCCATTAAAAAAATCACCGAAATTATGACCAGGGAATTGGTAGGAGTAGATGAGAGTACTTCTATTGAAGACACACTCGAATTAATAGGAAAATATCGGGTTCATAATTTTCCTGTTGTTGATAAGGACTACAGACTCAAAGGTGTGATCGATCAGAACATTGTCCTGGAATTGCTTTTCCATGACAGGTTACCCAGTTCCAGCCATACCCATCTGACTGCGGTGAGGTCACTAGGAGAAGATGCAAAAAGTATCATGATCCCACACCCCCTGACAGTATCTCATGACACCAGCTTATGTGAAACTGTGGATATGATGCTAAAGCACAATATAAACCACGTGTGGGTAATGGACAACAACAAACTGATAGGAGTTGTCACAAAACACGATATTATTAATGAAGCATACAGAACAAGGAATAAGGAATGATGGAAAAATCATTCAGAATTGATGCTTATTTCATCAATATCCAACAACACCATGAAGGTTTTCTAATAGACCTCTAACCAGCATGACAACCTATGACATATTGTCTTTGCAATCCATTATTTTTGTCAAATAAAATCTATATGTATAAAGGAACATACCCATTATCGGGGATAAATCCATGAAGCCGAAAATAGACAGTACAAAATTCGGTTCGATTACAATTGAAGGGCAAGAGTATGAAAAAGATGTTCTGATTCGACTTAATGGAAATATCAAGAAAAGGAAAAAGAAACTCTCAAAAGCGATATACGGTACATCCCACAAGATCTCTCTCGATGAAGCAGAACATGTTTATGAAAATGGTGCTGAAAAGATCATTATCGGCTCCGGACAGAACGGGATGCTGGAATTATCAGATGAGGTACTTGATTTTTTCAAAGCGAAAGATTGCAAGGTAAAACTCTGTCCTACCCCTGAGGCCATAGACAAGTGGAACTCTGCAAAAGGAAAGGTTATTGGTTTGTTCCATCTAACCTGCTAAAACAAGCTTGTTTTTGAGGGACAAAATCGAAACAGATGGTTCTCGTAAGAGGGAGTACTAAATTGTCAGTGGGTAAATAATGAACCATATATCAATTACCAGACAGGAAAGGTTAGGCAAAACTCCCAATATTTCAAGTCATAACCAATACAATCCTTGAATATATCAATCAGTATCCAGAGAGCAGGTTTGGTATTGATATTGGTATTTTTGATAGAAAGCATATTGATATTGAGGAGTTTGAATTAGAATATAGATTTTAGAGGAATTGGAAAATATGTATCAGTTATTCTTCTATCGAGATAACTGAAATAAATATATGTATAAACTATGTCGAGTATTCCAACCATTTTTTACAAATTAAAACATGTATTTTTCAAAAGGAGATAAAAATGACAGAGAACAATATTACAGAAACTTTGAGAAACCTGGCCTTTGAGTTAGGTGCTGATTTTATCAGTATCACTGCTAAATCCTGTTTTGAAGATTCAGATTATACTGGCAACAAGCCCCAGGATGTGATGGAGAATTTACAATCAGTAATTATCTTGGGGGTTTCTGTACCAAAAGGAGCATTTGAAACGTTACCAAGGGGCAGAGGCGAATATACAAATACACTTATGGCAGCTACAACTACATTGAGGGTCATTGCATTCAAGTTAGCTAAACTTATTGAAAAAGAAGGTTATATGGCAACGATTGCTCCAAGTGAAGGAAGTGAGTATGGTTACTGGTATGCCAATCGTGAGACACTTAAAGCAGATTTATCTTTCAAATATGCTGCTTACCGTGCAGGATTGGGAAACTTTGGCATGAATCATCTTCTGATCACAAAGGATTTCGGGCCTAAAGTACGTATGGCTGCGATACTGACGGATGCACCATTGGATACGGAAGAAAAAACCGATTTGCCATTTATAAATGATGCATGTAGTGAATGCATGAAGTGTATCGAAGTATGTCCGGTTGATGCTCTTACATCAGAAGGGGTTATCCATAAAGAAAAATGCGCTGATTATATGTTTAATGTTCTTGGCGGACTTCGATGCGGACTATGCATTAAAGTGTGCCCTTTGAACAATTTTTAATTTATTCAAGTAGGGACGTCTCTGAAAAGATAAAAGATTAAATGAACTCAATCAGAGTTCCAATCAATCTTTGTTAATAGCACTTGCACCCACATAACATGAATTGCAGGAAATCAGGAATATCCAGTCACTGGACCTTTGCCTGGATCTCTTTTGCGAATTGCCTTGCCTTCTGTACACGAGATGCGTCAGGCTGTCCCTTAGTGGAAGGGCCCATCTCACCAAATTCTTTCATTTGTGGATCATCGGATTCCAGCAACATGTCGATTACAGGTTGTGCCAACTCACCCTGGCATTCAAATGTACCAAGATAATTTCCACTGGCTGCAATATCCTTGCATGAACCGGTCCATGAATGAATGGCTTCAAATCCCTCGGGTACAGCATGGGTCATGAAAAATGCAATATTCTTACCAGCTACATTTTCTTTTACAAATTTTGAAACATTTTCTGGAATATTGAATTGCAGGACCGGAAAGCCCACAAACACAAGATCATAACCTTCCAAGTTGCTTACATCTTCGATGTCTTTGATATCCTTCTCCCCGGTAATTTCCCCATAAATTGCTTCACCTATTTTCTTTGTATTTCCTGTCTGTGTCATATATGTTACTAATGTTTTCATATAATTCCCCCTATCATTATCAAAAAATTACTTGCTGCTAGTTTATATAGATACGGGTTAGTAAGGTGTCTTTTCCTTTTTCGGTACAGAATAGCAACTCAAGCATAGATGAAAATGTAGATTTATGAAATCAGGTACAATTAGAGGTCTTATGGGGATTGAGACAAGAGAACTGGCTCAATACCTTGTTGGTAAACACAAAACCGTTGATTTCATGTCTCATGTATATGAAATTGAAAGACAGGACAACATGGAAATAAGGCAGTTGATTCTTGATATTTCCCATGTTGAGTGGAAAAATTGGGTTTCTCAAAGGGTACTCTACCTGATTTGAAACGTAGAGCCAAGGTTGATAAGCCGTTTACTTTGAATAAACATGTACATGAGAGGCTCAATCAATGGGAGGAAATTGTAAAATAAAATTCAAATTTTTTAATTATAATGTATCACATTTGTTACCAATTACATTTCAGTGTATACAGATATAGGGTGAAAAAGCATTATAAATAAATGAACCTTATTCACATTAGTCAACAAAATTAGAGGTGAATATCAAAATAGATATACAAAATTTTGTAAGGTGCTTGCTCCAACAAGCACCTCTCGCAACGAACAATAGAAACAATTCAAGATTTGTGTTGATACAAAAATCGAATCTATTGAGGTAAATATGAATATTAAGGGTATACTATTTAAATATAGTCTGCTAAAGAAAATTAGTAAACTTAGTATATTACTAAACGCTGTGGTTTCCATTATAAGGTTTGTTCGTTTGCTAATTTAAGCATTCAAATATACCTTTTTATTTTTCCTAACATAGTGTTAAAAAATACTTATATCATGAATCCTGTTTTAACATTGCTTTCAATTCAGCCACATTAGATTTAATCTGATCCTCCAATTCATCGATCCTTTGAATGATGACCTCTGGTTTTTCATACTCTATTTCTTCATATTCAATTTCCTTGTATCTGGAAATAGAGAGATCATAGTCATTTTCCTTTATTTCGTCAACCGGGACATAGAAACACTTATTTTTGCGGTCCTCTGGACTTTCCTCATGTCTGTTGGTGTATCTCTCAATTATGTCAGGAATATCTCCCTTCATATCAGTTGGTATCCTTTTGTCATCAAGAGAATATCCATCTGCTTCCATATCATAGAACCAGGCCTTTTCTGTTTCTCCACCTTTAGTGAATATCAAAACAGCCGTTGATACCCCGGCATAAGGCTTGAACACACCAGAGGGCATGGACACAATTCCTTCCAACTGACATGTGTCAATCAGCATTTTACGAAGGCCTTTATGTGCTTTAGAGTTACCAAAAAGTACACCTTGTGGGACAATTACACCACATTTCCCACCTGGCTCCAGCAAACGAATCATGTTTTCCACAAAGAGCAGTTCTGTTTTTTTAGTATTGAGAGTCAGTTTATCGTTTATACTATCTTTATCTATGCTGCCCTTAAAAGGAGGATTGGCGAGGATTACAGTGTAACGTTCCTCTTCATTGTAGAGATTGGATAGAGTATCCACAAGTTCAATATGAGGATACTTGATACCGTGCAGGACCATGTTCATAAGTCCAATACGGATCATCGTTGAATCAAAATCAAATCCATAGAAGGTGTCCCTATGGATCTTATTCCAATGTTGTTCTTCTGTTATATTGTCCCCTATAAGATTGTGATAATCTCCTTCTTTATCCTGCTCTATCAATTCAGGTGATGTGTATTTGTGTAGAATATGTTTGTAAGCAGAGAATAGGAAACCACCTGTACCACATGCAGGATCACAAATTCTGTCATTGATATCAGGGTCCACAAGTTCCACAATCATCCTGATAATATGCCTGGGAGTCCTGAACTGGCCATTCTTTCCTGCTGTGGATAACTGGCTTAACAGATATTCATAAAGATCACCCTGCACATCTGTTGACTGAGCGGCTATGTTTAATTCATCAATAATCCCCACTGCTTCCTGCAAAAGTGTGGGTTTGGGTATTGTAAATACAGCATCTTTCATATGCTGGGAGAACAGGGTTTTTTCTCCATCATGAATATTCTTCATGAAAGGAAACACAACATCTCTGACATGTTCAAGCATATCTTCAGCAGATTTATGTTTCCATACAGACCACCTGCAATCTTCATTACCTTCAAAGATGGATGTGTATTCCTTATCCATTGCATTTGCCCGTCTCTGCTCCATTACATCCATTTCCTCAAGACGCTTCATGAAGATTAGATAGGACATCTGTTCAATGGATGCCAAAGGATTTGACAGACCACCACTCCAGAATTTGTCCCAGAGAGAGTCGATTTTCGATTTTATTTCAGGTGATAGACGCATAATTTCACTTCCTTGTTCGTTTTTTATTTCGTAAAAGTTCGTGCTTTATTCGAGGGGAGATCAATCCTGAATCCATGTTATATTTTAATCTGAGTTGTTTTCTTCTTTTATTGTAACTGGCATATCCAAATTGTCCACGTGTTCCAAAGGAATAGCCGACAGATATACCATTTTTTGCTTTTAAACCTGCATAACCATAGGGACCCCATTTTCCCCAATTCAAATCAATTAAGGATTTGATATTCTTGGTTCTGCATTTTTTCCTATATCTGTATTTTTTCACTTTATCAACTCCCCTTTGAATGCTTTTTGTACTAAAGAATTGAATAAATTTTCAATGTGTTGCTTTGATGGCTTTTGTATATCTTGGATTTGCTTCATATTCACTACAATTCGTTCAAATTTTTTTTGCAAACCAATAGGTGGCAAACAAACTTTTGTATTTTTTACTTTATTTGTGCTAATTGTGTTTAGACCACTCGTTGTTCTACTTTTTGAAGAAAAATATCCGTTGTTACCATACATATTTAGGAAATATGATACGAAAAAAGGACTAATGTATTTTTCATTAAGTCTCACTTTGATTATGTGATTTTGGTGAACACAATTGGATATTTGTCCATTCCATACTGCTGACCTTCCTATCTCTTCAATATTTCCATGCCCTTCTACAATAAGTACATCATTTTTTTTCAGTAGGAACCGATCAAGTTCAGAATTTGACACATGAATATATTTTATTTCACTCAAGTTAAATTTATTACGAAACACATTGGCTACACGAAGATAGGGATATAAATTCTGTTTGTTATTTCTCCTTTGGCCATTTAGTGTTAAACCACTACTCACATCTCCTATGTCACCTAATTTAACCTGATCAAAACCGTTTGGATTGTTCGCAGGATCTCCAAACATCTCCAAAAATAAACTTTGCAGTAATTGTTGTGTCAGTTCATCAGCCTGTGCACGAAGTCTTTTTGTATCCTCTGATTTTTCTAGAATATACACTATTTTTTTCTGAATTTCAAGTTTAGGAATTGGTATTTTTATGTCTTTTAAGTAACCAAGTTTTATGTATTTAATAACCCCACCAATGGATTTATTTCTTAAAATACTAATGTATTTATTTAAAAAATAATATAAGTATTTCACATCAAGAATGCGTTGATCAAGAGATTCGATTATATATGTTCTTTGATATGCATTAAATTTACCATTATAATATTTTACATTCAGATCTCCATTTCCCGCAACAAGAACACATTCACAATCATAATCATAAAAATCTATACTATAAACTTTTTGAGAGCAAGTGAAAAAAGGGTATTTACCATTTATATCTTGGGCATTTACATCTAATTTACCTGTTCTTATTCTTGTAAGTTCTCCCAGTTTAAATTTATTCCATCCTTCAGGTAATTCCCTCTGCATTCATCAAGCCTCTGACACAAATATTTCTTCCTCGACTTCATTGCAGATGTGAATGAATGCATTTAATTCTTCCTTACTGAACATGGGCATAGGGGAATTCGTACCAAAGTTGGTGAAAGGAGCATTCCAGAGGTTAGAGAATTCGACATGTTGTTTTCTCAGGAAAACAGTCTGAAGGGTTCGGATGAAATTGAGTTGATCTGCACTGTATTGCTTATTATTTTCAATAATAAAAGTATCAAAGGCATCTTTAATCACATGATTGGGTGAAGGATATTCGTAAAGGCCCAGGACATGTTTTATGAAGTCCACAAGGGTTGAATTATTCCTTTGCAGTATCTGATTTATCTTTGAGATATCCAGAGAAAGTTCTGAATTATAAAGAGTTTCTTCAAGTTCATCCAGATCGTTCTCTGTGAGAGGCTCATCATTTTTTATCTTGATGATAACAGGATGGGTGTCTGCAAGTTCCTGAATCCAGTTTTCCACCTTTTCCTTGTAAGCGGTTTCGTATTCAGCCTCTTCCTCGTTCAAAATCCACTCCTTTCTTTCCTCTATTGTATCTCCCATATCGATTACAATAGTCTCCCTGGGCTCTTTGGCCATGTAGGGCATCAGAGGGGCGATTTCATCAACCATCTTTTTGGCATCTTCAAAATCCACACCATTCCAGAATGAACGGGCTAATACATCATCAAGCAAGTCCTCTTTGTCCTTTACCTTATCAATTGTTCTTGGAAGTTGATCAACCATTTTGGCAATCGGTTTTTTGAGACGTTCGATTTCATGCTGATTATTTTGGAGGACCGCATAAGCCAGTTTTTCACACTTTAATGTGAAATTGGCCTCATTCAGATTGACACCTGGCTTGAATTTCATCAAATGCATGATTTTTTTCTGCAGGAAATCTATTGGATCAAGACCAACATTGTCCCATAGTTTAGGTGAAAGGGCTTTCTCCACATCCTGAAGATGTTCCTTTACACTCACAGAATCCATTGGCAGGGCTTTGATATCCTCGATGACTGTTTCCTTTACATCTTCTGCCAGGTCATCATTACCACGCTGCATCAATTCATCAAGTTGCTTGAGTCTGAACAGGAAAATACGGTTTGTGATAGCCTCAGAGGATTCGTTTTTGGCACCTTTAGGATTCATCTGCCAGTATTCGAAGTTATTCCAGAAATCAAAGACTTTGAAATATTCTTTCTCTCCGTTGGGTAACCACTCCCGATACTCACATGCCGCATCAGCCCGTGTACCTCTTCCCAGCATCTGCCAGAACTTTATTTTTGAAAACACAGGTTTTGCAAACACAAGGTTACAGATTTCAGGAACATCAATACCTGTATCCATCATGTCAACAGATATTGCAATCCTTGGATAATCCTTATCCCGGAATTCTTCGATCAACTCCGATGCTCTTGAATCCTCGGAGATTATCCTTTTTGCAAGTTTTCCCTTATATTCAGGATAGAGTCTTTCAAACGCTTCCCATAATCTCAGGGCATGCAGTTTTGATATTGCAAAGAAAATGGTTTTGGCAGGCAATGTTCCCGTCTGGTCAGGAAGACAATTCTCCATAAATTCCCTGACAATTGCCTCAGATGTTCCTTTTACAGCAACTTTCTTCTCAAGTTCTGTGCCCTCAAAGTTAATTGTATCAGGGTCAATGCCTTTTTTGATCAATTCCTCTCGCTCTTCGGGGCTCAAGTCATCAGGCTTTACACCTTCTATCTGGAAATGAGTCCGTGCACCGGCTACATTTTTACGAAAATCGCAAAGAACTCCATCCCTTACAGCCTCATCATAAGAATAGAGGGCAGTAGGAGCGTTATCTTCACATTCAAAAAACCTGAAAGTGTCTCTCTCAACAAGGTCTGCCGGGGTGGCTGTAAGACCTATCTGAATTGCATCAAGGTATGTGAATATTCCCTTCCATTTGGAGTAAATGGATCTATGCGCTTCATCTGAAAATATAAGATCAAATTCTCCGGGCGAAATTATGTATTGTCCGTTTTTACCTTTCTGATTATATATTTCCTGAAACGTTTGAATTGTGGATACATACAATCTTTTATGAGGATCATAGTTGCCTGAAAGGATTTTTTCTTTTGATTCATCCGGGAAGAATTTCATGAAACCTTTATCATAAGCCTGTTTTCTAAGGCCTTTACGATCAGTTAAAAATAAAACTCTCTGGACACGTTCCTCACGGATTAGTTGATCGATAATTGCCATTGCAACCCTGGTTTTACCTGTACCAGTTGCCATTACTATCAGGGCTTTTCTATGGCCTTTGTGGATATGCTCAACAATCCTCTTTGCAACTTCTACACTTTTTGATCTGTCAACAATGTCCTTACTTATTTCAATATCATGGTCAATTTTGCTATTCTGAATCTGGAATTTGAATCTTTGAAGGTCTTTTTGGGTGTGGAATCCTTTTATCTGCCTCATTGGATAGCGTTCCCTATCCCAGAACCAAATTTGGTATCCATTCGAAAGAAAAATAAAAACATCCTTGCCAATTTGTGCTTTTATGTCATCGGCATATTCTTCAGCCTGTTTTTGGCCCAGAACTGGATCTTTAGAAGTCCTTTTTGCTTCGATTATAGCGATTGGATCGCCCAGGTCATCAAGAAGCAGGTAATCGGCATATTTACTTTCAGATTTGTTTTTGCGGGTTTCGTTAACCTGTTTATAGACTTGTTTGTTAAAATCGGATTGCTTTGTATCAACTTCAACGACAACTTTTGACCTATCTGAAATGTCCCATCCATGTTCTTTGAGAAGGACGTCTATCTTTTGTTTTCTGGTTTCTAATTCATTAAGGTCAATCATTAGACTTCACTTCCACATAATTAATTAATATAATTATCAATAAAAGGCTTCAATGAAACCCAAGCTTCAAGAAGTTCAATGAATGCATAAAGAGATAAATTATAAACTCCTATCATTTGATGAAAATCATTATAAAAATTAAATGTAGTTTCAAAATTTTTACGGAATGCTGCAGGGTGTCTTTTTTTATTAGAAATTGTTCTTATAATTTCTACAACACCTGCAGCATAATAAGGTTCATAGCCTATATTTTTACTATAGGAGAGTTTTTCTAAATCTTTATATTGTTTACCCCAGTACTCCCTATTTGGTTTCCAGTCTACAGAATTTGCAAAAATAAATACTTTTATTTCGTCAAGATTTGATTCCAACAAATTTACTTCTCTTGGATTAATGATACTGGTATAAGAAGGTGCTTTTTTTAGGGCATTAATAAAATTAAAGAACCTAATTAATTGACCTACTCGGACAGAGACATTTTTATCAGATATATTTTCAACTACTATGTATTCTTTAAAACTGTCAGTTAATCTGTAAAAAACCTCACTTAATATCACTATTAGATCTTCCATGACAAATTGACTATCAGAAGCCAGTCTTCTGTAACCTTCTTCAAATAAATATTGGCCTACGTCCTGCAGGTCTTCATTTCCGCCAATTTTATCCAACAAATAACTGAATTCATTTTGAGAATTTAGCATAATTGTTTGTTGTGTATTTTGGAGTAATACCTCTTTCAAACTATCTTGGTCTAGGGATTCTTGAAAACTCGTCACGATCTTTACCCCCAAAATATCAGTCAAACAAGCTACTTACTTTCGATTTCAGTTCTAATTCCACTTGAGTTAACCTTTTTTTAAGATCTCGGGATTCTTTTTGAAGTTTTTTTATTTGTTCAATGCTTTTTCTTTGACTCGATACATTTATATATGGCACCTCCAAAGAACCCACTTTTTTCGGTGCAATATAACCAATGGTTGTTCCAGTTATATTACTCAAAATTTGAGCTGTAAGATATTCCGATTGTAAAGCAAGATAAAGATAATCTGTATCAACCACATTTTTGTGAGGTCTCAATATGATTAATGAATTAGATACCAAACTATTTGCCGAATTATCATCGATAACCCCTATTTTACCTATAGTTCCTTTTACTGAAAACAGTATATCTCCGGGACGAGTCATTACTGCATTCGGAGACTTTTCACAAATCCACTTAATAGAAGATGTGTCTATTAAACCATCTTTTATATCCATTGTTCTTACATACTTGTATGAATTGTCTGAAGGGTATTTTTGATACTTCTTCGTGGTGTCTTTGTATTTTGGTTTAATAATGTCGCAAATTCGATTTAATTTTTTTATTTCATATTTATTATTTATCAGTTCACGCATAGATTGTAGTTTCGGATTGAATCTTTGGACGTCAAAATCTTCATGTAGATCTTCTTTTTTAACCTGATTTATGAGAGGTGAAACACTTTGGACTGTTTTACCCAATCTATAATCATAATACTTTTCAATTACATATTTTATATCTTCCATAGATTCGTCGAGAAAATTCAAATGTGCAACAAAAACACCATTATCTTTGGAATTTTTATTTTTAAGTAAAAGCACTGAACCATCAATTCCTGAATATGGCTTGAAAGCTTGTGATAAATTAAATACAGCATCTATATCGAAGTGATTAAGGATAGATTTTCTGGCTTTTTCTCTTTTTTTTGTAATAAGTAGGCTTGATTCACCAAAAAGGAAAAATGTTCCTTTCTCTTTTAGAATATTTTTTGCTAAAGTTATATGAGTCTGAATTGAATTATCTTTTTTAAACCCAAAAGATTCCATAGAATATATGAAATCAAATGCATCAGAAAAAGAAGATGAAATATTCTCTACCTGCGAATGTCCTAAATGTAAGTAAACATTCTGATTTATTGGATATATACGAAGAAACGCTAACTTCAATGATTCTTTATTTTCGGAGTATAGATGTACATTACCTTCGAATTTATTTTGTCTAATGATTTCTTTAAAAAGACTAATTCCAGAGCAATTCAAAGAAAGAATATTACCATTTTTAGGTAATTGTACCATTTTAGCTAATTCAAGAGAATACTCTGGAGCAATGTCAAAATAACCATTATAATTATTCTTACGTGTATTAATTAATATATTTAATAAAAAATCACATATTTGTTTTGGATTCACATCTAAATGGTTAATTTCAGAAATATTTTGATTTTCTATTTCTCCATTATAGATTAATTCTGGGTATTTTTGGCTAACAATTTCATTATAATCATCAACATCCCTTAAAGTGTGATTTGGAGAAAGATATTTTGCTATTGCAGATATACTTAATAGATCAACTAAGTAATTTGTGTTATATTTAGACTGCACACTGTTTGCAAATTGGACAAGGGGGTTTTGATTTGTTATTTTCATATTCTATCTTCCGAAAAATTATAAATTTATATTTTTAACATGTATTTTTGGTTTTTTCATGTGTATCAAATAATTCATTTCAAACAGTAATAATCAATAATAATTTATTTGTAATGAATTTTGCTAAAAATAATTTCCATTCTTATTAACAATATCGAAAATAATAACCTTTTTTAATTTTAAAAGATAGATACATAGACATGAAGGAGATGGAGCATATCCATATTATAAGTGCTGGGGAAAGTGTACATAAAACATTCCCAAAAGCTGTAAATGAATTCAAAATAGATCATGTAATAATTGTTGCTGAAGAAGATATATTTAAAAAACCGAACAATGGCCGCAATTCTTCAATAATAAATGCAATAAATGAAGTGCAAAATCTTGCATTTATACTAGAAAAATCATTTGAAATAAAAAATATTCCAAGTATTACATTAGAAGCCATAAGAGACGCAATCTTAGAAATATTTACCACATATAATAAATCAAATTTTTATTTTAATATTACTGGTGGTACTAAAATATTATCAAATGGATTATTTATGATGTCAATTTGGATTAATGGGGAAACTTATTATATTGATGAAAACGGTTCTGTTCAAATTTTAACAACCCCAAAAATCAAAATAGAAAATGTTGGAAAAAATACAAATTATGTTATTCTTTTGAACATATTAGCCAGTCACAAGAATCCAGGTATATTACAAAAACATCTTTTTATAAAAATGAAAGAGGAATATAAACCCATAAGAGAAAATAATAGGAAAATGAAAAGAAATCTTTCTAGAGGAACTCTTTCAAAATGGATCAATGATTTATATAAATGGGGTTTGCTTTGCACTAACTATGCAAAGGATAACAAAAAAGAAAAAGTAATAAATATTACAAACGATGGACTTTTTGCATTAAATTTTATCAAAGCCTCAAATAATCAAAATTAATCTTCCAATGAAAAAATATATTATTTTTTAGTGTAATTATGCCATTATAACTATTTTAATTTTTAATATGCTATAATAAATAATCTATTAATATTATACATAGCCTATTATTTAAGATCGTTGCATTTTTCTAGCCTACCTATAACCCAAAAAACAGATGCGGGGAGTGGGATTCGAACCCACGAACTTCTACAAGACAGGGTCCTAAGCCCTGCGCCTTTGACCTGGCTGGGCAACCCCCGCAAAAAGATTGAAAAGTATTGCACAGATTTCCGTATCCACAACCTGTACTTATCGTACGGCTGTGTGGAAAGTGGTCTTACATGGGCACACATAGATATTAATGTTGCGCAAAAATATCATTCAATCCTTGTGGCAATCTCATGACGTTTCAGGAAATCCGGTACCCAGGGCGGGTCATAGCTTAGCCGGAAGAAAGTACCTTTGCGGATGTAATCATGGGAATCCAGGAATTGTTCCAGATAACTGCGTTTATGGGAAATGATGGCATCTGAAATGCTGCCCTTGAACTTAACCACTGCAATCCTGCGAGGGGACAGTGTTTGCAGGACCACATCCTCTGAGAGAGGGGCAGGTGGTTTTGTAGAAGTAAATTCTTCGGGTAGCACAAAAGCCATCTCCATCCCCTCTTCCTGAGGATAACAAGTAATCACAGGAGTGGTCATTGAAATCTTCAGCTGTTTTTCATTGGAGCCGAAGATGTATGCAGCTATTTTCCTGAAAGCCTCTTTCGAACTCGATGCATTCGTCCTGGCAATCACCATTTCCGGATAATAACGAATTTCGATATCATCGGCCTGCTTCTCCAATACCTCATATTCAGCAGTAGGAACCCCCATAATCAAACCCCATTATACATGAGCACCAAACACTAATCAATGTTTCGAACTGATCATTGATTCCTGGCAACCTTGCGGTTAATTCTCTCCAGAACCTTTTCACTGCGAAGTTCTCTCAAAGCATCCGAAGCAATCCACCGGGCACTTTTGGAATCAATCTCTCCCACACGTTCAGCACATTCTGTGGCCCTGTTATTAAGGTATAGGCTACGTTTTCCTATCTGGCGCAGGGCCCAGTTCACAGCCTTTTTCACCATATTGCGCCCGTCGACAGCTTCACGTTCAATTACCGGGAAAAAGGCAAGAAAGGGTTCATCAGGAGCCTGCTTATCGCTTACAGCCAGCCGGGCCATCATAACAAACCCGGCCCTTTTGACAATCTCCTCCTGTTTACCACTCCACTCGAAGGCCTTGTGCCAGGCAAGAGATGTCTTTTCAAACAGGTTCATGCAACACTGATCGCATATCTCCCAGTAATCAAAATCACTCACCCACATATCCATCTGTTCTGTCGTGACCTTTGAAGGTTCGTCCACCATACTGGCAAGGATGCGAGTCTCCCTCAGGTCTATTTCCCATAGGGCAAGGGCCAGTTCATGATCTTTTCCGACCTCCTTTGCAATGCTGCGAAGAATCGGTATCGAAACTCCCAATGCTTCAGATGGTGTGATACCATACTTTTTCATACCATCCACAGCATCAGGATTGGCATACTCATGCAACTTTTCAAGAATAGTATCGGTTGTTGTCATGAAAAGACATCAAATAATTACACATAAATATCTTTGTCCAAAAAACAGGATTGAAAGAAAAAGAGAATGCGTCGACCGGGATTCGAACCCGGGTTTAGGGCTTGGAAGGCCCCAGTCATAGCCACTAGACCATCAACGCTCACTGCAACCTCTTGATAGTATTTTTCAGATATAACCCTTTCGGCCATGCCACAATACATGTTTTGCCAGCAACAGAATACAATTACAGGGAATAGGTTTCCCTCATTTCCCTGATAGCATCCCTCAGCCGGGCTGCTTCCTCGAATTCCAGGTTGCGGGCAGCCTCATGCATCTCCGCCTCCATATCAATAAGCATGCTGTTGGCCTCCATTTTGGAAAGGCCCATGTCAACCCCGGCAGCAGGAGTGGATACCTCTTCAGCCTCCACAATTTCACGCTGAATTTCCTTCATTATACTGGTCGGTGTGATGTTATGCTTGCGATTAAATTCCAGTTGCAGATTACGCCTCCTTTCCATCTCACTCATTGCGCGGGACATTGAACCGGTTATCCTGTCCGCATACATAATAGCATAAGCATCTACATTCCGCGAAGCCCGGCCAATCGTCTGGATAAGAGAGCGTTCAGACCTGAGAAAACCTTCCTTATCTGCATCGAGTATTGCCACAAGAGCGACCTCGGGAATATCCAATCCTTCACGTAACAGGTTAATCCCCACAAGCACATCAAAAGTGCCCTTACGCAACTCCCGCACAATCTCGGCCCGCTCCAGCGTATCGATGTCCGAATGCATATAGCGCACCCTGATACCCATCTCCAGCAGGTAGTCAGTCAGATCCTCGGCCATTTTCTTTGTAAGGGTTGTCACAAGAGTCCTGTAACCGTTTTCCGATACCTTCCGGACTTCTTCCATCAGGTCATCGATTTGATTTACCACTGGCCTGACCTGGACCGGTGGATCAACCAGCCCTGTAGGACGAATTATCTGCTCCACCACCTGATCGCTCAGTCCCAGTTCATAATCCGCAGGTGTGGCGGAAACATAGACAGCCTTATTGATCCTCTCCTCGAATTCCCTGTAATTCAGAGGGCGGTTGTCATAAGCAGAAGGTAAACGGAACCCATATTCAATGAGAGATTTTTTGCGTGCCCGATCCCCGTTATGCATTCCTCCTATCTGCGGGATAGTCACATGGGATTCATCGATGATGAGCAAATAATCATCCGGAAAGAAATCCAGCAGTGAAGAGGGAGCCTCACCTGGTTTACGGCCGTCAAAATGACGGGAATAATTTTCAATACCACTGCAATACCCAAGCTCTTCTATCATTTCGATATCAAACCTTGTGCGTTGCATGATACGCTGGGCTTCCAGTAATTGACCCTGTTTTTCAAATTCTGCAACTGTATCCTTCAATTCCTCTTCAATAGCTACAAGGGCACGGTCAATCTGTGACTGGGGCATAACAAAATGCTTGGCAGGGTATATTACAACCTGCATATCATCTTCCACTTCACGTACAACCTTGCCGGTCAGGGGTTCAAAATAGGAAATCCTGTCAATCTCATCCCCGAACATCTCTACCCGCACTGCTACATTATCCTGTGCCGGGAAAATCTCAACAGTGTCCCCGCGGGCACGAAAAGTACCCTGGGTGAATTCCACATCATTTCTTTCATACTGGATATCCACAAGTTTACCGAATATCCAGCTCCTGTCAACTTCATCCCCCGGTTTCATAAAAAGGGACATTTCCTGCCATTCCTTGGGAGAACCCAGGTTGTAGATACATGACACACTGGATACAACAATCACATCCCTGCGTTCCATAAGCGACTTGGTGGCAGACAACCTCAACCGATCTATCTCTTCATTGATGGAAGAATCCTTCTCGATATAGGTATCAGTCGTGGGAAGATAGGCCTCAGGCTGGTAATAATCGTAATAACTGACAAAATATTCCACCGCGTTGTCCGGGAAAAAGTCACGGAATTCTGAAAATAACTGGGCTGCAAGGGTTTTGTTATGAGCAATTACAAGAGTAGGCCTCTGCACATTTTGAATGACATTTGCCATTGTGAAGGTCTTACCTGATCCGGTCACACCCAGCAGTGTCTGGTGTCCGAAACCACCATTTATACCATTCGAAAGATTTGCAATCGCCTGTGGCTGGTCACCACGGGGACTGTAGTTTGATACTAGTTCAAACTCCGGCATACTACATCCTATCTGTTGTGAAAACGTATATAATTATACCAATACTACCAGCAAAAGGTAAATAAGCATGAGAATGATGGCAAGCACCATCGCCTGTTTAGAAGTCTTGCTGTCTGAGCCAAAAATTATCGGCAGGGGGCCGATCATGATCACCCCTCCACTTTTGACATCGGTACGTGAAGAATCCCTTTCATCACATGTATGGATTCCATTCACATGACCATGTGTCTGTGATGACGACTGTTTTTTGTGAAATACATTTTGTTCATAGACACCGCGCATTATCAGGAAAGTCCCAATTCCAATAAAGGCCATTCCCCCGTAAACAAGTATATTCCCGATCAACGGTTAGTCCTCCATAAAAAAATGTAGATCGCAAATATTAAGAGTCCTAATAGAAGCATTGAATAGGAAACACCTTCAGAAGAACCTATCACAATGGGAATAGGACCAATCAGTACAAGCCCGCCAAATTCGGGCTGGGCTCCATTTTCATAAATCGCTTTTGTAATAAAACCTAAAAACAGTAGAAAAAAGCCGATTGCAGTCAGCACGAAACCCTTTGTTATAGAATTTTCTGCTGAGTTCATGAGAAAAGATTAGATTTCAGATATTAAATATCATGTCCTCTGAATGTAACCAGGAGAAAAGGACTGATGAACTGAAGATTGCTCTTCCATATCGCCCACATAGAGATACTCCCGATTGGTGCGATTACCCCGCCTTTGGAGAAGATTTTTACGGTACATCCGGGAAAGGTATGTGGACACAGTGCTCAGTTTGATCGGGCCATAAACCTGCTCATACTGATGCTGTATTTCCTGTGAAGTACCCCACATACGTGGAAACTCGTATTTCAGGAATAATTCGAGTCTTTCACTTATTGTCAACGAAGGATCTGATTTTGATTTATTCACCTGTTGAGAAGAAAAGGACCGGTTTACACTACCACTTTGCTGTCCTTGCTGGACATGAGGTGGCTGGGACATCGATGGTGTCTGGGTGGTGGGTTGCATGGGAGGTAGTGGTTGTGGCATCATCGACGGGTAGTAAACCGGTGGGTAATACATTGGATTATAGTAATGTTGTGCGGGCATAGGCGGATAATTTGGAGGGACCATCTGTGGTGGAACCTGCTGTTGTGATGGATATTGAGCACCGGAATGTGAAGGTGTGTTTACTTCATGACTGTTTTGTGATTGTGAAGAAAGGTTAAAAGATGAAGATTCTTCCGATGGAGGTTGCGCCTCACCAAACATGTTGATAAACTGGATCGAGCGATTCTGCCAAGTATCTCCTTCAAATTGGACTCTGGCAACCTCGTTGTCATCATCATCGAATAACTCGAGTCGGATCTTCATCTTTCAGCCTCTGCATAAGTCCATTCATCCCCTCAGATGCAATGGAGTGCAAAGCCATTCATCCCCTCAGATTTATGGTTTGCATTGTTTAGATTGAATTGTGAATCGTTATTACAATTTCACACATCCATTATATGCAATAGTTGATATGATAAGATCATATATAAGTCTTTTGTTATATATTTGTTTTAAACTGTTTTTTACTTGTGAAAAACAATAAAATAAAACTAAACAATTTAAAAACTTATATTTTATCTTATTCACAACAAGCAAAGAGGACAATGTGATATAAATATTATCATATCGTGTCTTTTGCTCCAATGGAAATAAAGGGGTTTGTTTTTATCTGTATAGAAGTGTGAAACAGATCATATAGAAGGACAATAGGTGCAAAAACACAGATAAGAGTCATAAAAACATAGGTTAAAATACATAAAATACGCCCAGATAATACCTGAAAACAGGAGTGGATTTATATTCGATGATATGCATAGGGACGCATTATGTCCGATGCAACTGCAAATACTCCTATTGAAAATACCAATAACACTGTTGATACTGCAGAGGAGATGGACTCTGAGATCGAATCACTCAAAAAGGAAAATGAGGAACTACGAGTCCAGAGTGAATCTATGAGAGCAAAGCTTCTTGAAGCAAATATGCTGGCAAACAACTACCTCGAGGAAATGGAAAAACTCAAGGAACAACTCGAGCGTATTACATCACCCCCCCTTTTCATTGCAACTGTCATGGAAACCGAAGATGACATGGCACTTATCCGACAGCATGGTAACAATCAGGAAGTCGTTACACAGATCCCCGCAGAATTCAAGGATGAAATCGAACCTGGTGTGAGAGTATCCATCAATGCTGCATTTTCCATTGTATCAATAATGCGTAAAGCAACTGACATGCGCGCCCAGATAATGGAAGTAATCAATTCCCCTGATGTAGATTATGATATGATAGGCGGGCTGGATGATGTCCTCAACGAGGTTATCGAATCCGTAGAGATGCCCCTTACAGAACCCGAACTGTTCGATAAGATCGGTATCGAACCCCCATCCGGCGTTCTTATGTACGGTGACCCCGGAACAGGAAAAACACTGATTGCCAAAGCAGTGGCATCCCGTGCACATGCAAGTTTCATACGCATGTCCGGTTCGGACCTGGTCCAGAAATTCATCGGAGAAGGAGCAAGGCTTGTGAAAGATGTGTTCCAGATGGCCCGGGACAAATCCCCGTGCATACTGTTTATTGATGAAATTGATGCAGTTGGAGGAATGCGTACCCATGACGGAACCACAGGTTCTGCAGAAGTAAATCGTACAATGCTCCAACTGTTGTCCGAGATGGATGGATTCGAGCCACGCGGCCAGGTCAAGATCATAGCGGCCACAAATCGTATAGACTTGCTTGACCCGGCACTTCTTCGCCCGGGAAGGTTTGACAGGGTGATCGAGGTCCCAATACCCGATGATAAAGCTCGCGAGGATATCCTCAGGATCCACACCCGCCACATGAATCTTGCAGATGATGTGGATATGACCAAACTTGCAAAGATGGCCAACGGCCTGAGCGGAGCAGACCTCAAGATCATTGTCAAGGAAGCAGGGATGTTTGTCCTGCGTCGCAGAGGCGAACAGATCACCATGAAGGATCTGACTGAAGCCTTCAACAAGGTCACAACGGAAGAAGAACAGAACACATCAAGCGGGATGTTTGCCTAACCCCGCTTCTTGTTTTTACAAAAGCTTAATATAACATAAATTGCTTTAGAATTGTGCCCTCATGGCAATGCGCTCCGATAGTGTAGCACGGCCAATCATACAGGACTCTCACTCCTGTGACTCGGGTTCGAATCCCGATCGGAGCATCTATTCACTCTTTTCTACAAAGTTATTTCCTGCTGCTACTTAATTCGGTACTTTTTAACTGCACGCAGTTATTTTAAAATTTATAGGACTGTTTATAATATTTGGAATATATGTCCATTGTGATAATGTTAAAGCATATAGGGATATCAATGGTTAGAATAAATCGGGCCAACTTCTTCCAGAGTATCAACTTCTGGAGAATAATGCACATTATCCCCTGCAACAACCCGTTTTGAAATTTCAATTTCCATTTGCCTCATGAACTCATCCACAGTATTGCCCATAAGGATAACAGGCAGTCCTACCCTGACCATTTCATCGAGCACTTCTCCTGCATCCGCATCAGCATGGAATTGGCGGATAGGTGCCCTGATATTCCTGGCAAACGCTTTTGTGGTGCGGCCACCCATGAAAACCTCATCAATGTATCCTTTCTCAAAAAGGTGATTGAGATATTTCACAAATGAATATGACCTGCCCCTTCTTTCATCCCTCAGGTAAACAAAGGGTAAAATCTTCTCCTTACCTGCAAGCTGGCGACGTATCATTTCCGTACTTTCCACATCATTCACTTCAGCAGCATTAAAAAGTACACCCGATTCAAGTTCAACCCAGCGAGGTTGCATTGACTGCAGGTAAGAATCCAACTCTTCATCAGGGATAGGATCACTGCCCATTTCATTAAGCACATAATTTAACCCATAAACAGTTTCAACACCAAGCAGCCCCCTGTGTACCTCCGGAATTTCTACATTTATTGCAGTAGCTCCACGTTTTTCAATTTCTTTTTTCATATAATCCTGCAATACGGGATTCTGTTCACAGTTAATAACCACAGTATTTCTAGGAACTGAGCGGGCAAAGGATCTTGCGATTTCACGCTTATCTTGGCCCAGGGTGGAAAGATGGTCCTGTCGCACATTGGTGATCACAATAATACGCGGTTTCACAAAAATCTCATTAACCATTCTTGTGGTGTATTCAGTTATAGCCTGGTTTTCAATAATGGCAACATCCTGTCGTTCATCAGGAGTATAGGACTCTATTACGGGCACAAATTCCTTGTACCCGTGGATATTTTCATATAACATAACATTTGGACCCAAACGTTCGATCGGTATTGCATAACCATTAATTATAAGATGGGGGCGATTGCCGGTAACCTTGGCCAATGTGTTATAACCACGTCTTGCTAGTATCTCAGAAAGACGACTAACAGTAGAAGACTTACCACGAATGCCGACAACATCGATACGCATGTCAGTCATTTTCAGCAGGTCGCGGTGCTTAGCACCTCTTTTAAGGAAACATTTTAAGCATTTCAGAGGACCTCTTTCCCCTACTTTGATGGTTAGCAGGTCATCACTTTCATCCATTACAAAGCTTTTTTCTGCACCCATCATATCAACTAACAATGATCGGCGCATTTTTTCCGCTTCTTCGGATAACTCGAAGTGTTTAGCACTACATGCAAGCGTATTGCCGGAACAGAATGTCAACTGCCAATCCTCTGCATCAGCATGGACAACTTCCATTGAAGGAGTATTATTCAAAGGCACATCACGATAAGCGTTTACCCCTGCCAGTTTTGCCGCCAAGGCGCGCACCCTATCGACTTCCCACCAGGCATCGGAAGACTTGGAGAAAGTTTTACCACTGTAAACAAGAATGTCTTCAGCGCTGCGCAATCTCCAGGTCCACTTACCATTTTTGTTATATATTTCATAAATAGCCCGCTTCATTCATCCCCCTCCGAGAACAGGGAAGCATCCCATACAGTTTTTTCCAGGGGTTTACCTACCCAGTTGATTTTCACAAAGGCTATTGATATAGCAAAGGCCAAAAAGGCCAGAAATACCTGATAGATTCCCAACTCATTGAATAATCCCCCTTGTTGGCCTTGCCCTAATACGGCAGCCAGAATTAGGAGAGGAGCCAGGATGGATACCTGTAAGGGAATGAACAATTTCCTCTCAGCAGGAGGAGTGACATGCAGATTATAGGCATTAAGACCAGCAATCAAACCCAAAAAAAAGATGGACAAACCACGGGATACCGGGAAAATGAATACAAAAGGAATTGTTAGCGCCAGAGAGACAGAAGTTCCAAGCCCTATGAGATTTCGCCCATAAAGCAGAGTTGCTTTCTGGATTATAGTTATACATATGAAAGAAGCAATCAGGTTGAAAAAGTAAAGCATCAGGAACCACTTGTTTTCCAGACTGAAGATAGCCAGGATGGCCATTGAAACCACTCCTACACGAATTCCATAGGATTGCCTGACAATTTCCGAAAATGCCAGAGAAACGATGAACAGGATAAAAGCAGAAAAGCGGTTCATAATTGAAGAGGCAGGATAAACATCCACTGCAGCCTGTTTTAATAAAGCTAGATCTGATGTAGGGCTGAAAAGAATTGGCGGAGTGAGACTGCCAATTGTTTCAGCTATAAAGGGATTGATCAGCACCCAGGCTGCTGCGACCAGCCCCAGGAAAATACCTATAGAAGTCAATATATCCGCTACCCTGTATTGAGGCTTTATACGGGAATAATTATAAGCCGCCAGCCCGGGAAGAATACTACCGAAGAATACAACATCAGTGAAATCGTAACCAATACCCTTCAGGGAGAAAAGGCCCAGCACTGGAAATACCGAACCCATCAGTAATGTTGCAACGAGTTCATTCCTTCCATATATCATTGTATTCTTCTGCAGGTAGAGAAGGCCCATATAAGCAATAATGACACCTACGATGAATAATGGCAACATTAAGAAATTTTTGCATGTATAGATGGCAAGCACAGGAACAACAATAACCCCTCCTAGACGGTAACCAAACAACTGGGTCAATATGATTACTTCCAGAATTCCAATTATCGCCAATATTACCGCAATAAGCATAGATAATAGATTGCGTTAAATATATATTAGTTTTATCAGGCGATTAATGCAGACAGTTGTCTGCTTTACCATATATACATTAATTACAACACAACGCAATCACTATAGAAAATAAATATACAAAAGCAAGAAAAAAATCCATCCATAAATTGCCCCAATATGCATGGGAAGTATGTCAGTTTTTATCCTAACAACTTATCAGACAAAATTAGAATACGTTTCATCGAAATCTTTGCCTGAAACCGATTCAATTATTGAGATATGATCAGACGTATCCACACTACCGTCGGTCAGCAACTTCCTGTTGGCGATTTGCATTCTTTCAAAACCAACTTTTTCATAAATATCCGATACGAAAACAAAAGATTTACTGTAACCATAGCCAATCCTTTCTGAGCTGGAAGTGTTATACTCATCAGGAATAGACCAGCCATCAAGAGCCTGTGCAAACTGTTGTTCTTTTTTGCCATAATCCCCCTCAAGTTCGGATTTCATAGCAAGGGCCTTTTTAGGATTTGTTTGTTTTAATACCAGGAAAGTATACAGGTTGGCATAACCTTCATGCATCCAGAGTTGCTCAAAATTGCATGCATGAGTCCAGCCGTGGGAAAGTTCATGTATCAGCACACGGTCATCTGCTGAATGTAGAAGGGATATTGTACCATTACCATAATTGAAACCATCGTAACCCTTCGTTTCTGCAATTGAAGATTCCCTGATAATGAGATCTGAATTGCCCGGAAAAGGGACGCCCCAGACATCCTCCAGCAAGGGAAGATAGGTAGCCGTTTTGTCCAGCACCCCTTGTGCCCATTCATAATTTCCTTTCCGGTATTCCACACTGATGTTGACGTTCCTGCCTTCCAGGGAAACAACTTCACTGGCGACCATGATGTCCACTGTTTTTATACAATCAATCCGCAAAGGAATCTGCTGGAAACTTTCATTTCCAAACGTATAAACTACGCGATCGGTTAGATTTTCTTTTCCATAACCCACATCTTCCAGGCATGTTTCATAGTCATCAGGTACAATGAGTTCCACCTTTCCAGAATCTGATTGTTCCATGATTATGAAAGTAGTATAGATGGGATCTGTCCGGACATCGTATTCCATTGTGAAAGTGTAACTATCCCCATACCACACATCCCCATTGAATATGAAAATGTAATAGTCTACGCCATCTTCAGCTTTTTTGAAACTCACTTCAGAGGAATCGTCATAGGAACAAAGATTCGAATGATCCGGAGGAACAGGATAGTTTAATGAAGAGTAAAATCCCTGCCAGTAGCTGGTATTTTCATCCTTGTTGGTAAAAGTGATCTCTTTTGTGACATGGACAACCCCTGACCCGACTTCATATACAGAATTCACTTCTAATTCATTCTGTTCCCATTCAGCGCAAGCCGTAGAAGTTGCCAGCACACAAAACAAGAATACCGCAATAATAGAATAAAATACAACGCTGGTAAACGAATAATTCCCAGATTCCATTAACCGTATTGTTCCATGACCATAGGGATAATAAATATGGCAATGAATATACAATTAGTGTACATAAAATACTGTATATTAATTAAGAAAAATAAAAATGTTGAATCAAAACCGACAGGCAGCAGCAATAAATAAAAAATAGAAGAAGATGTCCTAATCAACAGGACACTTTAATCAATTTTCTTGAACTTAGAAGCTGGAGCACCACAAATCGGACATACGTCCGGTGCACCATTTTCTACAGTATTGCCACAAACTTCACATACGTAATACTCAACCTCTTCATTGTTGCCTGCATTATCAAGGGCTTTTTTGTAAAGTCCGGCATGAATTGCTTCTACCTGATTGGCAACATCAAAACTCCAGGCAGCCTTACCGTTACCTTCCTCTTTTGCCTGTGTTATGAATTCAGGATACATTGTTTCGAATTCATAGGTTTCCCCTTCAATAGCTTCTTTGAGGTTTTCCTCTGTGCTCTTTATGCCATCCATTATGCCAAGGTGATTGTGAGCATGAATGGTCTCAGCCTCTGCGGCGGCCCTGAACAGTTTCGCTATCTGAGGATAGCCTTCTTCATCAGCTTTTTTTGCAAAGGCCAGATACTTGCGGTTTGCCATGGATTCACCGGCAAATGCTCCTTCAAGGTTTTCAAGCGTACTCATGGAATATACTCCTTATTTTGTAACCATACCACCTTATACCTGATACTATGTAAAAATGTACCCCATCCACAAATATAAATAGCACTCTGCCATCCCACTAATCATGGAAATGAGACCTGATGATTCACAAATGGCTGCTTTTGAGGCAGGGATCAAACTGGGAGCCCTCTATCACCAGTTCACGGGTTCACCCCTTAACCTGCAAAATGTGGATAGCCTGGAAAAAGCCATTGCTGAAAGTATTTCTGTACAGCCTTTTGTTGAAGAGATCAATGTAAATATAAACAGGGAAATGATAGCCTCAAAATTAAATGGTGAATTCGGATACTGCGAACTTGAAGGAAAAATGTTGTCAGTGGCTCTGCAAGTAATCCATGGAGATATCAGAATCCGGGCATCAATGGCATACAACAAAGAACTGGATTACCCACTTATGGAAATAAATGAGGTCGAAAGCCTCTCATAAATAGGTCGAAAAGCCTTCCACAACTCTTTCATTTTGTTCTTTTGTACCTACAGTGACCCTGATAAAAGAATTACCTGCATCACGGAAAGAAGTGCAATCCCTGACAATTACTCCCCTGCGCAACAGGTGGTCGCATACATCCTTTGCACCATAGGGGGCAACGTCCACAAGTATAAAATTAGCCTGTGACTCATATACTTTGAAAGGCAGGTTTGCCTGCAAATATTTACGACCCTCGATTACCATCTGTTGGCTGGCCTCCAGATGCTCTTTGTCAGAAAGGGCAGCAATACCTGCTGCAACAGCCGGTGCACTTACATTGAATGGAGTAGCAGCTTTCATATATTCGACCTTAAGCCAGGCAGGCATTATGCCGTAGCCAAGTCTTAAACCTGCCAGTCCGAAGGCTTTGGAAAAGGTCCTGCCAACAACAAGATTATCATATTCCCCTACAAGAGATGCAATATCTGAGCCTGCAAATTCCACATAGGCCTCGTCCACAAAGACCAGGCATGCAACCGAATCCAGCAACCTGCGCAGTTCTTTTTCAGCAGTGACATTGCCCGAAGGGTTGTTGGGAGAACATATGAAGACGACTTTTGTATTCTCATTCACCGCAGCAATGACCCTGTCAATATCCAAGTCAAATTTTTCATTGCGTTTCACAAATACCGGTTTTGCACCACATGCAGTTGCAGAAATCTCGTAATAGGAAAAGGTAGGAGTTGTAATTACAACTTCCGATTCTTCAGATATGAGCATTCTCATCAGGCCGTCAAGCAAACCATCCATACCCGGACCGGATGCCACAATATTGGCCGGGGGCATACCAACATAAGCAGATATTGCATCCACAAGTTCCCTGGCATCTGCCGAAGGGTAAATATTCACAGTGGCGGCAGCTTCCTCCAGGGCACTGACTGCTGCCGGAGAAGGACCCAAGGGATTTTCGTTTGAGCCGAGTTTGATAATCGAATCGGGTTCCAGATTATATTTTTCAGCGATCTCGGCAATCGATTTACCCGGCACATAGGGAGCTATCGACCTGATCTCAGGTTTTACCAGTTCATAACTTGCCAATTACATCCACCACCGAATCCACCTGTTCTTCGGTTATGACAAGAGGAGGCACCATACGCAGGATGTTGCCTGCTGTGCAATTGAGGAGCACACCTTTCTCAAGGCCCGCAGTTACCATCTCCGCACATGAGTCCTTCACACGTACGCCCATCATCAATCCTTTACCCCGGATTTCCAGGAAATCCTCACGGTTTAAACCTTCCAGTTTCTTCACAAAATACTCACCCATAATGCGGGACCTTTCCACGAGTCCTTCTTTTTCAATTGCATTAATGGATGCCAGGGCTGCTGCACAGGCAAGGGGACCTCCGCCAAAGGTTGCGGCATGCTGGCCCTTCTGGAAAACAATACCTTCCCTGCTTGCAATGGCACCCATTGGAAATCCGCCTCCAAGTGCTTTGGCCATTGTCATTATATCCGGGGACACATTGAAATAATCCTTACAGAACCACTTGCCCGTACGCCCGAAACCAGTCTGCACCTCATCGAATATCAACAGAGTGTCGGTCTCATCACAAATTTCCCTGACCTCTTTAAGGTAATTTGAGGAAGGAACATTGACACCACCCTCTCCCTGGATGGGCTCCAAAATTACCGCTGCTGTATCCGAATCAATAGCATCTGCAATCGCCGGGGAATTATCATAAGGTACAAAATCAACCCTGCCAGAGAGAGGTTCAAAGGGTTTCCTGTAAGCCTCTTTGGAAGTTACTGCAAGTGCCCCCATTGTCCTGCCGTGGAATGAGCCTTCTGCAGCCACGAAATTTTTTTTCCCAGAATGTGCACGGGCCAGTTTCATAGCAGCTTCTACGGCCTCGGTGCCGGAATTGCAGAAGAACAGGCGATCCATGCCGGTAACCTGTGACAGCTTTTCTGCAAGGTCAGCCTGTACATTGGTATAATAGAGATTGGATACATGGATGAGTTTGGCTGCCTGTTCCTGTATTGCTTTAACAACTTTGGGGTGGCAATGTCCCACATTGTTTACGGCTATTCCTGCAACGCAATCGATATACTGTTTGCCGGCAATATCCCATACAAGAGCGCCTGCTCCCTTATCCAGTGCGATAGGATAACGACCGTAGTTTTGCATAACGTATTTTGAATCTTTCTCTACAATAGAGTTATAAATCTCAGTAGTTTCACTCAAAAAAGAACACCTTTTTATTGTGGTTGGTCTGCTATGTCCAGTTTTATCAGTTCCCTGTCCCGGGCGACCTCTTCTTCTTCACGTATGAATGTGGTGCCACCGGTGGCTCGCATAATACCATCGACCCTTGAATCCTCATGAATCCTGATAGAGTAAGCATTGATCTCTCCCAGTATATGGGTGCCTTTACCCACTACAACCCTGCCCCGGGAGACAATGTTACCGTGGATGGCATTATTTTCACCGATCTCAATATCACTGGCTGTCCGGATACTTCCATACAAAGTGGTAGTATCACCCATTTCCAGTGATTCAGCCCTTATATTACCTACGAGCCTGCAGCTATCTCCTATGGTGGCTGCCCCGGGTACCCTTATAGAGTCTGCAGATATGCGGGATCCGTTGGGAACTACCATAGCACCATAACTGATCTCTTTTGCTTCCTCTTCAAAGAATTCACTCATAGCCTTTTCTACTTCTTCACCCTTACCCATACGTAGAAGTTCGGAGATATAGAGGAAAATGTAAGTGATTACAGGCACGGGATTACGAACAACTATCCAGCCATGAGCTTCAAACCCTCTGTTGATCTTTACATCATTACCAACATCAAGGTCTCCATTAACGAAAAGTTTGCCATCTATATTCACAAACTCGCCAATATAGCCATTTTCACCACAGCGCACATTGCCACCGATTTTTGACCAGATATCTATGCGAATATCAGACCTGGCAAGTACATCACCTGATACAGATACCCTTTCTCCGATTATCACCGAATCAGCAATTATACCGTAGCGTATATCGGAATGGTTCCCTACTATAATATCCTCATCCAGAACAATATTATGTTCTTCCATTTTCGTATTTGGAGGAATTACAAAGGTTTTCAGGAGCTGGTCTTCTTCGATAGTTTCACCTTCTGAGGAAGTACAATATAATTTACATGCTTATTTGTTGAATATATATTTAGATTTTGATTGCAGCTCCATATCAGCTGCTATCCACCCCAACCCTGACATCAACAGCCGGGCCGTTCTGCATGGCAAGAACTTCTTCAGGGGCAAGTAATAACTGCCCTGTAGCAATAAGATTGTCCTGTTTATCTACAAGCAAAACTTCATCTCCAGCCCTCAGATCGGGGTCTATGTTTTCCACATGCTTGGCAAAGGCAGTTTTCCCTTTTGAGACAAAGGGGATCGCATCCTCACACATCATTACGCGATAGCCCGGTATTGGAAGATGGGAATGGATCAATGAGGCCCCTTCAATACTCAAAGTGAACATTCCATCCCTGGCACGTACTGTAGCCATACGTTTTCCTCCGGAAAATATCTGCCTGATCCTTTTTGTCCGGGATAACTTGAATGTGATCTCACCTGAAAAGAGAATGTTTCCACAGCCTTTGCCAAACTGGTAATCAGCCATGGTGCGGACCTGTTTAATACGTGATTCTTCTTTTGTCATGGCCATAAAAAAGCATTAGGACATTAAATGAGTAGCGGTGAATACACGGGGATTAATCAAACATTTTAAATATTATAGTCACCCATTGGAATGTGAGGAAGCGGAACCTGTCATATGGTTTAATACAGAATTACTGTAACCAAGCAAAACCATTCATCCCCTCAAACAATGTGTTCCCTTCCTCATATTCTCTCAATTTTAACCTTTTACAACACCCAAAGGCATGAGTTTGGCGACCTTACCTGCAATACCAAGCCTGTCAACAACATCCACAACCTCACTGCTGGATTTGTAGACTCCTGGTGCTTCTTCGGCAATGACCGAAGGATGGGCTGCCCTGACAGAGATGCCCTGACCACTGAGATCTTTTTGAATCTGTTCTCCCCTGAAAGTGTGTTTCGCACCGGAGCGACTCATTACCCTACCGGCACCATGACAGGCGCTTCCAAAGGATACATCCATTGCTGACTGCTTACCGCAGAGCACATAGGAAGGAGTACCCATACTGCCCGGGATAAGTACTGGCTGGCCTACAGCCCTGTAAGCCTTCGGGACATCGGGATGGCCTGCAGGAAAAGAACGGGTGGCACCCTTGCGATGTACATAGACCTGTTTTTTTCCACCATCTACATCATGTTCTTCCAGTTTGGCGACATTGTGAGCCACGTCATAGACCAGATCCAGGCCCAATTCATCCGCGTCCATGTTCATTTGTTGTCCGAACACTTCACGACAGTGGTGCATTATGATCTGGCGGTTGGTCCAGGCATAGTTGGCAGCTGAGGCCATTGCACCGAAATAGGCCTGGGCTTCTTCTGATTGTGCCGGTGCACAGGCAAGTTGCTTGTCAGGCAGGTCTATTTTGTATTTCTCCACTGCACGGGTGAGATTGCGCAGGTGATCGGTGCATACCTGATGCCCCGCACCCCGTGATCCGCAATGGACCATGAAAGTAAGCTGGCCCTGTTTGAGATTAAAGGCTTCAGCTGCGACCGGATCATATATCTCATCCACATACTGCAATTCCAGGAAATGATTGCCACTTCCCAGGGTTCCGAGCTGAGGTCTGCCCCTTTTGTGGGCTTTGGCACTAACCTGTGAAGGATCGCCTCCTTCGATGCACCCTTCACCTTCACAGTGGGTGAGATCAGCTTCTACACCATACCCCTCCTCCACAGCCCAGCGGGAGCCATTGGTGAAGATTTCTTCAAGTTCACTTTCCGATGCCCGTATTCGGCTTTTTGAACCCACACCCGAAGGTACGGCCTTAAAAAGGGAATCCAGCAGGTTATTGACTTTACCGTCCACATCGGATTTTTCCAGATTGGACCTGATCAGGCGTACACCGCAGTTGATGTCAAATCCCACACCACCGGGACTTATGATACCTTCCTCGGCATCAAAAGCGGCAACTCCCCCTATAGGGAAACCATATCCTACATGGGCATCGGGCATTGCCATTGAGAATTTCTGTATTCCTGGCAGGGTGGCCACATTGGCTACCTGGTCCACTGCTTCCTTTTCCAGATTGGTGAACAATTTATCTGAAAGATATATCCTGCCTGGCACCCTCATTCCGGGCTTATATCCCAAGGGAACTTGCCATATATCATTGTCTACCCGTTCAATTCCTTCTATTTCCGGTCCTTCTGTATCCATCCTATCAAATCCCCTTTTCATGTATCCACTGTAGTACGTACTGTAACTCCCTGTGATGTGATTTGTACACCAAGGTCATTATATGTTACCGCTTTGACTTCGGTGTCAAATATATGTTTTTCAAGATCCAGAGGTTCACCCTCTGCTTTTGCTGAAAGTAGGTATTCATCACCTTTTTTCTCAATATCAAACACTTCAAAGCTACTGAAAACAACCATATTAACCTCAAATAGATAAAGAAGTTCAGAAAGCCAGTCCACAAGAAGATTTTCCAGATCAGGTGCCTGCAATTCAATATATTCGGTAATCTGTGGATTAATGCCGGAAGTATCGATCATAACGTTAAACATAGCCTCTGCGGCATTTGCGAAGGCTTCTTCTGCAGTGGCCCCAAAGGCTTTGAACCTCGCATCTGCAGTATGTTCCAGGTATTCGTATTTTTTCATGAGAACAACCAATTACAGGGAGTAATTTAAATCATGCGTCTGTTTCAGCCCAGGCGTGTGCGGATAAAATGTATACGCTGCAGGGCAGTTACATGAGAAGCAATACCCATAAGGATAAGGGACCAGCCAAGCAGGGTGTAGCCAAATATAGCCTGTGGATAGATAATGTGCAAAAGCGACGCTGCCATGATCAGTACAAGACGGTCCGCCCTTCCCATAATCCCACCATAGAAACGACCAATGGATAATGCCTGGGCCTGTGTACCGAGATAACTTGTCAGAAGGATGCCCACCATTGTGAACAGACCGATACCCCACCCCGCATATCCCCCGAAGACCAGGCCGCCGACAATAAAGACATCTGCATAGCGATCAACCACATGATCAAGGAAATCCCCGGCCTTGTCGTTTATGAGAAGATAGCGGGCCATACTGCCGTCCAGTGCGTCAAACAGGGAGTTGAGGACTACAAATATAAGTGCCGCACCTATCAGAAAAATGTTGGCCGCTCCCAGGGCATAGCACAGTCCTGCAACTGCGGAAAAAAGCAGGGAAGCAAGTGTTACCTGGTTGGGGGTTATGCCCGTATCTGCAAATATCTTTGCGAGTCTAGAGATGGGGCCTGCAAAAACAGGCCTGAAACGGTCCAGGGTCATTGTATAGTCCCTTAGTTGTTCTTCCATGATTTAATCTTTTACTTTCACAATGAACTTTTGGCAAGATCGTAGTAATAACGCACCTTACAGGTGTGCTCAATCTGGGTAGTATTGATGTAGGCGTGGTCCAGGGTCTTTCCTGTGGATATGGTGCCGTGGCTTTTGACGATAACCCCGTCGGATTCTGCCAGGGCCGCCGCGGAGTTTGCGGCAAGTTCTTCACTGCCTATGCTGCCTTCCACAATAGGCACGGGCCCGAGGAAACACACACCTTCACTATCCAGTGGTTCGATGCTGCCAGATTCATCCAGCAGTGACATGACTACGGCAAAGGGGCAGTGCCCATGCACGATGCATCCGGCATCAGTTTCCTGATAGATACGCCGATGTACCCGGGATTCCGACGACGCGAGACTGTCAAATTCGCAGGTGGTATAGATGGGCACCTCCACCACATTCTCCGCACATATCTCGTCTAGCGGGCATCCGCTGCGGGTAATCACCATACTGTTGCCCCGACGTACACTTATATTTCCAAAATGGGACTCAACCAGCCCGTGATTCACGAGTTTTTTCCCGATTCTTGCCATTTCCTGCCACATAGGAGTTAGATATAGCGCAACCAGCCATAAAATTTATGTGCCATTATGGTATCTATGGGTTGCATTCGATACCATAAGCGCCTCGGTGGCTCAGCCTGGCAGAGCGAGTGACTTGTAATCACTAGGTCGCGTGTTCAAATCACGCCCGGGGCTTAAGTATTGTAGTTTAAAACCCATGACAAAATGACACCTGCCTTGGAGTTCAGGGCAGGTGTTGAAATGTTTTCTATCTATAATCATGAGAAAGAACTGCAATCAGTTGAAAAGCGCATAAGTGACGCGTCTTATTCTGAAAGGGGTAAGAAACTTCTTTTTGACTTTGAAAATGATCTCTATACAGGAATGCGTAGGGTTCAGATTATTTTTGCAGTATCTTATCTCTCTTCCTGATTGGCTATTCATCCCGGACACCATAATCCAGAAGATCATGTCTGAGTGACTATTGGATACAGTAAACAAGACCAACCAATGAAGTATGAATCGTATAGGATGCTATTGAAGCACGCAGCACAAAGGGCTGGCATCAAAAAAGATCAGATATCTTTCAATATAAAGGAAAAGAAAGTGATTCCTGAAGGGTAGAAACAACCTCCAACGGAAACACAATTGACAATTATGAAAACAGGTATATTCCCACTTTAATTTTAGAATGTCGTGTCTTTGTAGATTTCAATACCATTACCTGAAACAGTAAGTATGTAAGGATCCATGCTGTGAGAGGTTGCTCTCATTTTCTTTACCTGTATGTACCTCTGGGACGAATTGTCCTTTGTTTTTATCATCATATCTATAATGCCATCTGAAAGATAACCTTCCATTCCACTTGATTGTTGGGTCTGGCCAATGATATCATATGTTTCAAATATAACAAATGTTGTTATATTTTCTCTTCTCAGGGGTTCGAAAAGGTGAAACAGTTGCTTTCTGAGTTTGGATGGGTCCGTATCCATCAAAGAATAAAGTGCGCCGAGAGAATCGATTCCCAGACAGGTGAACTTTTCTCCTTTTTTCTCTTTGTATTTCATTATATTATTGCCGATAACTTCTATAAGGTTCTCATTTCCAGATGCCTCCTCAAATTTCAATCTGTAATCACTATAGTCGGAAACGAAAAGCCTTTCTGAAAGTTTCAGTCCCATACTATCCATATTTCTCAGATGACTGGCCTTACTTTCTTCAAGGGTAATATAAACACCATATTCATCACTGTTTTCCAGATAATTGGATAGGAGGGAAAAAGTCAAACCTGATTTTAAAGTCCCGGGGGGACCAGTAACCAAGATTATACTGCCCTTTGGAATATCATTAGCAAATATATTGTTAAGTCCTTGTACCGTATCAATAAATCTCATTGAATACCACCTATTTTTTCAAGAAGTTTCTTTCTTTCACTTTCTCGATTCAGATCATTCTGCCTTGAACTATGTGTACTATAAGAAACGTTACTATTATCTATTTTACCAATTTGTAATTTTAATTTATCAAACCCGGCTGAAAGAAGGTTATTATCGGAATCAATATATCCACCGTTTTTGAGGTTGTTGATCATTCCATTAAGTCTTTCCAAGGGAATAGCAAGCCTTGTTGCAATTTTTTCTTCATCTGTGTTTCCTGTGTAAAAGAAAGAAAGTATCCTGTAATAGGGATCACAGGTTCTTTCAAGTGCGATCTATATGGCAGAAAGGAATACTGCATCCTTTGAATGCAGATTTATTTTGTCTTCCATTGCTGTATAAATAATCAAACTCTGTATATTTTCATTCATTTCACCCATCTTTACAGATTGTATTTCCACAGGAATGAAAGCAAATAAATCACTATTACTTACACTCCCTGAAACAAAAGAGTCATTCCGGCTATGTTCAATCCATACTTTTCCTTCAGTTAATTCGTCGGGTCCACCTGTTTTTTCCTGGCCACTATTTGGAAAATAAGGCCCGTTGTTTGTCTGTGTATATTCCCCGAAAACCTCATTAATATAGGCCTTTCCCCGGAGTTTGAGGTTGGTAGATTCATCAATGAGATCCATTGAGATTAATTGCTGTAACAATTTCTTAACAAGAAGTTCTCTGCTATCAAACATAGTTGCCAGCATTTTTGTATTATTAATTCCATTTGCCAACAACAATAACATCTTCAGGTGTTCACTATTGAGTTCCTGCAGAATAGCATCCTTTTGGAAACCAATTTCTTTATTAAAAAACTGGCGTATTGCAGTAATTGAATCTTCCTCAGCCGCAAAAACAAGGCTGGTAGTGATGTAGCGAGAACCGAAAAAAGATTTCTTTTGATAGTCAATGGCAATACTTTCAGGTGCATCACACGTTGCCTTTATCTTGTTTAAAAAAGAAGGAGGCAATTTTCTACCAACAATTTCAATTGCTTTTGTCGGTATAAGTTCCCATCCGTCTGGTGAAGGAAGCCAGATTCCTTTTTCGTCAAAAGATACCGTACCGTGTTTCCAATTAAGGTCATTTGATCCAAGTACAGTAAGCATTTGAGGTACATCGGGAAGAAAATAAGCATCAGCTTCCATCATTAACCCTATTCAACTTTTTATATATCATTGGACAACTGAATATTTTCAATTGCATCAAGCGGTAATTTCCTCATCCATCTTTTAAACAAATGATATTCTTTTTGCTCCATTGTGTGAGGATCAATCTGGATGATCAATTTGGATGATGAAGCCATTATACTATCATTTATCTGTTCAATTAATTTAATGATAGAGCGGAAATCATTTTCAAGTATCAGATATTCAAGCCCGTCAATAAATATAAGGCCATTTTCTACCTTGTCAATAAAATTTGTTATTGTAGGAGGAATTTTAAATATTTCAGAAGGTTCGATAACAGGATCTGTACTATTTTGATTTTTAGTTAACCATATGAGAGGTGTTTTATACAAATCATAGCTTTTTCGAATATGATCCGGATTCATTCTGGAGATGCAAAGTCCATGGTAACCACTTTTGACAAAACATGAGAAGGCATCATAACCGGTCTTGAAATCTGCGTTATCAATAATATATGAATATCCATTTTCAATCGAACTCAATTCTAGTCTAACGTCTTCATTATATTCCCTTTCAGTCAATGGAGTAATGAATAATCCTTTAAGTTTCTTCAGGTCCTGCATAGTGACTATCATTCCGGTGCCGGATTCTTCATCTTCCACCATTGATGTCGAAACATTCATTGAAACTGATTTGCCATTTTTTTGTAAAAACTCAATTGTAAAATCACTTTTATCTTCCATTTCCAGATTTGAATCATCTTTGAGTATGCCGGAAATGTTTTTCCCCAGAATCTCTTCTCCTTCATAACCAAGCAAACGAATTGCACTCTTATTAGCATTTAGTATATTTCTATTTTTATCAAGATAGAGAATTGCAATCGGGGATGTTTTGATAAGTTTATCGAGATGATCGCGGTATTTTTGGGCTTTGTTCTTGTCCTCTATGATAGTATCTCGCTGGTGCTTGATACGCAGAAGGGACTTTACCCTTATTTGAATTTCAAGCATATCCACAGGCTTAGCCAGAAAATCATCTGCTCCTGAGTCAATGCCTTTTTGAAGATTATCTCTTTTTGAAAGGGCAGTTACAAGTATAACAGGTATATATTTGGTATCATTATTGGATTTTAACTTGTGGCAAACCTCAAAACCGCTAATATCTGGCATCAAAACATCAAGTAGTATTAGGTCAATATTTTCATTGGCTTTTTCAAGTGCTTCAGTACCACTGGAAGCGAATACTAAATTATATTCATCTTCCATATAAGCATCCATCAGATCCAGATTGGATTCTTCATCATCGACTACTAATATGGTTGATTTAGCGTTACCCGTCATTATTCTCTCCAGTATGATAATTATAATTATCAAAAATATCTTTTCCAACCTATATAAGTTTAATTTGACCTTATTTTATAATTAACAAAATGGGATCAGAAAAGTATAATTCAAAAATCGCACAGATAATTTCCAGTACCATAATTTAGGAGAGGGGTCCTGCAATTGTTGAGGGGACCGCAAGTGTAGTGGAAAACATGGATTTGCAACTCTTGTATGCGAAAATAGGTCAGAGAATTGCCCATAAGTATTCACTTTTGATTTACTGAATATCAATCGCAAATATTGAATGAATCAGTCAGCGTTAACTTTGAATGGTTCTTCATGGGGAATATATTTATATAAAACAGACTATAGTTTGTAGTACTTGACTTAATGGAGTGGGATGTCAATATCATATAATAAACCTTCTATTGATACTGAATTGTTTGACCTATGGGAAGATAATATTGCCATAATCTCTCCCCATGGAACGGTTATTTACACCAATAAAAGCTGGAAACATTTTGCTCAAGATAATGGGCTAGACCCATTAAAATGTAGTGAAGGAATCAATTATCTGAAAATATGTGATGAAGCTACAGGAGAATATGCAAATGAAGCTCCTATTACAGCAGAAGGAATTAGGGATGTAATATCTGGCAAAAAGAGTACTTTCAAACTTGAGTATCCCTGTCACAGCCCTGATGAAAAACGCTGGTTTTTACTAATCGTTACTCCCCTGTCAAAAACGTATCCTACGGATGTTCTCTTACATCACATAAATATCACTGAACGCAAACTTGCTGAAGAAAAAATAAAGTTGTTTATAAATATTTTCGATAATGCAAATTATGGAAATGCAATTACTGATCTTGATGGAAATATCAAGTATATAAATGCTTATAATGCAAAAATTCATGGATTTAAGCCAGAGGAATTAATTGGGAAAAACCTATCTATTTTTCATAATGAAAAACAGATGGCATATATAAGCAATATTATTGAATCATTATTGCAAGATGGTTATTATACTAATATTGAGGTCTGGCATACTCATAGAGACGGTACTACATTTCCAATGCTGATGAGTGGTATAGTAATAAAAGACGAGCTCCAGAATCCTTTGTTTTTATCTGCCACAGCTATTGATATCACTGAAATGAAAAATAAAGAATACAAATTACGTGAAAGTGAACACAAATTCAGAAGATATATAAACAACGCGCCAGATGGCATTTTTGTTGCTGACGAAAATGGTTATTATGTCGATGTTAACAATGCTGCCTGTGAAATGACGGGTTATTCAGAGTATGAATTAATTGGAATGAATCTACTGGATCTACTGCCATCTGATATTCATAAATATGCGATTAACAAGTTTGAAGATGCGAAAAATCAAGGAAAAATAGATATTGAAATTCCATATTTGACTAAAGAGGGGGATAAAAGGTGGTGGAGGATTACAGCTGCTTCTTTATCCGAAAATAAAGTAATTGGGTTTGTAAAAGATATAACCAAACAAAAAAATACGGAATCAGCTCTATCAGAAGCATTAACTCATTCCCGGCAAAGAGAAAAAGAAATTAATGAACTTCTGAATTCTACCACAGCTATTCTGGAAATTGACGATTTCGAGGCAGTTGCACGCCATATATTTGATGCATGTGCACGGGTCATAGGTGCAAAAGCAGGTTATATGGCCCTATTATCGGATGAAGGTGAAGAAAACGAACTCCTGTTTCTGGAAGATGGAGGTATGCCGTGTTCTGTGGATCCTAATTTACCCATGCCAGTTAGAGGTTTGCGAGCTGAAGCATATGAGACAGGTGAAGTTGTTTATGAGAATGACTTCATGACAAGTGAATGGATCAAATATATGCCAGAGGGTCACATGGTTTTGCCAAACGTTCTTTTCTCTCCATTGAATATAGAAGGCAAAACAGTCGGTATACTTGGATTTGCTTATAAAGAAGGTGATTTCACAGAACATGATGCGTGGCTTGCAAAAACCTTTGGAGAATATGCCTCCATAGCCCTGAAAAACAGCAAAAATTTTGAATTATTGGAGAAAAGTGAGCAACGTTACAGATCCATCTTTGAGACAGCTGCAAGCCTGATAACTTCAGTAGATTCAAATGGTATAATTGTGGATTGTAATAATAAGCTCAAAAATTTCCTGGGTTATGAGAAAGATGAGATAATAGGCTATCCTATGTCAAAAATAATTCATCCTGATTATCACGACAAAGCTTTTGAATCTCTTCAGGAAATCCTTGTAACTGGGTATTCCAAGGATAAAGAGTATAGGATGGTCAAAAAGAACGGTCAAATTCTTGATGTACTTATAAACTCTTCAGGCATCAATAAGCAAAATGGTGAATATACAAATACAATTTGCATTATTAACGATATAACTCAGCGTAATAAGAATTTGCAAAGAATAAATTATCTCACCGATACATTGCGTTGTATACGTGATGTGGATCAAACAATTGCCAAAGAAAAAAACTTGTATGACTTACTCGAAAAAATTTGTGGTAGCTTAACCAAATATAATACTTATACTGCCGTTTGGATAGGCATCTTTGGTGAAAACAATAAAATTAATATAATTACTGAAAGGGGCCACAGCAACAAATTTGATAATTTCCTTCATAATATCAACAGCAATAATTTGCCACATTGTGCTCAGTGTGCTTTAAAGGCCAGTGATTATATAATAATAGAGGATCCCGAAAAAGAATGTAAGGGATGCCCTTTGCAAAATAAATATGGAACGGAAGATGTCTTTGTATCAAAAATTGAGTATGCCAATAAGATATACGGTATAATTGCACTAACAATACCGGAGGGTCATTTAAATGATGAAAAGATTATTGATTTATCCAAGGAAGTTGTTGGTGACATTTCATTTTCACTTTATAATTTGGAACTGGAAGCACTTCGACAAAAAGCTGAAGAATCGTTGCTTGAAGGTAAACTTGTGGCTGAAGAAGCCAATCGTACCAAGTCCGAGTTCCTTGCCAATATGAGTCATGAATTACGTACGCCTCTAAACTCAGTTCTCGGATTTTCCCAGGTGCTGAAGAAGAATAGTTCCAATCATCTGGACGATAAAGAAATCAGATATGTATCTAATGTTATAAAGGGTGGAACTCATTTGTTAGAATTGATCAATAATATCCTTGACCTTTCAAAAGTCGAATCGGGTAAAATGGATTATGCGCCTGAAAACATAAATCTTTCAGAAACTGTCAACAGTACTGTAGTATTGGTTGAACCAATGGCAAACAAAAAAGAGATTTATTTAAATTACGATGACGAATCTGGTAATATAAAACTACAAGCAGATAGAATGAAATTCAAGGAAATTCTGTATAATTTACTAGGTAATGCAATCAAATTCACACCTGAAAAGGGTGAAGTATTCGTTAAATCCAAAATTATAGATGACCATATTCAGGTATCTGTTTCTGATACAGGGGTTGGTATACCTGAAGAAAAGTACCAGAGCATATTTGACCCATTCAAACAGGCAGATACTTCTTCAACACGCAAATATGGTGGAAGTGGTCTTGGGCTGGCCCTTGTGAAAAATTATGTTGAGATGCATAATGGAAATATTTGGGTCGAAAGTGAGGTTGGTAAAGGCAGTACTTTCACTTTCACAATTCCTATTAGTAATACAACATGATAGATATTCCACAGTAGATGTTAAAACCAATCGCTACAAATTTTTTATGAGTAATCCTTAAACAAACTCGGTCTGTCCCTGATAAAAAGCATGTAATTTTGGGCAAAGCAGCCAAATACATTCGGGGGTGGCACCTGATAAGCTGCCTGAGCATCTAAATATAGCCTTTCAGAATCATAAAATACAGGTGAAAACCGCCATAGCTTAAAAGGCTAATCCAAATTACTAATTCAATATGGATGGCTATATTTCTTTAGAAATAATTATATTGAGGAATTTTACAAAGCCACTTTTTTTTATCTTAATGATTAACATCGATATTTTAAAGCAAACATGTTATATCGATGCTACTACAATTACTAATAGTCTAATTTGGGTGAAAAGGGGAAACATGATTGATCATGACGAAGTATTTGATACAGTTATAAGGTATGTCACTTTTTCCGTCCTTTATATACTAATAGTAGCAATAATTGTTGGATTGCTAAAAACTATATACAATGTGGGGCATATATTATATGAACTTCTTGGTGGCAATTTCATCCATATAAATTTCATCGAGGTAGTTGTTGGCGTTCTTACAATTTTTATTCTTATTGACCTTTTCAAGACTTTTGTTGATTATCGTGAGCATAAACGAATCAGAATTGTCTATATAACGGATGCTACTATTTTGATAGTTATGCGTGAAATAGCAGCTGGAGTTTATGTAAATCGAATCCAATATGAATTTATTTTAAGTTTATCAATATTACTACTCGTATTGGGCCTAATAAGAATTCTAGTTATAAAATATCCTGCTGATAACGTATGAGACTTCGCTCCTTGTTATTTGCATTACATTAACAAGTATAGGCCTTTTGATATAATGTTTCACAAACGGGCAAATGATAAATTCTAAGAAGGAATTTTGAATATCTTTATTTTGAAAAAGGGTGGCCATTTTTCTTGCAAAAATTCTCCCGAAAGTACAATTAACAACTAGTAATGTATGTCAACTACACTCACCTGACAAGACAAAAGTGCTTTAAGCAAAAAAAAGATAAAATTAATTGCCACTACAATTATAATATAACATTTGCATCCATGAAGAGGATTGAATCGACGGAATGTTGCTTAAATTAAGTCTTCTTCCTGAGCATAGTTATTTTTACAGGTCTAAACTCAACGACATAATTGTTTATTTCAAATATTAATAATATAATGTTATGAAACATTATGCTATAATGTAATCATACCGAAAAACTTTTTTAGACCATTATCTTTTTCACTCTTACTAAATATTCAATACATAAGGGATATAATATATATTGACAGGAGAACATCTCTTGTAAAAATCATTATTTTGGGGTATATGTCAAAATGATAGAAACAATATGTAATATCGGAAACACAGTCCAGAATATTGATGGGGAACAGGATATAATTGATTTGTGGCAAAAAGAAGAAGGTGCAGATTATGATTTAATCCTTGAAATAGATGTGTCCGATGACTCAATTTCGATAAATTCTAGAGATTTTGAAAAGAAGGTCTTCAAAGATGGATTGCTTTATACGCAAGGAAATTGGTTTGTTGGTGCTCTTGTAAAAAAAGATTCATATAAGGAGAAAAACATAAAAAATTCTCTCGATTTTCTCGATATTCCTGAAGAAAAGTATGATGATATAAAAGTCACTCTTAATCAAAAAATAGAGGAATACAAAGGATCAAATTTCGTGATTCTTTTCAAGAAGGATGGGAAGAAACCAATAGATATAGCAAAAGACAAGTTTTTGGAAGAAATTGAAAAAAATGGCCTGAAAAAAGTCAACCATTCGGGATATTGTCAAATGTGCAACCAGTTTGCTGATACATTGTATGACAGTATCATTTATAAGTGCTATACTAATGACAAAAATATCTTTTCAAACACCGACGGTTTATCTTATGGTATCTGTTATGATTGCTTAATAAACATTTTAGCGGGCCGCAAATATATCCATAATTGTCTGGAAACGTGGTGGGGTGGAAGTAAGATGTTGTTCTTGCCTCACGATTATGATAAAGAAATAAAGGAGATATTTGAGGACTCAGATATAGGTGATTTAGAAGATAGAAACCTCCTAAATAACATCCGTTATAGTGAAGATTTGGTAATGGAACAAATTAGTAAATGCCGCACCAATGTGGATATTATATTTTTCTCTTCACAAAAATCAGAATGGAAAATCACATACCACATAAGAGATATAATGCCTTCCCGCTTTACAAAAATTGCAGAACTTGAGCACAAATATGCGACATCGGGCCCCAATCTTGGTCTGTGGCAGGTTTTACTTTATCTTCTTGGTGGTAATTCTAAACCTAATGAAATATTTGGAACTAATGAGGCTAAAAATTACCTTCGTGATATCTTTCATGGCAATAAAATCAATCGAAGAATATTCTTCTCCCGGGTCATGAAAAAATACAGACATGATTATTATGAAGGCTACAGGCAAATATCTTCAATTCATCGGGTGTATAATTTCCTTGTTGATTGTGGATGTTTGACTAATGGATGGAAATTAGTTGAGAAAAAAGAAGGAGGTTATGAAATGACAGAATATGAAACTGAAGAGCAGTTTTTCGAAGAGAATTCAGAATTCTTTGACAACTCTGTTAAAAAGGCATGGTTCTTGTTAGGGCACTTGTACAATGCCATGATCTACGAATCAAAAAAATATAAAAGTGGTGATGATCTGCAGAATGCAACATCCCATCTTGAAAAGAACTTTTTCTTTGGAAGGAAATTCGATTTCAAGACTTTTGTATATATTGCAAATCAATGTTCAGAATTAATGTATAAGTACGGAGTTCAAAACAAAAAATATCTGAATAATTACCTTTCTTCCTCGAAAGAACTTATGGGAGCAGGAAATGAAAAAATTCCAAATGATGAAGCGAAATATATTTTCTTCTGGGGAATGCAGCAGTGGATTGGAAAATCCAAGGACAATATAAAAATTGAAGGAGTGGATGAATGATGGCAAACACACGAGAATACTTACTGGTATGGGATAGCACAATGGCAAATCCTAACGGGGATATGCTTAACGACAATAAGCCAAGACATGATGAAATAACAGGGCAACTTGAAGTATCAGATGTCAGAATAAAGCGGTTTATTCGTGACGAATGGCAATCTACGGGCCACAATGTACTGGTAAGAACAAAAAAGGATGACAAAGGAAAAGTAATGTCCTGCACCAATTTGATCAAAGAAGTTATGAAAAATGCTGATCTAAAAGAAAATGATTTACCAGAATACATTTTGAAACAATATATTGATGTAAGACTTTTTGGTGCAGTCATAACTAAACCAAAATATGACATTACGGGTCCTTTGCAGGTCATGTGGAGCAAATCCGTAAATCCTGCGGAAATAAAATTCATGCAAGGAAATTCTGCTTATGCAGGTGGGGAAGACAAAAGTCAATCAACAATTTGGTCCAAATATGTAACACCTTATGCTTTGTTTAAAACGTATGCAGTTTATAATGACAATGTTGCAAAAAAACAGGGAATTGAAGTAAGTGAAAATGACCTGAGTGAATTTACTACGGCGTTGATTAATGGCCTTATAAATTACAGGAGTACTTCAAAAAACCAGATGCCACGTTTACTAGCGGAAGTGGTTTATAAGGAACATAGAATAGATGGGGAACTTAATTACGTAGATGTCAATTTTGATACATCTGAAGATGAGGTCAGAGATATTTCCCAGACAACTCTTGATCTTCAAAAGTTAAATGAATATTATGAGTCAAAGAAAGAGTTCATCGATAAAATTGTCATTTATAAGCACAATACGGCCAAAATTGTCAACCTCCCAGAAGAATTTGAAGTTATTAATTTCTAATGAGATGGAGGTTCCTTATGGACTGCTTGATATTTAGAGTGAAAAGTGGATATGCAAAATTCAGGAAACCATATACCACTACTTCTGCTCTTACTTTTTTATGCATTCATCCACCAGCAATAAAAGGTTTGATAGGAGCAATTGTTGGTATCGATAGGGGCGATCTTTATGAAAATACAAAAGATATGAGAATTGGTATTCAGGTACTCTCTCCAATCCATAAAGATATGCAGACAATAAAGTTAGTTAGCATGAAAAATGAAAATGACCTTTTTAGCTTTCCAGTTAATGCCGAATTCCTGAGAAATCCTGAATATAGAATTTTTGTATCATGGAGACCAGAGAAACTTGATGAACTGGAAGACCATCTGAAATATCAAAAACCGGTTTTTACTCCTTATCTTGGTGTGAGTGAACATGTAGCAAAAATTATTTTTGAAACCCGGTGTGAAAGTAAACGTACACAAACCCGAAACAATGTGGATAGTATAATTCCAATTAATTGTTTTGATCTTGATTATTCCGATTTTAAAATATTTACTGACAATATTCCAGTTTCAAATAATGAAAAACGGGAATACACAAAATATGAAAAAATTATGTTTGGTTTCAAGAATGATAGACCATGTGCTTTGAAAGGAAATGCTACAGGAGAACTCCATGAAGTTGCCGGACAAAACGTTTTCTTTTTCCAATGAAGATTTCAATTTGAAATCACACCCTCACCAGTCTTTAAAAGAGCATCTTGAGGGTGTTACGTCAATTGCTTTAAGTATATTCGATAAGCAAACGAAAAACTCCGAGAAAAGAGAGGTTATACAAAAGATATGTATGGCACATGATTTTGGTAAAGCAACTTCATTTTTCCAAGACTATATCACTTATGATGAAACAATATCAAGACAACACAGGAAATTTGGAACTGAGAAAAATCACTCCTTACTATCTGCCATTTTCGCATACTGGTGGCTTCCAGAACCTTATAAACTAATGGGTTATCTGGCTATAAAGAGACATCATGGAAGTATCAAAAATACTAAAGATGAAACTGATCTATTAGACGAATACGACATTTTAGAAAAACAACTTGCAGATATAAAAGAAAATAATCAATGTGAACTGGAACGTCTCTATGATATGAAATTAGATGATTTCTTGAAGTTTGCTAATCGAAGCAACATCCGCCAAATTAGGAAAAATTGGAGTCAAGAAAAGAGGATAAATAATGGTTATACAATTGACTACATTTTAGAATTCAGCTATTTTTACTCATTACTTTTAACGGCAGACAAAATGCAGCTTATAGCTGAAACACCGAATTTACCATCTCAAAAATCAAGTTTTACCGTTGAAAAATATAAAAATCATGTACGTGAAGAATTATTGTCAAAGAATCCTCTTCTTGAAAAATCACACATATTCAATATACGTGAAAAAATATTTGATGAACTGAAAAAAGAACTTCAATCAATTGATTTGAAATCTGAAAGTTTTTTTTCCATAAATATCCCTACTGGTTCAGGTAAAACTTTCCTTGCTTATTATTCAGCTCTTTACATGGCAAACAAACTTGAGAAAAAATATGGATATGCTCCTGATATCGTTTATTCCCTTCCGTTCTTAAGTATCATAGATCAAAATTACAGAGAACTGGCTAACATAGTAAAATATAATCAAAATTCAGAACCAAAAGATACGGAAATCTTAAAGTACCATTCACTTTCAGAAATAAAATATGAATCTGAAGATAAACATTATGAGAACTATGATGCCAGATTTTGCTTTGATAACTGGCAAAGTAAAATAGTAACCACAACATTCGTGCAACTATTCAATACTATATTTAAAATTGGCAACCATTCAATAGGCCATCGTTTCCATAGAATAGTTAATTCCATAATTATTCTTGATGAAATACAAGAAGTAGATGAAAAATACTATCCAATAATAAGGCAATTTTTCAATAAATTGGCCATCAAATACAATGTAAAATTTATTTTTGTTACTGCTACAATGCCAATACTAATTGATAGCCATGAACTTGTACCAAATAAAAAAACATATTTTGAAGATTTAAATCGAATAAAAATATGCAATCATTTATCTGAAAGTTCTTCTCTGGATAATTTTGGGGATTTATTACTTGAAGATATTGATAAAAGACCATATAAGAGTTTTTTAATTGTTTTGAATACAATCAAAACTTCAAAGGATATATTTGAACTACTACAGGAAAATACAGACAGAATGTGTATTTATTTGTCCACCGAAATTTACCCAAAGGCCAGACTTGAAAAAATAGATTTTATTAGAAGAAGTGAAGAAAATTTAGTAGTTGTGTCGACACAATTAATTGAAGCCGGCGTAGACATTGATATGGATGTTATATATCGGGATTTTTGTCCACTTGATTCTATAAATCAAACCTCAGGGCGTGCTAATAGAAACGGAAAGAGTGAAGAACCAAGTGAAGTTCATTTATATAGACTGAAAGATGAAAATACCGGATATTATTATCACAACTATATTTATCCCCCATTTTTGATAGATATTACACAAGACATCCTTAAAGATAAGAATATAGTTGAAGAAAAGGACATCTATTCATTAAATGAGAAATATGCTCAAAATATAATGAAAAAAGTGAGCCATGACATATCGACAGAAATATCCAAGCATATACAAGTTCTTGATTTTAAGAAATTAAGGAATTCATTCGAGCTTATTGATAACAAAGATATTCCAAAGCATGATGTTATAATTGAAGCTGATTCCACATGTTCTAGTATAATTAATAGTCTAGTTCATTTGCACAATAACTGGAAAGAAAATAAAACACAATGGGAATATAACTTCGAAATTAAAAATTTATTTAGACGTTTGAGCCAATATAAAATATCAATCAATAATAAAACCTATTCTTCGTTACATGATAGTCTTCAAGAAATAGAAGGCTTTGATGTAGAATACCTCCCGATGAATTGTGATTCAACTCAACTATATTCTGAAGAAAGAGGTATCATTTTAGATAACTCACAAATTGAAATTTTTTGAGGAATAAACTTGCATATAAACTACACATGTGTACAATATCCTGATGTCCGCCTTCGTATGAGAGATGGAGCCAAAATTCGAGGGTTTTTTGCTAAGACATATTCTTCAGAGGACCGTATGCATAATCACACCGATACAGGACCAATATATAGGTATCCGGTTGTGCAATATAAAGTAATAGAAGGGATTCCTACTCTGGTAGGTGTTGCTGATGGTGCTAATTTGATATTAGATGTTGGAATATGTACAGAAGAGATTAATATTGAAAATACACGATTTTGTTTGGAGAGAGCAGAAATAAACACAAATTCTGCCCCCTTTGGAATATGCAATGATATACATAAATATATTTTCAAGACACCCTGGCTTGCTTTAAATCAAAATAACAGTGAAAAATATAGGAAGGCAGACGAACTAGCAAAGGATTCCCTATTATCTAAAATTTTAATTGGCAACTTACTTTCAATGGCAAAAAGCCTTGATTGTCGGGTGAATGAACAAATCCGCATAAAATTAAATGTAATACCAATCAAAGTTAATTTTAAAGGAAAAAGTATGATTGCTTTTAAAGGAGGATTCAAAGCAAATTTTGATATTCCTGATTATTTAGGAGTAGGAAAATCTGTATCTAGAGGCTATGGTTCGATTGAAAAACAATGAGGGGATGATGAAATACAAATCGTAATCAACAGTTATGGCTCCTATCTGAAAAAAAGCAAGAACTGTTTTCTTGTTAAAAACGATGATAAAAAATTCGAAGTAGCCGCCGGTAAAGTTGAAAGTATAATGATCACCACGGCAGCTACAATAAGCACAGATGCAATCAAATTCGCTGTGGAAAACAATATAGATATCATTTTTCTGGACCATTTTGGTGACCCATACGGCAGAGTGTGGCATTCAAAACTCGGAAGTACTGTTCTGATAAGAAGGCGCCAGCTTGAATATTCGGATAATGCAAAGGGTGCCAGAATGGCAAAAGGATGGGTTAACGAAAAAATCAATAATCAGGTAGATTTCCTCAAAGATCTTAAGAAAAACAGGCCTGAATTGAAAGAGGACTTACAGGAATATGTAGATGATATTGAAAACCTGAAGTCCCAGCTTCAGGAAGTCAAAGGTGATCTTGAAGAAGTGAGGGGAACCATCATGGGAATTGAGGGAATGGCTTCAAGAAACTATTTTGAAGCTATCAGTCTGATAATGCCTGATAAATGGCAATTTAGCGGCAGAAGTCGCAACCCTGCAGTTGATGGATTTAATTGCCTGCTCAACTATGGGTATGGCGTACTTTATTCAATGGTTGAAAAGGCCTGTATCATATCTGGCCTTGATCCATATGTGGGTTTTTTGCATACTGACAATTACAATAAAAAATCCCTGGTTTTTGATCTGATTGAACTGTACAGAATACATGCGGATAGGACAGTCGTGAACTTATTTTCAAAAAGGAAAGTCAATGATGAAATGTTTGATTCCATTCCAAACGGTCTTACTTTAAATGAAGAGGGAAAAGCCGTCCTTTTGCAGGTTTTCAATGAAACAATGGAAAAGAAAATATCCTATAATGGCAGAAATATTAAATTGAAAAACACCATGCAATATGACTGTCATAAAATTGCTAATAGTTTGATTAAGTGAGGATTTTTATGCTTGCCTGGGTGGTATATGACATATCGGATAATACTTGCAGAAAACATGTGAGTGATGCGTGTAAGAATTATGGGCTCTACCGGGTGCAGAAAAGTGTTTTTCTGGGAGAATTGAACTCAAATGAAAGAGATTCTCTTGCAATCGAGTGTGAAGAAGAAATTGATGAAGATGTAGATTCTGTATATATTTTTCCAATGGATGATCAGTCATTCAAAAAAGTTAAGTTATTGGGACAGGCCTTTGATAAGGATCTTGTGAGTGACGAAGTTTTAACCACTTTCTTTTAATTAGAAATATTTGGGGTACAATGAGAGATAGTAGTGTTTTAATTACGATTTCTGATGTAATTGAATATCTTTTCTGCCCCCGTTTTATTTATTTTATTTATTGCCTTGATATCCCGCAGCATGAAGAAAAACGATTTAAAGTTTTAAAAGGAAGAGATGTGCATGAAATACGTCGACTTACCAATACATCTTATTTGAGAAAGAAGCTTGGATGTATATCTAAAGAAAGAAATGTTTTTGTTGCTTCAAAAGAGAATCACATTAAAGGAATTGTTGATGAAGTACTGTTTCTCGAAGATGGAACAGCTGCGCCTCTTGAATATAAGTTTGCAGAATATAAAGACAAAGTTTATATGACTTATAAATACCAGCTTTATTTGCAGGCATTGATGATCTCCGAGAATTATGATGTAGAAGTCAATAGAGCTTATATTTGTTATACACGAAGTAATAATATGGTCAAGTCTATTAAAATTGAACCGGAGGATGTGGATGAAGCCATAAAGATTGCCAAAAAGACAATTGATATAATAGAAAAGGGAGTATATCCAAAGGCAACAAAGTATAAATCCAAATGTATTGATTGTTGTTATAGAAATATTTGTGTATAATTCTTGTATTTATAAGGGATCTGATAGAAATGGTTCAAGAATTGAGATGCTTGAAAAGGAGGGATATTAGGGCTTCTTTTGGACAAAAAAGGGTGAAAGTTGTGCTGTCAAAATTCAATATCCACTAAAACAAGGATTGAAACAAGAGGATCCTGATTTACTGGAAGAAGAAGTGGCTCCAGTCAAAATTCAATATCCACTAAAACAAGGATTGAAACGTTTGACATATACACTCAGGAATTTCGGATACAGGCGTCAAAATTCAATATCCACTAAAACAAGGATTGAAACTCCATTACATAATCTGCAAGGGTTTTTGGTTTCAATCGTCAAAATTCAATATCCACTAAAACAAGGATTGAAACAACATGGAATTATACTATTAAAACATGGAATTAAGCGTCAAAATTCAATATCCACTAAAACAAGGATTGAAACCCAGAGCACCGAGATAACTGACGGTACTGGAATGATGTCAAAATTCAATATCCACTAAAACAAGGATTGAAACTGATCCAGTGGTATGCATCAATCGGATTGAATGACAGTCAAAATTCAATATCCACTAAAACAAGGATTGAAACTGTCTGCAACATATATATACCTTGTTCCTATTACCAATGTCAAAATTCAATATCCACTAAAACAAGGATTGAAACTCAGGGGCTTTGAAGTTGAAAATAGATTTTGCATCTATGTCAAAATTCAATATCCACTAAAACAAGGATTGAAACCTGTCCGTAGCGGCCGGTGCGGCGGCTGTAGGATATGGTCAAAATTCAATATCCACTAAAACAAGGATTGAAACTGTTCCTCTGGGCTGGTGGCTTCTGTCATAACCTTTGTCAAAATTCAATATCCACTAAAACAAGGATTGAAACTTTCATCAGATGCTGTGTAGAACTTCCACGATTCATGTCAAAATTCAATATCCACTAAAACAAGGATTGAAACCAACATCGTTGGATCGCATGAAAACAGTTAAATCCGTCAAAATTCAATATCCACTAAAACAAGGATTGAAACCATCTATACAGATTACAAACAGCCTTACAGGATTTCGTCAAAATTCAATATCCACTAAAACAAGGATTGAAACTAGAATTCCTTTGCTTCATTGACAAACTGGCGAAAGTCAAAATTCAATATCCACTAAAACAAGGATTGAAACCTATTTATTTTGTTATGGCTGTCACGCAATGCGGCAAAGTCAAAATTCAATATCCACTAAAACAAGGATTGAAACTCCTCTTTGTACTTGTAGTTCAAGGATTCTTTCTTGTCAAAATTCAATATCCACTAAAACAAGGATTGAAACTGCATAGTCGAAGCAATATGGATATACTTGCTCAACAAGCAACTCAGTCAAAATTCAATATCCACTAAAACAAGGATTGAAACCAATCTTTTGTTTCCTTCGCCGAGGGAGCAAGGGACGCGTCAAAATTCAATATCCACTAAAACAAGGATTGAAACACGATTTTGTAGCCGTATATGACGGATGCGGGTTCGTCAAAATTCAATATCCACTAAAACAAGGATTGAAACGATACACAGAAGAAGGCCTCCGATGTTGCCACAGCTGTGTCAAAATTCAATATCCACTAAAACAAGGATTGAAACCTATCTTATAATACTTGGTTTGCCGTTCTTTATGTTGGTCAAAATTCAATATCCACTAAAACAAGGATTGAAACTTATAGTGTCGGTGCTATAAGCTTAAAGTTATAAAATTGTCAAAATTCAATATCCACTAAAACAAGGATTGAAACTAGTTTGCGTTGCCATGGAAGGGTTGTAACTCATCTAGTCAAAATTCAATATCCACTAAAACAAGGATTGAAACTCTTCAATAGTTAAATAATATGGTTCACCATCAACATGTCAAAATTCAATATCCACTAAAACAAGGATTGAAACCATATGCATCTACACCCTTTTGTTGAGGGTATAACGGGTCAAAATTCAATATCCACTAAAACAAGGATTGAAACCTCTCTCCAATTGTTTTGAACGTCTTGCTTCAGTCAAAATTCAATATCCACTAAAACAAGGATTGAAACCCGCATACTATACACATTTCACTCATGGTTCTCTATGTCAAAATTCAATATCCACTAAAACAAGGATTGAAACCAAGGTTCTCCAGTTTCTTGCAAAGGGTAATATACCGTCAAAATTCAATATCCACTAAAACAAGGATTGAAACATAAGGTCCTCCATATCTTCTGATATATCCACATCATGTCAAAATTCAATATCCACTAAAACAAGGATTGAAACTTAAACGGTGACTGTCCAAGAAAATCCACGTTCAAGTCAAAATTCAATATCCACTAAAACAAGGATTGAAACATCATGTAATGTCTGGTAGAAAATTAGGACATAAGGTCAAAATTCAATATCCACTAAAACAAGGATTGAAACAATATATCGGCAGTATGTGAGCAGGCAATTCTAAAAGTCAAAATTCAATATCCACTAAAACAAGGATTGAAACCCTGTCGTTTAAGCGGATCGCACATGAGGAGCTCGAAGTCAAAATTCAATATCCACTAAAACAAGGATTGAAACTTCGGGTAGGCAAGAACGAACTGTATTATCTTGCTCTTGAGTCAAAATTCAATATCCACTAAAACAAGGATTGAAACTGTGTTCATGACTGTCGTTGATGCTGACGGTTCTGGTCAAAATTCAATATCCACTAAAACAAGGATTGAAACTCCGAATTCTCCAGGCTAACTCTTGCATGTAATATACAACGACAAGTCAAAATTCAATATCCACTAAAACAAGGATTGAAACCTTATTATGGTATGTCTCCAATACCTGTTGTATCTTGTCAAAATTCAATATCCACTAAAACAAGGATTGAAACTTCAGACTCTCAATACATCAGGTGGTGGCTCAGTGTCAAAATTCAATGTCCACTAAAACAAGGATTGAAACATCAATATTCAGGCACAATGGAAGAGCGTATTAATGTCAAAATTCAATATCCACTAAAACAAGGATTGAAACTCTTGCTTTCTACATCTTGTCTGGAATGGGTGTGTTGGTCAAAATTCAATATCCACTAAAACAAGGATTGAAACCAGAATGCCACATCATTTCTGATACGAGGCACAAGTGGTCAAAATTCAATATCCACTAAAACAAGGATTGAAACTTAATTGCTTCAGAACCTTCAGCAATTACATGGAGTCAAAATTCAATATCCACTAAAACAAGGATTGAAACTTTGTGTTCTTCCCATGTGTGCATCTCTCCGTCTCGTCAAAATTCAATATCCACTAAAACAAGGATTGAAACCCGCATACTATACACATTTCACTCATGGTTCTCTATGTCAAAATTCAATATCCACTAAAACAAGGATTGAAACCAAGGTTCTCCAGTTTCTTGCAAAGGGTAATATACCGTCAAAATTCAATATCCACTAAAACAAGGATTGAAACTTTATCAAGTTACAAATCATATAAGGATGAAGTCCGACAAGGTCAAAATTCAATATCCACTAAAACAAGGATTGAAACATGAGTATGGGATCGCGATTTTTTGCCACAAACAAAAAGTCAAAATTCAATATCCACTAAAACAAGGATTGAAACTTTATCAAGTTACAAATCATATAAGGATGAAGTCCGACAAGGTCAAAATTCAATATCCACTAAAACAAGGATTGAAACATGAGTATCAACAGATATTTGTTAATAACAATGTCAAAATTCAATATCCACTAAAACAAGGATTGAAACTTAATCTGTTCTTGCTTCCCCTCGATCTCCTGACGCGTCAAAATTCAATATCCACTAAAACAAGGATTGAAACGTCTAAGCATGGTCTTAAGCATGGTCTAAGGTTAGTTTAAGCATGGTGTCAAAATTCAATATCCACTAAAACAAGGATTGAAACATTGGTACAGTAGCAGGATTTCTAGCAAAAAGGAGGTCAAAATTCAATATCCACTAAAACAAGGATTGAAACATTGGTACAGTAGCAGGATTTCTAGCAAAAAGGAGGTCAAAATTCAATATCCACTAAAACAAGGATTGAAACCATCTATACAGATTACAAACAGCCCTACAGGGTTTCTGTCAAAATTCAATATCCACTAAAACAAGGATTGAGACTATAATATGAAATAGTAAATTATACAATATAGGAGAATACCATGACCAATGCTAATGAAATTATAAAATATCTTGATATGAGCAAGCACCCTGAAGGTGGGTATTTTAAAGAAACTTACAGATCCGGGGAAACGATCAAGCACAAATACCTACCAAACAGATTTACCCTGGATCATGCATTTTCCACGGCAATTTATTTTTTATTGAAGAAGGGCGAATTCTCAGCACTTCACACAATAAAACAGGAAGAAATCTGGCATTTTTACAGTGGGGCACCCATTGACATACATATGATTCATCCAGATGGCGATTATGAATCGATCCATCTGGGAAACGACATATTGAATGGTGAAGTACCACAGGGTGTTGTCCCTGCAGGTTCAGTCTTTGGCGCAACAGTCTGTGACAGTACCAAATATGACTATTCTCTTGTGGGATGTACGGTTGCACCAGGTTTTGAATTTGAGGACTTTACCCTTCATAAGAAAGATGAATTACTGGAAAGATTCCCCCACCACAGAGAGTTAATTGAATCATTGACAAGAGAATAATATTCTCATTTATGGTCAAATAGATATACGTAACTTCCCACTACCTACATATAAATTAAAAGACAGACATAAAACATGGACACGATGAAAAAGATAAGCTACAAGGAGCAGCCTGTTGAGGAATACATCATCAGGGAAGAGCCTTATTATGTTCCTGTTAAAGATGAAGTTGAAATATTCACTGCTGCTTACGAAAACAATCTGCCTGTCAACCTGAAAGGACCTACAGGTTGCGGGAAAACCCGGTTCATGGAATATATGGCTTACAAATTAGAATGCCCAATTATAACAATAGCCTGCCATGAAGACCTTACAGCCAGCGACCTTATAGGACGATTCCTAATAAAAGGAGAATCTACCGAGTGGAATGACGGGCCTCTTACAAAAGCTGTAAGAAACGGTGCCATCTGTTACCTGGATGAATTCGTGGAAGCCAGGATGGACACTAGGGTTGTCATACACCCCCTCACTGACGACAGGCGGGTAATGCCAATAGATAAGCTGGGAATAATACTTCATGCACCTCCAGAATTCATGTTAACTATTTCCTACAACCCTGGTTACCAGAGTGTTTTGAAAGATCTCAAACAGAGCACCCGCCAGAGATTTGTTGCCATAGATTTCGACTACCCGCCTGCAGACATTGAGTATGAAATCGTGGCACATGAAAGCGGAATCGATATGGAAGATGCCCGCACTCTTGTGGAAATCGGTCAGAAAATCAGGAACTTCAAGCAACATGGTCTTGAAGAGGGAGTCAGTACACGCCTGTTAATCTATGCAGGCATGCTTATGCGCTCTGGTATTGACCAAAAGGAGGCTTGCAGGGCGGCAATGATCAAGCCTATAACTGACGATTATGAGCTCCAGAAAAGCATTGATGAAATAATAGCCGCCATTGTGGAGTGAGGGACCATTGCCTTCAGACAAAGAAAGTATTGCAATCAGGAATGAAAGGGTAGCAAATACATACGAGGAAGCTAAAACAGAATTAAGGCCCCTGATGGATGAAGACATTTTTTATTTATGGCAATCCGTGATTAACATTTTAGCTGAAAAGGAAATAAAATGTGCTATCAAATTCATCAGGGAAACAAAAAACGTTTTCCCGGTAATACCCCTCTGGCAACGTCTAAAATTACTTACTACTACACAAAAGTTTGCTGCCAAATATCCCCGCACGTCCCTCGTGTTTTTTACTGATGCGCCTCTTGCAATGGCCAATCTTGATAAAGCAGGTTTTGAGAAGTGGGAAACTAAAGCATCAAACCTGGCCGAAAAGAAAGAAGATATTGCAATAATATTTATCCAAAGGACAGCCAGATTACTAAATGATTTAGATCTGGATGAGATACTGGATTGGACCGAGAGAGGTAGAGAACTTTTCTACACCAGGCCAGAAGCTGTGCAATTGTTTTATGAAGGAATTTTCAGTGGACTTGCAAATAACACCCGTAAAACCAGCAGAAAGCAGAGAAACTGTTTGCTTGAAATGGGTTTCAAACTTGCACTTACAAATCATAAATGTGTGCAAAGCTATTTTGAAAATTCCCCTCATGTTATCGCAGAACTAACAAAGGATGAATTTACAAAATGGGCCAATACCGGCGAAAAAATAGCAAAGGGAAGTACATTTTACGGTAAGGAATATTACAATAACTCCTTTGCCACTCTGAAAAGAATAAAACCTGTATTCTATGATCTAATCTTTGATAACGCACAATCCCTGCTGGAAAAAGAGCAATTGCTTGCAGGAATTTATTTTTCAAAACTCCAGGAAATCCTGCTGAGCCTCCATCCTGAGGAACTAAAATCCTGGGTAAGCACCGGTATTAAATTATTTGAAAAAGACCGGGAAATCGCAATACAGTATTTCCGCAATTCACCCATCCTGCTTCAGGACCTGGAAATAACAGAACTTGAAGAATGGGCAATGAAAGGTCTTGAGATTTTTGAAAATGATTCTGCTGGCGCAAGATTGTATTTTTCCCTCAAATCAGGAAATTCCCGAGAATTCATAGAATATTTGATGAGCGGAGTTGCTCTTAAAAGGGTTAACAAAATTCTGACATATTATGCATTAGGCATCTCAGGAATAAATTTTAACATCCGCTCCAGAAATCTCCTGCCAAAAGATCATGTAGATTCCATACAACCTGTAGTTTCCGGAAGAACCATCTACCTTGTACCAACCATGAAGGGGTTCGGGGATTTTGAAGATAATTTCATGATCTACAAGTTAAGTGTTATGCACGAAGTAGGGCATCAGAAATTTGGCACCACAGAATATACAAAAAAATCCCTTATTCCACTATTAAATAAAATATCAATAAACATAAATTCAACACAACTAAAACAAAATATTGATTCTGTAGATGACAGGGAAAATACGATTAGTCTTCAAGATGTGATAAGCCTGTTTCCGAAACCATCTATCGCAGCAGATATCATGGGAATTGTAGAGGATGCCAGAATCGAATATATGACAACCAGGGTTTACAGGGGGTTGCGCCGGGATTTTGAAAAAGTCAGGGAAAAGATGGTAAAAAACAGGAAAGTACCACAAAATAGTACTGGAAAATTCATGGAAGCCCTTCTTTTATCATCTGTGGGCCATAAGCCTCCATTCATAATTGATGAAGTCCCAAAAAGTTTTCTGGAAAAAGCCAGGAATCTCCTGGATTTGAAAATATTCCAGCCCCAATCTTCAACTCTTGATTCCCTGGAAGTCACCTTTGAAATATACGAAATGCTTGAAATGAATATCCTTTCTGGAAATTCCCAACAGTATAATGGCATACAAAACCTTGAGTATCGGGGTGCAGGGTCCGGATTAAATTTTGAAAATGAGAAAGAGGAAAATTCAGAAAAATTATTAGAACGTTTTATACCTCTGACAGAATTGGAACTTGATGAAAATGAAATTACACAAAATGATATTCAGAAAGGACCAAAATGTGCCCTGGCAAAAGAATGGGAGGTACTTAGCAGTTTTACCTACGATGAATGGGACAGCAGGTTGAGGGATTACAGATCCGGATGGAGTACTGTCTATGAAGTCTGTCCGGCGGGTAAATCGACCGATTTTTACCGGGACACCCTACAAAAGTACATCCATGAAATTTCACTCATAAAACGTATATTCAGAATGATGAAACCGGTTTCATTTCGTAAGTTAAGAAGGCAAAGCGATGGTGATGAAATCGATTTCGATGCGATTACTGAAGCTTTCACAGACAGAAAATGTGGTATAAATCCTACAGAACGCCTCTATATACGCCGGGATAAGCGTGAGAGGGATGTTGCCACACTTTTTCTTGTTGATATAAGTGCATCCACCAGAAAAAAACTGGATAATAGCAAAAGCATACTGGATGTAGAAAAAGAGGCACTTGTCCTGATGGTAGAGGCCCTGGAAAGCATTGGGGATAAATATGCAATATATGCTTTTTCCGGCGATACCAGAAATGATGTGGAATACTATACCATAAAAGATTTCAGGGAAGTTTTTTCAGAAAATGTTGAATGCAAAATCGATGCACTGGAACCTGCAGATAACACCCGCCTGGGTCCTATAATCAGGCATTCCATAACAAAACTGAAAGAAATTGATGCGAAAATTAAACTTTTGATATTATTGTCTGATGGGGAACCATATGATTTTGGGGTTGCCGACGGGAAATACGATGGAGAAGTTGCAATCGAAGATACGAAAATGGCAATTCAGGAAGGAAAAGCCCTTGGGATGCACTTTTTTTGTATAACCGTAGATTCAAAAGCAAGCGATTATATGAATTCAATATTTTCAGATGTGGGATATACCATCATTGATAATGCAACTACTCTTCCTGAAAGACTCCCTATGCTCTATAACAGGCTCACGACCTGATCTATTCAAAGATGGCTTTCTTTTTCAGAAATAATTTTCCTCAGCATCTTCACAACTTGTGGTTCATCTCTTTGAGGTCTCAAAAATACAACCAACAATGCAATAAATATCAAAGCGTAGTCTGACAATCTGTACAACAATTCAGAAGGATTGGAATAATCGTTCGTGCAATCAGATACAGGAGCTGCATTGACATCCAGTCCATAATACATATGTTCCTCATCCGAGCCGATCATGCGAAAACCACATGAAACATAGAACCTGCCTGCAGCGTAGTGGTGTGGAGACCTATAGGAAGTAGTCACATAAACACGACTGTATCCCTTATAGCGTGCATGCTCAATGATACAATTGACCAATCTGTGGCCGTGCCCCCTGTTTTGATGGCGGGAAAAAAGAAGCAATATGTAGATAGCATCCCTGGCATCATATGCATAGGCTACAGCCTCTCCCCAGGAAAATCTGCGGGACTGCATTGCAAATTCGCAGTCATGGAAATAATCCAGCAGTGAGAAACTGTCATAGATTGCCCGGGAAGCATCGATGGCCTCCTTGCAACAGGCCACACGGCCGATGTCCCTGTCTTCGGCTAAATGCATAAAACACCTTAAAAGAAATTAGTAAGGCAGCAAGCATAAATGTTGTGGTGCAAAAGCAAAATTGAAGTGAAAAAAAGGAGGAATACAGGAAATAGCGGTAAATTAGTCTCCTATGTCCTCCGAAGCCCTGCCAAGAGCTTTCAGGAATTCAATGGCTATCCCCAACCCTTTCTGGAAATCCTCATCTCCCATCTCACGAAGTGCGCCATACATCCCCACCTTTGGCGGGTTCATCAAAGCCCGATCCATACCCGGGTCCTGCATACTTCTTTCCAGTACATCCACAAGATCGGTACTTGCAACCCCATTGAGCAGTTTTAGCATGGGAGTCATCACATTCGCAACGCCGTGGATCGTCTCATCATTTAAGTAACTCTGCATGATACGGGCAGTCCTGACAATATCCAGGAAGGCGTCGATGTCTGCCTGTGTCATTCCTATATTAACATTCTCTATATCTTCAGCCATACCAATCACCTCACATCAATGCCTTAATACTCATATCCCAGTGCAGGTAGTAATACATCCGGTACAGATACCAGCCAAGCTGAGTGGTATCGAACGACTGGGGAGGGTTCTTGTAACTCCAGGTAGCAATGTATGCTCTGCCGGTATGGGCATCAGAGGCCATGTCCGTAATTATCGGACAACCGGTCTCACCCTTGTACTTTGATTTGATATTGTTGCCATTGATCGTATTGATCAGGTTGTGGGATACCACCTGTGCCTGATAGTGTGCACCAATTCCCGTTTTCAGGATGTCGGCCGGACCATTGTCCCCCACAACATACACATTATCCTTATCCCCGACAGGACCACGATATTGCAATGTTGTTTTATCCGAGGCAATCCACCCTTTCTCATCTGTAATACCCGAATCCAGTACAGCCTGTTGTGGCTTGTGGGGGGGAACTGTGATAAGCAGATCATAATTTTCCTGTCTGCCGTCGGTAGATTCCACCATCTTGTTTGAAGCATCAACCTTGCCAAGCTGGAACTGCCTGATTGCCTCAATTCCCTTTTCTTCAAGACGACCGGTAACCAGTTTGTTAAACTCCGGCGGGCCTATTGGTTCCATGGGCCAGAGAAGCGTCAGCTGCACATCATCCCTGATATTGCGTATATCCCTCAGGTAACTCTCCAGCAAAAAGGAGAATTTTACCGGCGCACCTGGGCAGGGTATCGGCATCCTGGAAACCGAAACCACTATCCTGCCACCTTTGAAATTGCGGATAAGTTCCCCTACTTCCAGGGCATCATCCATAGATGTATAGAATGTATTTAGATCATCTTCAAGACCCTGCACACCGGAAGCATCCGGTCTTGCACCCATTGCAATCACAAGATGATCATAGGAATACTTTGTACCGGATTTGACCGTTATCTGCTGCCTGTTCAGGTCAATATCCGTGACTTCACCCTGATCACCAAAATGACTCTTTATCCTGGGACTCAGTGATTCTTTCCTGGACCTGATCAGGTCTTCTGGGGTGTATAACCCAAAGGGCAGGAAAGTAAAACCACCCTGATTGACCCCCATATCGTTCCTGTCAAGCACTGTAATTTCAAGTTCATCCTTTGCAATTTTACGCCTGAACTCACGGGCCAGCGTGTTTGCAATCACCGCACCCGCATAACCGGCTCCAAGTATCAGTATTCTTTCTTTCATGACAATCGCCTGTTGCAATATTACTACAGTACTGATATTGGATACCAGCCCTATATAAATCAAATTAAGTACGGCTACTGTAACAAGAATATTAGAAGTACTGTAATCTCAATAGGAAAAAGTCCGTAACGGCGTTAATTGCCCCTGCAGGAAAATGCCTATAGGCAGACAGCACCGCAAATAATGAATAGGCAGATCGCAAATATTAATGTAGTGAACAAACATGCCACCTGATAAAGGGATATTCCAGATTATAGTGTTGATCACTACAGTAATGGTATATGTTGCCATAGTTAACCTGATATTTCACATGGCGGGCGGCAATATTCCTATTTATGCACCCGGTACCCTGGTTGTAGCATTGCTGGGTTATGTGCTTGGAACTTACCTTTACTCGAAGATATATGAATGAGGAGCCTTTCCAAATGTTAATATACCTACCTTCATTATTATGTAGTGGGGAATATAATGAATAATGTAAAAAAGATTTTAATTGCAACAGATGGCTCGGAACATTCCAAAAAGGCAGCAGCCGAAGGAATCGGGATGGCAAAAATCTATGAAGCAAAGGTATTTGCAGTATACGTAATGAAAGAACTTTCATCAAAAACCCTTCCTTATGGAGCAAGAATCACAAATTTTGACATCCCCCACGAAGACATAAAGAGAGAAGGACAGGAAGCCCTCCAGTATGTGGAAGAACTGGGAGACCCTCAGGGAGTAGCTGTTGATACAGCTCTTTTGACGGGCAATCCCGCAGAGAAAATACTGGATTTTGCAAAAGAAAATGAAATAGACATAATAGTTATGGGCTCACTGGGACGCACGGGCCTGGAGCGCTATCTTATGGGAAGCGTTTCTGAAAAGGTCCTCAGACATGCAAAAACAGCGGTAATGGTAATCCCTTGAAGTTATTCAAGGGATTCCAGTGCTTTTCTCAACATATCTGTTGATTGTTCCATTTCAGAAGAGGCAGCAGAAACGTATTCTGCAGCCTGCTGGAATCCCGCATCCTCAAGCTGGGGAATCCATTTCTCAAAACTATCACAATGGTTTTCGTTGTGTTCTATCCAATGTTCAAGCAAATGTTTCAGTTTATCACTGTTTATTTCTTCCATTGTACCATCTCATACATTACGCGGATCTGCAATCTCACCTTTTATAGCCGAAGCTGCAACCGTTGCTGGTGAAGCAAGATAGATGTAGCCACCTGTACCCATACGACCCCGGAAGTTACGATTTGCAGTGGAAATACATACTTCACCTTCACCAATAACCCCCATGTGACCACCCAGACATGGACCGCATCCCGGAGTACCCATGGTAGCGCCTGCATCGAGGAAAATCTCTATTAATCCTTTTCTTGCGGCTTCCTTCATAATCTGTCTGGAAGCCGGTATTATAATAGTCCTCACAGCAACTTCGTTGCCTTCCAACACTTCTGCTGCAGCCTCAAGGTCCTCCAGCCGGCCATTGGTGCAGGTACCGATAAATGCCTGATCGAGTTTTTTGCCTGCAATTTCGGACACACCACAAACATTGTCCACCTCATGGGGACAGGCAACCTGTGGTTCAAGGGAGTTCACATCGATGTGATATTCGGCTACATAATCTGCATCCTCATCCGAATAAACAGGCTCATAATCACTGACTGCCCTGTCTTTCAGGTATTCAAATGTCGTGGCATCGGGAGGTACTATACCCGCCTTGGCACCCATTTCAATAGCCATATTGGAAAGGGTCATCCTGCCTGCCATGGAAAGACCCTCTATGGCATTACCATAGAATTCAACCGCTTTGTAGGTCGCCCCTGAAGCGGTCACCTCGCCGATGATCTTGAGGGTGAGGTCCTTGGCATAAACCCTCTCTCCCATTTTTCCTTCAGCTGCAACCTTAATGGATTCCGGTACACGGAACCAGAGTTTGCCGGATGCGAATATTTCAGCCATGTCCGTTGCCCCTACACCAGTACCGAAGGCACCGAAGGCACCATATGTACAGGAATGGGAATCAGCACCCACGATCAACTTGCCCGGCATTGCAAAACCCTTCTCAGGCAATACCTGATGGCAAATACCGTTACCAATATCATAGAAATTGTTTATGCCCTGCTGACGCACCCAGCCCCTGATATCCTTTTGCAGACCTGCCGTAGTATCGGAATTCGCTGGTGCCAGGTGATCAAAGGGGATCACTATACGTGAAGGATCCCAGACCTTTTCAACTTCCATCTGGCGGAAAGAACGGACTGCCAGAATGCTGGTACCGTCGTGGGCCATTGCATAATCAATATCAGCTATCACAAAATCATTGGCCTTTGCCTCTTTGCCGGCTGCCCGGCTGAATATCTTCTCGCTGATAGTACTCAAAATTAAACACCTGTGAGATTCTTGAGAAAAATACGTTTTTACCCTGTATAGATGTTATGCACAATAATCTTTTCCAATATTCAGAGGGTCTCCAGGAAATCAGTCAGGTCAACCGAATGGGTCTGGAAGCCACAAACCTTGAAAGGATCGCCACCCAGTGCCAGAGCGGTGAACTGGGCAATGTTCATGTGAACCATATCATACTTCTCGCCAAACTCCTTTTCTATAACGGGTTGATAACGGTCATACTGTACCTGACAGTTGGGGCACATATGGAGTACAAGTTGCACACCTGCCCTTTTCAGGCTTTCCAGCTTGGCATGGGTGGCTTTCAGGGACATTTCACGGTTTACATAGCGCTGGGAAAAACCTGCACCACATGTCAGTGTCCGGTCCTCATACCACTCCACCACATCACCACCGCAGGCTTTTGCAATATGGTCGATAAGCTCCGGATGTTCCGGATTGCCGGCAACGTCTTCATAATCTATCTTGTAGTAATGACAGGCATGATGGGTAGCTATTTTCACATTGGAAAAATCGATTATCGATTGTTCTGCGATCCTATCGGCCATTTTTGCCAATACTTCCACCACATGATTGAAGTTTCCAACCTCATCGAAACTGTCCGCTTCATATTTCAGGTCAGCAAGCTCTGCAGCCTCTGCATTATCATTAACAAGATTGATGACCTGCCTGTTATTATTAAGAAGGGAGCAGGCTTTCTTATTGATGGCATAACATGTAGCACACATGGTTGTGATATTGGTATACCCTTCCTTTTTGGCCACAGCGAAATTGCGGGCGGCAATCGCCGTGGTGGTCATCTGGTCAAACAGGTCAAAATAATGTCCCAGACCGGTACAGCAGGACTGCTCCCCGCTGACGAGGTAATCCACTCCAAGCCTGTCAAATACGTATTTGGTGGAACTCTCAATCCCTGGATACTCCGCACTCACCATACAGGATTTAAACAACAACAATCCCTTTACAGGTACATCCGCAAGTTCCTTCATTCATCCTCACCTCCTTCTGCAGCCATCTCCTTGAGCCTGGCAAAGCGATCCTCAAAACCGATTCCCTTAAGCAGTGCTTTGATCTCCCCCCTTTCGTTCTCTATGGCCAGGGGCCCCAGACCGAGTTCTTCCCGGATATCCTCCAGATTGTCCCTGAGATACTGCCATTGTTCACCCAGATCCTCTTCCATTTGTCCAATATAGGGTGCAGGCATCTGGCTGATACCCAGTTTGGCAAAAGATTCGGGATATTCGAAAAGCACACTTAACCTCTCAATACCAATGCCTTTGTTAATTGCCATCTGGCGCAATACCTGGGCAACCTGGGAAGGACTATTGTTGCGCGGGCAACGCAGGTTACATGTATAGCAATAGAAGCAATTCCATATCGTCTTATCTTCAATTACACTCCAATCATTCTCTTTGACCCTTTTCATTACATTGCGGGGATTGTAATCACTGTATCGTGCCGCAGGACACGAAGAGGTACAGGCACCACATTGCATACAGCGTTCAATACCGATAGAATCCGAGGTCCGAAGGCTTTTCTTAACAGTTTCTACAAGGGATTCACATTTTGGAGTATCATAATTTTCATTCATTCTTCCACCTCTTTCAGGGAAGAGAACATGTCACTGAGCCCCTTTGCATGAGGAATATAAGCCTTCTTGAGATGCAATCGATCCCCATATTCCACCTTGAATTCAGAAAACCGTGCCTCAGCCAGTGGATAGATTATTTCACCAATCTGGTTATCCGGTGGTTCTTCCACAAAAACGACATGGCAGATGCCTCTATTGAATGCTATATCAAGCATCTCCGCTGTCACAATGGTAGTTGTGGGCACCTTTATTATCTTTGTAGAAGAGGGATAATCCTGCGCACTAGTTCCTATATTATCAATGGTTGAATATGCGATGTTGCGGCTGGCAAAGACAATCGTATCCCCTGCTTCGGCCAGACCTTCTATCTCGGCCAGCAGTTCTTCCCTGCTATAGCCCCTGACATGAATAGCACCTTCATCGCAAAGGGAGGTACAATAGCCACATCCATTACACACAAGCGGATCAATTTTCACCTCATCCTCAATGGAAATAGCCCCGAAAGGACAAATTCCACACTTGCTGCATAAAGTACACACACCGGAATCTACAACTGCAATATGCGAATCCAGAGAGATCTCGCCTGCCGCCAGGAAAGCATGAGTACGAGAGGCAGCAAGTCCTGACTGGGCTATTGAATCTGTTATGTCCTTGGGAGACTGGGCACTGCCACAGACAAATATACCTTCCTTTGACGTATCTACCGGCCTGAGCTTGGAGTGTCGCTCCTTGATGAAACCGTCTTCACTTAGATTGGTATCCATCATCTTTGCAATCTGCTGTGTACCCTCTGAAGGTTCCATGGCAGCAGAGAGTACCACCATATCCGCCGGCAATTCCATAAGTTGCTGGTTAAGGGTATCCTCCACCTTCACCACAAGGTTGCCAGCGTCTCGTTCTGCGATCTCAGCAGGCCTGCCACGCACGAATTGTACACCCATTTCCTGTACGGCACGGTAGTAATGTTCATACAGGCCAAAGGCACGCATATCAATGTAACAGATGGTGACATTCACATCCGGATATTTTTTCTTTATAAGGCTGGCATGTTTAAGAGCTGCCATACAGCAGTAACGGGAACAGTAGCGATTTCCCGATGATTTTTCATCCCTGGAACCCACACACTGGATCATAACAACGTTTTCCGGTTTTTTTGAATCAGAGGGGCGCATTAATTTACCGTGAGTGGGGCCATTAACACCAAGTATGCGGGCAAGTTCCATCTGGGTTGTGACATTGGGAAAGCGACCGTAACCGAATTGGGGTTTGGAGGAAGGATTATATTCATCAAAACCGGTCGCAGCAATAATGGCTCCCACCTGTAATTCGATATGTTTGTCCTTTTGGGAGAAATCAATAGCGCCTACATTGCAAACTTCTCTGCACCTGCCACAATTGCCACCCTTAAGTTCTATGCAATGTTCAGGATTGATGGAATATATCTGGGGCACTGCCTGGGCGAATTTTATTGATATGGCTTTTTTGTCCTTTGACCCACAGTTGAATTTATTTTCTGTAACTACAGGGCATACTTCAGCGCATTTTCCACAACATACACATTTATCGGTTATATACCGGGGATTCTGAATGATGCTTACCTGAAAGTTACCGGTAGTCGAATCTATATTCCTGATCTCACAATGAGTTAACAATTCTATGTTGGGATGAGATGCGATCTCATTCATAAGAGGACTGAGAGAACACATGGCACATTCCTCGACCAGTTTCTCCGGCGAAAAGATTTTACCAATCTTTGCGACATTACCACCTATTGTCGTTTCTTTTTCTACAAGATAAGTATGCACTCCACTATTAGCAAGATTCAGGGCGGCATTAATACCGGAGATTCCACCACCGATTACAAGGGCATCCGGGTTTACAGGTAAACTTTCCTGCTCAATAGGTTGTGCCCGGAAAAGGCGAAGCATACCCGAATTAAGCATCGAAAAAGCTTTATGGGTTGCCCTGTCGGAATCGGTATGCACCCAGGAACATTGTTCCCTTAAATTGACAACTTTGAGAAAATCCTGATTTATTCCACATTCGGATGCACATTTTTTGAAAAGGTTTTCATGCTTGGCTGGAGTACAGGCTCCCACAACTACCCTTTCAAGACTGCTATGTTCAATCTCGTTCTTAAGGTACTGTTGACCCCGATTGGAGCACAGATACTCGTAATCGAATACTTTACTATCCGGAAAAGATTTCTTAAGCTGCTTAATATCAATATTGTCTGAAATATTGCCTCCACAGTGGCAAATAAAAATGCCTGAAGGTTTTTCCGTATCATTCATTAAAATGTGTGTTAAGAAAGCCATATATAAAATTAGCCCGAAAGGGCATAATTATTGCCGGAAACAGACAATAATATTGTGAAACTTCCCAATCGGGTAAACGGCTGAGATAAATATTTAATCTGATTTAAAAGAGGAGAACTAATAAAGGAATCAGATGAACAAAGAAATGCCAATCATGAGAATTGTTTGAGGCGATTTATATTTTCCAGTAGAATCTGGTTCTCTGAAAGAATTTCATGTTCTATACTTTCAATAATGGAATCCATGGGTACTGCAAGTTTATAGACTTTGATAGGCCTTCCCTTTCCTTCATTGCGTTTTATTTCCTCAAACTTAACCCAGCCTTTTTTCTTCAAGAGGAAATTCATAGCGATGCTCACTTCCGGTTGCCTTAGCTGCGACATTGATTCTATTTTCCGAGAAGACACTTCTTCGCCACATGAAAGACAAGCAAGTGTCCTTGCAATCGGTTTTGAAAGGTGTAGCCTCCTTAGCAGCTTTGCAATTTCTCTTTGATTTTCATTCATTGAAAATAGTTCATCTTCTTCCATAGAAACACCGATAATATAATTTGAAGGGGATGTTCATCAGAGTATATAATATTCATATATGTACTTAATATTTATATTATCAATTCAATATATAAAGTTATGGAAGTACGGACACTACATTAGATTAAGTAGAAGAAAAAAATGTACAAAAACAGATATGATGGTGGGCCCGCTGCGATTCGAACGCAGGACCTCACGGTTATCAGCCGTGCGCTCCACCAAGCTAAGCTACGGGCCCATTGGAACACGATTTGTCATCGCGCAACCACTCAAATACACACCCTTATACTTTAATGTTTCGGCCAATTAGCTTTATCGTAAACCAGATTTAATGAACAAACCAAAAATCCCGATATGAACAAGGAAACGGCCCAACTGTGCACCGGAGATACTTTTTTAAGTAACTAACCTAAATCTAAATTGTGTACAATAAAAATATATTAAGATCAATTGTATTTCTCACATATGGGATATTCACCGTATTAATCATAATTATATTTTCAATCTTATATTACAATGTGAACTTATCCCTGTACGAGTTCATAGCTACCATTACATCTGTCTTGGTTTACCTATTTGTATTTACAATTTTAGCATTCAAAGTACTGATCAATTCCAGCAAAATGGAAAAAGACATTTTAATAAAAGAAAACGCTGTCGAAAAATCAATCAATCCGATAGGTTTTATAGATATGGATTACAAATTTATTGATGTAAATAATGCTTTTCTTAATTTATGGGGATACGATGATAAAAGGGACGTTTCTGGAAGAACTATCTTTGATTTTTTCAAGAGGGAAAAAAGGACAAGAGAAATCGTACAAACTTTGATTTCAGAAGGAAGATGGGAGGGAGAAGCAAAATGTGTCAAAAAAGATGGGACAGAATTCCCTTCACTACTGTCAGCAAATTTAGTACTGGATAAGGACGATAAAACTCTTGGAATTATGGGATCTGCTATGGACATAACCAAATACAAAGAAGCAGAAAATGCAATAATAGACGGCAAAATTGCTGCAGAAAACGCCAATAAAGCAAAGACTGAGTTTTTAAGAAATGCAAGTCATGAACTCAGAACACCTTTAAATTCGATCATAGGCTTTTCCAGTATACTAATTGACAATCGTGATTCTGAACCATTAACTGAAAATCAATTGAAATATATCAAAATTGTACTTAAAAATGGTGACCATTTATTAAAGGTTTTTAATGACATTCTAAGTATAGCAGACATTGACCTGCGAAAAACAGAGATTCACACCCGACCATTCAATATATTGGAAGCGATAAAAGACATTGAAGAGGCCTTAAGGCCTTTTGCTGACTCAAAGAAAATTAAATTGGCATTTGATGTAGATCCGGATTTAGAAATCATAAATGGAGATAGGGAAAAGCTGAAACAAACATTATATAATCTTACTGAAAACGCCATTACTTTCACACCCCAAAATGGTTCTGTTTCGCTAACAGCAAGAAAAATAAAGGATTATATTGAAATTAGCATAAAGGATACAGGTATCGGCATATCCCAGGAAGATAAGAGCAGACTGTTTCTACCCTTTGTACAACTTGATGGTTCAACAACTCGCAAATATGATGGTTTGGGACTTGGGCTTACTATTGCACAAAACTTCATAGAAGCACATAATGGCGACATCTGGGTTGAAAGTGAAATTAATAAAGGCAGCACCTTTACTTTCAAGATCCCCACAAATCTCCAACTTTCAGAAAATTGATCTTGAATTATATTTATAAAAATTATAATAATAATATTCATTCGAAAAAAGGAATTTATAGAATATGATAATTGTCCGGATTTTGCTTTTTTACGACTATCACATCACTTTCTTTTCAATTTTCCGGCCAGATCCTTGCCAAGCCTGTTGCATTCCAGAAGGTCCTTTTCATTTGGAGCATACTGGATTCTCAGTACAGGGTCTATAACTTCCATACCTGCTTTACGTAGTTTGTTTGCTATCTGGACAGGGGCTTCCCCACTCCAGCCATAGGAACCAAAAGCAGCACCGGTTTTTCCTTCTACCCCAAATTGCACCATTTTATCAATAAATTTAGAAATTGGCGGATGCATGGCATAGTCAAATGTGGATGAACCCACAGCAATCGCATCGGCAGAAGCTGCTTCTGCAGGATCCCATTCGAAAAAACTGTCCACCTTTACTTCAACGTGCCTTGTCCTGGCACCTTTACTTCAACGTGCCTTGTCCTGGCACCTTCAGCTATGGCCTCAGCCATCTTTTTGGTATTCCCCTGAGTACTCAGGTATACTACTGCTAATTCTGGCATCTTTTCCACTCCTCAATCCTAATTATAAAAAGATGTGATGTTTGCTGCTTTAAGTGTTTCCCATAAAAATCCAAAACCGGCATTCAAGGTAAGAAAATAATAGTGATGCAAAGCAAAATTGGCGATAGGTTTATTAGTAATGATTGCCACTCTGAATTGTAAATATGGGCCGGTAGATCAGCTCGGAAGATCGCTACCTTGGCATGGTAGAGGCCTCGGGTTCGAATCCCGACCGGTCCACCATAATTTTGCTATCTTTTTCTGGCTTAGTGATATAGGTTGAACCTTGCCAAACATATTTTTGCAAAATGTAATTTGATTTACGGTTTCATTGGTACCGCTATTCCATGCTCGGATAGGAAATCATATTTTTCCTGCAAATTGTAGCCGGCCTGTTTCATTTCAGAAATTATTGCCTTTCGTGGGACCTTAGGGCCGCAATCTGCTAATACTTAACCCAATTTTTCTTCCAGGTTGGCAATCTTTTCCACATAACCATCAGCATCAAATTTCCGTTTTAGCCCGTTGGCATTCATATAACGTACTTTCCCGAATACCTCACGTTCCTTCCAGGCCCGGTCATGCTTACCAAAACACCAGGCAATACCGGCATAACCATTGGGGTCCCTGCCATCCAGCTCATATTTATTGTTAAGATACAGCGCAATTTGGTATGCATCCTCCGGGCCTTCAGTCCATTCAAGTATCTTCTTGCCCCAGTACATGCGCATGTAACCGTGCATTTTTCCTGTCAGGACCATTTCCTTCTGGGCTGCGTTCCAGTATGGATCATGAGTCCGGGCCTGCTCAAACTCTTCCAGAGTATATACATACTGCCTGAAATCATCCCGGTGTTCTGCAAGAGTCTTTTTTGCCCAATTGGGAAGGCAGCGAAGGGAGTCGTAATCCTGATCATAATACACAAAGTTCATTGCCAGTTCCCTGCGAACAACAAGTTCTTCCATATATGCGGTCGATCCATAACCTTTAGCATCCTGGACTTTCAGTGCAATCTCAAGTGGTGAAATTTGACCGAAATGCAGATAGGGACTCATTCCCGAAAGGAAATCAAGGTTTGGGTCATTACGTTTTTCAGCATAATCCCCCAGTCTGCCTGATATAAAATCGGACAGTTTTTTTCTGGCCTGATGAATTCCCCCTTTATATACCGCAGAGGGCTCTACATTCATGCCAATATCCATACTCTCCAGAATTTGTTCAAAATCATTCGGATCCAGAGAATCCACATCAATTGAGAAGGATGAATTGGCCAAAGTGGATAATTCAAAGGGGTGCATGAATTCATCAAGATGTTTATGGATTTTCTTACGCAGGGTGGCTGCCGACCATTCCTCCTTATCGGAAACAGTTTCCACCGGCACTATAACATTACTTTCCACCTGCGCAAAAGGACAGGAAATCGATTCGGCAAGATTCACACGCCAGCGGCGTTGTAATTTCTGGTAATCCTGATCGGTAATCAACAGGCTTGCATCCCGGGCAAATTCATGGACAACATCAACAGGGTTTCCCTTTAACATTACAAATTGTACTCCCAATTCTTCCAGGGATTCTTTTGTTTGGACCAAACCTTCAAACATGAATGTATAATGACGCAGATTGGCTTCAGGATATTCTGTCAGGCAGAATAGAACCAACAAAGGCAAATCCATTTCATTTGCCTGTTGTATGGCAAATTCCAGTGCATGATTATAATCCACACGCTGGGAAGATTGCATCCAGTAGAGTACGTATGTCCCTCTTACAACAGGTTTCTCATTTAGCCAGTGAATTCTTCCAGTATTTGGCATCAGAGAGAATTTTATCTTCTATCACATAAAAGACTAATTATCGATACAAAAATATTTCTAGGTAACACACATTGGTCGAACATAATAAAATAAACGGGAAATTAAGCATGGAAAAGGAAGAAAAGGTAATTGCGATTTTGCTGACAATGGCGATATTATCCCTGGCTGTAGCATATGTCACCTATTTTCCCAACTCTTTTAACAAAACAGGCGAACAGCCCTTAACAGATTCTACAGAAGTAGGAAAAACTGTGACAATCGAAGGAACCCTCTACAGTAAAGAAACCACATTCAATGGAAATCACCTGATTCTTCAGATAGATTATAATTCCGATTTGCTAACTGTATTTATACCGGAAGATAACGGTGCAATGAATATAGATTCAAGGATAAATGTCGGGGATAAATTAAGGATAAAGGGAGAAGTGGATGAATATAAGGGGGAACAGGAAATCATAGTGGAAAACGAAAACGATATCAAGAAAATGTAAATCGGTACAATTTTAAGTCATAAAAAATATCATTCCTATACATGAAAGCCTGTATTATGTGTGGAGGAAAGGGGACCCGAATTAGGCCTTTAACTTTTGACAGACCAAAACCAAATATTCCAATCATCAACAAAGCATCAGTGGTACACCTTGTGGAGCAACTTGCAAAAGAGGGATTCACTGAAATAATTATCACCCTGGGCTACATGGGTGATCAGATACTGGAAGAACTGGGCGACGGCAGCATGTTTGGTGTCCATGTTGAATATGTGTATGAAGAAACAAAACTGGGCACAGCAGGAGGTGTGAAAAATGCCGAGAAATACCTCTGTGATGAACCGTTCCTGGTTGTTGGTGGGGACCATGTCATGGATCTTGAACTCCGTACAATGTACAGGTTCCATGAGCGCAATGATGCAATCATTACAATCGGTCTGCTATCCATAGATGACCCAAAGGAATTCGGTATCGCGGATATGGATGTGAATAACCGGATAAATCGGTTCCTTGAAAAGCCCGGACCTGGAGAAATATTCAGCAATCTTGCAAGCACGGGTATATACATGTGTGACCCGGAAATCTTCAAGTGGATTCCGGAAAACCAGCCCTACGATTTTGCCAAGGACCTATTCCCATCACTGATGGCAAAAGACAGAAGAATCAATGGTTTGCTTGTGCGAGGGCACTGGACCGATGTGGGCAATCCGGCAGCTTATCGCCAGGCACAGCGCTGGATGCTTGAATCGATGCCGGGAACTACCATCGAAGGTCACTTCAACACCAAAGATTCCCGTATCAACGGACCACTCAAAATCGGCAACAATGTAGTTATCGGTTCCAACACAGCAGTTGTGGGGCCAGTTGTACTCGGTGAAAACACAACAATAGGTGACAATGTCCTGATCGGTCCATATACGACGATTGGTTCGAACTGTGTCATCAAGGACGGCTGCAGAATCCTTTCATCCTACATATTCAATGATGTGACCATAGGAAGTAATTGTAACACTTCGGGTACTGTACTTGATAACAATACCGTGGTTGGCCAAAACTGCAGCCTGGAAAACGGGACTGTAATAGGCCCAAGAGTACATATAGGGAACAATTCGACTATTCATTCCAATGTAAAGATATGGCCGGACCTGACAATCAAAAGTGGGTCCATAATACAGGAAAACCTGCTTAATCCTGATTATGGTTAATTTAAAAAAGAGTGATTGAATATCCGCTCAGGATATTCAACCATTTAATGTTGCTATTTATTCTTCTATGGAAACCAGCGTAATGTTGAATTTCAGTGTTTCACCGGCCATAGGATGATTGAAATCAATCATTGCAGCGGTGTCATTGACATCAACAATAACTACCTGCTGGCCATAAGCGGTTGAAAGCCTGTCGCCTATTTGGTATGGTGTCGTTTTATTGGGCAAATCATCAAGGGGTACTGCCCTGATAAGTTCTTCTTTGTAGGGGCCATATGCCAGTTCAGGTGAAAGTTGCACTGTCTTTTCTTCCCCGACAGCCATTCCCTGGACTGCACTGTCAAAACCTTTGATCATCCCTTCCCCTCCCAGGGTAAATCCCAGAGGTTCATATGGTCTGGCAGGGTTGTGAATACCCTCTTCCAGGGCAACTTCTTCTATGGAAGTATCAAATACCGTACCGTTTTCGAACTCACCAACATAATCAACGGTGACATTGTCTCCTTCCTCTGCAACTTCAGCAGGAGTAGAGCAGCCACTTATGAGAATAATTGCGGTGAGTGCTAAAATAAATAGTAGTTTTCTCATGCTCCGACTAATTTACTATTCATGATAAAACTTGTCATTCACGAAATACTGTGGCTGAAATAGACCTGAAACCGTGACCTGTTACCCTCACATCAACAAATTCACCTAAAGGAAGCTTTTCTGAGATACCTACAAGTATCGGATAGGATCCCATTTGCCTGCCAAAGGTACCCACCGAACCCTCGCCCCATACCTCGCAAAGCACATCCTTAAGTATAGTACCTTCGGGCACTACCCTTTTCAACATGGGTAAATCAATATCCTTGCGGACCTTTTCCTTGTATTTCAAAAACATTTTCCGGTTTTTAGCCAGAGGCAGCTGCTGTTCTGCTGCGGGAGTACCACTAAAAGGCATAACCTGGCGAATGTTTATCCTGCGCAACAACAAATCATTATCCAGGATATTTTTCAGGAAATCATAATTCAATCCAAAGGTTTTCTTTGTTTCTCCTGCAAGACCGTGGACAAAATTAAGCCCGGGAAGCAGATGAGAAAGACCATTGGAGCCTCTTATGCTCCCAATATCATTCATCAATTTTACAGCTTCAAATACATCATCTGGCATTGCTTTGAGATTGTTGGCCCTGATTACAGCGGGATCAGCACTTTCCATACCCATGGCTGCTACGTCCCCTGATGTGTGATATTTCAAAATAGTCTTCATTATTTTACTACATTCATCCGGATAGGTGGCTATAGTTGCCGGATTGGCATTGTCCATATGCAGTACCTCCAGTTCCGGAGCCACTTTCCGGATTCCTGAGTACAGAGATTCAAGCGCCTGAGGATCTGGCCTTAGGAGAGAATCCCCTAAATCCACTGCATGATAGGTGAAAAGATCAGGCTGGCGGCCAAGGCGGAAAAACAGGGCACCTTCATTATAAAGACTGGCGGCTTCGGCAACGACATCCTCTACTGGACGGTAGGTTGATGGGCCATAAAAAAATTCAGTACAAAAAGAACAATGTGTATCCCTGCCACATCCGCGGTAGGTTTCCATCTCACACATTATATTCGGGAAATCCGGATGCCTCCTGATTATAAAGGCACCCTTGTAGGCCCATCTGCCAATCTCCCCAACCGTACGCATCCGGTGTTCAACATTATCAGGGTCCTCGATGCAAGGACCGGAGCCAATTATATCATACACAAATGCTTCGATGTCCTGCCTTGCAACAAATACATTTTCATCAGCCATTTCAAGGGCTGACGCTGCCATGCCCCCTTCACTGCTGTAGCCCAGGCGTATAGGGCCACCGATCACCTTCACACCTGAAGCGGCCCTGCATAGGTATTCGATTTCTTTCAGGGTGATGGGCGAGGAGCGCAGATATTTGCCGGGGACGGTCATTCCCGACAGGATAACCACAAGATCAGCCCGGCCAAGCAGGGCAAGGTCTTCCTTTTTACTGTTCCTGATACCGTCTATTGTGAAATAGGATATATTATCCCGTCCGATACCACGCTCAACCAGGGCTCCCGCTATATAGCGTATGTAGGGAGAAATATAAGGAGGAACTCCGAAACATGCGGGTTCGTCAACATAACCGTCTATGATTGCAACTTTCATGGATATCGTGGACCTTCCTATAAGGACAAACAGAAAGCTTACTTATATTTAATGTTTCATAAATATGGAATACTTACCCAGAGGTTTCCACATGAGAAGTGACAGTATCAAAAAAGGGACAGAGAGGGCACCTAACCGTTCCCTCCTCAGAGCTACAGGAGTTACAGATTCAGAAATGGAAAAACCGTTTATTGCGGTGGTAAATTCCTGGACCGAAGTTGTTCCCGGCCATATTCATCTTGATAAGGTATCCGAAGCCGTCAAGGCAGGTATCCGCAATGCCGGAGGAGTACCCTTTGAATTCAATACCATAGGCATATGTGACGGTATTGCGATGGGGCATGAAGGAATGAGATATTCCCTCCCCAGCAGGGAAGTCATCGAGGATTCGATCGAACTCATGCTCGAAGGCCACCGTCTGGACGGCATGGTAATGATCACATCATGTGATAAAATCACCCCCGGCCATCTCATGGCTGCCGGTCGGCTTGATATTCCGACTATCGTGGTTACCGGCGGACCTATGCTGCCCGGTTTTTCGGGAGACGAGCCAAGGGATCTGGTCTCCGTATTCGAGGGAATCGGGGAACACCGCACCGGCAAAGCCACCGACGAGCAACTGAAGGTACTTGAAAATGTATCCTGCGCGGGGGCCGGATCATGTGCCGGAATGTTTACCGCCAATACAATGGCATGTATGACCGAAGCGCTGGGACTGAGTTTGCCCGGCTGTGCCACGGCCCATGCGGTAGATGCCAAAAAGATCCACATCGCCAAGGAATCCGGAGAACGTATCGTTGCAATGGTGGATGAAGGTTTGTCAGCACGCAAGGTGGTCAGCCAGAAATCTTTCGAGAATGCGATCATGGTAGACATGGCAGTGGGCGGAAGTACCAACACAGCCCTGCACCTGCCGGCTATTGCCCATGCATTCGATATGGAACTGCCCCTGGATACATTTGACCGCCTGGGTCGCTCAATCCCGCATCTCATCGGATTGAGACCTGGTGGCAAATATCACATGATCGATTTTGAAAGAGCCGGTGGCGTGTATGCAATAATGCAGAGATTGAAATCAAAACTCAACCCCGGAGAAAAAACTATCACCGGAAAGACAGTTGGAGAAAATATCGATGAATACGTGATCATAAATCCTGCCATAAATAAGAAGATTATCCAGACCCTTGATCAGCCCCTCCATAAGGAAGGAGGCCTGGCTATACTGAAAGGAAACCTCGCCCCGGAAGGAGGAGTGGTCAAACAGGCAGCTGTTGAACCTGAAATGATGCAGCACAAGGGCCCTGCAAGGGTCTTTGAAAGCGAGGAAGGAGCCATGCATGCAATCCTTGATAATAACATCAAACCCGGGGATATTGTGGTAATACGTTATGAAGGTCCCAAGGGCGGCCCGGGAATGAGGGAGATGCTTTCCCCTACCTCGGCAATTGCAGGCATGGGACTGGCAGATTCAGTTGCCCTCATCACAGATGGCAGATTCTCCGGTGGAACCAGGGGGCCCTGTATAGGCCATATTTCCCCGGAAGCCATGGAAGGCGGACCAATTGGCCTTATCGAAGAAGGGGACATTATAGAGATTGATATCCCTGCAAGAAAACTGGAGCTTCTTATCGATGAAGAAGAGATGCAGAAGAGGAAAGAAAATTTCAAACCCCTTGTCAAAGAAGTAAAAGGATATCTTGCCCGTTACAGGAAATCCGTAAGTTCTGCTAACAAGGGCGCTATCAGGGAATAATCAGCTACGTTGAACGCAGGTGCCGTCTTCTTTATCCAGAAGGGAGATGGTACCTTCCCCGATCATATCTTCTATATTTTTCTCAACTTCATCCTTCGGATAGCGTACCGAAAGCAGGCTTATAAGGACTTGCTTTTTAATTATCATGCCATCAGGAAGGTACTGGAGTATACTTTGTTTAAGAGGAGAAGGCGCTTCGTCTGCTGAACTTGCTTTTTCATTGTCCTTTATCCTCTTCATTTTAGTATAGAACGGATCATCCTCCTGTTCGGCAACTTCTTCGGGCATAGGATCTGCAGCCACTACAGGTTTTTCATCCGGAGATAAATTGTCAGGCTCAGGAGAAGGAGGAACCGGATCTGGCGAGGAAGTGCCTGCTATGTGATCCTCAATAGATTTCAATCTGTTTTCGATTGAGATGAGTTTTTGAGCCATCAAGCCTGGGTCATCGATTGTATTTTCAGGATCGAGGGCTTCTTCGAGCAAACTGCGTATAAAATTGTCACTATCCGGCATCAATTCAAGTTTAGCAAAGAGGTTATCAGGAATGTCAATTTTCAATTGTCTCATCTGAATCACTTCATTAGTATTAGACCATTGATTTATGTACAAAACAATATAGTCAGACCAACCTGTTAAATGGATGGGAAGAAGCAGGTTCTATTTCAAATTCTTCGGCAGATTCATAGATCATGATATCTGACATCGCAGCCACCGGGAAGATGTAGGGTGCATTCTCAATGGGGCCGTAAAGTACAAAATTTCCGGCCGCTGCCTGCTGCATTACGGCAGATGCGATATCACACATTTTAAACACAAGGGGATCATGTTTCTTTTTATCCCTGAGCCATTCCCAGGAAGAAGGAGCATTGTGAATTCCCGAACCTACCGGCAATCCCCATTTGGCCTTGGCTGCCAGCGTAATCCTCAGACTGACCCCGGAACCATTACCCATAGGAGTTATCCCTGGATCAATCAGTATATTGCACATCCCGCATTCCAGAGAGATATCTATCAGGCCTTTGTCCATTGAAGAAGTACCGGACTCCAGAAGTTGCATCCTGCCTTTGAAACCTGAATCCATGGCATTAAACCCCAGAACTATGGAGCTGTCTATATCTGAATCTTTTAACACCTTGCACTCCTTTTCACCGATGGTCATATTTATGGAATTATAAACTGCCCTGTCCCCCAGACCAATCTCGCTCACATATTCTGCCGCAGCCATCCGGGCCAGCGGATCGGGGGAATCGATAAGGAAAGGAGAATCCGTAATTTCACTGACAAAATCAATATAGTTGCTGAGGGCCTGTTCTGTATTGCCGAATATATGCACAAGGCATGGATTACCGGTTTCATCAGATGATGCACGCTGGGAATTGAGCAGATCCTCTGCAATTTTACGGTCAAACAACCCTTCATTCGCATCCTCCACGATATCATGTCCTTCGTAGAATATTGTACCTGCAAGGGCTGTGGGCAGTTCACCGGGATTACCGCCTATCTTCACACCGGCAATATTGGCAATTTTTTGATCTTTTTGGAACCTGAACATTTGAAAACCTCAAGCAATCTCGTAAATTAAGCCGGAAAAAGCATCCATAACCACTTTTTCACTGATAAGTATATCAGCACTGATGGATTCAGGTGGCTTATATTTCCTGACAGCTTTTCTAAAGGATATTGGAGAAGCTTCAAAGGGTTTCTCCGAATCATGATAATTGTCAACAATCGAGTATATTTCATCAATGTCAGTAAGCCCGGTACGGTCTATAAGTTCCACCTGTTGGCGAAAACGCTGAATTGTTTCAATCTCCAGGTTCTCAATAAAGGGAATCGCCCCCTCTGAACCCAGGATCCTGCCATCTTCATCAATACCGTTTTCGTAAAGGGCTTTCAGGGTCTGGCCTGCAAGATGGCCCCGGGATTCACCACCACAGAGAAGTACGTACCTGATATTGCAGTTGGAAACAACATTCATTACAACTTTCTCAGCCCCCAGGTTTTCCGTTTTGCAACTACCCCAGATTGCTGCTTTTTCAAACAGAGGCACCGAACTTGCAAGGGTTACCACGGCGATACAGGATTTGGGATTGCCTGCACTGAAATCTCCTTTTGTAACAGGCCATTTTTCTGAAACTGTATCCAACTTATACAACCTCCCTTTTATTAGAAACAAGAGCTGCAGCAAGCATTATGGCCAGGGTATAATGGCCGCCCACCCGGGATGTGTCAATAAACACATGCCTGTCCATAAGGACGGGTGCCCCAATTCCATTGCCCCCACCCAGAAATACAAGTGAACGGAAGATAAGATTGCCTGATATGCCATCCGGGGCAAGGATGAAGTTAGATTTCCTGATGGCATCCTCTATAAGTATCGTGTAATGTTTCGCATCTATTCCCGCATCGTTTAACCGGTTTGCCAGAAAATCCGCATCTGCCAGGGTACGGTCCACACGTTCGTCACGTCCAAGGTCCCCCATACGTCCTCCGGAAAGGATGCCAACCTCTGGTTCAATACCAAACCTGCGGATATAGGCAGCACTTCTTTGTACAAGTTCAATTTTATCGGAAAGAGAGTGCCCTTCATCAATACCCACAGGTGCAAGGAAAAAAGGATTATTGTCATGAGTTAGCAGGAAAGCAACCCTGTATAATTTCTCAATGCCGAGTACCTCTTTGAGGTGAGACAGGGTGCCTGAGGCTTTTGCCGTGCCTCTTACAGCCGCATCAACATCCCCGGATGCAAGCAGACTTCCAAGAACTTCTTCCGGTTGTGGAGTATCGATCACTTCAAGGTTTGTTCCGATTGCCGATATATCACGCTGGTCGCCTACAAGAACCACCCGGGCATAGCCTTCAACCTGGGCTTTTTCTGCACTCTGGATCAGTTTGGAAGTAGGATTGCGCACACCCAGTGCAACCCGGGGACAATTATCAAGAGCCCTTGTACGTATGATCTCCAGCAATCCATCTGTCTTTTTCTGCATGGGCACCCTCATTAATATGCAAAGTTTAACAATCAACAAACAACACAATTATTAATTAGTTTTCGCTTTAATGTAGGTGAGGTCACAGATGACAATAGCGCAAGATTGGGCAGAAAAATACCGTCCTACCAAACTGGCAGATGTTGTGGGGAACAATAAACCCCTGCAGGCCCTACGTGACTGGGAAGAAGAATGGGAGCACGGAGTTCCTGAAAAAAAAGCAGCCATATTGAGTGGACCTGCCGGTGTTGGAAAGACATCCGCTGCCCATGCACTGGGAAAGGAGATGGGCTGGGAAATTATAGAGATGAATGCCAGTGACCAGCGGACTGCCGGCATCATCGAGAAGGTGGCTGGTTCTGCTTCCCGTATGAGTACACTTACAGGGATACAAAAACGCCTCATAATACTGGATGAAGCAGATAATATGCATGGCTCGGCCGACAGGGGAGGGACCCGCGCCATTACGAATGTGATCAAGAAATCCAATCAACCTATTATACTCATTGCCAATGACCTGTATGCCCTCTCATCAACTCTGCGTTCTCATTGTGTGAACATAAAATTCAATTCCATCCCCCAGCGCTCCGTTCTGCCTGCACTGAAAAAGATATGCAAAATGGAAGGGATAATATGTGGCACAGGCGTGCTGGAGAAAATCGCTGAAAATACAGGCGGTGATCTCAGAAGTGCCATAAAAGATTTGCAGGCAACAGCAACAGATAAAAAAGAGATAGAAGTTGTGGATGTAACCACAGCCGAAAGGGATACAAAAGAATCTATTTTCAAAGTACTTACCAACGTTTTCAAGGGCAGAGATCCTGTTGAAGCCTACAGGGCAACCTTTTCCCTGGACGAAACACCTGAAGACCTTATTCAGTGGGTAGACGAGAACCTCCCCAACCAGTATCTGGACAAGGATGAAACACTAAGTGAAGATCTAACTACCGCCTATCATAACCTTTCAAGAGCTGATATATATCTTGGCAGGGTGCGATTGCGGCAGAACTATGGACTCTGGAGATATGCCGGCTTCCTTTTAAGCGGAGGAACGGCAATGGCAAAGAAGCACTCACATTCCGGTTTCCGCAAGTTACAGCCCCCTTCAATGTGGAGACGTATGGGCCAACTGCGCTCCAAACGAAACATGAGGGATAACATAGCTGCAAAAGTGGGCTTGCACTGCAATGAACCAATCAGGGATTGCCGTATAGACCTGCTTCGGATGTACGGCCTTTTACTCAAAAACGAGGACTATGCAGTTGATGCAGCATATTCTCTTGAACTCGATGTAGATGAGATTGCTTACCTGACAGAAAGCAAAAGGGTAACAAAGAAAATCCAGAAAATCTATGATGCTTCCCGGGAAATGATGCATGAAAAGGAAGATGAAGATATCGACGTATTCATGCATGCTCCTGAAAAAGACAGGGGACAGTCAACCCTTGATTCCATGTTTTCAGCAGAAAAAGACCTTGCAAAAGAAAATCAAACGGAAGGAAAGGAAAAGGATAATCCAAAGCCTGCCAAATCCCAGAAGACTCTTTTCGATTTTTGAACTATATTTGCGATAGCCATTTATCTTCCAACTACCTAATTTTCCCCTGAGGGTTGAAGGAAATGGCCAGAGAATATGATATTATCATCATTGGGACAGGTGTAGCAGGTACCGTTTGTGCGAAAAAGGCAGCTGCGGCAGGAATGAAGATCGCAATTACAGATATCAGAGAATATGGCGGGACATGTGCACTTCGGGGATGTGTGCCAAAAAAAGTACTTGTGGGTGTTGCAGAAACCGTTGAACAGGTTAATCGTTTCAACAAGCTGGGGATCATGCCACAATCTTCCGTAGACTGGAGCAAGTTAATGGAATTTAAGCAAACATTTGTGGAAAATTTCCCCGCTGACAAGGAAGAAAAGTTCAAAAATATGGATATTGAAACCTATCATGGTGGGGCAAAGTTTGTTTCCCAAAATGAAGTCAAGATAGCAGATACAGTCCTTAAGGGCAAACACATCCTGATTGCACCCGGCTCAGTGCCCCGAAAAATCGGAATTAAAGGCAAAGAAAATCTGATTACAAGTGAGCAATTTCTCAATCTCGATGAATTGCCCAGTAGAATTGTTTTTGTGGGCGGTGGATATATTTCGTTTGAATTTGCCCATATCGCTGCACGTACGGGAAGCCAGGTAACTATCTTACAAAGAAGTGAAGTACTCAAACACTTTGACAGGGACATGGTCAAATTGCTGGTAAAAGCTTCCCAGGAAGCCGGCATAAATGTCAATACAGGTATCTCTGTCAGCTCTGTTGAAAGTACTTCAGCAGGATATACTGTGAATACCAGGGATAGTGAGGGCAAAGACTCGCGGATTGAATGTGACCTGGTAGTCAACGGTTCCGGCAGGGTTGCAGCCCTTGAAGGAATGGAACTTGAAAGAGGTAATGTTGAAACTAAAGATGGATTCGTGGAGACAAATGAGTACATGCAAAGTGTCTCCAATCCTTACGTATATGCAGCCGGCGATTGTGTAAAGCCGGGAGCTCCTTTAACCCCTGTTGCAAGTTTGCAGGGAACTACTGCAGCAGACAATATAATAAAAGGAAATGTCAAGACAGTGGATTATACCGGAATTCCTTCCACAGTATTTACCCTTCCTCCTCTCTCAAGTGTAGGTGTTAGCCTGTCCGAATCTACTGAAAAGTATGAAGTCCTGATCCATGATCGCAGCCATTGGTATAACAGCAGGCGCCTGTCGGAAAACTATGCAGCCTCAAAGGTCATCATCGAAAAAGAAAGCCAAAAAATTGCAGGCGCCCACATACTGGGATCCCATTCAGAAGAAGTGATTAATCTCTTTGCAATGGCAATGAGACTTGGACTGACGCTTTCCCAGTTCAAGAGAGTGGTTTATGTGTTCCCCACAGTCAGTTCAGAAATCCAGTCCATGATACGTGAATAATCACCAGGCGTGATAGTAACCGCCTTTAGAGAAAACCTGTACCTGTATTCCAAATATATCAGACAGGTTTTCTGCGGTTAATATTTCATCCGCTGGCCCATCCATGTATACCCTTCCTTCACTGAGCAGGACCACCCTGTCAATTTCGGGGATCAGGTCTTCAAGATTATGTGTTACAAGAATTATGTTTTTACCTTTTGAAGCAATGGTGCGCATGGACTGCCTGAAAATATGCCGTGCCATGAGATCCAAACTGTTGGTAGGTTCATCCAGTATCAGTACATCCGGGTCATGCACAAGTGCCCTGGCAACCAGTAGTCTGCGGGCCTGTCCTGTTGACATTTCGTTTATGGGACGTGAGGCAAGATGTTCAATACCAAGAAAAACGAGCACCTCATGGGCCCGCCTTTTCATAGCCCCTGTAATAGTATGATTGCGATACAGGCCTATGCTGCTAAAAAAACCAGATATTACCACCTCGATTCCTGGAATATCGCGCATGTATTCGTCTTGCAGATCACCGCTGATTATACCCATTTTATTGCGCAGCCCGAAAATATCCCAACGCTTCTTTCCGAATAAGCGGACAATCGTCTTTTCAGAATGAAGAGGACGTAATTCTCCTGTAACTGTTTTGATAAAAGAAGATTTGCCCGCTCCATTAGGACCGATAATTGCAACATTTTCCCCATTTTTAATATTAAGAGAGAATTTGTCCAGTAATGTGTTGCCATTTTTACAAACTGTGACATTTTCCATTTCAATTATCATAGGTTTCACATTTTTCGTTTCCATGTATTACACGACAGTATTTTAATAATACAATACATATATAACATTAATACATATAATGAAAAGAAAAACTCCTTCTATTCGCATTGAAGAGGCTATATGAATCAAAATAATACCGGTATTAGAAAATACAGTGATATTATCTTTCTAGTAGTGGTAATTGTCGGATTGTATATCATAAGCCTTGATAATTACCTATTATTCCATTCGCTTGCAGAATTATTCAGTATAATTGTTGCAGTTGCTTTTTTCCTGATAGTCTGGAACCGCAGGAGCATTATAGAGAACAATTACATACTGGCTGCGGGTATTGGATATCTTTTCATAGCCTCGATTGATCTTTTGCATACTTTTGCGTATAAAGGCATGGGTATATTTCCAGGCTATGATGCAAATCTACCCACCCAGCTATGGATAGCAGCAAGATATCTGGAAAGTTTGACCCTTGTGGCATCATTCTCCATCATAGGGAAAAAAGTAAAAGCTTCAAATGTAACAACAACCTACCTCATCGTCACAACAGTTCTGATTGTCTCAATTTTTGGAGGATATTTCCCGGATTCTTACATCGAAGGAGAGGGGTTGACTTCTTTTAAAATATACAGTGAATACCTGATCGCTTCTATACTGCTAGTAGCACTTACATTGCTTCATCAAAAAAGAAGCACTTTCCTACCGAATGTATACAGATATCTGGCACTGGCCATTGTTTTTACCATAATTGCAGAACTTGTTTTTACTTTCTACATAAGCGTGTATGGATTTTCAAACCTTGTAGGACATTTTTTCAAGTTAATTTCTTTTTACCTTATTTACAAAGCAGTAATAGTTACAAGTCTTGACAAACCCTATGAGATGTTGTTTGGGGAATTGAATCAGGAAAGGAAAAAATACACAGACCTTTTCATGGCAATGAAAAACGGAGTAACTGTTTTTGAACCTGTTGACAACGGAAAAGATTTTGTTATTAAGGACATAAACCCGGCGGTAGAAAAAATAGAAGGGGTAAAAAAGGAAGATGTCATCGGGAAAAAATTAACCTTAACCTTCCCCAACTCCAGAGAAACAGGTTTTTTGGATAACTTAAGTAAGGTCTGGAATACAGGCAACCATATCCATATGGAGCCCTTCCACTATTGTGACTCAGAAAGAGAGGGATGGAGAAAAAATGACATCTACAAACTTGCAAACGGAGATATTGTTGCAGTGTATGAGGATGTCACAGAAAGAAGGAACATGAAAAGGCGACAGGCTCAACTCACAAAAGAACTGCAAACTGTCAACCAGATCCTTCGCCATGATATATCCAATGACCTGAGTGCAATTTCAATGTCTGTAGATATATTCAGGAATAAAAGGGATGATAAATATCTTGACATGATGAAAAGGGCAGTGGAAAAGAGTTTTTCCCGAATAAACGAAATGAAAATTTTTGAAAATACATTGAATTTTGAGAAAGAACTCAAACCATTCCAATTAAGTAAGGTTTTTGAAAAACTGCATGGCAAATATGACTTGCAAATCAATACGAAAGGCGATGCCACAGTCATGGCAGATGAAGTCATATATTCAATTTTTGAAAACCTGATAGAAAATTCAATTAAACATGGAAAGGCAGATATTGTTGATATAAAAGTGAAAGTAAAAGAAGATGATGTAGAGGTTCAGGTAAGTGATAACGGAACTGGTATACACGATTCCATAAAAAAGAAGGTTTTTGATGAAGGATTTTCCACAGGTAATGGTGGAATGGGCCTATACATTGTCAAAACCACAATGAATCGTTATGGTTCAATAGATGTAGAAGACAATGATCCACATGGGGCTCGTTTTGTCCTCCGATTTAAAAAATATCCAGAAAACGGAAATGTCAAATCAGAATAATTCATAAATTTATTCTGGGCAATATATTCTGCCATAGACAAGTATCTTAACATATACCCCTATAAAATAAACTGACATACAGAAGAAAAAGTATGGAATTTAAAAACATTAATTTATAAACTTAATACGACAAAACGTATTTTTCAACGATTACTGATACCTTTTTGCCTGTCAATCTCTGAAGCAATGGCTTCCAGTTCATCAAACATACGCTCGGAGTCTTTGCGCATTTCATGTACTGCTGCCTTCAGGCTCCCCCCTCTTAGATAAAGCAGACGTTTTTCACGGTAAACAAGTCCTGCCTTTACCAAATTCCGTACATGGTGATTAACACGGGAGAGATTTATGCCAAGAGCCTCAGCTATCATTTCCGATGAAACACGTTCATTCTCGGCAATGTTATCAAGCAAAGTCATTACAATCCGGTTTGCCGTGTTTTCTATATCCCTTCCCGAAGACAGGCCAAAGCTATTACATAACCAGTGCAAATCTTGTTCAGGGTCCTTCTTTCTTGGTTTTTCCAGATTTAACAGAATAATCTGCCGGCTCATAAGAGATGATAACAGAATAATAGTATATAAAAATAACTGATTTTTGTAGATATGATATCTACAAAACACAAATGAAATACATAAAAAACAAAAAGTTTAAATAATAGATTTCCCATTAAGATTGCATACTGACCGAGTTGGTCTGAAAAGGTCAGGAGGACAAAGCATGAACATAAAACCAGTTGGAGAAAGAGTTCTTATCAAACCTATTAAGGAAGAGGAGGTCACTTCCGGAGGTATATACATCCCGGAAAGTGCCCAGAAAGAGAAAAAGGAAGGAAATATTGTAGCCGCAGGCACATACGAAGACGGTAAAGAATTACCGGTCAAAAAAGGCGACCATGTCATCTATGGTGGATTCCAGAGTGATGAAATGGAAATGGACGGAGAGAAATATCTCTTCATAGATTTCAAGGATGTACTTGCAATTGTTGAAGAATAAGTTATCGGGGTATATAAATGACCACTAAACAGATCACTTTCGACGAAAATGCCAGGCAGGCTTTACTGAGAGGTATCGACAAAGTATCCAACACCGTTAAGGTAACCCTTGGGCCCAAAGGAAGAAATGTCGTGCTTGATAAATCAGGCAATCCTACAGTTACCAATGACGGCGTTACAATTGCCAAAGAAATCGAGCTGAAAGACAAGTTTGAGAATATGGGAGCAAAACTTGTCAAAGAAGTCGCTTCACGCACACAGGATAATACCGGGGATGGGACAACTACAGCAACATTGCTCGCACAGGCAATGATCAGTGAAGGTATACGTAATATTACGGCGGGAGCAAACCCCATTGAGATCAAAAGGGGAATCGATAAAGCAACCGCTAAAGCCGTTGAATACCTGCAGACCCAGAGCAAGGAAGTAAAGGATAAGGAAAGGATCATACAGGTAGGAACAATTTCTGCCAACAATGATGAGGAAATAGGCAAACTGATATCCGATGCTATGGACAAAGTCGGGTACAACGGCGTAATTACAGTAGACGACTCCAAAACAATGGAGACAACCCTGGAAGTCGTTGAAGGTATGCAGTTTGACAGAGGATATGTCTCACCCTATATGGCAACCGATCAGGAAAAAATGGTTTGTGAACTTGAGAATCCGTACATCCTCCTTACAGACAAGAAAATCAATAATGTAAACCAGATAGTACCGGTGCTCGAAAAAGTCGCACAGGAAGGAAAACCCCTCCTGATAGTAGCACAGGATGTAGAAGGGGATGCACAGGCGGCCCTTATTCTCAATATTATGAGAGGTTCCCTCAAAGTAAGTGCAGTCAAAGCCCCTGGATTTGGTAATGACCAAAAGGATATGCTGGAAGACCTCGCCGTGCTGACGGGAGGAACTGTTGTCAGTGAAGACAAGGGGATGAAACTCGAGGATGTTACCGACGAGATGCTCGGAAGTGCTCACAAGGTCAGTGTGGACAAGCAGAAGACCACTATCATCGAAGGCAAAGGGGACAAAAATGCCATCGAAAGCCGTATGGAAATGATAGAGTCCCAGATCAATATCACTGATGCTGAATACAAGAAGAAGGAACTGCAGAAAAGACTGGCCAAACTCGGAGGTGGCGTGGCAGTAATCAAAGTAGGGGCTGCAACAGAAACCGAACTCGAAGAAAAGAAGATGAGGATCGACGATGCTCTCAATGCCACAAAAGCAGCCGTTGAAGAGGGAGTAGTTGCCGGTGGCGGAGTGACCCTGTTCCATGCAATCCCACATTTGGAAAAAGTGGAACTCGAAGAAGACCAGATGGTAGGTGCCAACATCGTGAAAAAGGCTCTTGAAGCACCCCTGCGCCAGATCGCACACAACGCAGGCAAGGAAGGTGCCGAGGTAATAGCACTTATCAAAGCCGAAGCTGATGAAGAAGTCGGTTACAATGCCAAGAAAGGAATCGTTGAAAACCTTTACAATGCAGGTGTAATCGACCCGACAAAAGTAGTCAGAAGCGGCCTACAGAATGCAGCTTCAATTGCAGGAATGGTACTCTCCACCGAAGCCCTTGTCGCTGAATACGACGAGGAAAAGGATGAAAATGCACCTGCAATAATAATCTGATTTCACCGGGTAAGCCCTGCTGTCTTGCAGGGCTTGTTTTTTTTTGAAGCATTGCACTTCGGGGAGAGAATGTCTTCAGAAAAACACTCCAAAAGTATAAAGCCCTGAAGTATTGAATTAAATAATGGAGGATCAGTATGGACCTGAATAATTTCACACAGAAAGCCCAGGAGGCAATACAAAATTCCCGAACCATTGCTGCAAGATATTATCATCAGCAGATTGATTCGGAGCATCTGTTCCTTTCTCTTTTGGAACAAAGGGAAGGACTTGTGCCTTCTTTGCTTGATAAGATGAACATTTCCAGCGCAATGGTTAAAGAACAACTCGAAAAACACATGTCAGGGCTTGGGCAGGTATCAGGTCCGGGAAGCGAGAATGTTTACTTCACCCAGAAAGCCATCCGGGTACTGGATAATGCTGCATCCCTTGCGAGTAAGATGAATGATGAATATACCAGTGTAGAGCATATACTGGTAGCCCTGGCCCGGGAAAAGGGCAGCTACAGCAAGGAACTGCTCGAGGAATTCGGGGCAGATGAAGAGCGCCTGAACCAGGCGATAAAGGAAATCAGGGGGAATCGCAGAGTGACATCAGAAAACCCGGAGGATACATATGAACCTCTGGAAAAATACGGCATCGATTTTACAGAACTTGCCAACCAGGGAAAACTTGACCCGGTAATCGGCAGGGATCATGAGATCAGGCATACGATAGAAATACTGTCCCGCCGCAGGAAGAATAACCCGGTACTTATTGGAGAGGCAGGCGTGGGTAAGACCGCCATTGTAGAAGGACTGGCGCAGCGTATTGCAAAAAAGGACGTTCCCGATGCAATGAAGAACAAACGTATCGTGGCTCTGGACATGGGTTCTCTGGTCGCAGGAGCCAAATTCCGGGGAGAATTTGAGGAAAGACTCAAGGCAGTCCTGAAGGAAGTGGCCGAATCTGAAGGACAGATTATACTGTTCATCGATGAGTTGCATACCATTGTAGGGGCAGGAGCCACTGAAGGTGCAATGGATGCCGGCAACCTGCTCAAACCTATGCTGGCCAGGGGAGAACTGCACTGTATAGGTGCAACCACCCTTGATGAATATCGGAAATACATCGAGAAAGATGCAGCCCTGGAGCGCAGGTTCATGCCTGTGATGGTGAATGCCCCGGATGTTGAGAACACCATCTCTATCCTGAGAGGACTGAAAGAGAAATATGAGGTTCATCACGGAGTACGGCTCAAGGACAGTGCCCTGGTTGCAGCCGCCGTGTTGAGTGACCGGTATATATCGGACAGGTTCCTGCCTGACAAAGCCATAGACTTGCTGGATGAGGCAGCCTCGAAGGTAAAGACTGCCATCGACAGCAAACCGGCCAGCCTGGATGAAGCTGACAGGAAACTGATGCAACTTGAGATCGAGAAGGAAGCCCTGAAAAAGGAAAAGGATGCTGCTTCAAAAGAAAGGCTGCAGAGCCTGGAGAAAGAGATCTCAGAAATCCGGGCCGAATCCGACGCAATGCGCACTCGCTGGGAAAACGAGAAGGCCACCATTGCAAAACTGAACAGTATCAAAGAACAGATCGATGATACCAAGACCCAGCTGGAACTGGCAGAGACAGAAGGCGATTTTGAAAAGGCATCCCGGCTGAAATACGGTACTCTTGTTCCCCTGCAGCATGAATACGAGGAAGAGGAAAATCGTCTGAAGGAAAAGCAAACCAATATGCTTCTCAAGGAAGAGGTGGACGAGGAAGATATTGCACATGTAGTAAGCGAGTGGACCAGAATTCCGGTTACCAAACTTATGGAGGGAGAAAGGGAAAAACTGGTGCATCTGGAGGATCGCCTGCATGAAAGAGTGATCGGCCAGAACGAGGCAGTAAAAGCCGTTTCAGATGCTGTGATCCGTGCCCAGGCGGGAATCAAGGACCCACGTCGGCCAATCGGCAGTTTCATCTTCCTGGGACCTACCGGTGTGGGTAAGACCGAACTCGCCAAAGCCCTTGCAACCGAACTTTTCGATAGCGAAGACCATATGATCCGCGTTGATATGTCCGAGTACATGGAAAAACACACAGTTGCAAGGCTTATCGGTGCTCCGCCGGGATACATCGGCCATGATGAAGGGGGCCAGCTTACTGAAGCCGTACGCAGGAATCCCTATTCGGTCGTCCTGTTTGATGAGATCGAAAAAGCCCATCATGATGTATTCAATATCATGCTCCAGTTGCTCGATGACGGCAGATTGACCGATTCAAAGGGCAGGACTGTGGATTTCAAGAATACGATCGTGATCATGACCTCCAATATCTGTGTGGATTACGCCATCTCCAAACTTGAAGAAGGAGTTGCCTACAGCAAGATGCAGGAGACGGCCATGAACGAACTCACCAAACACTTCAGGCCGGAATTCCTCAACCGTATCGACGAGATCGCCATATTCCGCGCCCTTACCAAGGACCAGCTGACATACATCGTGGATATCAAGATAGAAGACCTTGTGCAGAGGCTCAAAGAGCGCAGAATCGATCTTGAAATCACTGACCGGGCGAAGAAATACCTGGGAGATGCTGGCTATAGTGAGACGTACGGTGCGAGACCACTGAAAAGGGTCATCCAGAACGAACTTGAAACCGAGGTAGGTAAACGTATTGTCAGTGGAGAGGTGATGGAATCCGATACTGTTGTTGTCGATGCCGATGAGCGTGGTCTTAACTTTGAGGTCAGAAAGGGAGAAGAACATACATGATCTCCCTTTTTCTTTTTGAATTAATTTATTTTTCATAATACTGTCTGGGAATCCTCATTATAGGAGATTCCAGATATAGCATCAGGGACAAAAACAGGATAGTGGAGAATATCCACATATAGGAATTAAGCAGGAAATAGGACAGTATTGTTGAGAAAAAGAGCACTGATACAGCACCCATGGCCCTGGGGCCGCGAAGTTTGGGATAAGGATGATCACTGATCATTAGATAGCACAACAGCACGACCAGACCGAAGATTACCCAGCTATAGATATACTGGGGGGCAAGCAGGGCATAGGATGATAAAACTACAGCAGAAGCCGTGATTGGCAAACCTTCAAAATCCGGGATTGTTTTTTTTTTAGTGTTGAAACGGGCAAGCCGCAATATTCCACAAACCAGATACATGCAGGCAAAAAAACCCGCTGCGTATCGCAGAAGACCTGATATACCTAAATAGATCAGACATGCAGGGGCCACTCCGAAAGAAACAGCATCTGCAAGAGAATCAAGATATTCCCCCATTGGACCCTGGCTAATAGTACGTGCCAGATAACCATCCATCCCATCGGCTACCGCTGCAACCAGCACAAAAACAAAACCCAGCTCAATCTGTCCACTAAAGGCCGCGAAGATAGCTAAAAGTCCGAAAACAGCGTTTGTTAATGTCATTATGTCCGGCAGGACCAGGTCCTTGAAGATATCCATCCATTACCTCTCATGATGTGGGGTTTTTGCAATTTTGGTATCGCCTGCATACACCTTATCCCCTTTACTGACACAAATATCAAATCCTTCTGGGATAGTAACATCCACCCGGGACCCCAGACGTATCATTCCAATCTTTTCTCCCTGCAGGATTTCATCCCCTTCCTCCACATAGGTTACTATCCGGCGCACCAGGAAACCGGCTATCTGGGTTACTTCAATTTTTCCAACGGATGTCTGCAGCAGGATATTTATTCTCTCATTGCGGGAGGAATCCTTGGTAAATGCCGGCAGATAGCTTCCTTTAAAGTGTTTTACAGATAAAACTTTACCGCAAAAGGGAGCGCGATTTACATGAACATTGTTAATGTTCATGAAAATGCAAACCTTACGGCCCCTGATATCCGAAATTTTACCATCGGCCGGGGCAAGGATACAGCTTTTACAGAGAGGGGAATCCCGCTTAGGATCACGGAAAAAGAAAACAAAAAATACTGTCAGCAAGCCAAACCCAAAAGTAGAGTAGAGGAATATTTGCCAGCCGGAAAACAGGCTCAAAAAGAAAGTATTTCCGCCCAGCAAAGGCACATCCAGCATTGATTTAACGTTAAATATCTGCAATCGCGAAGTTATATACATAAATCCCATTGCAATTGTGAACAATGAGGCCGTAAAGACCCAGCTATGAGAACCTTTTGCAAGCATTTACCTGTTTCCTGCAATTTTATCAATAATGTCCTTTAACCTGAACCTTGAAAGGGACACAAGTCCATCAATCAGATCGAAGAGCTGGGGAAGAATCTTCAAAACAGCATAACCAATTACAAAGAGGGCTGCCGCTGAACCCATCTTGGCAATCATATGGTGGGCAATCTCAAAACTTTCTGCTCCAAACCATTGATCCCCATAAGCTATAATTACAAAAACATCACGAAAAATATTCAGTATATAGATAACCGGTACTGAAACCATAAATGCCTGGAACAATTTAGAAACGGGCGCCTTGACAGAAACAATCAGGCCGCTAAAAAGGGCAATGCTTTCAATGGCAGTACAGGCAAGGATAATCTCCACTGTATATCCGTTGTAAGAGATCAGGTTCCAGGAATCCTGAGTAACTTGATAGCCCAGAACACCAAGAAGCCAGGTAATGTTATCCGTAACAGTAGCAATAATCCAGTAATTAAGTGAAGGCAGCTGGGCAAAAGGAAAATAGAAAAGCGAACCTATTGCAGTCGCGCTGGTCACCATTGAAGTAATATCCAGATTCTCAACCGGCAGGGTCTTTGATCTGTACTCATCTACCATCGAGTAAGCCATCATAAGACAGAAGCAGGCAATCATTATTGTAAGGAATACATTGAAATAATCATTGATTTCCATGTAATGGATTGGCTGGTAAGCCCAGTGCGCACCAAAAGTAATCCATCCAAAAGCACCTATCAGTTTACGATAGGATAATTTACCGGGAAGAATAGCTGAAAGAATCATTAACCCTATTGCTATCAATAAAATATAATCTGTCATTTTGGAAGCACCTTAATAAGTATCCAATCTTAATATAGTATCTATCCTATTAAGGTTTTGTCAGAATGAGACCGAAAACACCCCTGCTAACAGTCGATGGCGTAATCATATTAAACCGGAAGATAGTACTTATTAAAAGGAAAAATGAACCTTACAGGGGATCGTTTGCCTTGCCGGGTGGTTTTGTAGAGATTGGTGAAACCACAGAAGAAGCGGTAAAGAGAGAAGTAATGGAGGAAACGGGGCTTCTAATCGAAATACTCAAATTGGTTGGTGTATATTCAGACCCTTCCCGTGATCCCAGGGGCCACACAGTATCCGTGGCCTACCTTGCAGTAGGCAAAGGCGAACCAAAGGCAGATACAGATGCTGCAGACGTTGGATGTTTTGATCCCAACAACCTGCCCGAGCTCGCTTTTGACCACCAGCGGATCCTAAATGATGCAGGAGATGATATTGATGGAGTTTTGTCCAAAATGTAAGAGTATGATGTTTCCCAGCGACGGGGACCTTAAGTGTCGCAAATGTGGATATGAGAAAAGCAGGGAAGAAGGCGCAGAAAATATGGTTTCAAAAACCAAACGTGATGAACGTGAGGTTACAGTGCTTGAGGAAAATGTCGATGAAGGGCTACCTACAACACTTGTCCAGTGTCCGGAATGTGGAAATAACAAAGCATACTGGTGGATGCGACAACTACGTTCAGCAGATGAATCGGAGACCAGGTTCTTTAAATGTACAAAATGCAGTTATACCTGGAGAGAATATGACTGATATCCTCCGACAAAATAAAAACTTATATAACCTGTCGCGTATAATGATTTTCAGATTTTAAAATAATCAGGCGGAGCGACAAAATGTTAGAGGCAACAATTGATGCATCACTTCTGAAAGATTCCATTGAATCATTATCTGTATTGGTTGACGAAGCCCGAGTACACATCTCACCCGAAGGTATAGGCGTGAAAGCTGTGGACCCGGCCAACGTTGCCATGGTCAGCTTTGAACTTCAGGCTGATGCCTTTGATGAATACCAGGCAGAGGAAAGCGAGATTGGTTTAGATCTTACAAGAGTACTGGACATATTGGGTGTCGCGGAAAAAACGGACAAAGTGAAGATGAAACTGGAAGAGGATTCCAGGAAACTCTCCATAAGCATTGGCGGAATATCATATACACTTACATTGCTTGACCCGTCTACAATCCGCGCAGAACCCAGGATACCCCAGCTTGAACTGCCTGCAGAGATCGTTGTGAACGGTAAAGGATTCAGCAGGACCATAAAAGCAGCCGAGAAAATAAGTGACCATATGTCAATGGGAGTTGAAGGAGAAACCTTCTTCCTGGAAGCAGAAGGCGACACGGATCGTATGCGTCAGGAAATGCCCCGTGATGAACTGATAAGCATCACACCGGGACCTGCAAGATCATTATTTTCCCTGGATTACCTTTCTGACATAGCAAAACCTGCCTCTAAATCCAATGAGGTAACCCTCCAGATAGGAAATGATTTCCCTATCAAGATCAATTTTGAAATTGCAGGTGGAAGAGGCAAGGTCGGATATCTGCTGGCCCCCAGAATAGAGTCTGAGTAAATTATGGAAAGGGCAGAACTTGCACTGTACCCCTTTACATCCGCCGCTTCGCAATATGTCGGAGAACTGGATTTTGATCTGGACCGCCTTATAAATTCAAGGGCGTTCCAATCAGCCAGACTCAGGGGTGAGGAAAGATTAATCCAGTCTCTGACCTCGGGCATCAGCAAACCCTCCCTTACAAATACAGATGAGGGACGGGTACTTACAGAACTTCTTTCCTACCCTTATGCAAGAATACTCGTATCCTGCCTGAACGATCCCTACCTTAACCGTAAATATTCTCATGCTGAAGCCGAAGCTGCATATTCCCTGCTGTTAGAGAGAGAAGATTTTTTTCTCAGGGAAATAGGAGAAGAATTCGGAATCCATGCCAAGCAGCACGAAAGAGGCTTCCATTTACATTTTGCGGATTTCTTGAAATATTCCACAACCCTCAAAGCAATTGAGTGGAAGCTGATAAACCAGAGAATGGTACATGGCAACGTTTTTGTTGAAAGAAAAGATTTTGCCCGATTGTTGCAGGAAGCAATTAAAAAAAGTATTCATGACAGCCTACCCCTCAAAGTTCCCGAAAAGACCTGCACCGATTGTTCAGGTGCACTGTCAAGATTGAAGGAACTACTCCAGCAAAAGAAAGGGGATATTGAAAGTGGACAGACAGGAGAAGTAGACAGTAAACTGTTCCCCCCATGCATCAATTATGCCATTAATAATGTTCGCACAGGGGTAAACCTTGCTCATTCAATGCGTTTTGCAATGACTTCCTTTTTGACAGGTATCGGCATGACAGTGGATGACATAATCAACATGTTCAATGTGTCCCCGGATTTTGATGAAGAAAAAACACGATACCAGATTGAACATATTGCCGGTTCCTCAGGTACGAAATATACTCCTCCCTCATGCAGTACCATGAAGACTTACGGCAATTGCCATGGAGCCGATGAGCTTTGCAAAAGAATCAATCACCCCCTGAACTATTATCGCAGGAAAATGTGGTATAAAAATAAATTTAAAAAGCCTGCCAATACAAAAGAAAAGAACAAAGAAAAGAAAGGGACAGAGTAACTGGAATAAATCACAGCACTCGTATCACTTTGCACCCCTTCCCACCATTGCACTGATAGTATCACTGGAAAGGATCCCTACAAGACAACCTCTCTCATCAACCACAGGAAGGGCCGAGATTGCATGATCTTCCATAATAAGAGCTGCACTGGAAAGGTTTTCATCGGGATGGGATGTTAAAATATCCCGTGACAGTATTTTTTCGATGGAACTTATCTTGTTGGCAACAGCCCCTGTGATATCCCAGGAAGTCACTATACCAGTAATACGGCCGCTTGCATCCAGAATCGGAATATGTGTTGCATTTTTCAAAATCATTAATTGCGCCGCCTCTTCCAGCGTGCACCCTTCACGGAGAGTCGACACGTCCTCCGACATGACATCTCCCACAGTAAGATGGCCCAGGAAAGTGGATAGAAGATAATTTAATTGCCCTTTTTCCAGCAAAAAGGCATCATGACCAAAATGTGAAATAAGTTTACGATACTGCACATTTATATCATTGGAACCAAGTGCCTGGACTATTTCCTCGGACTGGTAGGAAGGATAAAGCCAATCCGAAGAGACAGAAATAACCATAAATTCTGATTCTATATTGCTGAAACTTTTTGCAAGGGAAAAACCATTACTTAAGTCAAAATTGTCAACTGCTCCGGTAAGATAAAGATAGGAATTCGGGTCAAAACGGCTGGTAAAAGTATCACCCTGATGGTGCAGATAACTCTCCACCTGGAACATTTCGTTTTCCCGGATATCCCTGCCAAACTTATCATGCATGGAATCATCACTCAGGTATGTGATGTGTCCGATCATGCGTGCAAGGGAAAGACCCTGTTTGGGCAACTGCCCACCATAATAATCCCCATCATTCCAATAAGGGTCCCGGATTATTGCCTGTCTTGCAACCTCATTGAAAGCAATCTGCTGGGGAGAGGAAATTGCTGTAGATGCAAGCACAATGGCCCTTTTCATGAAACCGGGATAGGATACCGCCCATTGCAGAACCTGCATGCCTCCCATGGAACCCCCTGCTATTGCATATAGGCTGGAAATACCCAGATTATTGAGTAATGTGTGTTGCAGGTTTACCATGTCTTCAATTGTTACACGGGGAAAAGACAGGCCATACGGCAAACCGGATTGGGGATTGGTTGAGGCCGGGCCTGTGGTTCCCTTACAACCCCCCAGGACGTTAGAGCATATTACAAAATACTTATTGGTATCAAAAGCTTTCCCGGGCCCGATTACAACATCCCACCAACCTGGTTTTTTATCCTCTTCATGCCAGCCAGCAGCATGAGCATCGCCGGTTAGCGCATGACATATAAGAATTACATTGGATTTGTCAGAATTCAGTTTGCCATAGGTCTCATAAGCTATGGAAACCTCTGCAAGTTCATCACCACTCACAAGCCTGAAGGGTTCTTTTAGATGATGATGTTTTGTTTCCACATAACCTACGGACCTCTCGGTCATACATCCACCCCGTTCAACGCCTGGTCAAGGTCTGCGATCAGATCTTTTGCATCCTCGATACCAATGGACAAGCGGATATAATCAGGCGTAACACTGGTACTTGCCTGTTCTTCAGGGGTAAGCTGCTGATGGGTGGTGGAAGCGGGGTGGACAACAAGGCTCTTTGCATCCCCGATATTGGCAAGATGGGAAAACAGCTCAAGATTTTCAATGAATTGTTTACCGGCTTCAAGCCCTCCATTGATACCGAATCCCACTATTGGGCCAAATCCTCCAACAAGATACTTTTGAGCCTTGTGGTGACTTATATGGTCTTCAAATCCCGGATAATTAACCCATGAAACTTTTGGGTGATCTTTTAGGAAACGGGCGATCTCAAATGCATTTTCAGAATGCTTTTTCACACGCAAGAAAAGAGTCTCCAGTCCTTGCAGGAAAAGGAACGAATTAAAAGGACTTACTGCTGCTCCCAGATCCCTTAGCCACTGGACCCTGGCCTTCATGACAAAAGCGATGTTACCCATCTCAGGAACGTCCTTGAATGCATCCCAGTACACAAGACCGTGGTAGCTAGGGTCGGGTTCTGTGAACTCAGGGAAATTACCGCTGCCCCAGTCAAAATTACCGGAATCGATAATTACGCCTCCAAGGGAAGTACCGTGGCCACAGACATACTTGGTAGCGGAAAGAACAACAATATCAGCACCGTGTTCAATGGGTTTCACAAGTCCAACACCCACAGTATTGTCCACTATCAGCGGTATACCTGCCTCATGGGCTATGGCCGCAATTGCTTCAAAATCCGGTACATCAAGCTTGGGATTTCCTATGGACTCGATATACACAGCCCGAGTCTTCTCATTGATGACCTGCCTGAAGGCTTCCGGGTTAGTGGAATCTACAAATTTTGTACTCCGTCCCAGTTTGGGGAAGGTATGATTGAATAACTGGTATGTCCCACCATAGAGGTTATCGGCGGCCACAATCTCATCATCCAGACGGGTAATTGTAAGCAGGGCAAGAGAAATGGCAGACATACCGGAGGAAACAGCCAGGGAACCAGTACCACCTTCGATCGCAGCCATCCTTTTTTCAAAGACATCGGTGGTAGGATTCATCAGGCGAGTGTAAATATTGCCAAATTCCTTCAGGGCAAAAAGATTTGCCGCATGTTCTGTATCATCAAAGACATAGGCCGTAGTCTGGTAGATCGGAACAGCCCTTGAACCTGTAGTGGGATCCGGTTGCTGTCCTGCATGTATGGAAAGAGTTTCCGGATTATAATTATTTGATTTGCTCATTTTTTCACCTTAATCAACCTAAAGGTTATATTTTACTGCTATTTCCTAAAATGCATCTGAAAGATAGTCTATCTTTTCCCTGCTGAGGCCATAGGTATCCAGTTTCCATACCCTGGTAGCGCCCGGGAACATCCCGACTATCCCTAGTTGTGAAAGTTCGTCACTCGGAAAAACATATAATGTTTTTCTAGATGATAAATTATAAAGAGAGTATGAAGGCATCTAGTGCCTTCATCGCGTTTTTTGTGGTGGGTGGTACAGGCATTTAACGCCTGTAATTCACAATAGTTAATTAACAATTGTGAATTGGTTCTTTCTTATAAATATAGTTTATGGAAAAGAAAGTAAAAAGAAAAAACCAAGTCATTCCTGATCGGCAGGACAGGCATCATCCGCCCTGAGCTGGCGGCAAATGTCACAGAACCTCTGAGAGAGATCGTCAACCGTACCATTCTGGATATCTACCGCGAGACTGGCAATTGAAATTTTTATTTCGTCATCAAATTCGATCCTGTAACCTCTTTTTTTAGTGAGATACTGGGAAACCGCAGAAGGAGCCATCCCAAAAAGCCTGGCCACTTCCTGTTGGGTTACACCGTTATCCACCAATTCTTTTGCAAGGGCAGCCCTGATAGCAGGCAGGACATCCCATACCACAACCTGACACGGGGTTTCAATTTTCATATTCTCACGCTTCATTTTCTATAGATATTAACCTACAAGTATATCACTATTGTGAAATAAAACTATTAAACATAGAATACAAAATAATCAGGAAATGAAAAGGAAATGACAATAAAATTCTGGAGAAAAACCGATGCTTGATGATATTGAAAGGAAACTCTATAGCCGCCAGATAATGATGTTCGGTGAAGAGGGCCAGGAGAAACTTAAAAACGCAACCGTACTGGTAGCCGGCTGCGGCGGCCTGGGTTCACCAATTATACATTACCTTGCTGTTGCCGGTATAGGCCACATCCGGTTTGTCGATAAAGATACTGTTGAAATGAGCAATCTCAACAGACAAATACTGCACTGGCACCGGGATATCGGAAAAGGCAAGAGCCAGTCTGCTGAAGAAAAACTTGCAGAACTCAATCCCAACATCGAACTGGAAGCCTTCAACACAGAGATCAGTGCTGAAAACATAGATGAATTGATACAGGGAGCAGACATAATCGTAGATGCGCTGGATAACTATGAAACACGAATGTTGCTCAACAGGGCCGCAATCCGCCAATCCGTACCCCTGGTCCACGGTGCAGTTCACGGGTTCCACGGCCAGCTCACCACAGTCATCCCGGGCAAAACACCCTGCATCGAATGTCTGATTCCTGAAAAACCCCCAAAAGAAGTATTTCCAATCATCGGTTGCACCGCAGGTGTCGTAGGAACCATACAGGCCAATGAGGTCATAAAGTACCTGCTTGATGAGGAGGGATTGCATACCGGACACATTGTTATATGGGACGGTAAAAACGGGACACTGGAGAAAATGAGAATCTGTCGCAGGCCAGATTGTCCTGAATGCGGCCATCTTTAAGGAAGAACATGACTGCTAATAAGTTAAGGGAACTGGAAGAGATCATAAAAGACACCGGACCCATGGCAATTCTTTTTTCCGGCGGTGTGGACAGCAGTCTGCTTGCAGTTGTGGCCAGGAAAGTGCAGGGAAAAAATTGCATCTGCATTCTTCTGGATTCACCCCTTATCCCCAGAAGCGCAGTTTACAGTGCCCGGAAAATTGCAGATGAAAATAGTTTAGAACTTCACGTACTGAATTTTAATCCCCTGGAATACCAGGACATACTTAATAATTCAAAGGATAGATGTTATCATTGCAAAAAAAAGATCATACAGACTGCAAAAGAATATGCATCTACCCTTGGGTTTACAATTATTGCCGATGGAACCAATGTATCGGATACACATACATTACGACCCGGGCTTGCTGCTTGCAGGGAAGAAGGGATATTTCATCCATTCGTTTCTGCAGGCATCAGCAAAGCGGATATCAGACAAATTGCCAGACAGGAAAAATATGATTTCTGGGACCTGCCTTCGTCTGCCTGTCTGGCCTCACGTATACCCTACGGCGAAATGCTGGACGCCGGAAAACTCGGAAAAGCTGAACAGGGAGAAGATATTCTGCACAGGATGGGATTTTTACAATGCAGGATGAGGTTGCATGAAGGGGGAACCCTTGCCCGTATAGAAGTCCACCCTGAACAAATCCCGATGGCTGTCCTGAAAATGGATGATCTAATCAGCCACCTGAAAGCTACAGGTATCACCCATGTCTGCCTGGATCTCGAAGGTTACAGAAGCGGCAGCATGGATGAGATTTGAAATCAGCGTTGTTTGTACTTGCGACAGCTGTTCACAAAATCATCTACAGGGAAGGAACCAGGGTGGGCATGCATGTAACTTGCCACAGAATTGTGTTCATAGATACCATCCATACCATCAACAATTCCTTTGCCCCGCTCCATAGTGTAAGCCAGACGGCTGTCAGACGCACAATCTGTTACAGAGTAATGGAATTCATGACCTCGTACTTCTCCCCTGAATATAGGGGAATCGGCATGTCCTTTAGTGTAGCCCAGTGCCTGCAATTTTTTGGTCATGACAGTCTCGGCAGGGAAAAGGTCAGCCAATTTATAAAGCCTATCCTCAATCTCGTAGGAAGTACAGAGATATTGCAGTCCACCACATTCACCGTATATTGGCATTCCGTCTGCTGAAAGGTCCTTTAGTTTGTGAGTTGTCCGTGACTTTTCAAGTTCTGCTATGTGGAGCTCAGGATAACCGCCTCCGAAGTACATGCCGTCCACATCAGGAATATCACCTTCAAGCGGACTGAAGAATTTGATTTCAGCCCCGCAACGGCGGAAAGAGTCCAGCATGTCCTGATAGTAGAAACAAAAAGCACTGTCCATTGCAACGCCTATTGTCACATCGGCCTCCTTGTCGGGTATGCATTCCTCAGGTGCAGCCGGGAGAGGTTCGTTTGCCAGGGATAGCACACCATCCAGATCAATGTTCTCTTCAATGAAGTTACCCAATTTTTCCAGATCATAATCCCGTTCATCAGCCATGTGCAAACCAAGATGACGGGAAGGGACGGTCAGGTCCTGGTTACGGGGAAGGGCACCAACTACCGGCACATCCCCCAAGGCATCCCTGATCATTTGAGCATGTCTGGGACTTCCCACGCGGTTGAGGACCACACCATCGATACGTACATCACTGTCAAATTCAGAGTAGCCTTTGATGAGGGCCGCAGCACTTCTGGACATGCCGTGCACATTAACTACAAGGATCACAGGAGCACCCAGGGATTTGGCCACGTGAGCCGAACTTGCAAGGTCTGAGGAATTCATTCCATCAAAAAGACCCATGACACCCTCAACGACCCCTATATCCGCATCATTATAACTGCAATGAAAACTCTGCCTGACACCTTCTTCACCCATCATGAACGTATCAAGGTTCCTTGAAGACCTCCCACAGATTGCCGTATGATGGGTGGGATCGATGTAATCCGGACCCACCTTATAGGGCTGGACGTTCATTCCCCTACGGGTCAGGGCAGCCATGATACCCATGGAAACGGTTGTTTTACCGACTCCACTGTGTGTGCCTGCAATAACTATTGATTTTTTCATGGCACAAGTTGGTTTGATTTGGTATTTAAAATATGGGGCGGTAAGCTTCACTGTTACCGGATAAACTTAAGTTTATATACTCCTTTCACCATCCCAAATAAAACACCAATTACCGATATAGCATGACTCCTGAAAAACATCTCACAGATACCTACGGACGCACTATAAAAAGCCTCAGGATATCGATTACTGATAGGTGTAATCTCAATTGTATTTATTGCCACAATGAAGGGAATATGAAAGTGGCAGATGAAATGTCAGCCCGGAAAATATCTGATATCATCAAGGCAGCCAGCCTGTATGGAGTAGACAGGGTGAAATTCTCTGGCGGAGAACCGCTTGTCCGCAGGGATTTCGAGGATATACTGAAAAGCCTGCCTCCTTTGAAGGATGTATCTGCAACTACCAACGGGATACTGCTGGAAGAGAGAGCCCGGAGCCTCAAGGAAGCAGGATTGGACCGGATAAATGTAAGTTTGGATAGTATTGATGACAAAAAATACAGCTTAATTACTGCAGCAAATCCGGGTGATGTATACAAAGTACTCAGAGGGATTGAAAAAGCAATCGAAGTTGGCCTTACTCCTGTAAAACTGAACATGGTAATGCTCAAAGGGATCAATGAAGACAAAATCGACCAGATGCTTGAATTTGTCCGTAAACACAAAGGCAACATTATACTACAGCTCATACAACTAATGGATTTCCAGGATGTTTTAAAATACCAGGTTGACGTGCAAGAAATTGAAAAAAAACTTGAAGAAAGGGCCGATGAAATCCATGTACGTAAAATGCACCGCCGCAAAAAGTACATCATCGACGGTGCTGAAGTTGAAGTAGTAAGACCCATCGACAATACTGAATTCTGTGCCAATTGCAACCGTCTGCGTGTGACAGCCGACGGGAAACTCAAACCATGCCTGTTGGTTAATGATAATCTTGTGGATACAAAAGGCGCAAATTCAGAAGATATTCCACGGTTGCTGGAGGAAGTTGTGAAAAAAAGGGTGCCTTTTTTCAAGGAAAATATCAAGGAGTACTAACAGATAAGATTGTTACCTGAAATTTATCTCGATATTCTCCTCAAATGCAGCATTCACATCTGAGCTCAATTTCGATTTTGTATTTTCCAGCTGCTCTTCCAGGGATTTCAGGCGTTTTGTTTCATCATCCAGTTTATCCTGTGTAGAAACCAAAGCCTCTTGCTTTTTTGAAATGTGTTTTTCCATGGAGGTTTTCTGATGATACACATCCATCCGGTCCAATTGGTCTATTAACTGCTCGAGCCTGTTATCGTATTTCTTTTTATCCTCACACAAGGATTTAAGAGAAGAAGAGGTTTTTATTAAATGCACCTGTTCAAGGGTTTTATCTTTCTTCTTATCTTTCAGGCCAAGTGAATCGCTTTGAAGTCTCAGAATTAATTCATCATATAAAGGATCCAGATCGTAATCCAGTGCAGAGACAGGATCTTTCATGACAATACCAAGTATATTACGCACTTGTGGCGATAGGGTATGAATTCCGTTTTCATCCTGTTTTTTCATTCTGGATAATGCCTTGGACAATGGGGTGAACATTCTTTTGATATCAGCTTCTACATCCATGACCTGTTGCCTGACATCGTCAATTTCACTGTTAATTGCTTCTGCGCGTGGGTATTCAGAACCATTAATCAACTCTTCAAGATCTGATTTTGCATCCTGCAGATTTTCATCCAGGGAGGTATACTTATTCTCCAATTCCCCTATATTATCCCGACAATCCATTATTTCAGATTCCAGATTATGGATATCTTCAATGTCTTCAAATATATTGCTGATCATTTCCAGCTTATTCCGGGGATTTTCAATTGTCGAAAATAAATCATTTAAAGCATGGTTCAGGTTTGCAAGGTCGCCGTTTATTTTGTTATATTCAGCTGGATAGAGACTTTTTGCATAAAGCATGCTTTTTCGGGTATTGTCCAGAAAACTATCCATATGGGAAAGCGATTCAATATAGAAGGCATGAGCCCCCTCTATGGAATTGTCATGCGGGACATTGATTTTCTCATCAAGTATTTCCAGGTTATCAACAATAACATCCCGGTTTGAATCTCCGATCTTACCCATTTTCTTATCAGCTGATTCAATCGGTGTGGCATCCAGAAAGGAATTTTTGTCGACCCTGAGCTGGTCAAGTTTATTGTCAATTGCGGAATAAAGATCGCTTATAAGGGGTTTTGCAGCGTTAACCTCCCTTTTATATCTGGTTTTACTCCATTCATGGAGATTTTCAAATTCCAGATGTAATTCTTCAGGCTCATCCTTGCCCTTACCAAATAGTTTCTTGAGGAAATCCATATATTCAGATTAAAAAACATGTTGATTTGTTAAAAAGATTCTGCATGAAGAAGAATTGAAGCATAAATATTAAATCAACTTCCGGACATCAGGTTCAAATTAGAATATTTAATGCAGAAATAGAAGGATACAAAGGAAAATAAATATTGGAATCTCTTCTATATGCACAAAAAGGGAAGTGTCAAAATGAAAGTCCAACTCAATGTTGATGGTGAAAATATAGAAATAAACGATTTTGTTCAGAAATTTCTGGGAAAAACTGCGGCAGCTTCTGCAGAGAGTCTGCATGGTGTCGACCCAACATGGAAAGAGATCGACATCCATATCAAAAAGTAATCAAAGTAATTTTTCTATTTCCGAGTTGTCCACCCGGGAAGTTGAATCCAGACTCAGAGGTGTTATAGATATGTGCCCCTTCTGGATAACTGCATGTACATCGGTACCTTCTTCACCCTGTGGCATAAGGTCACCTGCCAGCCAGTAATATGGCCTGCCCCTGGGATCATGACGCTCCTCCACTTCCATATTGAAAAACTTCCTTGCAAGACGGGTGATCTCAATCTCGGTATCTTCTTCCACATCATGCGGCAGGTTCACATTCAAAACATCCACATTGTCAGGCATTCCATGTTCCAGAACTTTTTTGGCGATCCGGTTTACTACTTTGATACCAACCTCAAAATCATGTTCATAGTCCCGTAAATCATCGAATTTAAGTCCCTGTTCAATGACCTGAATGGAAACCGCAATTGCCGGGATACCATAACTTGCACCTTCCAGAGCTGCACCCACAGTTCCTGAGGTAGTGGCGGTATCAGTACTGATATTTTCTCCGATATTGAAGCCCGATAAAATCAGGTCGGGTTTTTCCTTCATAACCGAAAATATCCCCAGTATCACAGAATCCGTAGGAGTGCCGCCTATTGCATGAGCCTCCACACCATTTATCTTTGTACGGTTCATCCTCAAAGGCTCAAAAATAGAAATTGACCGCCCTACACCACTTTGCTGGAAAGCCGGTGCAGCAATCGTCACATCACCCAGTGAATCCACACTTTTGTAAGCAGCACGTATACCAGCTGAATAAACACCATCATCGTTGGTAAGCAGAATTTTTTTCGACATGAAAAGCCAGATTGACCTTAAGGGTTTTAAAGGTAATGAATTGAATAAATCAGTAACTGATCCACTTGGAATATTCTGCGACAAAGCATTCTATGATATCTTCCCGTGTCAGATTCTCTATATCATATTCATCGACAGTACCATTGCGAAGTAATATTTCCACCTTACGGATCCGTGGCTGCTCTTCATCTGCATGTTCGGGAAAAGCAAAACCGGCCTTTTGGTAGGCCCTCCCTCTTATCTCAAAATAGAATTCCTCAAACTGTTCATCAGGATTTTTGTCGGAAGGAGCATAAACGGTCAGAGAGGCAGAATTCATTCCGGTATCATCCACATTAACCTCAACAGTTCTGCCGTATTTTTCAATTTCCTTTTTCAGGTCGTCATAGGCAGGAAATACCACATGTCTGAAAAAATCCCTCATATTGAGTTCTGCAAACCTGACATTCATTTCCTGCGTAGTTTTTTCCCCTGAATTTTCCTTTTCCGCCTGGAAAATATCCCGCAATTTTTGTTCCCACATGTTCATTTGGACCCACCCTTGAAAAGTTCTCCTACCAGTTGTTTAGCTTTATTATTTGATGTAGTTTCCGGAGGTTTTTCCTCCGAATATATGACCCTATGCCCATCAGACTCAGCTTTTAATCCCTTCGATATGCTGTAACACATCAGAATTAAAACTACACAGAAAGGCAGAGCCGTGGTAAGGGCAGCTGTCTGCAATCCGACAAGTCCCCCTGTCAATAGAAGAACAGCTGCAACAGCACCCTGAAGCAGGGACCAGAATAGCCTCAGAGGGATTGCCGGTTTGGGATCCCCCCCTGAGGAAAGGATGGAAATGACAAGGGATCCCGAATCAGAAGATGTGACAAAAAAGGTCATTACGACAATAGTTGCAAGAGTGGAACTCAGTAATGAACCCGGTAATTTATCTAACAGGACATAAAGGGCAGTGGGAATACTTGTCTGGACAACATTTACAATACCACCATTGCCAAACACTTCCATATGAATTGCCGTGTTACCAAAGACGATAATCCAGATGAAAGTTACAATTGCGGGAGCAAGCAATACTCCCCTGATAAATTCCCTGATTGTACGCCCCCGCGATACACGTGCAATGAACATGCCTACAAAGGGTGACCAGGAGATCCACCAACCCCAGTAGAACATGGTCCACATTTTCTGCCATTCCAGGCCAGTGAATGCATCGGTCTGGAATGTAAGGTAAACAATGTTTTGCAAATAGTAACCTATACTTTGTACATATGAACTCAAAAGGAAAACAGAGGGACCTACGATAAAGACGAATATGATAAGGGTAAGACCCAGCAGGATATTAACCTGACTCAATATGCGTATTCCCTTGTTCAGACCCGACATTACAGAAGTAGTGGCTGCAAGAGTTATGAATACAATCAGCAAAATCTGGTTATTTACAGACACCGACATCAGGCCAAGATAATCCATTCCTGCATTAATCTGCATCACACCCAGGCCCAGCGAAGTGGCAACACCAAACAATGTACCAAAGATAGCCAGTACTTCCACAATATTTCCACGTACTCCATATATCTTATTACCAAACAAAGGATACATTGTAGAGCGAATGGTCAGCGGCATATCATGCCTGTAGGAAAAATATGCAAGAGAAAGCCCCACAACAATATATATTGCCCAGGCATGAAGCCCCCAGTGGAAAAAAGTGAGATTCATCGCTTCAACTGCTGCTTCAATTGTACCCGGTGCGGCGTCCCGGGGGGAAGCGAGATGAAGAATTGGTTCTGCAACACTATAGAAAAGCAGCCCTATGCCCATACCCGCACTGAAAAGCATTGCAAACCAGGTGGTATCCTTATATTCCGGCCTATCCGAATCCTTTCCCAGCCTGATGGAACCATAGGGACTGAAATATAGCCAGATAACAAATAGAAGGAAAAAAGCAACTGAGAGAATGTAGAACCAGCCAAAATTAACCACAATAGTATTCTGTAATATTCCAAAAATTTCAGATAGCCTTTCTGTAAAAAAGACGCCCATGGCCACAAAAAATAATACCAGAACTGCCGATACATAAAAAACATGAGGATTTACCTGAAACCCGGGACTTGCCTTTATCTGCATGTTGCCTCCTATCTATAAGACACAGGCACAGAGACAAATTACAAAAGAGTTTTGATTATAGATTTACTGATTCGTATAAAAAGGAGGAAAGGAAAGTAAAAAAGAATTCAATCATCCATAGAAAAAGGAGTTACTAACTTTGCATAATTCACTTCATGAATATTCTTGTTTTCGGAAATGTCACCCACAAACTGGGCTCCGTTAACTTCATAGCTACCCATTCCATACGTAGTTTCAAATTCTTCTTCAGCTGCAACAGGATCACAGAGATATATCTGGAGATCACCATTTGAATCAAGGAATACTGACGGATGAACACCGGTTTTTTCATAATCTTCTACTGCACCCCTGAAAACCATTGACATGTAATTGATAGTCTGCATTAATATCATCTCCTCAATAAGGGGAACTACTTATGGACATTGATATAACCTGAATGTACACAAATTGCTCATAAATAAGCTTATTAGTGTATGCTTGTGTTCAAAAAATATGGTAAAATAAATATAAATATCAAATAATAATTGTTTGTGAAGATGTATATATGAGAAATATTTTTAAACATGGGGGCATTAGGCATAAGAATCTAAGGCTCTATTGTTACGATTAACTATTCAATTTGGGATTATTATGCTTGAAGAGGAATACGATATAAATTTCTTCTATGAAAACGGTTTTATCAGAAAACAGTGCCAAAAATGTGGCAGTTATTTCTGGACTCGTGACAGAGACAGGGATACATGCGGAGATGCACCCTGTGACCCATATTCATTCATCGCCAACCCAGTCTTCAAGAAAAAATTTAATCTTGCACAGATGAGGGAGTTTTATCTTAGTTACTTTGAGAAAAATGGACACACACGTATTGAAAGATACCCTGTGATAGCACGCTGGAGAAATGATATCTATCTTACTATCGCCTCCATAGCAGATTTCCAGCCCTTTGTAACTTCCGGACAGGTTGCCCCCCCTGCAAACCCACTCACCATATCACAACCATGCATTCGTCTTTCTGATCTGGATGCAGTAGGAAGAAGTGGCCGCCATCTGACCACCTTTGAGATGATGGCACATCACGCATTCAACAAAAAAGAGAATGAGATCTACTGGAAAGACCGGACAGTACAGCTCTGTGACGGGCTGCTCAACGAGCTTGGAGTAGATCCCTTTGCTGTAACCTATAAAGAAGAACCCTGGGCAGGTGGCGGAAACGCCGGTGCCTGTGTTGAAGTCCTTATAGGTGGCCTGGAAGTGGCAACCCTTGTGTTTATGAATCTCCAGCAATCCAAAGACGGAGATATCGTGATTAAAGGTGATAATTACAGGAAAATGGACAATTACATAGTGGACACCGGGTACGGGTTGGAAAGATTGGTATGGGCTTCCCAGGGCACCCCTACTGTATACGATGCTATATTCCCGGAAGTTGTTGGGGAACTTATGGAACTGGCAGGTGTGGAACATCGGCTGGAAGATGAAGATTATGCAAATATTTTATCCCAGAACGCCCGGCTTGCAGGCCTGATGGATGTAAGCGAAAAAGCAAACCTGCTGGAATTGCGCAAACAGGTAGCTTCAAACATAGGAATTACTGCTGATAAACTGGGCACCATAATGGAGCCCGTGGAAACGGCATATGCCATTGCAGACCATGCCCGTTGTATAACATTTATGCTGGGTGACGGAATAATACCTTCAAATGTCAAAGCAGGATATCTTGCAAGACTTGTGATCAGACGTACAATGAAGATGATGCAGGACCTTGGCATCACAATCCCCTTATCTGACATTATACAGATGCACATCAACCATCTCCCCGAATACCCTGAGTTCGCCGACAGATTTGATGTAATAAACGACATACTGGATAACGAAGAAAAGAAATTCCAGGAAACCCTGCAGCGTGGGAAGAAACTCATACAAAAATCTGCAAAGCACTACAAGAAAAAGGGAGAAAAAATGCCTCTTGACACTGTTATAGATATGTACGACAGTCATGGCATACCGGCTGAGATATCCAAAGAAGCTGCCTCGGAAGTAGGAGTGGAAGTCGAACTACCAGATAATTTTTACTCCCTTGTCGCTGAGCGTCACAGCAAATCCGTACAGGAAGAGGAAAAAGAAATCCCCTATGCAGATCGTCTCAAGAAACTCCCTCCTACAAAACGGCTTTTCTACGATGAGCCAAACAGAATGGAATTCGAAGCTGTTGTTCTTGATGTTTTTGACAATAATATAGTGCTCGACAGCACACTTCTCTATCCGGAAGGAGGAGGACAGCCGCCAGACCAGGGCACATTCATGGTAGATGATGCCTTACTCAAAGTAATCGATGTCCAGATATTTAACGGAGTGGTCATCCATACCATAGAAGAGGTCGAAGATGAACCCCATATTCGAAAAGGAGATATGGTTACGGGTAAAGTGGATGAAAAGCGTCGTATGGCACATGCAAGAAATCATACTGCAACCCATATAATAAATGATGCAGCGCGGCAGGTGCTGGGAGAACATATATGGCAGGCAGGTGCACAGAAATTTGCCGACCGTGCCAGGCTCGATATTTCCCATTACAAAAGGATTGCTCCAGAGGAAATCAATGAGATAGAGATGATTGCAAACCAGATGGTAATGGAGAATAAGCGAGTGATAAGTGAGTGGATGGATCGCAGCACCGCCGAAAAAAGATATGGATTTAGCCTTTACCAGGGCGGAGTACCACCAGGGGACCGCATTCGCGTATTGCATGTAGGAAGCGATATTGAAGCCTGTGCGGGGACCCACTGCACCTTTACAGGACAGGTCGGCCCCATCAAGATCCTGAAGACAGAACGGATACAGGATGGAGTCGAACGTATTGAATATGCAGCAGGCGAATCTGCTGTTGTAGCTTTCCAGGCAAGGGATAAACTTCTCAGAAGTTCTGCAGAAACATTGAGGGTATCTACTGAGCAACTACCGTCAACCATTGAACGTTTCTTCACTGAATGGAAAGAATTTAAGAAAGAAAATACCCGGCTCAAGAAAGAACTGGCAGAATCCCGCGTAAATCACTTAATTGAAAATGCTGAACATCTAAAGGATATTCGCTTTATAAATTCAAGAGTCGACGGTGCAGATGCCGATGAACTTACCCGAATGGCAGGAGAACTTGCTTCAAGTGACGATATTGTTGCATTACTCTTAAGTGATCATGAAGGTGTCAAGATCGCAGCTGCTGCGGGTGACAGTGCAGTTTCAAAAGGAGTTAACGTAGGAAACATCGTACGTGAAATAGCAAGTCTAACCGGCGGAGGTGGAGGAGGTAAACCTTCAATGGCACGTGGCGGAGGCCAGGATAGTGCAAAGATTGACGAAGGACTTGCATTGGGTCGCCGGATGGTAGAAGAGCAACTCAGGGATTAATCATCAAACAGGTTTGGGACTTATTACAATGTGCACAGAAGTCCCAAACATTAATATTCTAAAACGCCAAATAGAGATATCAGGAGGAGTAGAGGGAAATGTCCGGCGAAGATACCGCAGAAATTATGGATACTTTTCGTGAAGGACTTGCCGACAAAACTACTGTTTTTCTGGCTCCTGCAAGCGTATCCAGTGAAAGGTTAATCTATTTTTATATTCATTCCATACTCGAAAATGATGATCAAAAGAATATAATATGGCTCTGTATGAAAAACTCAAGAGACAAGATAATAGCTAATTTTAGAGATTATGGGATGGGAATTGAAGACTTTCTGGGCAGAATGTGGTTTATAGATATTGAAGACCCTTCAAAAGAGAAAAAAGAAAACACCCTTTACTATTCTTCTCAGACCGATTATATGAAAATCGGGTCACATACCTCTAAACTATTTTCTGAAATGCCCGGATCAACAATGGTCATTGATGACATGAATATCCTTTCAAAGGATAATCTCCAGGTCGTTGAAAATTTCCTGAAATATGTCATGTCAAATGTCCACCAGCATGAAGGAAGCGCTGTATCAATGCTCAATAAAGGTTCTGCTGGTGAAAAAGAAGGAACTTTGGTATCCTTTTTCGATGTTGTAATAGATGCCTCGGATACCGGAGAGATGCATGTTGAAATGGGACTGAAAAGTCTTGATGTGAAATACGTAGTGGACAAGGGAAAAATCAATCTATACTATATCCAGAAAAAGGTCAAAAAAGAAAGACTTAATATACTTATTGTAGACGATGAACCCGATATTCCCGATCTTTTGAAATTGTCCCTTAAAGATGAACCCTACGATTTTTTAGTTGCATATAACGGGAAAGATGCCATCGAAATTGCAAGAGAAGAACTCCCCGACCTTATATTACTGGATATAATGATGCCTGATATGGACGGTTATGAGGTCGTTGAGACCCTGAAAAAGAAAAGGGACACAAGAGACATTGCAATTATCATGATTACAGCCAAAACAAAAGTAGATGACAAATTAAAGGGAATGGAACTGGGTATTGATGATTATATTTCAAAACCCTTTGACAAAAGGGAAGTTAATGCCCGTATTAAGATGGTTATGAAACGTTTTGGCTGGAAACCCCCTGAAGAAAAGGAATGATTTATTCAACTTTCCTTTTGTAGCTTTTGTAATTTTAATATTATAATTACAACCATCAAAAACATTAATTTTAAAAGCTCTGGTAACCGCACCAAGTTGCGGACCATACCTGATAAAAAAGTACCCAGGTGACAGGATGAAAAAAGAAAAATCATTATATCGCAACCCCTATCTTATAGCAGTACTCTATATCATTGCAATTCTTTTTTTGTATACGGTATACCGTGATCTGATAGCTATAGCTGTTGGCGGGATATTTATAACCATTTTTGGCCTGATGTACGGAGTGCAGGAACATGACAGAGATCTTATATTTTACTCCGGTCTATTTTTATCCGCATCCATCGTGGCAATAATCATAGCAGGTACCTTTGTTTCACTCATTGTATAACTTAAAATGAGTTCACCAAATCATACTTTGTGACCATGCTATTCTATAGAAGCCACTATTACACATAAGCAAACCTTTAATATAAGATTAGACAAGATGTTGTTCGAGATTTGCCGGACATACACATATTATGCCAGCCGGTACTGAATATCAAACTTATTTATCATAATTATCGGAGTGTCCTGATGACGATCCCTAAAGAATATAACCCCCAAGAAGTGGAAAAAAGATGGCAGAATGCCTGGGACATGTCAATGTACCATTTTGATTGGGAAGATGAGAACAAACCCCAGTATATAATAGATACCCCCCCTCCCTATCCTACAGGCAATTTCCATATAGGAAATTCCCTTAACTGGTGTTACATCGATTTTGTTGCAAGATACAAACGCATGCAGGGATTCAATGTTATGTTCCCACAGGGATGGGACTGTCATGGCCTTCCCACTGAGGTGAAGGTAGAAGAAATACATGGCATCACTAAAAATCAGGTTCCAAGAGCTGAATTCAGGAAGCTCTGTGAAGAACTTACAATCGGAAATATAGAGAAAATGCGCCAGACAATGCGCATGCTGGGTTTTTCGGTGGATTGGAGTAACGAATTCATAACGATGAAACCCGAATACTTCGTGAAAACACAGCGCTCTTTTGTCCAGATGCAAAAACAGGGACGTATCTATCAGGCCGATCATCCGGTGAACTGGTGTCCGCGCTGTGAAACAGCTATTGCCTTTGCGGAAGTCGAATATGAAGCAAGGGACACAAAATTGAACTATCTTTACTTTGATAAAGTCAAGATCGCCACCACAAGACCTGAATTGTTGGCTGCCTGTGTGGCTGTGGCAATCAATCCTGATGATGAAAGGTATAAAGAAAACATTGGTGAAAATGTAGGAGTACCTTTATTTGACCATGAAGTGCCTGTAATCGCAGACAAAGAGGTCGATCCGGAATTCGGTACAGGCGTGGTGATGATATGTACCTTCGGTGACAAACAGGATGTACGCTGGTGGATCGAGCACAACCTACCTCTGCGCAAAGCTATTGACCGGAATGGCTTTATGACAGGTATTGCCGGCAAATATGAAGGAATGAAATCTTCAGAATGCAAGGATGCAATCATTAGGGATCTCAAAGAGCAGGGTTACCTGTACGATCAGGACAGCCTTGACCAGAATGTGGGAATGTGCTGGCGTTGCAACACACCGATAGAGATCCTTTCTGAAAGGCAATGGTTTGTCAAAATTGAAAATGATAAAATCCTTGAGACTGCAAATGAGATCAACTGGATTCCCGACTACATGAAGATACGTCTGGAGAATTGGACAAACACCATGGAATGGGATTGGTGCATATCCAGACAGCGTATTTTTGCCACCCCAATACCTGTGTGGTACTGCAAAAAGTGTGGAAAATCCCTGATTGCAGAAGAGGACTGGTTGCCTATTGATCCCACACAGACAAAACCTCCAATACCCTGTGAATGTGGTTCAACTGAGTTTGAAGCTGAAGAAGATGTACTGGATACGTGGATGGACTCATCCCTGACAGCCCTGCATGTTACAGGCTGGCTTACAGATCATGAAATGAGATCACCTGCACAGCTGCGACCCCAGGGCCACGATATTATCCGCACGTGGACATTTTACAGCATACTGCGCTCCAAAGCTCTTCAGGATTCCAAACCCTGGGACTCTATAATGATAAATGGTATGGTACTCGGAGAAGACGGACACAAGATGAGCAAATCCCGGGGCAACATTATTTCTCCGGAAGAGGTCGTTGACCAGTACAGCTCTGATGCTTTCCGCCAGTGGGCTGCAATCGGAGGTTCTACAGGTTCTGATGTTATGTTTAGATGGAAAGATGTAGTATCAGGATCCAGATACTTTAACAAAATGTGGAGTATCTTCCGCTTTTCAATGTCCCATCTGGAAGAAGTACTACCCGACATCCCTGAAGTTACCACATCCAGCCTGGGTACAGTAGACCGCTGGCTGCTCAGCAAACTCAACAGGCTGATAATTTCAGTAACCGAAAATATGGATAACTACCAGTTCGACGAAGCCTGCAAATCCATACGCGGATTTGCCTGGGAAACCCTTGCGGACAATTACATAGAACTTGTTAAAGCCAGACTATATGGAGAGGATGAAACTTCAAAGAAAGCAGCCCGTTACACCCTCTACACAACCCTGGAAACTCTGACCCGCATGATTGCACCCTTTGCGCCTTTCTTTGCAGAGGAAGTTTATTCCCACATTTCTACAGGCAGCGTCCACCAAACAAAATGGCCCTCTGCAAACAGGGAAAAAATCGATGAAACTGCTGAGAAACAGGGTGAAATAATAAAAGACCTCGCAAGCAGTATACGCAGATATAAATCAGATTGTGGGATGGCTCTGAATGCTCCCTTAAAGAAGATCGAAATATATTCTGTAATGGATGATGTTACAGACCTTGAAGGAGCTACAAACTCTGCAGTGGAAGTTATAGAAGGAAAACCCGAATTTGAACATGTGCCCGTGGATGTGAAACCCAACATGGGAATCATCGGACCAAAATTCCGAAAACAGGCTGGTAGTATCATCGCTACTCTGAAAAACATGGATGCATCCAGGGTTGCACAGATGAAGGAGTCTGGATCCATTGATATTGAAGTTGATGGAGAAAAAATAAGTCTGGAACCTGAAAGTGTGGAAATAATAAAAGAAGTAACATCTGCAGGCAGGACAGTGGATGTCCTTGAGGTCAGCGATGTAATGGCCGTAATATTGCGCTGATTTCGCTATTTATTTATTGGAGTACTCCCCTTGTTTCTATGGGGGAGTACCAATGGTATATAATACGATATTAATAACTACCGACGGTTCCGAAAATGCCCGAAAAGCAGTGCAATCGGGAATAGATTTAGCAAGTGCATGTGGTTCAAAGGTCTATGCACTTTATGTAATGGAAATGAATCCCGGAGGCATGACAAAGGAAGCAATACACAGGGATTGGAAAACGGCAATGCAGGTCTCACTTCCAGAACACATATCTCCGGCCCAGTGGCGTGAATTTGCAAAGATTGCCGACGAGAACTGGAAAATAGAACGCAAGAAACATCTCGAGGAAAAAGCAGAAAATATTCTTTCCTACGTAGAAGAACTCGGGAAAAATAAGGGCGTAGATGTCGAAAAAGTACATATCGAAGGCAAACCGGCAAATGAGATCCTTGATTTTGCCTCCGATAAGAACGTAGACCTGATTGTTATGGGCACATTGGGAATGGGTTCTGATGGGACATTCCGGCTGGGACGTGTAGCAGAAAGAGTAATCCATCATGCAAGCTGTGATGTAATGTCGGTCAGGTAATTCCTGCAAGGTTACTGTATATATTCCACACACCATGAGTTACAAAATCCACCGCAAGAGCTGCAAGGAAAAGACCAAGCAGCCTGGTGATAACATGTGCTCCGGTGTATCCTATTAATTTATAGAGACGGCGGGAATAATATAGAGTCACAAAGCATATGCCGAATGTCAGCAGGATTGCCAGCAATACCACCAGTTTATAGGAAATTAAAGGGGATGTACCGGAAAGCACGACAACGGTTGTGATTGTGGCAGGGCCGGTCATCAATGGAAGGGCTATGGGGAATATCCAGACATCATCACGGCTGAGGGATTCATGAATTTCTTCTTCCGTTACACTTTCCCCGGATACTTTTGAGAGCAGCATATCAAAGGCTACCTTGAACAGCAATATTCCACCAGCCACCCTCAGGGAATCTACACTAATCCCGAAAACATTGAGGATGCTGTGACCGGTAACGGCAAAGAAAATGCATATCGTACAGGCAAGAAGGGTTGCACGGGTTGCTATACTGTTTTTTTCTTCCTGTGTCATGCTGCTTGTTAGTGAGATGAACGTTACGACTACTCCGATCGGACTCACGATAACGAAGATGCTAACAAAGGAGTAGATAAAGAATGACACAACGTCCATATCCGGCCACTATAGCAATCTGGTATTTAAAAGTGATCCCAAATAAGATAGTTAATTAACATTATTTTCACTGACAGATTCTTCATCATCTGGTAAACCATAAGATTTTTTGTTCTCAATCTCACAGGACTCGGATTCCATTATTTCCACCATTTGGTTATAATCCTCAAGAATGCTGTCCATGATGGAACGGAGGTGTTCAAGCACCTTGGAGTGAAGTAGACCTTCTGGAGATGATTCCATTTCTCCCGGTTCCGGGGCTTTTTCCAGTGCCTCAACAATCTGCTCTATGTTGCCCAAGCGATCCTTTATAGAAGACCAATTATTCTGCTGGATTTCGGCAGCTTCTTCGGGAAGGCAGGAAATTTGTTTTTCCACTTTTGCCTTTTTATTGTCAAAATATTCCAGCGTTTTTCTGGCCTTATCCAGCATTTCAGCTTCTATAGCCTTATCAAAAATAATTTCTTCGGTGGATACATCAGGAATGTAATCCTTGTCAGGCCGTAATTCCTCCCCATCCTCTCTATTTTCCCGCAGAGGAGGAATGAATCGTTTGCCATTCTTCATTACCCTCTGGTTCATGAAGGTAGGAGATACAATTTCAATATCCATCCTATGAAGGGAGTCAAGCACTGCCTTCTTAAAATTAGAACGGTCAGTTAGCAAGGCTTTAGTCTCTTTCAACAGACCCCCCACCTTGTAGGTAACGGAGAAATCCCCCAGCTCAAGAACATGTACGAAAGGATCCTCCAGGCCTGCCTCACCAGCCGCCTCGAGTAAGGCGGTCTCAATATCCTGCCTGCATACATCATAACCCAGTGAAACATTAGTTGAGATTATAGTCCCCGAGGAGCGGATGGTAATCAGTGGATTGGACATTAGTTTCAGGTTTGGCACGGTGATCAGGTCACGATCTTCTGATTGAATGCGTGTATAGAGTATGGTTTTGTCCGTGACCCTGCCAAAAATATCACCACTTCTTATGTAATCCCCCACATAGAATGGCTTGATGAGCCGAACCATTATACCGGACATTCCATTTGAAACAAAAGTGGTAGAAGAAAGAGCTACCGTAGCACCAACAATAATACCTATCGCACTTACAATGATCTGTTTTGAATCACTGGATATCGGCAGGGAAAAGATAACCAGCATCATACCCAGGAATGCTAGAAGGGTAAAGAAAAGATTCCTTATGAAAGTGTCACCTTTGAAAATCAAAGATTTCTTAAAAAGATACTGGAGCAGCAGGATCACCAGCGATGTCAATATAACTATGACTATCGTCAAATAAAAATCATCTACCCCTACTGCGATACAATATCCCTCCATTTAATACTGGAAATAATAAATATTAGGTATAAGTCTGTACATACTTATACCTATACCCAAAATCTATCAGTTAATTCGTTCAACTATTCGCAAAGCCATCTCAACAACATCTGTCGCACTTTTGCCAAGCAGTCTTATCATTGGTTCTTTTCCTATATCGCCTTCATCATATATGATTTCAGGAACCTTACCATATTTTTCTATTGCATAAGCCGTGCCCCAATCCATTGTACTCACATCAGAAGGTTCGTCCTTGCGTTCAAAAGAAGCAATGCCAAAGCCCATCTGGCTGCAGGCAGCAAGTATCTCCTTGCTGTACTTAACATTCAGGCATGCCCTGATTTCAGGATTGGAATGTATAGCAGCAAGTACCACACTTCCAACATGTTTACTGGCACCAAACCCCACACAACCTGATGCCACAGGCCTGTCTTTTGAACGGGTTATACGACCATGTACACCGGCTACATCTGATATTGTTTCAGCCTCAGGAGTTGCCATGGCAATATTGCATCCTACCTCGGGGATAAGTTTTGAAAAAGCCTTTTCCGAAAGCAGGATATCCAGGGCTTCGGTAGTATTCACTAAAGTATGGTATTTTGCAGCTGAATTACGCAGAAAAGCAAGCGGATCTACAGGGGATACACCCATTCCAACATCAGTACTTCTGGAAATAGCATTTTCTACAAATCTTTTGGCACACCTTGCAGCTTCGGGCACTCTCAATTCATTTGAGAGATAAACAAGCAAAGCCGCTGAATAGGTACACCCTGAACCATGAGTTCCCCCTTCAACAAATCGGCTTGATATTGTTGTAAATGTGTCATTGTGGGATTCATAGACAAGATCCGAAGCATCAAAATGGCCTCCTGTGATTATTACATTATCCACACCGAGCTTTGCTATCCTGCGAGCTGCTTTCTGCCCATCTTCCCAGGTATTTATCGTAACTCCTGACAGGGCTTTTGCCTCATATATGTTGGGAGTTACAACAAAAGCCAGAGGCAACAATTTTTCTTTCAGGATACTAAGCGCAGATTCTGCAAGCAAGGAGCCTCCTGCCTCGGCAGCCATTACAGGATCCACAACCAGTTTAAGACGATGCTTATTTACCTCAGATGCAACCACATCGATAATTTCAGGAGAAGAAAGCATTCCTGTTTTTGCCCACTTTACATCCATATCCGTACATACCGCATAAATCTGAGAGGATATATGGGATAGGGGCACCTCCGTTGAATCCTGCAGTCCCATTGTGTTCTGGGAGGTGATGCATGTAACAGCGCATGTGGGATGCATCCCCAGTGCCGAAAAGGTACGAATGTCTGCTTCTATGCCGGCACCGCCGCCGGAATCTGAACCTGCTATCGTAAGGGCTACCTTTGTATTGCTCATATAATTTCACCTGATGATAATTTCTTTGACTGATGCAGAATATCTGCGATAGCTTTATATATAGTATTTGCACCATGAGAGATTTACATTATTACATGCAAACACCCAATTAAATTCGTTTGGGTAACTTAAATTTAAATATTTATACCTACGGGGCAATTCAATATGGGAAACAGACCTCTGGATATACTGAACAACGCATTAAACACAGCCGTAATCGTAAGATTGAAAGGTGCAAGAGAATTTCGTGGAACACTTCAGGGATATGACGTTCACATGAATCTGGTACTGGATGAAGCTGAAGAAATCAAGGAAGGAGAAATAGTCCGCAAGATTGGCAGCGTTGTTGTCCGTGGCGATAATGTTGTATATGTATCTCCGTAACCTATAAGAATAATCAGGGCAATCAATGGTACCCTTCAGAATACTGATTACTACTATCCATATTACAAGGTGATAAATAATGTCAAAAGGTACTCCCTCAAGAGGAAAAAGACAGAAACGTACACATGCTAAATGCAGACGTTGCGGTAGCGTATCTCTTAACATCCATACCAAACAGTGCACATCATGCGGATTTGGTAAGACCTCACGTATGAGAAGTTACAAGTGGCAGCGCAAGTGCAAATACTGATTACTCTTATTCTTTTGCTGAGGTGCAAATGAAGGAAGAATGCGGTGTTGTAGGGGTTTTACTGGATGATACAAAATCCCAATCAAAAACCGCCGCACTTCAGATTTACTATTCTCTCTATGCACTACAGCACAGGGGCCAGGAATCCACCGGCATTACTGTTTACAATGGTGGTTCAACCCATTCACTGAAAGGGATGGGACTTGTCCCGGAAGTTTATGCAAGAGAAGACATCGTTAAACTTGTAGGTCATGTGGGAATCGGTCATGTCCGCTATTCCACAACGGGCCAGTCACGCATAGAAAATTGCCAGCCCCTTATTGTGAATTATAAAAGTGGTACTGTAGCTATTGCTCATAATGGCAACCTGATAAACGGCCATGACCTGCGGGATGAACTGGAATCAGAAGGCAGGATTTTCATTACCGATTCTGACACTGAAGTTGTTGCCCACCTTCTGGTCAAGGAACTGCTAAAGCATGGAGCTGTAGAGTCTATCAAGAATGTGATGAAAAGGCTCAAGGGATCATATTCCCTGGCCATAATGATCGATGACCTCCTGATAGCCGCCAGGGACCCCCTTGGAATCAAACCTCTCTGCATAGGAAAAACTGACCTTGGGCTGGTAGTTGCATCCGAAAGTGTGGCCATTGATACATTAAACGGCAAACTTATCCGGGATGTGAAACCAGGCGAGATCGTTGTATTAAAAGATGGTGAAGTGGAAAGTCATCAGGTATACAATACCACACATGCAGCACATTGTGTTTTTGAATACATCTATTTTGCAAGACCTGACTCTGTAATTGATGGACAGCTCGTCTACAAAGTAAGGGAACGTATTGGCAGGGAACTTGCAAAAGAACATTCTGTTGAAGCAGATATTATTTCCCCCGTCCCGGATTCGGGTATTACTTCTGCTGTCGGATATTCCCGGGAATCCAAAATCCAGTATCAGGAAGGTTTAATGAAAAACCGCTATATTGGCAGGACCTTTATTCTTCCAGGCCAGGAAATGAGGGAAATCGCTGTCAGGCTCAAGATGAACACGATTGCAGAAAACATAGAGGACAAGAAGGTAGTACTCATCGATGATAGTGTTGTAAGGGGAACTACTTCCCGAAGAATCATCAATATGATAAAAGACTCAGGTGCCAGAGAAGTACACGCCAGAATTGGGAGCCCCGCTATAATTGCCCCCTGCTATATGGGTATTGATATGGCTACCCGTGAGGAATTAATTGCGGCCAACAACAAAGTGGAAAATATTTGTAATACCATAAACGCAGATTCCCTGGGCTATCTAAGTATCGATGGACTGGTCAGGGCCATAGGTCTTGACAAAGAAGATCTCTGTATGGGATGTCTGACAGAAGTGTATCCACTGGAAATTCCAGGGGAAAAATGCCAGTGCAGGCAAACCCGGCTTAATCAATTCTAAACCTTTTTACTTTTCTTACAAATGCAGGATACAAAAGCAAACCTGCATAACCCAAAATAATACCTGTAATTGCACCTGCTACAACATCCGAGGGATAATGTACACCCACCACTATCCGGCTGATACCCATCATTATGGCAAATATCCAGAAAAAATAACTTGATTTGCCTGAAACTGGATGCAAAAAACTGGCAGTTCCAAAAGCCAGTGCTGTGTGACTGCTGGGAAAAGAATAGCCTGCTGCATCCACAAGGATACGTCCAGTTTCTGGCCGGGAGACCATGAATAATGATTTCATCCCATAAACAAGCAGCCATATTATTAACAAAAGTGACAAGTAATAGACTGCATAGGATTTACCTTTAAATATATATAGAAATGCAGCGATTAACAACCATATAAACAGGTTTCCCGCTATTGTCAGGGGGACCATAATAAAATCAAGAGCCTGAATGGAATTTATGTAATGAAATAATTGTAAATCAAATTCCTAAAATGGCATTGATATAATATTGTAAGCCAGATATAAACAATTTTGCAGGATAATCGCTGTGAAAACATGCAAAATAATTCAAATTCCTGGGACTTCTGGATTGACAGGGGAGGCACCTTCACCGATATAGTGGCCCTAAAACCGGATGGAGAACTCCTGACACACAAACTCCTGTCCGACAATCCCGAACAATACGAAGATGCTGCTATAGAGGGAATACGACAGGTTCTGAATATTGGGAAAAATGAAACCCTTCCTGCAGAAAAAATTGCATCTATCCGCATGGGAACCACTGTAGGAACAAATGCACTGCTTGAGCGCAGGGGAGAGCCTACAGTACTTGTAATAACGGAAAGGTTCCGGGATATCCTGAAAATAGGATACCAGAACCGCCCTTCCATATTTGCACTTGATATCAATAAACCCGAAGTCCTCTATGAGGAAGTTATTGAAGCCAGACAAAGATACAGCTGTGACGGAACAATAGTAACTCCTCTGAACTATGAGGAGACCAAAGAAAAACTTAGGGAATATTACCATAAAGGCTACCGTTCTGTTGCAGTTGCCCTTATGCATTCATTTCGCTATCCTGATCACGAAGAGCAAATAGAAAAGATTGCACATGATGTAGGATATACCAATATATCCCTCTCCCATCGCACAAGCCCGTTAAGCAAGATGGTTGCCCGGGCAGAAACAACAGTTGTGGATGCATACCTGTCCCCCGTGCTGGAACATTATGTAAATCTGGTCCGCAATGAACTCAATGACCAGAAAAACTCGACAGATATTTTCTTCATGCAATCAAGCGGCGGACTTGTAGATGGAGGCAGTTTTAGGGGCAAAGACAGTATTCTTTCGGGACCTGCCGGCGGTATCGTAGGATCAGCAGAAGTCTGCAGGATGGCAGGGTTTGGCCGGGTAATCAGTTTTGATATGGGAGGAACATCCACCGATGTAGCCCATTACAGGGGAGAAATGGAACGAACCCTCGAATCAACTGTCTCAGGAACACATCTGCACACTCCCATGCTGAACATACATACTGTTGCCGCAGGCGGTGGATCAATCCTGCATTTTGAAGATGGCAGGTTCCAGACAGGACCCGATTCTGCGGGCGCCGATCCCGGACCCGCCTGCTACAGGAAAGGAGGGCCACTTACTGTTACTGACTGTAACGTAATGCTGGGCAAGATAAACCCACAGAATTTTCCCCAAATTTTCGGTGAAAATGCGGATTTACCCCTTGACAGGGACATTGTTGTGAAAAAATTCCGTGCACTTGCAGAAGAAATAAAGTTGCAAACCGGCAAAAGCATGAAACCGGAAGAAGTTGCAGAAGGTTTCCTGAAGGTGGCAGTGGAAAATATGGCTAATGCCATCAAGCACATTTCGGTGAAAAGAGGGTATAATCTTGAAGATTACATTCTCTGTTGTTTCGGAGGTGCAGGAGCCCAACATGCGGGCCTTGTAGCTGATTCTCTGGGTATTGGAAAAATACTGATTCATCCCTTTGCAGGAGTACTGTCAGCCTATGGGATGGGACTTGCAGACAGACGGGTAATCGAGGAGAAGGCCCTGGAAAAGTACCTTGAAGAAGGGATTGAAAAGGAACTGACAGGTGTCACAAAGAACCTTTCTGAAAAAGGAATGGAACGTATGCTTGCCACAGGTGACAGGAATATTGACATCGAAACCGTGGAAAGGGTCCGCCTGAAATATGAAGGTACTGAAACAACTTTTGATGTGCCATGTGGCCCTATAGAAGAAATGACAAAAATGTTTCACAACCTGCACATAGAACGTTTTGGTTTTGTAAGCGAAAATAGAAAACTGGTAGTGGATTCTGCTTATGTGGAAATTATTGGCAAGAACCAGACACCTGCAGAAACCACCCATTTATTAACAGATAAAAACCCGATACCTGCATCTTCAAAGGAAGTTTACATGGAAGGGAGATGGCATCGGATACCTTTGTTCACAAGGGATGTTCTCAAACCCGGCAATCTGATTACCGGTCCTGCCTTAATCATGGAAGATACAACTACCATTGTACTGGAATGTAAATGGCAGGCTTCCATAACAGAACACAATCATTTGCTACTGGAAAAAAAGATAACAAAGTCCAGACCGGATATTGGTACTGAAGTCGATCCCGTCATGCTTGAGATATTCAATAACCGTTTCATGTCAGTAGCCGAACAAATGGGATACAGGTTGCGCAATGCAGCCCATTCGGTAAATATAAAGGAGAGACTGGATTTTTCCTGTGCAATCTTTGATGGCAGCGGCAATCTTGTTGCAAATGCGCCCCACATCCCGGTACACCTGGGCTCTATGGAAGATGCAGTAAAAGAGGTAATCCGCAATCATGAAAATGATTTCAGCGAAGGTGATACCTACATTCTCAATTCCCCCTATCATGGAGGAACCCACCTCCCTGATATCACAGCCGTTTCCCCGCTTATTAGCAATGGTAAACCACAATTTTATGTAGCATCCAGGGGCCACCATGCGGATATCGGCGGGATCACTCCGGGTTCCATGCCACCATTAAGCAAGAGGATAGAGGAAGAAGGAGTTCTTATTGAAGAATTCAAACTTACAGAGCAAGGAAAATTCCGGGAAGAAGAATTAGTGAAACTTTTCAATCAGGCAACGTATCCTCCTCGAAACCCCGACCAGAACATCGCAGATCTCAAAGCACAAATTGCTGCCAACCAGAAAGGAATAGAAGAACTCCGCAAGCTTGTTGATACCTATTCCCTGAAAACCATTACTGCATACATGCAACATGTACAGGATAATGCTGAAATGGCAGTGGAAAGTGTGATTGATGTTTTAGAAAATGGAGACTTCGAGTACAGACTGGATGATGACAGTAAAATTGCAGTAAGGGTAAGAATTGACAGGAATAACACAAAAGCAATTATCGATTTTACACACACTTCACCTCAAACAAAAAGTAATTTCAATGCACCGTCTGCAGTCTGCAAAGCTGCGGTACTTTATGTATTCAGGACACTTGTGCAGGATGATATCCCGCTCAACTCGGGCTGTCTCAGGCCTATTACCATAATCATTCCCGAAAATTCGATGCTTAATCCTTCATATCCTGCAGCTGTTGTGGCCGGCAATGTCGAAACTTCCCAATACATCGTGGATTGCCTCTACGGAGCCCTTGGTATACTTGCACCGTCCCAGGGAACAATGAATAATTTCACTTTCGGCAATGACAGATTCCAGTATTATGAGACCATCTGCGGAGGAGCAGGAGCAGGCAATGGTTTTGATGGAGAAGATGCGGTCCAGACACACATGACTAATTCCCTGATCACAGACCCCGAAATCATGGAACTACGTTTTCCTGTCAGAATAGAAGAATTCAGTATTCGAAGTGGTAGCGCAGGAGAGGGGAAATTTAAGGGAGGCAACGGCGTGGTCAGAAAGATACGTTTTCTCAAAAAAATGAAGGCAGCAATTCTTTCAAGCCACAGGAAATATCCGCCAAAGGGAATGGCAGGCGGAGAAGCTGCAAGCACCGGCGAAAACCTTCTGGCAAGGAAAAATGGGGAAACTATTGAACTTTCAGCAGCTGATGAAGTAGAAGTGGAAGAGGGAGATACTTTCATAATTAAGACCCCAGGAGGAGGAGGTTATGGAAAAAAGGGATGAAAAAAACTGGCCCCTTCCAGTATCGGTACATATACCAGATGATGGTGATGCGGGTTGTTTCTGGGAAGACAGAGAAGACCGCCATCACTGTGGCATTGACCTCTATGCAGAAAAAGGGACACCAATTTTTGCCATAGAGGAGGGAGAAGTTGTAGAAATTGGAATCATGACTTCTCCCTCAATGATAGGGTACTGGAATAAAACCTATCATTTAATAGTTAGAGGAAATTCCGGGATATATTACAAATACGGAGAGATGGGCATGACTATTCCGGAAAAAGGTTCAAGGGTCAAAAAATATGACCGGATTGGAGAGGTCGGGCAGGTACTCAACACTGAGATGATAGATAACACATCCCCAAAATACATCCAGGCACTCAAAGAAAAAAATCCTGCCATGTTACATCTTGAAATATGGGGAAAATACCCTGTTACAGATCATAAATTGTATCTTGGAGGCAATTGGTTTGGATCCAAAAAACCTCCGGGCCTCCTGGACCCCCTGCATTATTTGCATAAATGAAATCAATTGATAAGATATTAATATTATTGAATTTCATGGTAAAGGCATGCCAGAGGAAGACGAAACCTGCCAGGTGAATGTAAAGGGGGTTTACCTCATGAAAATGGAAGAGGGAATAGCCCCAACTGTCATCCTGGAAGGTCCGACCGGAAAAATAATGCCGATTTATATCGGGCATCTGGAAGCCCTGTCCATAAATAATGCATTAAACAGTGAGACCACACCTCGTCCAATGACCCATGACCTTTTAATGTCCATCCTCTCAAGAATGGAAGGCAAAGTTGAAAGCGTGTTTATTGATGAAAAGACAGAAGGAGTATTTTTCGCCCGTCTGACTTTGAGCAAAAACGATGTTAAAATGGAATTCGATGCAAGACCCAGTGATTGTATCGCCCTTGCTCTGCGAGCAGATGTTCCAATCAATATCAAAGATGAAATCCTGGAAAATGACATCATAAGTCCCGAGAAACTGGACGGCGCGAAATCATTCGAATCCCTGTTGTAACCGGCTCAAAAGTAAGAAGCAAGTGTTGTCTGAGATGAAACTTCCTGTAACCCGGCAACCCTAACTCCAATCCGGCGAATGGCCAATTTGTTTTCCTCAAGGAAGGTTGTTAGCAATTTATCCAGATTTGACCTCAGAATTTCTTTTTCAGCAACCGCTCTCTGGAGGGTATGGTTACGAGTTTGGGTTTTGAAATCAGATGTGATTACAATCAGTGTAACCTGACGGAAGGAAACACCTCTTTTGATGGTCTTTTTAATCACATCATCGGCAAGGTTATCCAGAACTGGCATTATCAAATCGTGATCCGATGAATTTTCCGGCAAAGTGGCTATCCTGCCAATTTGCTCACTTCCTTCCCTTTGCCTGACAGGAGACTCATCAATCCCCTATGCAGCCTTTTTGAGCCATGAACCTTTCTTTTTACCAAAAGCATCTATGAGAGACACAATGTCCGAAGAAGCAAGTTGCCCCACTGATTTTATGCCCATTTTTTCAAGCCTGGCGGCTGTGACATCCCCTACACCCCAGAGTTGAGAGGCAGTCCGATCTTCCAGAAATGAGTTTACATCATTTTGTGATATGACAGTAAGCCCATCGGGTTTATTTTCTGAGGATGCCATTTTGGCAATGAGTTTGTTGGGCCCAATCCCCACAGAACATGTAAGCTGTTCTTTTTCCAGAATCTTTTGCTTAATATCTTCACCCAATTTAAGGGCACATTCAAAATCACCGTTACAGTTTGCCGTAACTTCGATGAATGCCTCATCTATACTTATCTGCTCAAAAGATTCATCACTATCTGCATGTAAGCGCAGTACTTCCATGATACTGTCAGAAACTTCAGTGTAAAACTCTTTTCTTACAGGAAGAAAAACCGCATCCGGATTCAGTTTAATGGCTCTGGAACAGGGCATACCTGATTTAATACCATATTCGCGGGCTGTATAATTGGAGGTGCTTACCGAGCCCCCGTGCTCCCCTCTACCCGAATACATGCAGACCACTACAGGCCTGCCTATAAGGGAAGGGTTTTCACGCTCCTCAACAGCAGCATAAAAGTAGTCCATGTCCACATGGACAACAATACGTGACATAATAAAAAGAGAGGTTTTTTAGATTTGTATAGTTTGTGGAAAAGAGCGCTTTGTCCTTCAAATCGATTTGTCCGAATATTCAGGATTGTGCCCTATAATTCACAGTTTTGTCCGATAACTATATTTTTTTGTTCGGTGCGAAAATCATAAAAACTTTATACTACAAACATTTACTAAATATTATGAAAAAACTGAAAATTACAATATTAGTGTCATTATGTATGATTTCATCGATTTTTCTAGGTTGTGTTGAAGATTCAACTGTAAATACAAAGACCACGATCAATACAGATTCAGTCAATGGTTATGATATTTCAACTGCAAACAATGCTTTTGCTTTTGATATGTATTCACTGATTAAGAATGGAGATGAAAATATCTTTTTTTCACCATATAGCATCTTCACTACAATGGCCATTTGCTACGATGGTGCTGAAGGTTCCACAAAAGAACAGTTGTCAGATGCGTGTTACTATCCTCTCAACAAATCCGTTCTTGAAGAGAGTTCAAAAGAGATGGTAGATACGATCAACTCTAATAGCGACTATTATAGTCTTGAAACTGCAAATGCTCTCTGGGTGCGGAATGATTATCCACTGAATAAGAAGTTTGTAAACAACTCAGAAACCTACTATGGTGGAAAAATAACAAATGTAGATTTTAGAAATGAACCTGAAGAATCCCAAGAGATCATCAATGAATGGATCGCCACAAAGACCAATGGTAAAATCAGGGATTTGATTTCAGATGACATGATTAATCCTGAATGGACAGACATGATCATTACAAACACACTTTACTTTAAAGGAAACTGGCTCATTGAATTTGATGTGGATGATACGCAAAAAGAACCCTTCTATAATTCATCTTCAAGCGAAGAAGGAACTCTTGTAGATATGATGTATGTATGGAAGTATTTCAGTTATGGCGAAAACAAAGATGCAAAAGTCGTCGAACTTCCATACAAAGGCAGAGATTTAAGCATGTACATTGTTCTTCCTGAAAAAAACAACATTGAAGATTTTGAAAATAAATTTACTCTCTCTGATTATAATGAACTCAAATCTACCATGGAACCAGGACAGGATGTACGAATCTGGTTACCAAAGTATACATTTGAAACAAAAACCAAACTATCAGATCCATTAATTGAAATGGGAGTTGTTGATGCTTTTGATGTAGAAAATGCTGACTTCTCTGGAATCTTTGATAGCCAAAAAATGCCACGTGGGTACTCATTAAAAATAGATGATGTTGTTCATCAGACATTCATTGAAGTGAATGAAACTGGCACAGAGGCGGCAGCAGCAACTGCAGAGGATATGGCTTACAGTAAGCCTCCAGGAGAGGTATTCGATTTCAAGGCAGATCATCCATTCATGTTCTTTATCGAAGATAAGAGAACGGGCTGTATTCTTTTTATGGGTAAAATTGAAAAACCTGAATATGGGGAAATGTCATAATGACATTTCTTCAATGTTTTCATTGCTTTCTTCATTCTAAATTTAAATATTATTCTTTCATTTGTTGACTGAAAAGCAAAAGTGATTGAACTCAAGAATTACCAATAGGCATTTTAAGGAAGGTATTGATAAATCCAATTTGTTTAAATGTGGAGTAATATGACAAATAGGCAAATAGTAGTACGAATTGTTCTGATAGCATTGATATCAGTGATATTACTTGCCATCTTATTTTACAGGTAATATAGCATGACAGATAAACAGAGAAGTCGAATTGTTCTGATAGCATCAATAGCAGTGCTGATATTTGCAGTACTATATGCGATACCATGGTTGCTTGCTGGACCAAGTGAACCAATTTTTACGATAGTTAATGAGGATGAATATCCACACAGTGCTACTTTTTAGATTGTAAAATCCGATGGCACTATACATATAGGCAAAACCTTTAATCTCGAAGCAGGTGAAAGTATCAAAGTAAGCAGACAAACTTTGGAATCAAACAATACTCCAAAGATGTATTCTGAACTCCTTCCACCAGAATGGAATTATTGTATTAAGTCTGGAAATCGTTCACTTACAGTTGGTACCGAGGCTCATTTTAGAATTGCTGCTACTTTTACATTAACAAGTGATAGCGATGACGTTGTCGAGGATATTTCGGGCTTTACATAATATGCCTATTATTTTTGATTGCATAATGTGTACATTTTGATATGGAACAATGGATTTGAAAATAATGGAACGTAAACCATCTACAGATAAGAAAGCAGAGTGCCTGGATCGAATCAAAGATGTCGTCAAAAGCCCATCTTATTCCATCTTTTTCATATTGGGCATATATGTTACATCTGTATGTGTTCTAACGACCATAACCCAAAGCAGCATTGAAACAGAAAATTATCCATTAGAGCAAACTCCCCAGGAACACTCCAGTTGTCATCCCAATGGCTGTGGCTAAAGCAAATTTCCATTTTATTTCATTGAACATGAAGTATGTAATAGGGATTGCTAAAATGAATGTCATTGCCCCCCATATTAGAGGATGTAGATGTGATGAAGTCATGATATCATCAGATTAATCTTATTTAAACACCTAAACAAAGTTATACAGCAATACAAATAATTAATCGCAATTCTCAATGGAATTATTATTCCGAACCTCTAATCTCCCTTTTCTCTGGATACCGACCTTCCCCCGCAAAAATAACAGTGTCTACCTTATACCAGCTATCCTGAGAACCTATCAGAGTTAAATTGCCATGTTGCAAGTAAGAATCTTGTCTACGTGCATTATACCAGGTATTAGATCCATGTATACTTACATCAAAATAAACTTTAGCATCTTCTTCACTGATATCATATTTTACATAAACCGTAGAAAATGATTCTGAGGGATTGTCTGGATTAATTGGTAAAATTAAAGCATTCTCTATGGGTTCAAGAGTGTCAATAATATAGTCCGTTTCATAATGCGTATTGAGCACAATATTCCTTTTTTCATTAACCATTATTGGCTCTACATTTTCAACAGCAATCATGGTGCCATTAGGCGTTTCCACAAAGTAACAGTCCCATTTCCCAGTATAAATATTGCCTTGTTTCACATCAGCAATAAAAGATTCACTAACTTTCAAATTGTCTTTTCCTGAAAGTACTGGAATGTATATGGTCACATTATCAATCGTAGTCCTAATATCAGGAGTGGAAAAAACCAGGAGTTCAAGATTGTACATATATTCGCTTTTAACATCGTCTCCATAATACTCCCAATTCATACTATCCTGAGCAGTTTCTACAATACCCAAAAAAAATAGACTTCCAAAAATCATACCAACATATGTGAGCACAACTAAAGCTATGATTATAGAAATACCAATACCAGTTTTAAGAATCTTATTCATGATTGCTCTCCAGGGTGGTCTAATTCCTTTCCATCAATTAACTTTTGAATAAAGGAAAGGTACAAAATGCACCTTTCATTCCATGGATTCAGCAATCCTGACAATTTCATCGGAATCCACTGATCCCATGATCGTTACCATGCATTTTCCACGATTCCAGGAGAGATGAGTAGACCCACCATCCGGATAGGATACCAGACGAGCCTCATTGCCGTTGACGGTAACAGTTTCACCCATTTGCGGAAGAGAGGATTCTTCTTCACCAAAATTTTCAGTAATATGAATGAAACCATCTGTTGACCGGTAACTAAGAGATATACTTTCCTCAAAACCTCCAAAAATGGCTGAATTGTTGTTTACATTCGCATGTTCAAACTCGTAGCCTTCCGGCAGATAGGATGGGACAAGTATCTCATTTTCAGAAACATCCATCGCTTTTTCCAGCTTCAGGTCTTCAGGCACCATATCATTGATGTCTTCATACCTAACTACCTTCGTATCTTCCGGTATCTTGAAATTAAATTCTGAATCCTCAATGCCGGTGTTAATTTTCAAGTCACGGTATTCTACGACCATGAGCTTTTCACCGTCATTATACATTTCATATTTCAAAGGCAACCAGATTTCCTTATCCAGCCACATCCGGGTGGATATATTTGTTGGAAAAAGACTGGTATTTACCGAATTATTTTCATTTTCTCTGGGATTCATAGCAATAATGTAAGAATCCCTCCCATCGATTTTTTCTTCACCTTCAAGTGAAATCTCGTTCTTTTCCATCATATTCTGGATCAGATTCAGATAATCAAAATCACTTTCATTGAAACTTGTTAGTGATTCAATGATCATAACAGTATTTTCATCCTGATTATAGGTCCAGGTGGTACTCCCGTTAGAAACCGTTATAATTTTACCAGATGACGAGGATTCAATTATTTCTGTCTTCATCATATTTGGTTTCTTCATTTCATACCTGGCAACGGTACTATCTTCATTTCCTTCTAAAAAAGTAGCCATGTGAATAGTCGCTGAATAATCCTGAATATTATCCTGCTTTTGTTCAAACTGTTCTGCTATCTGTTCTGCCGTTAAATCCCCGCCAACGCATCCTGATGATAACACCAGGATCGAGATGGCAAGCATACACATAATTATTTTTTTAGTACTCATGCATATTCCATCCAAAGTAACAGACAGAATAAAGCATAATTCATTATAAAAAGTTATTGTAAAAAAAGAATTATTAATATGAATGGTTAAACAGTGAGCCTATTTCAAAAATCCATCTTCATCCTTTTCCAGCACAGAATAAAACATGCAATATCTAATAGACCTTTGAACATTACATTGAGTCTTTCATACCTTATAGCCAGTTTTCTGAACCCTATTTTCAACCATCCAAATGATATTTTACATGGTAAGCGCTGTTTCTAAGTGCTTCCATAATTTGATTCCAGATACCCTCATCAGAACAAACTTTTAACCTTCTCCATGCAGTTTACTGGAGATCCATAATAACTTGGCAGATCTGCCCATCTACACCCTGTCATCAAAACAAAGGGAATACCATTGATGACCTTAGGGTCATCAATTCTTCTTCTACCAGTCCTTGGCTGCGACGGCAAATGAGTTTAATAGATTCCCACTTTTTGCCAGAGTTCTTCAAATTTCATTCAATCCCCCTACAAGATGTTGTATGAGGTAGTATTTAGAGTTGTTTTGAAATGGGGTTAATACTGGAAGGACAGAGATGATGTACAACACATTGCCCACAAGCAGGTTTGCGGGCAAAACATACGTTCCTTCCATGTAATATCAGGGTCAGGGAAAAATCATCCCACTCATTCCTGTCAACAAGCTCCATCAGATCCTTTTCAATTTTGACAGGATCCTTATTTTCAGTAAAACCCAGTCTTGTAGCAAGACGTTTGACGTGGGTGTCCACAGCAATACCCGCTTTTACACCAAAACCTCTTGCAAGCACAATATTGGCGGTCTTGCGGGCCACCCCGGGCAGTTTTAACAGGTCTTCCATCTTGGACGGAACTTCACCCCCAAAATCCTCGATGATAACTCTGGCACTCTGTTGCAGGTGTTTGGCCTTGTTGCGGTAAAAACCCGTGGAATAGATATCCTTTTCCAGTTCACTGATGTCCGCATCCGCATAATCAAAAACCGAACGGTATTTCTTGAACAACTCACTTGTAACTTTATTGATCTGCACATCCGTACTCTGAGCTGAAAGAATAGTGGCTACAAGCAGTTCCAGAGGGTTTTTGAAATGCAGAGCAGGCTGCGGATCAGGATACTCCTTTTTAAGAAGTTCCCATATTTGAGGGAAATTAGAAAGCTTACTGGCTGTCATAGAAAAAGAGAATAAGATTCAGGCTTATTCAAGCCCGAAATCTTCAATGTTTTTATCTGCAAGTGCCTGGATCAGTTTGAGCTGTTCCTCTCCGCCTTCCATTTTGAAAAGATGTTTGAACCTTTTCTGCATCTTGAGATAATCTTCGACAGGCTTTTTCTGTTTGCCTATCTTGCGTACCTTTGTAACTTCACCATTCTCCATTTCATACAGCGGCCACAGACCGGTCTGTACTGCCAGTTTTGCAACTTCCACAGTCTTGGAAGTGTCAAAACCCCATCCTGTAGTACAGGGTGCATGGGCATGAATATAGGTTGGTCCTTCAATCTCGGTTGCTTTCTTGATCTTCTTGATCATATCCTTGGGATAACCCAGGGAAGTTGTAGCAATGTATGGAGAACCATGAGCTGCCATTATTGCAGGCATGTTCTTCTTGGGCCGGGGGTTCCCATAGGAAACCTTTCCTGCCGGGCTTGTTGTGGTAGACGCATCAAAGGGTGTAGCACCACTTCTCTGCACACCGGTATTCATGTATGCCTCATTATCGATACACACATAGGTAATATCATGACCCCTCTCAAAGGCACCGGAAATAGATCTCATCCCGATATCAAGAGTAGCACCATCTCCTGCCAGAGCGATTACCTTGGTGTCACCTTTCTTACCCATTGCCTTAAGGGCAGCCTCCACACCGGAAGCCACAGCCCCTGCGTTCTCGAAAAGGGAATGAATCCAGGGTACCTCCCATGAGGTTTCAGGGTAGGGTGTACTCATAACTTCCAGACAGCCGGTAGGGGATATAACAATACAGTCTTCTCCTGCGGCCATAAGGGTGAACTTGGCCACCATTGCATCACAGCAACCTGCGCAACCACGGTGTCCTGATGTAAACAATGATTTCACAACAATTCCTCCTTCAGATCAGCATATTTGCTCTCAGTATTGATACCCGAAGAGATTATGCCTTTAGCTTCCTCCACTATATCCTCAATGGTTTTTACGGGTATGTCACGACCACCGTGTCCGATCATCCGACCCACTATCGGGACATCAACCTTAGTATTATACAGACTTGCCTTGGTCTCGGTAAACAGGGACCCTTCATTGAGTCCCAGGGAGATATTCTTGTCAAGTGCGACAACAACCTTTGCATCCTTGATAACATTCTTTATTGCTTCTGCCGGGAATGGCCTGAAAGTCCTTACTTTAAGCAAACCGACCTTTACTCCCTTTGCACGGAGTTTATCCACTACATCCCTGATGGTACCCACAAGTGAACCCATAGCCATGAGGATTATATCAGCATCATCTGTCTCGTATTCATCGATCAGGCCACCATAATACCTTCCAAATATTTCATAGAACTCATTGGCAGCTTCTTCAATCTTGGGCAGGGCATTATCCATTGCCTTCTGCTGCAGATATCTGAATTCAGTATAGGCAGTCGGGTCTGCAAAGGCACCGAATGTAAGCGGGTTTTTAGGATCGAGTGAGTATTCCGGTTCATAAGCAGGCAGATATTCATCCACAAGGTCCTGTTCCAGCAAGACCACCGGCTCATAGACATGAGACAGGATGAAACCGTCCATACAGGTCATTGCAGGCATCATTACATCCTTATCTTCTGCAACCTTGTAAGCCTGGGCAGTCATATCCGAGATTTCCTGCAGATCCTCGGCATACATCTGGATCCAGCCGGTATCACGCTGGGAAATTGAATCCTGGTGATCGTTCCAGATATTAATAGGAGCACTTACCGCGCGGTTTGCGATGGTCATTACAACCGGCAGGCGCATTCCTGATACATTGAAAAGCACCTCATGCATCAGTTCCAGACCCTGCGAGGTGGTGGCCGAATAACACCTGGCACCTGCTGCTGCAGATCCTACAAGGGCCGAAAGGGCGGAGAACTCGGATTCCACGTTTATATATTCACAGTTGGAAATCTCACCATCAGCCATAAACTGGGAAAGATCCTCCACAATATGGGTCTGTGGTGTGATAGGATATGCGGAAATAACATTTGGCCTGCATACCTTCACAGCATGGGCCACTGCATAGGAACCTTCGGCCACATCCATCTTATCCTTGTCAAGGGTACGTATAACTGTCATTTATTTCTCCTCCAGTACCATATCAATGGCTTCCTTGGGACATTCATTGGCACAGATTCCGCATCCTTTACAGTAATCATAATCAAATTCAAAGAATCCGTCGTCCCTGGGTAATACTGCCATATCAGGACAGAGCAATTCACATAATTTACATTTGATGCATTTATCGTAGTCATAGACAGGCCTGAAAGTTCTCCAGCCACCGGTCTTGTTTGCCCTCGTGGTACCGGGTTGACATACTCCTCCGAGTTGTATGCTCATTATTTTTCCTCCGCCATCAAGTCATAGGCTTTCTGTACAGCCTCTGCATTTTTCTCTCCGATCTTACCTGAGAAACGCCCCTTTACCGCATTGACAATGGAACTGGCCCTGACCTCACCCGTTGCACCGGCAAAGGCTCCTAAAAGAACAGTATTGACAATAGGCCTTCCAATGATATCAAGAGCTACCTTTGTTGCATTCACGGTCATTATACGGGCATTTGTGTCAAGATCAAAATCTTCCGGAGCAAAATCAGAATTAATAAGTATGATACCATCATCCTTTGCCCCGCTTTCAACATCCACCACCTCAATAAGTGTGGGATCCTGAACAATTACGTAATCTGGTTCATAAATCTGGCTTCTGAGCCTGATTGGGGCATCACTGATCCTTGTGAAAGCCTGAACCGGTGCTCCACGTCTTTCTACACCAAAGGCCGGGAATGCCTGGCTAAACTGGCCATCCTCAAAAGCGGCGCCTGCCAGTAGTTCGGCTGCTGTTACCGAACCCTGTCCGCCTCGACCATGTATTCTTATTTCTTTCATCTGTATTCTCCGTAACAAACGTAATGGACATATAATTGTAGATAGCGGATACGAACCCGCATGCATCAACAATTACCGTTTGGATGGTAATTGGAATAAATGCAATGTTTAATTGTGTAGAATAGCTAATTCCTATTTAGTTTTTCGGTGACAACAAATGACAGAAATTTATTTTAAAGAACCCAAAAAAACAATTAAGCCTCCCTGCATAGCATTTCCATCCTAGAAATAATACCCTCACTACTCTTTACGTTCTGGATGGATTTGCGAAAAGATCTGGAACCTGCAAGACCCCTGGTAAACCACGCAGAATGTGCTGCCAGATTTACTTTTTTGTCCAAACCATAGGCTTCCAGTAGTTTCAGATATTCCTCCAGACTGCTTTTTCGCTGATCACAATCGGCAGGAGGAAACTTAATGCCGCTTTCAAGAAATGCCGCTATCCTTGAGAAGATATCAGGATCCCCCATGGCTGCCCGCCCTATCATAAGACCGTCACATCCCGTATATTCAAGAACCCGGGCAGCAAAAACACCGTGCCTTATATCCCCGTTTGCAATAACAGGAATTGATAACTCCTCTTTGATCCTGCGAGCGTACAAATGATCCGCCACACCTGAATATTGTTGCATGGCAGTCCTTCCATGGACTGTTATGGCTGAGGCACCGGCATTTTCAAGCCTTGATGCGAGTTCTACAGTCTGTGACACATCCCTGAATACTCGTATCTTTACAGTTACCGGCACATTTACTGATTCCACCACACACTGTATAATATTTTCCAGTACATCGGGTTTTTCCATAAGCTTTGAGCCCGCACCCGTTTTCCGGATTCGGGGAGACGGGCAGCCCGCATTTATATCAATAATTGAAGGTGATGTTTCATTTTCAATCAGGCAGGCAGCTTTTGCCATAGAAACCGGGGATCTTCCAAATATCTGGACACCAAATATACCCTCATCCGGACAACTTAACGCCATATGATGTGATTTTGCATTGTCGTGCAATATCGCCTCGGAATTTATCATCTCGGTAAAAGCAAAAGATGCACCTCTGCGCCTGCAAACTACCCGGTAGGCAAGATTGGTAACCTCTGCCATTGGAGCAAGTAAAAGGTTTCCTCCAAGCCTTACCTTTCCGATTTGCATGATATGTCCTATGGGATAACGATATATAAATAATAACATATCATAAGGCAGGAGAGGAGAAGCAACTCATGAAAATAATAGCCTTTGTAGGAATGCCCGCCTCCGGGAAATCCGAAGCCTCAAAAGTGATCCGAAATATGGGACTTAACGTAATCAATATGGGAGATGTGATCCGGGAAGAGGTCAAGCACCGCCAGCTCGATCCAACAGACAGCAACACTGGAACGGTAGCCAATGACCTGAGGGACAAAGAAGGCATGGATGCCGTTGCCAGGAGATGTATCCCGAAAATCAAACAGAAAGATAACGATGTTGTTGTGATAGATGGCGTCCGCGGGATTGCAGAGGTGGAAACTTTCAAGAAAGAATTTGGAAATGAATTTTCATTAATAGCTATAAGCAGCCCTATTGAAAACCGGTTTAAACGTGTGCGTAAAAGATGCAGAAGCGATGACATGCAAAAAATCGAAGATTTGAAAATCAGGGATGAAAGGGAAATGAAATGGGGAATGGGCCAGGCAATGGAAACTGCCGATGTAACCATTGACAACACTGCAAGTCTCAAGGAGTTCAGACAACACGTAAAAGACACGGTGGAAAAGATAAATGGCCAGCGTTAAGTTATGGGCCCCTGTAAATCCAACAGAGGATGCCTCAAAGGTCTGTGGGGCACTCACAAGAATTAGTGGTCTTACACCCCGTTTAGATGATAATATTGCAGTTATAGATTGCAACCATCGTGACCTGCAAATATTCCACCACCTGCTGCGGGATGAAGAAATTCTCGACACCGCAAGGTCCGTTCTAGAAAAGGGAATACAAAGCCCGGAAGAAAAAATGAGTTTCATGCTCAATAAACAGGTTGCTTTTGTAGGACGCATCAGTTTTCCTGCAGGAGAAGAAGAGCTCGGGTCGATCCATGTGGAAATTAAATGTAATGAAGGGGAACTGGAATATATAATTAACTGGTTAGCCCCTCCCACAGAAGAAGGAAAACCTGTTTATGAAAAGGAAATGCCCCCCTTAAGAGAAGGTGAGTAAGTTGTCACCAGCAATCGGTTTTTCTGCAAGAGCAAGCGGAGAAAAGCCACTTGAATGGGCTTATGAACTGGAAGAGATGGGATATTCAGCAATCGAACTTGTACAGGAAGGAAAACAGAAAATTACTGCTGAAAATATTGACAGGGTACAACAGATAAAGGATACAACTAACCTGACCTTCACAATACACCTGCCATTTTCTGACATAAACCTTGCAACCCTCAATCCCGGCATACATAAAGAAATTGTAAGGCAGATGGGACATTGCCTGCACATGGCATCAGGTCTTGCTGAAATTGCAGTAATCCATCCTGGTTATCTCTCCCCTGAAGGAGCATTATATCCCGAAAAAGCCTGGGATAATACGATAGGATCACTGAAAGAGATAAGCACGATTGCAGAGGATAAAGGAATTATTATTGCACTGGAGAATATGCCAGATATGCCCCATATATTTGGAAAATATCCTGCTGAAATACTGGAAATAATAGAAAAGGTAGATACAGATAATATAGGCATGACGCTGGATATCGGCCATGCCAATACAATGGGCTTGCTTGATGAATTTCTGGATTCCTGTAGAGAAGTAATGGTCCATTCCCATATACATGACAACCATGAAAAAAGGGATGAGCACCTCCCCCTTGGCAAGGGCTGTATTGACTGGAAAAAAGTATTTGACAGGGTTGACGGTTATGAAGGGTTGTTCATTACAGAAATGAAAAATCTGGAAAATGGTACAGAATGTATGGATTATTTAAAATCAAATCTTATTCTTTAACTCTTCCATGCCTTGTATCCACATCATCCATCCTGTCCAGTAATTTACGTATTGCAGTCCGGATAGCATCCGACTGGCTCACGAATTTCCTATCCTCCCCTACGTGACAATTAAGATCATCCAGCAACTGCTGGGGGATATCCACACTAACCTTGGGTATAAATCTCACTCTCCTGTGAATTTTATATAAGATAATAACTGATAATACATATAAACAACTCGTTGAAAACGGGCCTAAGAAAATAAATTGGCATACGTTCAATTATGTTTATAGAACAAGGGGGATTTTCCATTTCAACAACAGGATACAACATATTTTTGGGATTTTACAAAATAATAAGCTCTATATTGAAACCTATAGAAGAAAAGCCAGACACAAAGGACTCCGATATTGAGTGGGACGTATCACACAAGCAGCTCAAACCCGGTGAAAATATCACAATAACGGGCAATACGAAGCCCGACGCCCGCATAAACATGATAGTGAGATTCAATGTGGCAGTTGAGGTGAATGATGGCAGGTACAGTCATGATTTCCGGAAAGTCCAAATTCCAGAAGGACCGAATGAATTTAAAGTCCAAACAAGGCCTGTTAAGAACATGACATTTACCGTTAAAATGTTGATGCCTTTCCGACAACACAGGGATGCTGAAGAGTCAGTGGCCACATACATAGACACAAATGTGCCTTCCGGTACCTTCAATATAAACATCAGTGGGGATGCTCAGGAAAATACAGAAACGGTCCAGATGGACGTAAAAGCCTCACAGGTCATTCAAGCCGATCCTGAAGGTAATATTCGTTATACTTATGATACAACCCCATTTCGCCCCGGAGTCGTTGAGATCGAAATCGGCAATGATAAAAAAGAAGTAGAACTTATAGGGGAAGATTAAACTTCCCTTATAAATTATTGCTTTGACATTAGTTTTATGAAATCAGTTGATTCCATAACAGGAACACTGTCTATTTCGCAGATATCAGACCATGGAAGGTTGAAAGCCGCATAGGCTTCTGCATCATCACATTCGTAGAGGATGAAATAACGTCCTCCTGTAAGGTCAACCCACTGTTTTATTATATTGATACCTGCAGGTGGTTTTAGTTCCTTGAAGTGTTCAATTACCTTGTCACTGAGAGTAGGTTCCCATGTACTAACATCCATATATAACATATTTTCAAATCCTCCATTTATATCAAGGAATGAGATAGATGGCTAACTATCACCTCACGGAACCCCATTCCTTATCAATAAATATTAAGAAAGTAGTATATAGGTTTTGTTGTTCAGCCTTTTTAGTTAACTGAAGAAAAGAGATAATATATTATTAGATTAAGATAAGAAAAGCAAAATAGGCGGGCCGGAAGGGATTTGAACCCTCGGCCTATGGATTAAGAGTCCATCGCTCTGCCTGACTAAGCTACCGGCCCATTTGTGCGGCCCTTCATAGGCATTACCTGAATATATACGTTTCGGCAAAAAGATAAAACAAAAACAGTACATAGCACTATTAGGAACTAATTTATCGCTAAATGAAATGGGGAGTAATTGTGGAAGAAATGGATAAATCAAAACAATATCCTACGGATATGTATTCCACCCTGGTCAAAAAAAGTAATGATGGGATAATCATAATCCAGAAGGAGGCCATAATATTTGCAAACCCTAAATTCAGGGAGATAATCGGATATACATCTGAAGAACTTAAGGGAATGGATTTTAAAAATATTTTTCCTGCTGAAAACATCAATATGATCAGCGAGCGATATCATCGCAGGCTCAAAAAAGATCCCGATATCCCGGAAAGATATGAAACTGAAATGCTCAGCAAACAAGGATTAAGGGTTCCTGTAGAGATCAGTGCATCTTACATAGAACACGACAACATGCCTGCTGATATGGCAATAATCAGAGATATAACAGAGAGAAGGGATGCAGAAAAAAGATTTGAACAATATACCAAAAGCCTTGAAAAAAACTACCATGTCAAAGAGCTATTTGGAGACATAGTAAGTCACGATCTGAAAAATCCTGCAGGAATAATTAAGGGTTACTCACAGTTGCTGATCGAAAGGGAAGAGGACGCAGAAAAAAAGAAGATGGCCATTACTATCAACAGGAACATAAACAGGATACTGGAACTTATTGAAAATGCATCTGTTTTTGTAAAACTTGATACACTCACAGATATCAAATTCGAAAAAGCAGACCTTGCCATGATGTTGCAAAAAGTTGCAAACGAATATGCAGAAGAAATTCAAGAAAAAGAAGTTGACCTGAAAATAAATACCAGTGGACAATACCTTGCAAACATTCACAAATCAATTCAGGAAGCATTTTCCAACCTGCTTTCAAATGCAATAAAATACGGACCTCAAAGGGGCCACATTACCATAGATATAATTGAAGATAATGATATGTGGAAAATACGTTTCATCGATGAGGGGGAGGGAGTACCCGATGATAAAAAAGAACTCATATTTGAAAGATTCGAAAGAGCAGGATCATCTGTCAGTATAAAAGGAACCGGGCTTGGACTTGCAATTGTAAAAAAGATAATGGAGCTACATGGCGGCCAAACAGGTGTTGAGGACAGGCAAGATAGAAAAGGGAGCATTTTCTGGGCCACCATCCCCCGTGCCTGATCAGGCGTGTTTTACCACACATTTATGCAGACCGGTAACCTCCACAATATCACTGTTATCCGGACTCTGAATTATCATCTGTCCCTTGCGAAGATAAGGAATCCTTTTTTCAAATTCCAAGGGAACATTTAATGCATTTATGGCATTGTCGTTTGAGAGATTGAGAATAATCCTGCTATTTATTTGCTTGAGCACTGTGTCATCGATGTCCTGTGGATCCTGGGTAATCAGGAAAAGACCAAGTGTTTCCTTGCGCCCCTGCCTTGCTGCATCTGCGAATCGGGAAACAATACGTCTTGAATGAGCCGACATCGCACCCGAAAGATACCTGTGTGCTTCATCAAGAGCCAGTAATACAGGGGTTTTCTTAACAGAATCATTGCCTGATGTGCTGAGTTTGTTATCCACTACAATTGTCATCAAGGTGAGAGTAATGAGATCCCTGATACGGCTATTATTTATATATTCAGTCGGGAAAACACTGACCCTGCCAGGCTTGAAAACCTCATCAAGTATTTCGGTTATCGGTTTTGCCGGCTGGTCAAATACCTTGCTAAAAGAGCGATTTTTGACCTTACGCACAATAGCATCATAGGAGGATTCATGGATTTTCCCACTATCCACATATACAGAACGTGTGCCTTCATCCGCAATGAAATCTGTAAATCCCTGATAAGTATGGTTTGCAGGAGTCTTGAAATAATCCTCAATCAACAGCTCAAGGCCTATATACTGGTTTTCTGTCAATTCCGCTGCTGATATCAACCAGGAATTATTCCTTACAAGTTCGAAAGGAATTGTAAATTCCATTTGTTGTGCACGGGATTTACCCGGATAGGACTGACCGTCCACACTTGCCAGGAATGTCCTTGTATCCTGATGGCCTCCATGCAAGACGTGCTCTTCTGCAAAAGTTACTTCATCGCCATATCCTATATCCGCATTATCCTCAAAAAGCTGGGAATATTCATCCTGTGGATCCATTATCACAAGACATGGGTTTTTCTTCCTGCCCTGCTCCCCCCTTACAAGATACTGGTTGTCCGATGACAGGAATTGACGCAGAATATTCTTTGTAAGGAAGGTTTTCCCCGTCCCGGTACTTCCGCACACCAGCATATGACGGAACATGAGAGGATCCCCCATTGAATAATCATTGCGCAGGTAGTAGGCAACTGTTGGAGGAGAAGCATGTGTCCTGACAAGTTCACCCCCCACACTCAAATGTCCCAGGAAAATACCTTCTGTAGGAATGTTGAGACCGGTCTGGATCTTGAGTTTTTCAGAAACCGGTAGTATCGGAGTATTGGGACGGGGAAGCCTGTCGGCCATGCGACGCATTAGTCCTGCCTTTGCGGGAGACAGGATACATAGAGGATCAAGATATGCAAGGAATTTGTAATCTATCTCATTGGTATTATTGGCCTTTAACATGCGCCGGGAATGCAACTCTGTCGCATCATCAACTTCAAATTCCTGAAGGTACTGCAGTTTCCAGACCCTTGCAAACAGATCTTCATCTCCGTAGGGAACCAGTACATATGTACCAAGCCTGACATTCGGCCTGTGCGAAGAAGTAATGTAACCAGTAAGTCGTGCACCTGATTCAGTTATTTCCAGCGGGTCAATTCCTGTTGTAATTGTACCCAGCGCATCATCTAAGGACAGTTCATCCGGATTATCCACTGTATCAGGAACATATTCCTCAAAATCTTCAACCGGTTCTTTCGAGGATACACTGTCCCCCTTCTCACCTGTGGCATAAGCAAGTATATCGTCATCGTTATCCATCTGTATCACTCCAGCGTATATCGTTGTATTTCGTATCGACCCTGAGTTTACTGAATTGCCCAAGAATCTGTTTCCTTTCTTTTTTGCGTATCTTTGCGATAGAATCCACCTTGGAGAGGGTCGGTGGGACACCGCCTACTGAAATGTCATATAATACTTTGCGAGTGAGCAGGTGCCTCTGATCATCATCTTTTGTCAGACCATAAGGAGATTCTACTTTAAAAAGAACATTCATAGCAGGAACATAGATCACAAAAAATGTCAATGCATAATCCTCTGCATCATATTTGTGGGAAAGAGAACTATCCATCAAAGGACTTGTGGTCTGGAGCATATTCTCATAGAACTGGTTGGGTTGCATGAACCAGTTTGTATACGTAATACAATTGCGTGAGTCTTCAGCAGAAGGATGGAGGACATTTTTGAAAAACTGGGCATCTACCAGCCAGGGTATATCCAGCTCCATTTCCTTCCTTTTAAGCGTTTGTACTATCTGCATATCTTCAGGATTTTTCACAAATCCTACCAGTGGAAGACTATTATCCATTGCATGGTCCATTATGTCAATGTAATTTTGCAATATTTTCAATGCTGAAGGGTCATATCTTATTCTGACTTCTTCAGAGGGGACAACCATCCAGTACATTAACTGTTTAGGGTATATGGGACCATCCATTATGAAAAAATCCCCTTTTGTGAAAATATCTTTCATCCAGAGAATATGTTCGGACTCGGAAAGGTAAAGAGCAATATTGTGAACGAGGCGTTTTTCCCTTGTCTCCAGCAGACCTGCCTCAATTTTTACCAGGCGACTTCTGCCATTGCCCCTATCAAATAATTTCCAGTCCTGCGAGGTGTTGATAGTAACATTTGCAGAAGAGGAATAAGTAGCAGCAACTATTGTTCTTTTGGAATGGATACCAAGGTCGCTTGGCGAGGATGCCATTGCACAATGACAGAAATCCAGTGCAAGCCCCGAGTCAAAGAGAAAAGTGTTGGTACTTCCACTATCAGAAGAAAGAGTTCTTTCAACAGGGTCTTTTGATTGTGACATTCGGGCCATATCTACCTTTCCCCTGTATAGCCTCCCGATGGATTTCAAAACAATTCTGGAGCCGTATTTTAGTTCTTTCAAAAAATCAAAAAGATCAGTAGCATCGCTATCTTCATCTTCCTGCTCTACATCCATTTCAATACCTGATGCGATTTCTTGTATGGCTTTTATGTGAATCGGTTCAAGTGACATTTAATGCTAAGAGAGGTCCCTGACAATATATAATTATTCACATAGACTGGAATTTTCAGCAGATAGCGCCACGTTTTCATCGAAAATGTATCACCATAAAGTATAAAAAGAATTAAGCCATTTATAGTTTGAATTCCAAACGATTATTCCCTATTTAATATTGAATTATGTTTACAAAAAAGATTGTTATAATCTTTTACTAAATAACCTATTAAAAAAAAAGGGGTTATTTTTATTTCTGAGGAAAGAATGAAGAAAATTGTAGTTAGCAACTTAACAAAGATCTTTGGGAAGCATCCAAAGAAAGCTTTGTCCTATGTTGAAGAAGGTCTTTCAAAAGATGAAATCTTCAACAAGACTGGCCAGACCGTAGGACTGTATAATGTGAGTTTTGATGTGTATGAAGGAGAAATTTTTGTACTTATGGGGCTTTCAGGCTCCGGTAAGTCAACCCTTCTACGTTGCCTAAACCGGCTCATTGAACCCACATCCGGATCGATAACTATTGGCGATGAGGATGTTACAAAGGCCTCCAGTGAGAGACTCAGGTTGATAAGGGAAAAACAGATCAGCATGGTCTTCCAGAATTTCGCCCTTTTGCCACACAGAACCATCATCGATAATGTTGCCTATGGTCTTGAAATACAGGATTTCTCAAAAGAGGTAGACATGAAAAGGCATCAGTAGCAATCGAAACTGTTGGACTGAAAGGACATGAGTTCAGTAAACCATCCCAGTTGAGTGGAGGTATGCAGCAGAGGGTCGGACTTGCGAGAGCCCTTGCAACAGATCCGGAGATCCTCTTAATGGATGAAGCATTCAGTGCCCTTGATCCGCTTATCCGCAGTGAGATGCAGGACGAGTTGCTTGAACTTGAGGAAAAGATGCAGAAAACAATTGTTTTCGTATCACATGACCTTGATGAGGCCCTCAAGCTCGGTGACCGTATTGCCTTGATGAAAGATGGAGAAATTGCCCAGATCGGGACTGCTGAAGAGATTCTCACAAACCCTGCGAACGATTATGTGTCCAAGTTCGTTGCCGGTGTGGACAAAACAAAGATCCTTACTGCTGAGAATGTAATGAAGAGGCCTGACCCGGTTGTATCACTCAAATCCGGTCTGCAAGTTGCCCTGAAACTCATGGAAAAGCATGGCATATCCTCCATATACGTAGTGGATAAAGCCAAGCGTCTTCAGGGATTCCTGAAAGTCGATGATGCAGTCCGAGCACAGAAAGCCGGAAAGACCATGGAAGATGTAATCATAAAGGAATTCCCGAAAACTACAGTCGATACTCCACTTCAAGACCTCATATCCATCCGGGCGGAAACTGACCAGCCAATTGCGATTGTTAATGAAAATGACAAACTTGTAGGTGTGGTCGTCAGAGGCAGTATCCTTGCTGCACTTAAGACCACTGAGGATGAAGAGCAAGTTGAGGAGGTAGAACAATGATAGTACCACAACTCCCCCTAGGAAGCATTGTCGAATCTTTAGTATACTGGATAAGTGATACTTTTGGCTTCATCCTTGATGCATTCAGTGCTCTCTTTGGGTTTGTCATTGATATTTTCAAAGATGTACTGATGGCAATGCCGCCTCTGTTATTTGTTGTGCTGATTGCAGCCATTGCATACGTAGTTGGGCGAAAGGACTGGAAACTTGCTTTAGGCACGGCCCTTGGATTCATAGTTATACTGAGTATGGATCTGTGGGAATATTCAATGGAAACAATCGCTCTTGTAATTTCGTCTGCTGCACTGGCTCTAATAATAGGTATTCCGTTGGGTATACTTGCAGCAAAGAGTGAGACTCTTCATAGGATATTGAGACCGATTCTGGATCTTATGCAGACTATGCCTTCATTTGTTTACCTTATCCCAGCAGTTATCTTCTTTGGACTTGGTAACGTGCCGGGTATGATTGCAACCGTTGTTTTCTCCATGCCCCCAGCAATCAGGCTTACAACTCTTGGAATAACACAGGTTCCCAAAGAACTGGTAGAAGTTGCCGACGCTTTTGGTTCAACCTCATGGCAAAAACTTATCAAGGTCGAAATACCTGTAGCTTTAAAGACAATAATGGCCGGTGTTAACCAATGTATAATGCTTGCCCTTTCAATGGTCGTTATTGCTTCAATGATCGGAGCCCGTGGCCTTGGATACCAGGTATTGATAGGAATCCAGAGGGTTGATATAGGAGTTGGATTCGAAGCAGGACTTGGAATTGTCATAATCGCTATTGTTCTTGACAGGCTTACACAGCACCTTACACCAAAGTAAGTGCTAAAGCCTTCATTCTTTTTATCCAATTAACACAGGAGGAATATAGAAAATGGATAATAAATATAAAGCAGTAATAGTAGGAATTTTGTTAGTGCTTTCTCTCTTTGCCGCTGGTTGTGCCCAGCAGGGAGACGAAGGTGAAGAAACCGATAATGGTGCAGATGAACAAAAAACCACGAGTATCGGTTATGTTATGTGGGATGGTGAAATTGCCAGTACCAACGTAATGAAAGAGGTCCTTGAACAGGCCGGTTACGAAGTAGAAATAATCGCTGTTGATGCAGGCCCACTTTACCAGGGACTTGCAGACGGCCAGTTTGACTTTACAACATCCGCGTGGCTTCCACAAACCCAGGCAAATTACTGGGAGCAGTATGGAGACCAGGTTGACAGAGTTGCAGTAAATCTTGAAGATTGTAAACTCGGTCTTGCAGTACCAACTTACATGGAAGACATTAATTCCATCGAAGACCTGAATGCAAACAAGGAGAAGTTCAATGGAAAGATCACCGGTATTGACCCCGGTGCAGGTATCATGCAGAACACAGAAGATGCAATCGATGTGTATGGACTGGATTACGATCTTGAAGCCAGCAGCAGTGCTGGAATGGCATCTGCTCTTGATGGTGCTTACAGGGATGAGCAACCAATCGTTGTCACCCTCTGGACACCTCACTGGGCATTCGGCAGATATGACCTGAAGATGCTGGATGATCCACAGCAGGCCTATGGAGAATCTGACAATGTAGAAACCCTTGCAAGACAGGGACTCGAGGAAGAAAAACCAGAACTCTATGCAATCATCGGCAGGTTCAACTGGACCCATGAAGAAATTCAGACCGTAATGGCTGATATGGAAGGCGGCATGGATGCCGAAGAAGCCGCTGCAAAGTGGGTTGAAAACAATCCAGATAGAGTTAATGAATGGATTGGAACTGAATAAGGGCAATTTAACCCTTATTCCTGTTTTTTTATCGTTCCAACCATATTTATAAAATGCAAAAAGGAGTGATAGCTTGAGATATAATGTTTTGAAAATGCTAGCATGTTTTGTGGTAGCAATCGCCCTGATTGGTGCAGGTTGCACATCACAGGAAGAAGGCCCGACAGAAGAAACAACAGAAGAACCAGTACGAATTGGATTAATCCAGTGGGATGACTCGCGTGCAGGAGGATATGTATTCACAGGTATCCTTGATGAAGGAGGCCATGAATATGAGATTGTATCCGCAGATGTCGGTGGTCTATACCAGGCAACTGCACAGGGAGACATCGATGTCCTTATACACACATGGTTACCTGCAACCCAGGCTTCCTACTGGGAAAAATACGGAGACAGTCTGAACAAGGCACAGGTTGTATCCTCAGGTGCTAAAATTGGACTTGCTGTTCCAGACTACGTATATGATTCCGGAATTACCACCGTGGAAGACCTGAAAGGCAATGCCAGCAAATTCGATGGAAAAATCACTGGTATTGAACCAGGTGCAGGAATAATGATAACCTCAGAGAAGGCCCTCGAGGAATACAACCTTGAAGAATATGTATTATCTTCCAGCAGTACTGTGGGAATGGCAGCCGAGCTTCAGGGCAAAGTTGACAATGAGGAATGGATCGTAGCTACCCTCTGGAGGCCACACTGGACATTCGCACGTATGGAAGGCCTGCAATTCCTTGAAGATCCAAAAGGAGTGTATGGAGGAAGTGACAACCTTGTCATCCTCACAAGACCCGGTTTTGAAGAGGATAGACCAGAGTTCTACCAGCTTATCCAGAACTATGAAATGGATCTTAATGATATCGAATCAATAATGATCGCTATCGATGAAGGAAATGAGCCAGAACAGGCAGCTCAAAATTGGCTTGCAGAGCATCCTGAAAAGTATGATGAAGTACTTGGAACTCAGTGAGGATAAAATCCTCACTTCCTTTTTCTTTTATTATTCCACAACCTTTAATAACTAGCATCACGTTCAGGGATTCCATATATCCAAGAAGAAATGGAAAATCGCTTAAGGTACCGGCATTGGATATATTTTAATTGTAACAATGGACCTGTGGAAGTATCCACGAAAACCATTGAGCCTGTAATGACATCTGCTGCACTGGTCCTGCAATCCTACTTATTAAACCTGAATATTACACAGGCACCAACAGAATTTGTAGAGGTTGTCAATATTTTTGGCTCAGTCCTGGCAGAAACTTATGAAGCTAGATATCCAGATTGCTTTTAAGAGTATAATGGCCGGTGTTAACCAGTCTATTATGCTGGCCTTTTCAATGGTCGTTACTGCTTCCATGATCGAAGCCTGTAGCCTGAGTTATAACGTATTGATATGAATCCAGCGAGTAGGTATCAGAGTTGGATTCGAAGCAGGACTCAGTATTGTGATTATAGCGATTGTCCTTGTCAGACTGACCCGGCACCTTACACCCAAATAAGGCCTGAACAGTCTTTTTACTTTTATCCAATAAGAAAGGAGGAATAGAAAAATATGGATAATAAATTAAAAATGATTATAATAGGAATATTGTTAGTGCTTTCCCTCTTTGCTGCCGGATGTACCCAGCAAGAAAACGAAGGTGCTGGCACTGAAGAAAAATCAGCAACTATCGGATATGTAATGTGGGATGATGCAATTGCAAATACCAATGTAATAAAGCAAGTTCTCGAACAGGAAGGGTATGAAGTAGAAATAATATCTGTCGATGCAGGCCCACTATACCAGGGACTTGCTGATGGCCAGTTTGACTTTACCACATGTGCATGGCTTCCACAAACCCAGGCAAATTACTGGGAACAGTATGGGGACCAGGTTGACAGAGTTGGTCCAAATCTTGAAGACTGCAAACTCGGCCTTGTAGTACCAACTTACATGGAAGATATTAATTCCATCGAAGACCTGAATGCAAACAAGGAGAAGTTCAATGCTGAAATCACCGGTATTGATCCCGGTGCAGGAATAATGCACAATACCGAAAATGCAATCGATATGTATGACCTGGAATACGAACTTAGAGCCAGCAGCAGTGCTGGAATGGCATCTGCCCTTGATAGTGCTTACAGGGATGAGAAACCAATCGTTGTCACCCTCTGGACACCTCACTGGGCATTCGGCAGATATGACCTGAAGATGCTGGATGATCCACAGCAGGCCTATGGAGATGGCGATAACATAGAAACACTTGCAAGACATGGACTCAAAGAAGAAAAACCTGAACTCTATGCAATCATCAGCAATTTAGAGTATAACCACGAAGAGATACAGACCGTAATGACCGACATTGAAGCAGGAATGAGTGCTGAAGAAGCCGCTGCAAAATGGGTCGAAAACAATCCTGACAGAGTTAATGAATGGCTTGAAACTGAATAAGGCAATTTAACCCTTATTCCTTTTTTTTTATCTTTCCAACCATCCTTATAAGAAGCAAACAGGAATGATAGATTGAGATATGATTTTTGAGAGTGATAAGGAGATAATCCTCACATCTTTTTTCCGCAACCTTTAATAACTAGCATTCCCTCTAAAGTAATCCACATATTCAAATAATCAATATCATAGAGAGTGATAATTATGGGCAAAACCGGAAGTATTGAATGGGTAAAAATAAAAGGACGCAAAGGCAACACAATCAAAGTTAAAAAAGCCAGAGCTAACAAGGCACACACTGCACCTGCACAGAGATATTCTTCTGCAGGTACAAAGAGGAGATTCAAAAGAAGATCCCAAAAAGCCATTGTTGGCTGATTTTCTTTTTTTTATTATACTAATTTTTAGAATACAATTTTCAATAGGTTAACCGATATTCCCCTTGCAGCAATATTTATATAGAACCACAAACATGTACAAACGACCTGTATAATACAGGGAATATCAATTTGATGTATATAATACGGAGGTAAAAGTAATGGCAGGACAGATGGCTGGTGGACAGCCAATTTTTATTTTAAGAGACGGAAATCAGAGAACCAGGGGCAGGGATGCCCAGAGCAACAACATAATGGCTGCAAAAGCTGTGGCTGAAGCTGTCAGGACCACACTCGGACCAAAGGGAATGGACAAGATGCTTGTAGACTCCCTTGGTGACGTAGTGATTACAAATGACGGTGCAACCATACTCAAGGAAATGGACATTGAGCACCCTGCTGCCAAGATGATCGTGGAAGTTTCCAAGACCCAGGATGATGAAGTAGGAGATGGAACAACCACTGCTGCTGTGATCACCGGTGAACTGCTCAAAAAGGCAGAAGACATGATCGAGCAGGATGTACATCCAACAATCATCGCATCCGGATACAGGATGGCAGCCGAGAAAGCTGGCGAATTGCTCAAGGGACTTGCACAGAAAGTTACAATCGATAACAAGGACACCCTGATAAACATCTCCAATACTGCCATGACAGGAAAGGGTGCAGAGGCTTCCAAAGATGTACTCAGCGAAATCGCCGTATCCGCTGTCGCAAGCATTGCAGACAAGACTGATGGCGAAAACATCGACATCGACAATATAAAGGTAGAAAAGAAGGTCGGTGGCAGTATCGAGGATTCAGAACTCATTGAAGGAATGATCCTTGACAAAGAGCGTGTACATTCCAACATGCCAAAGAAAGTCACCGATGCAAAGATTGCACTTATCAACAGTGCCATCGAACTCAAAGAAACTGAAGTCGACGCAGAAATATCCATCACCTCTCCTGACCAGCTCCAGTCCTTCCTTGACCAGGAAGAAAAGATGCTCAAAGGCCTTGTAGACAAAGTCGTTGCAAGCGGTGCAAACGTTGTCTTCTGTCAGAAAGGTATTGATGACATGGCACAGCACTTCCTTGCCAAGGAAGGAATATTTGCAGTCAGACGTGTCAAAAAGAGTGACATGGAAAAACTCGTACGTTCCACCGGTGGTAAACTGGTTACCAACATCGAGGAAATGACCGCAGACGATCTTGGAAAGACCGAGACCGTGGAAGAAAGAAAGATTGCTGGCGACAACATGGTCTTTATTACCGGCTGTGTCAACCCAAGATCCGTATCTATCCTCCTGCGCGGCGGAACCGAACATGTAGTCGACAATATTGAAAGAGCACTCCATGATGCTCTGCGCGTAGTCGGCGTAGCCATAGAGGATGAAAAACTCGTATCCGGCGGCGGCGGTCCAGAAGTGGAAGTGGCCCTTCAGCTGCAGGATTACGCATCATCCCTAAGCGGCAGGGAACAGCTGGCAGTTAAAGCATTTGCAGAATCCCTTGAAGTTATCCCAAGGACCCTTGCAGAAAACGCTGGCCTGGACCCAATCGACATGCTTGTAGAACTTCGCTCCCACCATGAGAAGGGCGCCAAGACCGCCGGTCTTGATGTCTACAGTGGAAAAGTCATTGACATGTGGGACGCAGGTGTCGTTGAACCCCTGAGAATAAAGACCCAGGCAATCAATGCTGCAGCAGAAGCATCCATAATGATCCTGAGAATCGACGATGTAATTGCATCCTCCAACCCATCCCCATCAGGCGGCGGTGGCGAAGGCGGTATGCCACCAGGCATGGGCGGCGGAATGCCTCCAGGTATGGGCGGCATGCCTCCAGGCATGGGCGGAATGTAATTTGAGACAAAACATGTGATGTATAGCTTTCAAGGCTATGCATCAACTTCTTTTTTTGTTTATTTTCCAAATAATAATTCAGATTATACGTTATTATTTCGGGATTATTTGTAATCAAGACTATTCATGAGATCAATCACTGAGTGTAATTAATATATCAACACAATCAACTCTTTCCCCTTTCCCTTGCTATCCAAAGAGACACTCCAAATGCAATCAAAGTAAACATTCCACTAAAACCGGGAACTTTGTATGAAGATTTCTTGGGCTCATCAGTTTCTGCATCCTTCAGGTAATAGTAAACTTCACCGGCACCAGTATCGATATAAAAGGTAGTGACAGAGGGGCCTGTTATGTAAGTCACAACCCAGAAAGGATGTGAATCCCGGAATACAACGTGGATATCAATCGGAGATACCGATGAATTCATCTCCTTTGCAGCTATATGGAGTGCCTGTTCCTTATCCACGGATACCTGTAACTCATTGAATGTCTTGACCCATCTGATATTGCCCTTTTGCTCCATGAACATAAGTTCCCTGAAAACATCCCTGTTGGCTACAAGATAAACAAGTGAATAAGTCTGGTTCATGTCTGTGGGTATTTCTTTCCATTTCCGCGGATCATGGGAGTTGATAAAAGAAATTATTGTATCATTATCTTCAGCCTCAGGATGAGCAGCGAAAAAATCATCCAGCGGACCCGCAGGTTCGAAAGGAATTGTCTCATTCATCCCGATCTGCCGGACCCATACAATTTCTCTTTCCCATTTTTGGTCGATACCTCCAGTTCTTTCAAGAAAAACTAGTTTTTTTGAATGGTTTTCTTCTGGAAGTAGATATATAAATTTATAACTATCGTTGATATATGCAATTTCATAATCACTGATACTATATGTGTTTATGAAGTCCATGACATCTTGATTTTCTTCCATACTCAAGATATGCGGCATAAGATAGTTTTCTATCGGATCACCATCTCCTGGACGAGGAGGAAGTTCTTCAGCAAATGCAGGCATAACTGTTCCTATTATGAGAATAAATATTACAATCAGCTTTATTTCTTTCATATAACCACCCCTGATAGTCATTCTGAAAAATATGAATAAACACAGAAAATATAATCTGTATTTACCCATTTTGAAACAATCATGTTAGTTGTATTTATCCAACATCCCTAGATATTCCCTTTCGAAATCAAGCCAGAAGTGCAGCAACCCATCTCCCGTAGGATCACCGGCATCAAGACTATCATCTGCATTCTTCATGTTCCAGAAATACATATTTGAACAATTCCGTGAGACATAAATGTCTGGATTATCAAAAGAATTCCATGCGGGATCTGAATGAATCCATTCCTGCCCGTCCCATACCTCAGCTATTTCATGAGCAGTTTGGATACCTGAACTGTTAGTCATATTCATGTAGTACTGTTTTGAAGGTACTCCAAGTGCTCTATTAAATGCATTAGAGAGAATGGCATATTCATCACAAACACCAATATAGTACCCACTGGCATTTGTGTTATTTGTAATCCAGATATCTGAAGCAGTATAACTTTTATTTATGAAGTGCTCCTTATAAAAATGCATGACATTATGAACATAATCTGTAATTTGGTTTGCAGTATCATAGGGGGTAGTACTGTTATCCCCTGCAACTGCAGCTTCAAGTATGATATTATAGCCTTCATTGAATGGGAAGTGGTAAATATCACTTGTATTCAGGTTCACTCCATTATCAGGATCAGGTAGATGATTTGCATCATTATTGTACTTTTCAATTCCATCATACGGCATCCATACAAAATGAGTAGATGTATCATCCGGATCAACCCGCACTTCAAGAGCAATAGGTTTTATACCTATGGAACTCTGCGTACTTGTTGGCTGGAAGGGAACAGTTACTGTCATGTTGGAACCTGAAGCCAGCATTACTGAATGCTTTGTAGTAACCATAGCCATCTTCTGCTGACCAGAAGAGAACTTTTCCGCTTGCAGTTGAGATACCATAATTATGGATGGTAACGTAATTATTGAATGTTGTGTCCTGTACCCAATACCACTGATAAGTTACTTCCGTGATTTTGACATCAGGATCTGATCTTGTTTTATCTTCATTTTCAGACAGTTGCGTTGCCTTTGCAGGTATATTAATTGAAATCTGACCGCCTGATTCGAATTTTGCTTTCTGGGTTGTAGTTTCTTTAGGAATACTATTGAGTTCTTTTTTTTCCGATTCATTCAAGGCAATTATGAAAGGATTTGTTTTTTCAAGTTCCTCCGGCGACAGAGGTTCCTGTTTTACCTGAGGTTTATGTCCGTTGTATTCCGAAAGGTCCATGGGTTTTACCCATTCTTCAAATTCCGGAATATCCGAAATGTCATTCTCCATTTTACTGTCATTTACTGTGGCTGATACGGGTATCAGTGCCAGATTTACCAATAATATTGCTGCCAATACTATTGAGTATCCAATCTTTAAATTTCGCATTATTTCACCTCTTGTATTTAATCCCCGAGGCAAAGCTACACTTATATACTGTAAACATCAAACTTGAGCCTGCCTTTGGGCCAATGTGGAGTTCTGGTTGGTTAAAATTCATCGGAACTCCACATTGTAAATTCTCATTCGATGTGATAGTATATATTATTTGCCTTAATTCAATTCAACTTGATATATGGATGTTCATCACTTCGATTAATAACCGGAATTCCCGAAACGGAATCCTCCTAAAAAATCATCACTTTCTACTTATTGCCAGCAGCACCAATCCAACGACAAGCAGAATTGAAGTGAAGCCTGGTAGTTGATTGTTTGCCCCCTTATCTTGTTCTGTTGTTTCATTGCCCACGATTACAGGATTTTCATCTTCATCAGATGTGCTTTCCTCTTCAACGATTGCTTCATCTAAAACAGCACGTTTTTCCCACCTAAACACCACAGGTACTCCAGTTATGCCAGCTTCCTGTTCAAAGTGCTCATCTATTGCCTGATATATTTCATCAATTACTGACTCATTTACTTTTTCAGGGCTGTTCATATCCATGGCCACAAACAGATATCCATTTATGCTGACTCCGTAACCTGTTGCAGGTCCGCCAAATTCAGCAGAAAATGGGCGAATTTCCCCGTCCGTTGAATGACCAAGTGAATCTATCCACCTTCTTTTTTCACTTTCTTGTTCAATTACGGGCATTGTCCCATAGACCGCTATCACAGATGGATCGTTTTTAACATTTTCAAGGATCTCCGGCCCGTAGTCAAGAAGCGGCATATTTTCATCATCCTCTGTCCACATAAAAACCACTGGAATTTCATTGATTACTGCTTCCTGTTTGCAGTATTCACCTATTTTCAGGTATATCTCATCAATCTTTGACTCATTTATTTTTCCCTGATAAGAAGAACCCAAGTACACTTCCAGAAATTCACCAGCATTACCGATGCCATATACCGATGGATCAAATTCGACAAGCGATTTTTCGGTTGATATGGATAACCAGCATTTAGATACCGAATTATTCCATTCCTGATCAATTGTTTCGGGAAAAGTTCCCCTGCTGGCTATGAATAGCGGTTCGTCCTTATATTCTTCAAAATAGGAATTAGAACTATTCAAATCAGAGAATTCATCCGTATGTCCAGAATCATTTCCCCTGACATCAACTGCACTTGCTGAAACTATTGATAAGATCGAAATAAAGAATATCAGAATTACAAATTTGTAAATTTGATTTTTTATAAGCATTTTCTTCCACTCTTATATGCTTCATATGAGTTATGTCAAAAATATAAAAGCCAGATTATACGCCAATAATCTGGCTAAACCACAGAATACATGATATTCTTACGTCAAAGGTTCTACATCCAAATCTAGCTCAACTCCACTAATTGGTGAAAAAAGGGCGTTTGTAGCAGTACTGCCCCAATGTACACCAGAGATCATTACTTGATTTCCATATTTTTTAAAGATAGGTGCACCACTATCACCATTGTCGGAATCATAATCTGCAGAAAGTTGATCATAAAGAGTTCCAAAAACGGGGTGGTTTATTTCATCCCACTCTTCTTCGACGTAGCCATATGTCCGGCCACTGGTAATTCCTGACATGTAGACTTTGCTGCCTAAGTTTGGATCGTAATAATTACGTACATCCCTAACATCATCAACATCTTCATAATAGATATCATCTTCAACATTACTGGCTTCAACCCATGCAGCATCTGCAAAATGGCCCGTGATGTAAGTTACTTCACCCACTTTTCTGGTTGAACTGGGTTGATAAATGTCTCCTCCGACACTACCAGCTGTCATAGCAGAATGTCCAGATATTACAAACCCTTTTGTTCCAGTGCTGTCTTCTGCAGCAAATGATAACGTTGACTCATACCATGTGTTTGTTGCATTTTGGTATATTATCCTTATACCACCAATCATATCTGACCATTCATCGTCACGTTCATCAAGATAAACTTCTTCTCCTTTTCTGAAAATTACTGGCACATTAGATATTTCTAATTTTTTTGCATTTGTATCCACAATACTGTAAAATTTATCAATTGTAGATTGGTCAATATCTCCCACTTCCTTATCAAATTCTACAAATATATATCCCCCATAGTTTACACCAAACCCTAACAGAGGACCACCACATTCTTTCATATAAGGATGAAGTTCACTTCCAGAATTGTTAAGACTTTTTCTGAGAGTCGCCACCCATTCCACTTTTGTTTTATCATCTGTAAGCTCAGGTACTGCTCCCCGGCTCTCAATTACACTTGAATCTTTCTTCAGGGAATCAAATGTGTTTGCACCATACGCCGGGAAATAATATTCTTCTTCGAAAGAGTCATCTTGGCTGGAATCGGAAGCTCCTGCCCATGCAAACCCAATGAGCATTATGCTTACAAGCAATATGCTCAAGCTTATTTTTGTAATATTCTTCATGTCTTTACCTCATTTGTTCAAATTACCCCGAGGCAAAGCTACGCTTATATACTGTTAACAGCAAACCTAACCCTGCCTTTGGGCCAATGTGGAGTTCTGGTTGGTTAACATTCATCGGAACTCCACATTGTAAATTCTCATTCGACGTTATCGTATATATTATTTGCCCTAATTCAATTTAACCTGTGCCATGGTGTTCATCACTTTGACTAACGACTGGAATTCCCGAGACCAGCATCTTCCTTAAAAACCAGAACTGGAGACAAAATATTAATTTTTTCCCGCTTATCCGGCATAGGGAAGAAGATCACTATTGGTCTAACATTACAGGCACAATGCTTCATATATACAGGATTGCCAGATAAATGGCATTTTCCTGAGTTCAATCAATTAATCCCTCTGACAAAAATTACCATCCAGAACAGAAAACAACATATCGAAAGAATGTTGTACTCTATTTCTTTTCTTGCTGCAAAATATCCTACCAGACCACCCAATATAGCAAGGATTCCAAAATAAGAAAATGTCTTTGTACTGATAAACTCACCTGATACGATTAAGCTAAAATATATGTCAAGAAAAAGCCCGACTACAGGTATAACTCCAATAATAACGGACCCGATCCTATCCCCTGTAAGCAATCCATATATGATGGGAGCTAACGGTAAAAGAAGCATACCGAAAAACACAACTGGGAGGGTCAGAAAATCACCAACTACTGGGCGCAATGCATCTCCCAGAAAATCTATTCCAGTTGTAATAATAACGATTCCTGAAGATATGATTACTGGAAGTATTAATTTTTTGAAATTTGTCATTTTTTGACCAAAATTAAAAAATAAACGGTGGATAGAGCCACCTCCTGAATACTATTCAATTTCCATTTATCACAGTTGCTTTCCCATTGCTTTTATCATAATTACTTCATCGCCATAATTGGAAGTTTCAGCTGTCATTTTCCAGGCGGGATAATATGTAGTTTCACCTTTGTATCCATAGGGATAATAATCAAAGAGATCAAAATAAACAAGTTCAACATCCACAATTTTAACCCTTCCCAATGGTGACATGGGATAATCACCTGTATCTGTGACGAAGTTACCGTTTTTCACCTGATGGAGAATGTGTTCATCTGAATAATCTATCCTTACCTGTTCAATAGAATTTAATCTACCTGTATTGATACTGGTTTTTGTTATATTATGATTAGTAACAAGGAAACAAATGTCATCAGCAGAACTGCCACATTCCTCAATGTAGTCCTCGAAATCAACATACAGGACACTCGAGGAAGCATTGCCCTGAAGAATCGGTAACTTATCTGTTGATATTGCAGGAACTTCTGTATTCAGGCTGACTCTCTGATTTTGCAGGATTGCCCACAACTGGCCAATTTTTGTAAGCGGGATGTACTCTAGAGACAAGCCTCCCTCCATTTCTTCTTTTGTCGGGTAATAATTGAAGGCACTATAAAGCGGGGAAAATACTGTGGAAATGATTATCAATATGATTAGAACTTGAATTGCAATCTTTTTCTTCCTCTGCATGTAATCGCCTTCAAAAAAGGGAATAGAGGATTATTTAGCCACCCCACCTACAATTCTCGTTACGTTACCACCATTACTGTTGACACCTTTGAATATCCACACTGGTTTATAAAACTCCTGTTCACTATCCGGAGTAGCTGAGAAATAACCAATTTCTGCCTTGTGAATTTCAATCACAGGACTGGTTTTTCCTACAGTATTTCTCATAATCTGGCCTGCTTTCAGTTTATCTATAGCTTCCTCCCCACTTATCACTTCAGTTGTCCCGATTTCTTCCAGCGTCCTCCAGCTTTTGGAGAAATACGTTACTTCACCATTTTCCCCAAGTGAAACAGTTATGGTGTCACCGGGACCCTCAACAGGCATCCCATTTATGTTTTTTTTATAGGTGACTTCGTTCATTACGGGATACTCGGCTTCAACCAATTGACCCCCATTCAAATGTTACAGATACTTCAGATTTATAAAAATTCTTTATTATTAGAATCCTTTGTGCTTTTCAATAAGTCGAATCTTCGGAGATTTTTATATTATTATCCTGTAGCTTGACCATATAGTAATAAAGTATTGCACCTATAAAATTCAAGAAAATTAGGACGATTGACCAGATTAACTTCTCATATTCTCCGGCTCGCGGAAAATTTTCTGTGCTTCGTTGAAGGCAGTCAGATAACATGAAAAGCCAGAAAACAATAACTATTGCACCTACACCCCATAGTAGTTGACCCATATAAAATGCTACTGTGATTATTGTTACAAATATAATTCCGATGATTATCCATTCGATTGTATTCTTGTTCAAATTACCATCCCCATATCATTCATAGATATAATTTTTATTTATCCCTGTCTTAGTTACATTTACCAATACCTTTGGAGACAGATATAAATAACCTGTATCCAAAAATCCGTATTTACCAGTAGGTTCGGCTTCATAAGGATCGATTACTACAACCACTTGAAAAAGATACTCTCCGACTTGTTCGAAAGGTTGTGTTTCTAATGTAAAAACGGTATAACTATCTTTTTCCAAAGTTAGATGATGAGTTGTAGATGAATTCCCTCCCAAAGAACTTGGTTTCTGCGTGTAATTAACTAAGTTAAATACCAAAAAATCATGCGATTTATTTTTGTAATTTGCTAGAAGGACATAGCTTTTGATAGATTCGCCTTCTTTAATATATGACTTATTCCAAACCTCATTTTTTTTGAAGGGATATGAATCTGATGTTGCCATTGCAATTGTACCTGGAACTTTTAATTTATCAATTTCTAGGATTTCCGGTTGACTTTCATCCATAGAATTTGAGGATATGGTTTTTAAATTTTTATTAGCATATCCTGTTTCATAGCCGTAAATACTATTTCCATTGAGAAGACTTTCTTTAGCTGAAATATTATTCAGATTTACTTTCGATTGTTCATCTGCAAAAAAACCATATAAGCAAATAGTAATCACAAAAAAAATAAAAAAAGGAAGAATGACTAATTCTTTTTTACTCATTTACTCTACACCTTCTTCTGTTCATCATCAGCAATTGACTTTATGTCGTAATAGATGCAGTCGAATCGAGATAATAATTTACTCCATTTATTCGATACATTCCATGTCCTTGATTTTGATATGTTGTTTGCCAGAAATAATAATCAGTTAATGTTCCAGATGCAACTGTTGAATCATCATTGTAGCGGCCTGCTGGCCCATAGTTGGCAGTAAGTGTTGGACCCATAAGTGTTCCAGAAGCTTGAATATAATCAATGTTTTCAGATGCAGTTGCAGTAGAATCACCATAGAGAGTATACCAGTAACTTCCAGATGATTTTACTCCAGTTATGGTGACGTCTAGATCATAAGTGACTCCTGACCTAGTAGATGATTTATCTGAAAACATTACGAATCCAGATGCAGTACTTTTGTCGGTAACTAATGATTCTGCATTCTTTATCTCTAAATCATTCTGGGAAATCTCATTTGCACTAGCAAATGAAACAAATAACACGCTCACAAGCAGGAGTGCCATGAGTAGTGACCCAATTTTAATTCCTTTACTTTTCATTTTATTTACCTCATTTGTTCAATTTACCCCGAGGCAAAGCTACGCTTATATACTGTAAACATCAAACTTGAGCCTGCCTTTGGGCCAATGTGGAGTTCTGGTTGGTTAACATTCATCGGAACTCCACATTGCAAATTCTCATTCGACGTGATGGTATATATTATTTTTTTCAACACAACTTTATCTGAATGATTAATATTAATCACTTTGATTAACAACTGGAGTCCCTGAAAAATAACTTTCTGAAAAACCAGAACTGCAAAAACAGACCCTCAACAAGATGACAGAGAAGAATTCCCTCTTCATTGTTGTCCCTTAAAATTGAAGCGTAATTCCAACAGGACAATGATCCGAACCAGTCACTTCCCTTAAAATAGAAGCCTCGGTTACATTCAGCTCCATATCATCACTTACAAAGAAATAGTCCAGCCTCCATCCCACATTACGATCCCGTGCTTTGGTTTTCAAATCCCACCAGGTATAATTGCCTCCTTCATTATTGAAAAGCCTGAAAGTGTCAAGGAAACCATGGGAAAGAAACTTGTCAATCCATTCCCTTTCAATTGGGAGAAAACCGGAACGGTTTTCATTTTGCTTTGGTCTTGCAATATCAACCGGTTTATGAGCCGTATTCAAATCCCCACATACAACTATGGAATATCCCTTGTCTTTTAAGCCCTGTGCATAATCCAGGAAAGACTCATAGAAATCCATTTTATACTGAAGTCTTTCAGCCGAAGAATTACCATTGGGAAAGTAAATATTAAAAAGTACAAAATCATCATAAAAAGCGATTAAAATCCTACCTTCATGGTCGAAGCGGTTTATACCAAAACCATAACGAACCTCTTGTGGCTGGACCTTACTGTAAAGGGCAACCCCGCTATAACCTTTCCTTTCAGCAGCACTGAAATAACTGTAATAACCATCTATGCGCCTGACATTCGGCGGCAGCTGGGAAGGGCGGGCTTTTGTCTCCTGCAAACACAGGATATCAGGTGACTCAGAATCAAACCATTCCAGAAATCCTTTTTTAGCAACTGCCCGCAAACCATTGACATTCCAGGAAAGCAGTCGCAGATTTATTCCCCCTCATTTTTTGCAGGAGAAATACCTATATCGACAGCCCGAATAGTAGCTATTACTTCATCCCCTTCATCGATATCCAGATCTTCCAAATCCTTTTCTCCCATTATAGAAGTTAATACTGCAGACTCAAATTCAATCTGGATTCTGGAAATTCCATCAAAAGATTTTACTTTACTGACCTTACAGGGAATATTGTTGATCTCACCCACATTTTCAGAGGATAATTCCTCCTCCACCATCCTGTCAACATAATCCCGATTCAGCTCATATTGATTTATCAGATCCCTTCCATACTCTGTAAGAAAAGTACCCTGCTCCTTACCCCCCCTTACAGTCCTTACAACATCATGTCCGATTCTCAAATTCATCTTCTTCAATATGTTCCAGGCATGTTTGTAAGAGATATGGAGTTTTTCACAGGCTTTTTTCAGGGATTTTTCTTCATCTATAGCTTTCAGGAGACGTACCTTACCGGCACCAATCACAGGTTTGCCTTCATGTGTCAGCCATACTTTTGTACGGGTTTCCAGAATATCAACCCCTAATGCATTTTATTACATCATCTGCAGGATAGTTCAGACGAATAATACGGGTTCTGCCCCGCATACCTTCACCTGAAAACGAAACATCCAGATAATGTGAATCTTTTAATTTATTCACCAACCCATAAAACCGGGTATATCCCAATTCATTATTGCCATTGAAAAGTTCGTAAAGTTCGCCTGCTTTGATTTCATCATTTTCCGCCACAAGCCGCAAGATCTCTTTTTCATTTTCTGAAAGGGATGATATGTTACGCCTCAAATGCAAAAGACGTGATGATTCATAGGCCTTATCCACATCATCCTCTGAAATGTTTTTGCTTGCCCTTTTTTCTGCATTCAGGCCCGATCTCTTGAGTAAATCGATACCAACACGCAGATCACCGGTCACATCGACATAATTCACTATTTTTTCTCTGACTTGATCCGGAACTACTTCCGGATAAAAAGCCAGCTGGATTCGGGAAGAAATGATGTCTCCTATTTCGTCATAAGAATAAGGAGGAAATTCAATCTCTTCAGGCAGGAATACAGAACTCACCTTTGGATCAAACCTGTAAAGTTTCCCCGTATCACTTACAATCGCAATCACACCCATTTTCACACCGGGATACTGTTCATGGGCCCGTAGTATGGAATACATGATCTCATCGGCATGTCCGCCGTGGAACAAATAATTGATGTCATCCAGACACACCACCATTGCCCTGTCCTTTTCGATAAGTTTCAGGACAATCTTTTCAAAAAGTTTCCTGAAGGCTACTCCTGAAGACGGCGGGTCTATATTGAAAAGTTTACGATATATGCGTGAAACAACAGCAAAGCGAGTGGAATCCATCTGGCAATTTATCTTAACCAGGACCACATCCGAGGTATGTGCTTCTATTTCTTCAAAAACCTTCAATACAGCACTGGTTTTTCCGGTACCGGGTGGACCATAAACAAGACAATTAATAGGTCTCATACCTTTTACTGCAGGCTTTAAGCTATAGATGAGAGATTGTAACTGAGAATCCCGGTGCATAAATTGTTCGGGAAGATAATCCAGCTCCAGTACGATGGGGTCTCTGAAAATTGTCTCATCCCAGAGAAGCATATTATTTTTCATATCCTGACTCCTAAACCTAGTATAAAATTCCCCTGTAAATATAATAGCTTTTTTGCAGGGCAATTTGGAATCCTTTATATATTTGCTCACCTATGGGTGATTGGTTAACTTATGAAATGCAGGAGAGGAAGACCAAAATGCCCCCGTAGGATAAGGGCAGAGCCCAATATTATGTGCTTTAAACCCTGCGGCATACCAAGGTCTGAAGTTGAGGTAATAGAACTCGCATTTGAGGAACTGGAGGCCATCCGGCTTGTGGATGTGGATGAGCTGACACAGGAAGAAGCAGCCCTTGAGATGGGAATTTCCAGAAGGGCTTTCTGGGAAGAACTGAAAAATGCGAGAAAAAAAGTCGCCAGAGCTCTTGTTGAAGGGCAGGCCATAGATATCAAAGGCGGAAATTACACTACTGAATAAATGGAGTCATTAAAATGAGTCAAAACATACAGTCAGCTGAAAGTCTGGTAAATTCCAAAGTTGAAGAGCCAAAACTCGTATCGAATCTGCGCGGAATAAAAAACAAGCTCATGGTAATGAGTGGCAAAGGCGGGGTAGGAAAGAGTACCGTTTCCGCAAATCTCGCTGCAGCCCTTGCCAGACGCGGGAAAAGGGTCGGGCTGCTTGACAGCGATATTCATGGACCAAGTATTCCAACAATGTTTGGAATTGCTGACAAGAGACCTGAAGTAGGAGAAAAGGGAATCCTGCCTGTACAGGTTGCCGATAACCTCAAGGTTATGTCCATAGGTTTACTGCTGGACGATCAGGATTCCCCTGTGGTCTGGAGAGGGCCTGCCAAGATGGGAGCCATAAAACAATTCCTTGAAGAAGTTGATTGGGGAGTGCTGGACTACCTGATCATAGACCTGCCTCCGGGCACAGGAGATGAACCATTGAGTATAGTACAGTTGCTGGGCAAAGTTGACGGTGCCATCGTAGTCACAACTCCCCAGGATGTAGCACTTACAAGTGTAAGGAAATCCCTGAAATTTACAGAAATGCTGGAAGTACCTGTTATTGGAATGGTCGAAAACATGAGCGGTGTAATATGCCCGCACTGCAATGAAGAAATACAGGTCTTTGGCGGCGAATCTGTAGAAAAGGCTGCAAAAGATTTCAACACTCCTATACTTGCCACATTGCCTATCGAACCCGATGTTTCATCATCAGGAGACAAAGGAGATGTATATGTCAATGATGATAAATCCATATGGAAAGAAAAGTTCGATTTAATCGTTAATTCTGTGGAAGAAAAGTTCAACTAATCTTCCATTCTATTTTTAAGGGCAAGGGGATTTTTATGGAAAATAAAGTGATAAGTGACAAACTCAAGGAAATACTGCAACTAAGATACGAACCAGTAGCCGTGAAATTGGTTAAAAAGAGCGAAGATATTCCTGCAGACTTTAACCAACCCGAGAAGAAAACCCGCCATTGCCAGTCTATCATGAAAGCAAGGACTGGCGAATGTCTTTTGATTCCGGCAGATAAACATGCATGTGTAGTAGGCGGTTCCAGTCTGGGACTTTTAGAAACACCTGACAATGTAAGAAGCGGAGAATTCCACTCCAAAATCGGCATGTTCGATACACATGAAGCAGCTGCTAAGATGATAGAGGAAAGGGCAGAATTCGAAGAGTGTTCCATGCAGGCAACAGTAGTTTGTCCTCTTGAAAAGGCTGACTTTAAGCCCGATGTAGTAGTCCTGATCGATCTTCCGGAAACCCTTTACTGGATTGTACCAGCGTTTACTTTTGAAAAGGGAGGAAGGGTAACCCTGAGCACAGCACCGTTCCAGGCCACCTGTGTGGATTCAACTATAATTCCCATCCAGACCGGAGATGTAAATTTTTCCATGGGATGTTTCGGATGTCGCAGGACAACCGATATAGGCAGGGACGAAATGCTTGTGGGAATTCCAGGCCCAATTCTTGAAGATATAGTCAAGCATCTTGAAAAACTCTATGAAAAGCCTATCAAGAAAGCCAGGGGATTGTAATATTCAGGCAAAGGAAACTAAATATAACGATGCAGCAAGAAGAGGACTTGATTGGCTGGATGAAAATCAGCCTGTGAGCCTCAAGGAATATGCCAGAAGCACAACAGCCAGCTACCTCTGGGGCAGGGGATATACCCGTACAGCCGCCCTCATAAAAGAAATTCACAGGCCACAATCTTTCAGGGAAATTTGCAGAGGTGTATCAGCCCTTGCCACAATGGGGATTTACTATCCTGAAGTTACTCATTATATCAAAACCAAACAGAAAGGTGGCAATTTAGAAGATATATATGATAGAACTTATTCCCTGATAACTCTTGCAGATCTTGAAGTGTCCTGTCCCGATGAATGCCAGAGAATCATAAAGGATTTTGATAGTACATGGGAACACCCCGGTACAATTGCATTGATAATAATTTGCCTTATGAAACAATCAGAACTGACAGGAACCGACCACACTGATTTTACCCGGGAAAAATCCGACTGGTTACTGTACAGGATGCAGGAAAATGGTGGCTGGAAGTTCATAGCGACCAGCAATCTTGTTATGCAGGCACTTATAATGGCCGGTCGCTCAGAAGAAATAGACCAATCTATACGTTGGTTACTAAAAGAACAAAATGATAACGGTAGCTGGGGCAAAAATAACGGAGATATTACTGCTACTGCACAGTCATTGATTACTCTTGCTCTGTATATCAATGCTTAAAACAGAAGGGCTAAAATACAAGCCATCTATAATATTGAAAACATGAACGAAGACCATGAGAACAACATGAAATTCCATCCACAGAGCAATACCTACATTCTCCGGAAAAAATCCTATTTTGAGCAAAATGTAAGCCTGGACGGAAATCTCATTACAGGACCAGATACTAATTTCTGGAAAAACCTGAAAGTTGCCGGCAACGTAGAACTGGGCAAGGGTACAGTTATCAGGGGAAGCCTCCATGCAGAAGAAGTGATACTGGGCCCTGATTGCAGGGTTGACGGGGATATTCATGCAAGCAGGAATGCGACCCTGCTTGATCGTTGTACAATCAGTGGCCACGCCACTACAGATGGATGGATGAAGGTTAGGCCTGGTTGCAATATAAAGTTTGTAAGGGCAAAAAAAGAACTGGAACTTGTTGGTAAAGTCAATGTTGAAAGTATAGAATCAGGTACGAAAGTAATCATACATTCTGAATGAATTATTTATTTTCTTCAGCCAGCATATTCAGCAGACGGTTACGCAGTTTATTTGCAGAGGTACTTGTCCTGTCCCTGGGCCGGGGCAGATCAACATCAACCATTTCCTTTATTCGCCCGGGTCGGGAAGTCATAACAGCAATCCTGTCGGAGAGAAAAACTGCTTCATCCACACTGTGCGTTACAAAAAGAATTGTTATCTTTTTAGATTCCCATATTTGTAGCAGTTCCTGCTGGAGTTTATTGCGTGTCTGGGCATCCAGGGATCCAAAAGGCTCATCCATAAGTAAAACCGCCGGATCATTTGCAAGGGCTCTGACAATAGCAATCCTTTGTCTCATTCCTCCTGAAAGTTCGTAAGGATAACTGTCACGGAACTGCTCAAGGCCTACAAGCCTCAGATATTCTTCAGCAATCTTCCTGGATTCTTTCCTATCCATACCACCCATATCCAGGCCGAAGGTCACATTATCCATGACTGTACGCCATGGGAACAGGGAATATTCCTGAAAGACCATACCCCTGCGTGGATCGGGAGAGGTTATTGTTTCGCCATCCAGCAGGATACTGCCCGAATCAGCCCTGTCCAGGCCAGCAACAATTCTCAATAAAGTGGTTTTTCCACAACCTGATGGACCAATGATACAGACAAATTCACCATCCTTAACCTCAAAGTTCACATCCTTGAGGGCATCGGTAGTCTCACCTTTATCCTTTTCAAAACTCTGCCCTACATTCTCAATCACAAGTCGGCCCATTTAAACAACGACTCCTTTTCTCCATTTGAGCAATTTCCCGTCCACATACCAGCGGAAAATACGATCTATCAACAATCCCAAAAAGCCCAGAATAAGCATATAGACCAGCACGAAATCCATCTGGTGCAGATAATAATGCCACCAAATCTTGTATCCCAGACCGTTTTTACTGACACCGAACATCTCAGCTGCTACCAGACACATCCAGCCAACACCCATTGCGATTCGTATTCCAGAGGCTATGGAAGGAAGAGAATAGGGCAGAGCAACATGCCTGATAAGTGAGGTGCTCTTCATGCAACCAAGTACCTTGCCAGCTTCCACATAAACCCTTGATACACTCTTAAAACCCGCTACTGTATTAATTATTATAGGGAAAACTGCGCCCACAAAAACAACAAATCCGGCAGATTGGTGGGTCAGACCGAACCACACAATTGCAAAGGGAATCCATGCAAGAGGAGGAATAGGACGTACAATCTCGATTAAGGGGTCAGTAATCCTGTCCACTGTTTGGAACCATCCCATTGCAATACCTATGGGGATACCCACTATTAGTGCTGATATTATACCTATTCCAAAATGCAACAGGCTTATACCAATATCTGTAAACAGAACACCCCTTTCAACTATGGTGATAAAGGAATAAACTACATCGGTAAAACTCGGAAGAATAAATGTGTTCCCTATAACAAAATCAGCTATCAGTTGCCATATAACGATGACAGCAATCAGGGAAACAATTTCAATACCTTTTTTTGAAACCGGTTTGGTTTTCATAATTCCTCCGAAAAATGTGTGGAGATAGAAATCCCCACTTCCGGCGACCTATAATCAACAGGTCCTTAAAAAGTTTACTGTTTTTATTCAGCTGTAGCCTGCTCGTAGAAGCTCATGTCAAACATGTCTGCCCGGGTGAATTCTTCATTTACATAGCCAAGTTCATACTGGATCTGTGCATAGTCCACAGTGGATTCTGCAATAATAGTAGGATCAGCAATCAATTGACCATCCCAATCTTCCAGGGAAGCACGGATTACATCAACATCCCATCCCTGCCTGTCTGCATAGAGCTGTGCAACTTCATCCTGGTTTTCGTTACTGTATTCTGTACCCTTTATATGGGTCTTTACAATCTCAGTCACCAGATCGGGATGATTGCGTATCAGGTCTCCGCTTACAACAACCACACAGCAAACATGGTCGGGAAGCATTTCACCGGAATATACAACGGACCTGCCATTACCCTCCTCTGCAATCAGAGTAGGAGCTGGGTGTGGAAGGAATACTGCATCTACCTGTCCTGCAGATATCGCAGAGATTGCATCACCGGGACCCATTGCTTTTATGTCAACGTCATTATCCGGATCAATACCATTATCTTTCAGCCAGTTACGCAGGATCGTATCCTGAATTGTGCCCGGTGGGAAGGTTGCAATGTCTAAGCCTTTGAGATCATCAGGACCTTCATAGGCAATATCAGGACGCAGGACAAGATCGGACCCCTGGGAATTCGCAGCTGCTACTATTTTGGCATCAAGGTCACTGGCCAGAGTTGCCACAAAAGGAGCCGCCCCTACATAGGCCACATCCAGATCTCCTGCAAGCATGGATTGCATTTCAGGAGCGCCGGTCGGGAATTCATATTCTCTCACATTTTCCACACCATAGGGAGCAAGATCCTCTTCCCACCATCCCTTTTCCTTGGCGGTCATATAGGCAAGCTGATGTGTACTCGGCTGGTATCCTATATTGAGAGTGCTCACATCAGGCACTTCTTCGGTGTCTTCCTGAGAAGTGCAACCTGCGAGAAAGACTCCGCCTGTTACCATAAGCATTAATATCAGTATTGTATTGATTCTTTTCATAAGTAACCTCCATATTATATTTTCAGTGACAATATTACTATATAGCCAATATAGTAGATTGACAAAGAACCTTATTTATAACTTGCCTTTTTTCACAAGATAATATCCTAAAAGTATTAATAAGAGAGGATTTATAGCCTTTAAAAGACATTTATTTTCAGTAGGTGGAAAAATGAGTATTGCAGACAAAGTTATCGAATCAGCATTTGAATCCGATGAAGCGTTCCAGCATACTTTATTGAAGGTCATCAAGGAGGACCTGGGTCTTACAGCGATAGAATTTTCCGAGCATTCCTCCATTCCACCAAGTACCCTTTACAAACTTATGTCCGGCAACCGGGAACCCAATTTACGTACAATGCGCCAGATCGTGAAAACCATAAAGAAACTCGAAGGCTATGAGGGCGGTGAATTCATAGCCGTAATAGCATCCCGTCCGGTACTGGATAATATTAAAGAGACAAAAAGGAAAATTCACGGGAACCTGTGCACAATACGAGAGTATGCGGCCACCTCCATGGAAGAAGCAATCATTGCGGCTGTGCGAGCTGAAAGGGAAGGAGCAAGGGCACTTGTTTGTGCACCTATCGTAAGTCCTACGGTGGAAAAAATTATCAAAATACCCGTATCTACAATTATGCCAAAAGACAGTCTTCTCGAAGCAATCGAGAATGTGGCACGAAAAATGGAAATGGAATAAAAAAAGAAGAGGAGAGCGCTTTTGTAAGCGCTCTTATTCTGGTTTTACCTACCAAGCATGGAACGCAGGGATTCTGCGATCTCAGCGAATTTGGCAGTTCCGCCTGTGGCAAATATGTAGGCTGCACCTCCACCAACTACAAGGAGAAGGCCACCAAGGACATACCATACTATACTGGTTCCCTCTTCCACGTCCATGGTCGTTGACAGGCCGCCTGCCTTGACAAGATAGGTACCCGGTTCACCTGCAGTAGAGGTGAATTCAATGGTTGTGGAATTGTTCTGTCCGAGGGTTATTTCCTGGCTGTCTGTCACATTGTCGTTGATCGATAACTCGACAGTATAACTGCCCTCTGCATTACCCGTGTTGATCGAGTCAACCATTACCGTGAATTCCTCACCGGCAGTGGCAGGAAGCGGATCAATCCTCAGATTACTGAATTCGAAGTTTGCTGCCAGTTCATTGACCTTGATGTTCAATTCTGCATCAAGGTATCCATCCGCCTTGGCTTCCAGCTTGTGAGTACCGGGCTCTTTGGGATTGTAGGTTATCGTGCCGTCCTCATCAGTCTCACCCAGGGATGTGCCGTCAAAGAATACCTCGGCATCCTCCAGTGGTTCAGAGCCGATCGCCTTGACCACAGAGATGGTTATCGGTGTACCCTCAAAGACTTCCTCCGGGGAAACTTCGATACTGATCTTTTTGCTTTCATCATCAGGAGATATTACTTCAAAGTTACCTTTTGATGATACATAGCCTTCCTTTTCAGCTGTTGCAGTGAATTTACCGGCATCATCAGTATCATACTCGAAAACACCTTCATCAGAGGTGGTTCCAACCCTGTCACCATCAATCAGTATCGATGCATCCCTGATAGAAGCCCCACGAGAGGTTACTGTGAAAGTGATTTCCTCACCTTCGACAACCGTGGTTGGTTCGATATCGATGTCCAGAGATTCAGCGGGTTCGGTTTCTACTTCAACGAATGGATAGTAACGGACATAATCACCGTCATCGGCAACCTTGAATTTGACCTCACCCATGATGTCGATGGTGTCTCCTTCATCAAGATCGACCTCATCTTCATTTTCAAGGATAATGCTTCCAGTTGTACTATCAACTGTCATTACACCAAAGTCGTCTCCATCTTCGACTTCCAAGTAATCCTCGGATATCTGGAAGATACCTTCAACAAACACAGCACTGGTTTCGGTACCACTGAATACCTCATTGAAATGGACAACGATTATCGGTACATCATCTTCATCGCCAAGATCTTTCTCATAAACATATTCATCGTTGGAAGATATTATACCTGAGTCGACTTCGTCTCCGTCCTGAGTTAGTTCAATCATTACCCTTTCACCATTGACATCAACTTCCTGAATGTTAAGGGCATAACCTTCTTCCAAAATCAGGGAAGAGCCTGTATAGACCGATTTCTCATCGTCATCGTCTATAAGAACTTTCGATAGCTGGCCTTCGGACATAAGATCAGAATTATAGTTTTCACCTGCAAAGTTACTGCCATTATACCCGGCGAAATATTTCTCGGCCATGAAACCGATTACATGATATTCGCCCCAGCCACTGTTATCGTATTCAAATTCTACAGATACTGGTTTGGCTTCATAAATCAACTTTCCTTCATCAATTGATCCGTCATCATCTTCCACTTTGAGAGATTCACTGCTCAGTCCTTCATCTATGTTATAATAGAAACCTTCGAAGTTCAAGGGAGTCCAGGTAAATTCCTGATCTTCAGCAATGGTACCCCTGAGTTCATAGGTACCGGGTTCGGACATATCGACAAAGGGAGCAAATCTCAGAGTACCATCTTCATCATCTGCAACTATGAACTTGAGTTTACCCATGATGTCAATAATATCACCTTCTTCAAGATCAATGTCATCTTCATTTAACATCTTGATTTCATTAGCACCAACGTTGTCAATTTCCATCTCACCAAAGTCATCCCCTTCATCGATTTCCACATAATCATCGGAAATCTGGAAAATACCGTCAATAAAGACAGCATTTGTCTCAGTACCACTGAATACATCATCAATATGCACTGCAATTACGGGGACATCATCCACGCCTCCAAGATCCTTTTCATAAACATAGGTTTCATCGGAGGAAAGGATTGCATCATCTACCTCATCTCCATTCTGAGTAAGGCTTATCCATACACTGTCTCCATTAACATCCACCTGCTGAATATTTAGGTTGTAACCTTCCTCAAGAGTCAGAGATGATCCGGAGTAGATGGATTCGTCATCGTCTGTATCCAGAAGAACCTTTGATAGGATGCCATCTGACATCAGGCTAAGGTCGTTATCTACGATGGAGGATGATGTATCTTTGTAGCCGGCAAAATATCTCTCTGCCATGAAACCTATAATCTGATAACTTCCCCAACGATCTTGTTCAAAATCTTTGGGGATTGGGTTCGTGGTATAATTAAGGTTACCGTTCTTTATTTCACTATTACCAACATCGATAGTTATTTCCATGGTCTCTGAAGTGTCACCTGTATCAAGGTCATAGTAGAAGCCGGAGAAACTACGGCCATCCCATGTGTATATATTGGACTGGTCTGCATCTTCATCCCAGATACGGTTGCCCCATTCATAAGTGGCGGAATGAACTTCCCAATTCCATGAAGTTGAATTAGAACCATTTACATTTTCAAAAAATGCAGTAACAGTATAATTACCAGCAGATGCAGTTGAATTGGTATATGAAGCAGATGTGACACTTTCGTTGATCGGCGTTATATTTGTGCCATCGATTTGCCAAGTTACATTCACAGTCTGATCGATGTCAACAGAAAATGTCTCTGAATCACCGGTGCTAGTATCCACATCATTATTGGAAGGAGTGCGGTCTTCAAGTGATGGTGCAGGAGGATTGGAAACTTCCCAAGTCCATGAGGTTGAATTAGAACCATTTACATTTTCAAAAAATGCAGTAACAATATAAGTACCAGCAGACGCAGTTGAATTGGTATATAAAGCAGACATGACACTTTCGTTGATCGGCGTTATATTTGTGCCATCGATTTGCCAAGTTACATTCACAGTCTGATCGATGTCAACAGAAAATGTTTCTGAATCACCGGTGGTAGTATCCACATCATTACTGGAAGGAGTACGACTTTCAAGTGATGGTGCCGGAGGATCAGAAACTTCCCAAGTCCATGAGGTTGAATTAGAACCATTTACATTTTCAAAAAATGCAGTAACAATATAAGTACCAGCAGACGCAGTTGAATTGGTATATGAAGCAGATGTGACACTTTCGTTGATTGGCGTAAGATTTGTACCATCAATTTGCCAAGTTACATTTACAGTCTGATCGATTTTAACAGAAAATGTTTCTGAATCACCGGTGGTAGTATCCACATCATTATTGGAAGGGGTGCGGTCTTCAAGTGATGGTGTGTTCGAAACCTTCCAAGTCCATGAAACTGAATCAGAACCATTCATATTTTCAGCAATTGCAGTTACTGTATAGTTTCCTACTGATGCAGTTGAATTGGTATATGAAGCAGACATGACACTTTCGTTGATTGGTGTAAGATTTGTGCCATCAATTTGCCAAGTTACATTTGCAGTTTCATTCAAAGTCACATCAAATTGTATTGAATCACCATATTCACTGGACGTACTACTAGAGGGATTACTATCTATTATAGAAGGTGAACCAATCGCAACCCCTGAAAACATTCCAATAATCATCAATCCTATCAATAAAATTTTAAATCCGGTTTTCATACCATAATCTCCTTTGTATAATCATATCTGTTCAGATGTCCCTATATGTAAATAACCTTTTCGATTAATAGCAAAGTTTGCCCCATCTTTGCCAATCAAAATAATACCCGCATCAATGTCAACAATTTCTCCTACAACAGTTAAATAGGATTCGGCCTGTAACGCATCGAACATCTCCCTTGAAACCGTTACCAATAACTCGAAATCCCCGCCTGAATACAGCGCCATATCCAGGGCTTCTTTTTCACTTGAAGCAATATCAAAAACACGCCTGTCTACTGGCAGCAATTCTTCCCTCAGGACAAAACCCACGTCATTAACAGATGCAAGATCATACAGCGACAGTGCCAGCCCGTCACTGGTATCCATGGCAGAGGTCACAGCACCGCTTTTTGCAAGCATCCTGCCCTCGGCAATCCTGGGTACGGGTTCCAGAAGGGGTTTCATGAAATCGTCATCAAAATCAATATTTTTCAGATAGGCTTCCAGGGCTGCCCCGGCTGCCCCAAGGGGGCCGGTAACACATACCAGATCTCCCGGTTTTGCCCCTTTGCGGGTGAGAAGTTCTTCTTTGGAAACCCTGCCCAGGGCAGTTCCTGTGATGGTAAGTTCCTCATGGGAATCCACATCCCCTCCAATTACAGAAGTTTCGCAGAATTCTGCACAATCCCGCATTCCCCGGGCAATTTCCCCGGCGTCTTCCATAGACATGTTTTTGGGATAGCCCACCGCTGCAAGCAAACCCAGGGGATGGCCGCCCATTGAAGCAATATCACTGAAATTCACCGCAGCAGACATCCAGCCGATCTGCCAGGGAGTCATCGTATCGGGAAAATCAGTCTTCTGGTGCAACATGTCCGTAGTAACTACAAGGTACTCCCCGCCAAATTCAAGGACCGCACAGTCATCATCCCCGGCAGGTACCTTTAATTCATCTTTTCCCTTGCCAAAAACTGAAGCCAGCTGTGCGATAAACGCACGTTCATCAATATCCTTTATCGTTGATACCATCGAAACCTCCGAAATATCCAATGCCTATCTGCGCATCATATCAGCAATACGAATGTTCTGGTTTATCAAATCAGAAGGCATCGGAAAAAGCCAGAAAGCACACCTGCAGATCAACTACCTGCAGGACAGGCAATAATTCAGCAGGTATGCTTCTCATAACTATATCTTACAAAAGGTACTGCTGGCACATATAAAGAACTTACTTAAACTACAGACTGGTTTGAAGTTATTTTTTCAGTGCCGTTTTTGCCTGTACGTATAGAGACATTATTCAGGAAAGGAGTTGCAGCATTACCCAGGGATAAAAGTTCATCCCGACCCAGGGGAGAGAGATCCCTCAAGTTCCTGTCCATTGAGTGTTCCGTTTCGCCCTGCTGGATAAAATAAGGAATATCCCTTCCAGCACATTTAACAATAGAAGAAGCAATGGATTCAATATCCTCGGGTTTATCCATAAAACCTGGCAGCACGGTTGTCCTCAATTCCTGCAAGAGTTTGTTCTCCGCAGCCATTATAATAGAACGTTGCACATTATTCACAGCATCTGCCGGTGAAATTGTCACAGCAGGATAGGAGCCATAACCAATCATCCTGCCATAATCCTCGGCATTTTCAAGAGAGGCTTTGACATCGATAAAAACACCATCAACCAATTCATTTTCAATAAGATCTTCCAGAACATCGGTGTGTACACCATTGGTATGTAGCCCGACCAGAAGCCCCATATCCCTGGCCATTTGAGCGATTCCAGAAACTGCCTGCTCCTGTTGCAGGGGTTCACCACCGGAGATTACCACAGAACTCACAAAGGGACGGGAAGTTTCCATTAACTGTTTTATCTGGGAACTTTCGACCAGCTCATAACCATTCAAAATAGAATAGTTCTGGCAGTAGGGACACCTGAAAGGACAATCCCTTAAAAAGAAAACTACAGAGGCCTTGCCCGGCCAATCGAGGGTAGAAAGGGGGACATAGTCCCCGAAATTTACCTCGAAATCTTTAACGCATGTCCGGGGAGCCATATCTCATCCTGTCCGCAAGTTCCTGTTTCTTGGCAGCATTCCATCCGCCTACAGACTGGATATAACCGGTAACCCTGGAAAGGTGCTCCACATTATCTGATTTACAATTCTCACAACAGTCCTGTAATCCGGACATCATATGGAAATCATTCATACAGACAGTCATATCTTTTGTAAAAGCAAAGTAGCCGGTCTGGGTGTTGCGTGCAAGATGCATGGTAAAGTCTTTCAGTCCCTTTGCATCGGGAGAACCTTCACCAAGCCAGATGTGCATGATATTACCCCCATCGACAATAGGGAAGAATACATGCTCCACATTGATCCTCTCCATCAGGGATAGGTCTGCTCCCGGTGGTGCATGTGTACCATTGGTGTAATACACAGGCAAATCGTGTGTTTCCTTGAGTCTGGAAACCGAGGATTCCACATCTCCCTTGAGAACCGAAGCAGCCTTTTCCCTGTACTCATCATGAAGCAGGTCTGAAACACCGAATCTCTGACAGGTGGTTTCAGCAGGCGTCCGTGCAAGAGCTATCTCAATTCCATGTTCCTGTGAAATCTTGCGGGCATGCATTTCCATTTCTGTCATTGCCCTGACTGCAATCTTGAAAGCCTCTTTTGACTCATGCATCTGGGAACCTGTATGGTACTGGACCATCTCATTGATACCCACCACACCTATGGTAAACACAAGACTATCCATATCAACAGCAACAGCACCTTTCTTACCGGTAACTGGGTCCTTGGGCTGCTGGGTGGCAAAGGGCATCCTGCCGGATTCAATGATCGGGGTCATCCATTTGAGTTTGGTATGGAACACCTCAATTGCCCTGTCCATCAAACCCTTAAGCTTTGAGAATAGTTCCTCATCATTACCCTGTGCCTCGTAGGCAGCCCTTGGGCAATTCAGGGAAACAACCTGCCAGGAACCCATGGAAAAGTGTTTTCCGTCCGTGAAGTTGAGCTTTTCATCAAATTCATCATCATCTTCTGCATTTGCAGAAAACTGATAGGCACAGCACTGGTAACAGGAAATTCCTTCACCTGCACCCCTGTAAGGAGGAAGCTGGTTATCAAAGTAAGGAGTGCCAAACTTGGCGGTAAGTTCGAATGTCAGGTTATAAAGATCATCATAGGTCGGAAGTTCTGGATGGGCACGATTGAACATCTCGTCCTCTTCCATGAAATCAGGTTCAATGGAGATCTCAGGTTTGGGGAAATTAAAGGGTTTACCCCAGTAATCACCTTCAAGCATGACATTCATAAGCGCCTGGAAACCAAGACGTACCTCCCTTTCATACTCACCATAGACCCTCACATCACTACCATCTGAACCATCCCAGACACGTCCGCGATAGACTACAGGTTTATCTCTCCAGAGTTTTGGAACCCCGGGAGAAAGCTGTACGGAGGAAAAGACAAGCTGTCCTCCCCGGGCTACCATCATCTGAGTCATCTCATAAACGAACATCTGCATCAGCTGTTCGATCTCCTTGTAGGACTTACCCTCTAAAAAGGGCGCAAGGAACGTAAGGAAATTATAGAATCCCTGACCTCCGGCAAAATTCGTCTGGGCACTACCCAGGGCTTTTACCGCATGAAGAACTGCAACTTCGGCTTTCATTGCAGGACCGGCAACACTTGCCTTGGCACCGGAACCATCCGGCATGAGTCCATAATAGAAGAAATATCTCAAATCCCAGTCCTGACAGAAAGCCCGGGTTCCCATGTATTCCAGATCATGGATATGCAGATCACCATTCAGGTGAAGGTCGGAAAGTTTGGGTGGCAGAAGTAGAAGATACTGTTCCTTGGAGATTTTGTCGGCCTTTTTCTTGTGGGAGGTTTCCGCATTCTCCTGGAGATTGGCATTTTCCTTGGCTTCAAAGCCGGTACCCATATCGATCTCGCAGGCATCATAAACAGGAGTACCTACCCTGGTGGAAATATTACGCCATTCCACATCATTGCGCTCAATCAGGACCATATTAACAACTTCCCTGATTAGCGGGCCGGAGAGGAATCTGAGATTCATACTACGAATTCTTTTTTCCGTTTCCTTTGCTATACCAAGGGCCTCATCCCGGGTGATAGCCGGGATCCCATGGAAACGTTCACTGAGAGAGGTTTCTTTTAGCAGCTGGTTTACAACGATATTGCGATCCCATTCAACCATGTGTCCGTCAGTGGTCCTGACTTTAGGCATTATTGAAACAAAACTACCGTCAAGAGTCTGCTGTCTTGGAGATGATTCGGAAGTAGTTTCAACAATATTGGACGAAGGGATGGTGTCCTCAGGGACACCGCTTATATCGGTATTTTTTACTTTCTTTTCAATTTCTTCTGCCATAGAATCCATATTAAGCCCCCATTTAATTTAGCAAATCCTGAAGGACATCCATATCCACATCACTGCCTTTGAATATACTGTCAGATGTAAGGAAATCATCCCCTATCTGCAATACAGGTGCTTCACTTGTAAAGACACCATTTATGCGCAGTTCTGTAAGTGCTTCTGCAGATGTCATATCTGCTTCTTCAAACTGTACATTATTCTCTTTTAGCGTCGCTTTCAGACGGGCACATTTCGGGCAGACATCGGTGGTATAGATAATAATTTCAGACATGATACTCCATCCTTGTAACAATAAACACCATCAGGAGAGCCAAAGAAGATAGAAAGGAATCAACAACCATGAATAAGATTCCGATTTCCCCTAAACGACTGACTTCCCGCAGTAAGTAGATACGAAATAGGATTCATTCATTTATAATGCTTTTTCACCCTATGTCTGGATACACTGAAATACGCTTGGTAACAAATGTGGTATACAAATAAATAGCCTAATTTTTTTGAATTTATTGCATTATCAGGTCTGATAACAAACAAAAAAGAACGTTTCCAAAAGATGTATAACCTAAACACCAATAATAGCAGTAACTTGAACCAATTGAGGTGTACAATATAACCGACTTACTTACATCAGGGTGCAAACCCATAGATGAACTGCTTGGAGGTGGATTCGAAGCAGGAGTTGTGACCCAGATATATGGAGAATCCGGAAGCGGAAAGACAAACCTCTGCCTCCAGCTTGCAGTCCATTGCGTAAAGGGTGAAAAAAAAGCAATTCTTGTTGATACTGAGGCAATCTCACCAGAACGTTTCAGTCAGATAGCAGGTGAAAATGCCAGGGAAATTGCCCAGAACATAATCATCTATGAACCCCACAGTTTTGAAGAACAATATTCTGCAATCCATGAGATAGAAAAAATAAGTGCCCAGAACATCGGACTTATAATTGTGGATTCAGCAACTGCTTATTACCGCTTTGGCCTTGAAGATGAAGAGAAAAGTATCCGCACTCGCAGGGAACTTGCCAATCAGATTGGCTATCTGCACGGCCTGGCCCGCAAAAGAGGAATTGTAGTTGTTATCACAAATCAGGTATACTCAGACATAGGAAGCGGCAAACTGAAACCTGTGGGTGGCAGTACGGTCGAACATATGTCAAAAACCATAATTCAGCTTGAGCGTACAGGCGAGAATAAAAGAAAAGCCAACCTGCTCAAACATCGCTCCCGTCCGGAAGGATTGAGCAGGGAATTCATAATTACCGAAGAAGGGCTGGAGTAAAATAAGAATATTCACTCCAGATACGGAGATTGGGCAAGCACCGACATCCCATTATCCGAAATATTAAGTACACGCACCTCATTGATTGTGCTCGAGCCCCTCAATTTCATAACAAAGATGGTACGCTGGAGATTATTGCCCACCCTGACACGTTCCAGTTTGACAACTGAATCGGCACCATATTCCACCATCTCATCAAGGCCAAACATCTTGCCTACTGAAATAACAGAAGTTACATCGCGGCTGCGCAGGACACCAAACACATCATCTATGAGGGTCCTAAGTTTGTAATTTGAATCTATTGCAAGGAAAAGGGCCTCTATTGAATCAATGAATACCCTCTGAGGCTGCACATCATCTATTTTGCTTTCAATTAGCTTTTTGAAACTCTTTATAAGCTCTGAGGGTGCGATTTCCACACTTTTCTGGAGACGAAGCCCCGGATCGGTTATATCGACAAAAGAAAGTAAGCCATCATCCTCAAGTTTCTTAAAATCCCAGTCAAAGGATGCTTTCATTTCCCGAACAATGGATTTGGATTCTTCCGATGTGATTATACACATCACCTTCTCCCCGTTCTTTGCCCCCTCATAAATGAACTGAGATCCAAAAATTGTTTTACCGGTACCTGATTTCCCGGAAACAACGTTTGCAGTACCTTTAAAGTACCCGCCTTTGAGCATCTCATCCAGTCCCTTAATACCAGTACTAATCCTTTCAGGAATTGTGGTTTCTTCCATTTGAAACACCTTATAAATATCTCACAATGTAATTAGAACATAATAGCAAAAATATCCACCTGTGATAAACCACAATGGAATTTATTTACATATAAAATAAGGGATTCCTGATATAAAAATTCATGTATCTTCCCCGGAATTTAACAAAAAATCGCTTTCATCAGACGTATCCGGTTCTTCGACAACTTCTAGCAACACCTCACTGAAAAGTAATTTTTCCAGTGTACGTGTGATATAGCTGCGTTGCTGATGTTTACTTATATCCTCCCCGAGACGCAAGTCAGAATCAACCTGTACCCTCCACAATGCCAGCCGGAAATTTTCAGGGTCCTTTATGTCCATAGTATAGAATTTCTCCAGGAAAAATGGAAGAATAAAAGGATTGTCCACAACTTCACACAATAAGAGATATTCTTCAGCGAAAGAATTTGTGATATCCAGGTTCTGCGTACCCACAATCAGCCCTAATGTATCCAGAGAATAATCCTTGCCTTTAATATTGACACAATTTGTCATAGATAACCCCGAATTATTTATTATGTCTTTTTTCAAGAACATCAGTGCAGCGCTGCAGATCCTCTGCAGTATTGACATTCAGGGCTACTTCAGGGTCTTCCAGAAGATAATTATAATATTCCTGTTCCTCCCGGATTTTGCTTCCGTCAAGGATATTTATTCCGGTGGGGACTATGAGATTACCACTCCAGTTGAAAACAGTATCCGGACGCAAACCTATCTCTTTACACAGGGAAAGGGGTATAAATACCGACATTGAAGGTTTTCCACACCTGTAATATTCCTCCACAATGGAATCAATAAGACTGGCTGTTATCAGGGGCAGGTCAGACATGATTACCATCAGGGGCTCTGCAACTTTTGCCTGTTCCACAGCATAAACCATATCGCCAACATAATTATCGCCTGCAGTATCAATGGTTTCGACTTTACCCTCATAACAATTTTGTACAACTTTTTCGGTGTGAGGTGTAAAAGGAGACACCGTCACATAAACATCACCTATGCTTTCTGACTCCTCCAGAGCATCCACAACATAACATATCATGGGCTTACCCAGTAGATCTACACAGGGTTTCTCACCCATACCCAGACGCAAACCCTGTCCACCAGCCATTATAAAAGCATCCATGAAAGACCTCCATAGCCTGCATTGATGGCAAATAGCGCCAGAGTAATGGCGATTAAAGAAGTAAGCCTGGCAATTTCATTGGCGGTACCAATACAATCCCCGTTGACACCACCAAAATGCCTGTTGGAAACATTGAGAACTCCGAAGGCCCCCAATATGGCTGCCACAAAACCTATCAGACCGATTAAACCCAGCCCGAGAACCGATACAATACCACCCATTATCAGGCCAGCCAGATATTTACCTCCATCCGTTTTGTCTATCACCATGGAACCCAGGCCTTCATGGATCGATTTGCCAAAAGCTGCTATTGTAAGCATACCCTGTTTGGCACCGATCTCCGCCACAAGCAGGCAGAGGGGCAAAAGTGCCCAATGTGGCAGCGATGATATGGCACCTGTCATGTATATCTGCTGCTGAAGAGAGGAAATACTGGCATAGAGCAAAATCAGGCCTATGACACAATATGCCACCCCCCCTATACCCAGTGACATATCCTTAAGGGCCTTGATCTTCTTTTCAAGGGAACCGTGAGCCGTACACCCGTCACCAAAATCAGACAACCCGTCCAGATGATTGAGACCTGTTAGATAGTAAATAAAAACAATAACCAGGGCTGCGGAAATATTGGCGGGGAATACATACTCCACAATTCCTGTAAACATGCCAATCAAAAGACCCAGTATAATACCCGTAAAGACAAACAGGTAACTTCGTTTAACCAGTTCATCAAGGCCTTCCATGGTTATTCCCACGGGAATTGTCGATAAGAAACCAAAACCCGTCCTGACTGCGAGTAGAAATCCGCTCATCCGGCTATCACACCACCGCCGAGTTTTTCATCATCTTCTTTTTTGGAGTTGTCAATCTCTGCCATTCCCCTGGTATACATATTGGCAGAAACTCCTCCGATAAGTCCACCGATGACATCATCCATGAAAGGACCGAGTTCTACAAGTATACCCGGTTTTTGTTTGTCGAACCTGACAAACTCAAACATTCCCTTGTCACCACTGATATATTTGGAAATGCTCATCCCCAGTACCTCATCGGCTATCAGGAAGGTCAGGTCCCTTTCATAGGAATCACGACTTATGTTAGGCAGTGTCCCATTGCGACCCTCTCTTTCAAGCAGGATACCGGAATAGATCAGCATGCAAAGGTTGGGATCGGAAATAGCAAGACGAAGTTCCCTTATAAAAAGGGCTTCTGCTTTTTCACGTGTCTCAATTCCGGGGTGAGGTGTGTAAAGTCCCATTGAAGCTTCCACAAGTGCCTCTTCAGTAATACCCTCTTCCTTCAGGATATCCATAATATCATAAGTATAACCGGTATCAGCTTCTTCGGGCTGTTCTCCTTTTGTATTCCTGGATTCTACATCAGACAGTTTCATAGTATCACTTTGACCAGATTATATTAATTTCCATATAAAGTTTGTAAATACATAAATTACAAGCGAAAAGCACGCTATAGATATAAGAGCGGCTCCTTCTACAAGCCGGTTTGCCCTTTTAATAGATTCCGCACCCGGGGATGCAAGTCCCTCTCCCAGTACATAAACTCCCGGTTTTTCCAGTTTGACACCTACAGCCCCTGCCACTGCTGCCATTGGATATCCTGAATTTGGAGAATCCGGAACCTTGCAATCTTTATTTGAACAGTAGTATGCGCCCGAAGGATCAAAAGACATATTTTTTGGCAGGATGTTCAGGAAAAATGCAGCTACCCAGATGAAAAACAGGGAGATCCGGGCAGGAATCCAATTAAGTACATCATCCAGTTTTGCCGAGAAGAACCCAACTTCCCTGTGTGCCTCATCCCGGTAGCCAACCATGGAATCAAGGGTACTTACAGCTTTAAAGGCATAAGCTGCTATCAGACCGAAGGGACCTGCTACAGAATAATAGAGCAGGGGAGAGAGAATAGAATCTACGTAATTCTCGGAAACGGTTTCTATGGCAGCAGAAGATACATGGGAGCCACTAAGTTTTGAGGTATCCCTGCTTACATACATAGAAAGTTGTTTTCTGGCCTCTTCCAGGGCCCCAACTTCCAGAGATGATGCAACTTCTTCTCCGGCAAATAACAATCTGCGGATAGCAAAAGTACTTTTGAGGAAATAGGCTTCAATAACTATACCCACAAGTTCAGGCACCACGGATTGACTCGACACTAAAAGTACAATATAGGCAATAAAGGATGCAAAAAGAATGCATGAAAGACCCATGAAAACACCGTAGGCTTTTCTTCCCGATGAAGGAATGTGCTTTTTGAAAATGCCAATCAGTGTCCCGATCCAGACCACCGGGTGCAGACGAGCCGGAGGTTCCCCAACTGCAAGATCAATTAACACAGCAAATAAAAGCACATAAATCATATGCATATAACCGGCAAAAATAAAATCCATCATAATAGGGGCTCCATTACCTCATCCCAGGCTTTTTTGAGTTTGTATTCCATCTCCCCCTCACATTTGAGGACATCAAGGAGTTTCTGGACAGTTGGTTTTTGGTGAACCAGGCCACATTTTTCACAACTCCACACCTTACCTCCGCTTGAGCGACAGACCCACCTGCCTCCTGTGCGCTCATCCCCACAGGGATAAAAGGGACAGAAGCAGAAAGTGCAATCCTGCCCTTTGAAATGGCAGGGATAATAGGGACATGCCCTGTTTGCACCAAGAGGCCTGACAGGTTCTTCGTCCAGTATCTGGTTAAGATTCTCCATGGCACTATCCCGGGCACTGTCAACTACAACTGTCCCTATAGCCTCTACAAGTCTATCAGTATCCTCTTTCGGCCTCACCGAGACCCTGATAAAATTACGGTCCATGGAATAAAATTCGGAACAATTCCTTACAAGAAGACCTTTTTCAGCGAGTCTGCGAGTCAGTTCGACTGAATCCAGACTTGCAGCGCTTACATCAACAAGGACAAAGGATGTATCGCTTTCATGTGTTTTGAATTTGCGCACCTTACTCAGGCGCTCCATAAGGTAGCGGCGGTTTTCCCGGACGAATTGTCTGGAAGCAGGCAAATAGGTATTAATCAGTTCTTCCTGCACATCCAGCAAGGAAAGAGCCGTTGCCTCTTCCAGCAAACCCAGGTTGAAGAGATTGCGTACCCTGTTCAAAATTGCTGCAAAATTCTCATTAGTAATACCAAAAGCAATCCCTGCTCCGGGAAGCGAAAATGTGTCTTTCAGGGAACGTATAACCAACAGGTTGGTATTATGAGATACTTCATCAACCATTGTGACGGATTCAGCCGCAAAGTCTATCAGACTTTCATCAACCACCAGCAGAGTAGAATGGTCATTACAGCGTTGCAGAAGAGAAATTAAATCGCTTTTTGAATAAAGATGGCCGAAAAGATTGTCCGGATTGGTAAGCAGGATTAGTTTGGCCTTGCTCAGCAAACCTGAAGATATGTTTCTTAAATTTTCCTCACAAACATAGTTCACTTCCCCACCACTGATTATACAATGTTTTTCATCGGCCGGATTCTGAGACCTGTTCAGAAGAACGGTATCACCTTTTTCAATTACCGAGGAAAATACCATGCGTATTACATCTTCAACCCCCAGAGCAGGAAAAATATTATCAGCAGCAATATTATTTCCAAAATATTTGGCAGCAATTGACCTTAATTCTGAATATTCATTATCAGGAAAGTATGAATACATGGATTCCACACGGGAAAAAATATCCTCCAGGCAGAGTTTGCAATCCGGATAATTAAAGGGACTGCCCAGAGGATTGGATGTTGAACTAAAATCAATTATAGCTGTTTCACTAATACCTTTTTCCAGAGCAATCCTGCGCCCATCTTCTAAAGGTTTCCTGATTGATTCAACATTCTTTTTCCATAATCCATTATCAGACACGTTAATCGAAATGAACTAATGAATAGAACCTATATTAAATTAATCAAATTGAGTTTCCTATGCTCCAGAATCATTAGTCCTGAAACATCATGTAAAAATAAAAAAGGTAAAGCTACCCTTGATCATTTTCTGGCAAAGGTCAGATAACCGGTGTGGCCCACCCGTGCAGGTGCGGGTCTTGTGCCTCTTTCGGATACAGATAATTCCCTTTCCAGACATTCAAGAGTATGTACACTGTAAAATCCTGCCTTCACTGCTTCCAGATATACCGCTTTTGCCTGTTCAATGAAAGGTGAATAAACAACAAGGAAACCTCCGGCAATCAGACTAGAACAGGCATACTTGACAGATTCTGCCGAATCTTTAATATCAAGTACTATAACATCGAAAAAATCACTGCCCTGCTTCATCACATCCACAATATCCCCGCAGCGAACTTCCACATTGGAAAGGCCGGCCATGGACAAATTGGCCCGGGCATTCTCCACAAAATCCTCACGAATCTCATAGCTGATCACTTCCTTTGCTACAGAACCCAGATAAATGGCAAGCACACCGCTGCCAGTACCGGCTTCGAGGACCCTGTCAGAAGAATTTATACCTGCATGGGAAATAATCTGGCCCACATCCTTGGGCATGATCGGTGCCCCCGTGCGTTTTGCAAGTCTGAACATATCCGGAGCCCTGGGCCTGATGACAGAGAATTGCTGACCCATATGGGACACAATGGTGCCGCCGGGTTTTATATCCAGCAAATCAGCCGTTTCAACAATACCAAATTCACAGTGGAACTGTTTACCCGAAACTGTGGTCAGGTATTCCCGGAATTTGTCTTTATGACGGGTGCGCAAAAGCACCGTTTCATTTTCTTTCATACATCCACCTCAGGGTTGTTGATAACGGCGTGCAGGAATTGTTACAATATCCCGGGGGATTGAGTGTTTATCCTGCCGGAGTATCTTTGTAAGCTCCCTGAATTCACGGCCGTAGGCTTCTGAAAGTTGTTTTCCATATTTAACTCCGTGCATCGTCAGGACATACTCATAGCGCTGGTGGAACCTGTTGTCTTTTTCATAATAACGCAGGTCTTCGTCCACTATACCCATTGCCACGAGCAACTGGATGTCTTCAAAAACCCTGTTGCTGTAAGGAAAACCATAGTCCCGATGGAATTTATAGTCAAAGAGGTTACGAAGGCTGACATCTTCACTGAACCGCTGGACCATGCGATATATCCAGGTTATATTACGTAAACGAGGAATTGAGACAAAGCCATCTTCCTCTTTCCAGAAAATGGAATTAACGGTATAGAACAACAAAATCAGCCCCTCTATGGGCAGGTAATTTTCCTGACGTATAAATCTCAGCAACTGGGGGGAAAGAGTATCAACAGTATGGCCTACAACATCCTTGAGCTGTGCAGCTTCTGGGCATCCTACACCATCAACAGGAGAAAAAACAACCAGTGATAGTTGCCTGGAAATTGCCCTGACCAGACCGTTTGCAAGGGCAGATTCATCGTAAAAGAAACTATCCTCACCGTTCACAACAACCCTTGTACTGCGAGGCACACCGCTGGCAACACTCAAATCTACAAAAACGTCCCCAATTCTCTTTTCAAGCTGCTCCTCGAACATCTTCTTGGCCACACCATGCCGGGCGATTGTAGACAGGGCCATGCGGGTTGCCGGGTTGAGGGTTTTCTGGTTAAATCGTACAATTGGGTCACAGATATTTCCCGCAAGGACTGAACTGATAAGCTGTTGTGCTTGATCGCTGCCATATGTTTTTATAAAATAGATCAAGTCCGCATCATTATATTGCGTGAAAAACAAACCCACCTCATTATTCACAGATTCTGCATCCCTCTTTTCCCCAAACACAGCCAGAGCATTTTCAAGAGCCCTCAATAACATAATTCTTGCAGACTGGGTATGAGGATGATGCACTATAGCATTATAGTGATGTGCACGGGCTATGAGCATTGATTCAGCAACCGTCAAAGTCATATCTTCATCATAACTGCAGCCATCCTTTTTACCCAGTACGATATTGCCATTGCGGATGCTCAGGTTCTGTATTATCTGATCCACGTCTATCAATCCCAGGGATATGCCCGTGTGATAGGAATCACGAAGCAAAAAATCTATTCGATCCGCATCTATATCACCGGATATTAACTGTCCCAGATAGGGCTTTTCCAGAAAAGAAGATTTACCTGTTGCCATGAGGGCGATTTGATCGAAAAAATCAACAGGATCCTGACCCAGCTCATCTTCAACGACTCTTGCAATATTACCGTTGTTTGCAAAACAATTCCTTATGACATATTCACTGAAAGCTTCGTGATTTTCCCTAATTATACCACCGTATTGTGGCTTAATATCGGGATTGCGTTTTAGGACATCTTCCACGGCATGAGAATATGCAGAGTGACCTACATCGTGCAAAAGACCTGCAACCTCTACTTTCACTTTATCCTCTTGCGGCAGAGACAGGGCATCGGCCATCAGGGATGCCATATGCATGGTACCCAGGCTATGTTCAAACCTGCTGTGCTTTGCACCCGGATAAACGATATCAACAAGACCGAGCTGCTGGATGGAACGTAACCTCTGCACCTGAGGAGTTTCCACCAGTTCCTTTTGGAGAGGATTCAACAGGATAGTTTTATGCACAGGATCATGAATAGCCCTTGAACTGACCATGGATGTGTATTTAGGTGGAAGATATATATAAAGGTGTAAAATATCTCAACCAGACTAAATTAATTATCATCAGAGTGAAACATAATGAGAACAATTCAATGGAATGCTGAGAATTCTACCGTGAGAATGATCGATCAGACCCTGTTGCCTGTCGAATACAGGGAAATCGAATGTGAAAATCTGGCCCAGCTGTGTGAGGCAATCAAATCATTGCGTGTCAGGGGAGCACCCGCATTGGCAGCAGCAGGTGCCTATGGTATTGCCCTTGCCAGCAAACTCAGCAGTGCAAATGACATGGAAAGCCTCCTGGAAGATCTCAAAAATGCCGCACGGATCATCTTGGCCACCCGACCCACAGCTATAAACCTGGGATGGGGAGTACACCGGGTGATCAAAGCGGTCTCAGAGGCCTACGACACCGCAGGCATACGGGATATAGCTCTCAGCGAAGCACAGGCCATTGCAGATGAAGATGTACAGATCAACAAAACTCTCGGCAAACATGGTGCTTCCCTGCTGGAAGACGGGGATACCGTAATGACCCACTGTAATGCCGGCAGACTGGCCTGCGTGGACTGGGGCACAGCCCTGGGAGTCGTACGCTCCGCCGTGGAACAGGGAAAAGACATCAATGTGATCGCATGTGAGACCCGGCCTTTGAACCAGGGAGGGCGGCTTACGACCTGGGAACTGATGCAGGACAACATCCCGGTCAAACTAATCTCGGACTCCATGAGTGGCTATGTAATGCGCCACGAGCTTGTGGACAAGGTGATAGTCGGAGCAGACCGCGTTACAGAAGATGCTGTATTCAACAAGATCGGAACCTACAACCATGCGATAGTGGCCATGGAACACGAAATTCCTTTTTATGTGGCAGCTCCTGCCTCAACCTTTGATTTCAAAGGCTGGGAAGGCAGCGTGAAGATAGAAGAGCGGGATCCTGATGAATTGCGCTACATGCAGGGAGTACAGATAGCACCCGAAGATGTACCGGTGATCAATCCTGCTTTTGACAGCACGCCGATGGAATATATTGAGGCGATAATTACAGAAAAAGGAATCTTCAGGCCACCATTCCTGATAGATGAAGTAAGAACCTGAGAGCGCAAGCTTTTAAAGTATAAAATACAATCAGGGAACAAGTAAACAAAAGGAAAGAGCTGGAAGAATATGGGAAAAAAGAAACAGAGTAACAACGGATTGATGTCTTCTGCCGGTCTTATGAGATATTATGAAGAGGACAAAAGGGCAATCCACCTGGACCCCAAAGCAGTTATAGTCTTTGGATTGCTTTGTGGATTTGCCGTCATTCTATTAAGTGCCAGTTATGGTACCTGGCCATAAAATTAAAATCATTAAAAAGAAAAAGGGCATTCAGCCCTGTCTATATTTTTTTATCGTTTTAGATATCTGTCTTGCCGTGGTAGATCTGGATTCGTTCTTATCCACCATGATACGTCCGCTTTTCTCCCACCAGGAACGTGGATAAGCTTTGTCTTTTTGAACCTCGGGATTAAGATCCAGGGACGCAGCTGCCTTTTCCATCTCTTCCAGACTCGGCTCCTTTACTGAACTTTTGCGAGATATAATCCTTCCTTCATTCCTGCTTTTGGAACGATCTATGGAAGCCGGCCAGATTACAAGCCTGCCTTCGTCTTTCATTAGCATGATCCATAGATTGGAATTCATTAAATATAATTCTTGGTGATAGACCAACCTCCTGATAAACCTAAAATAGTAAAGTGGCATCTAGTATAGCAAGTAGGAGAGTTTACAAATGGGCCTGTTCGGAACCAACGGAGTACGTGGTATAGCTAACGAATTCATCACACCTAAATTTGCAATCGATCTTTCCAGAAGTCTGGGGACCTATCTGGGAGAAGGTAAGACCGTAGCTATCGGAAGAGATACACGCATCTCAGGAGAGATGCTAAAAGCAGCTGCAATATCCGGTTTACTTTCAGCAGGTATAAAAGTAATCGATATTGGAACCTGCCCAACCCCATCTGTCCAGTATTATGTGCGCGAATATGCAGATGCAGGGATTGTTATTACTGCATCCCACAACCCCCGGGAATACAACGGCATAAAACTTATAGACGCAGATGGTACCGAGTTTTCCAGGGAAGGGGAGAAAAAGGTCGAAAATATCTACAATACCGGCGAGTTCCACACTGCTAACTGGAACCTGACAGGTGAACTGAACAAGGATTATAATGCCAATGATTACTACATCAATGGAATAATTTCATCGGTCGATTCAACAAAAATCAGCGCAAAACGATTCCGGGTGGCCATAGATACAGGATGTGGTGCAGGTTCTCTTACACTACCCTTCTTATTGCGTAAACTGGGATGTGATGTTATTACTATCAACGCCCAGCCGGATGGTACTTTCCCCTGGAGAAATCCCGAGCCAACCCCTGATGTACTGGGAGAACTCAGGGATATTGTCAAAAACTACGATGCTGACTTGGGAGTTGCCCAGGACGGTGATGCAGACAGGGCAGTCTTCTTTGATGAAAATGGTACATTTATTGATGAAGAAATACTGCTTTCCATGATGGCAAAATATGTGATATCGGGTAAAAAAGGCCCAATCGTAACGCCGGTAAGTTCATCCCGGCGTATGCTGGACATTGCAGAAAAAGCGTGTGTGGAACTTCACTGGACAGCTGTAGGATCCATTAATGTAGCACGCAGGATGATGGAAATAGACGCTGTTTTTGGCGGAGAAGGTAATGGAGGGCTTATTTTCCCCGAACACCAGTATTGCAGGGATGGAGCCATGGCATGTGCCAAATTACTTGACATAATGGCAACTGGAGTGAAACCTTCAAAGATGGCTGCAGATGTTCCGGAATATCACAATGCAAAAACAAAAGTGAAATGTGGCAATCTGAAAAAGACACTTGAAAACGTAGCCAGCCGTATACAGGAAGAAGGAATTGAGATTGATACCACTGATGGTTTCAAGATATGGTATGAAGACGGGTGGCTACTGATACGCCCTTCAGGCACCGAACCAATTGTCAGGATCTTTGCCGAAGCCAAAACTGAGCAAAAGGCAAACGAACTGCTGGAAAGAGGGGAAAAAATAGTACTGGATTCAATTCAGGATTAAAAATCAGGGTTTGCCGCAGGATTCCCCGCAAATAATACCGGTGGCAATAAGATGTGCAACCCTCAGGGGTTCAGGGATATTGCTATGGGTAGCACTTAACTGGACTATCCGGGTGGCGGAAATTTCATCGATGCCTGCACACTGGATATAAACGGGCGTAGGGGAGTGAGAAGTTACCACCCGGGATATACTGCCTGCTTTTTTTATTATAGCAAATCTTTCATCGGGGCATTCCAGATGATAGAGAGCATTTTTTATATTCTCAAAATTAGGCAGCGAGCGCATCAGCACAATCACACCCATTCCTGTGGATTCATTTAAGCGCACAATGTCAATCGGATTGAAACCCCCGTATGTGACTCCATCCAGCATTATCACACGAGCCTGATTCCTGTGTTTGCTGGCTGAGATCATCCTTATTAATGAATCGGTAGCATCCATACCATCCCTGGTAATGTAGGTGGATAATACTCCATCAAGCCACATTCCCCCTCTGAAAAAAGTCCCGACCACAAGTATACGGTCACTTACCAGAGCTGAATCATCAATACCCAGGATCCTTATTTCCGGTTTTATATGAAAAAGAGAAAAGGGTATACCCCCTTTAAACAAACATTGCACCCGGATGCTCATTGACTTGAGGTTGCCGGGGCTTTAAGACCTTATCGATGGCATCCATAAAGTCAGCCATTGTCACACTATCACGATCATTGCGCACAGCAAACATACCGGCCTCGGTAGTCAGTGCATGCAGATCCGCACCACTTGTATTTTCTGTAAGGGTGGCAAGTTTATCAAAGTCCACATCCCGGGCAAGGGAAAGCCCTCTGGAATGAATTTGGAGAATCAAACTACGCGATTCTTTATCCGGCATCGGGACCTCGACCATCCTGTCAAAACGACCCGGACGGATAATGGCAGGATCCAGGATATCAACCCGGTTGGTGGCTGCAATTATACGAATATCGCCCCGGTTCTCAAATCCATCCATCTCTGCAAGAAGTTGCATGAGAGTGCGCTGTACTTCCCTGTCAGCACCATTGGTGTCACTCAGCCGGGTTGCTGCAATGGCATCCAGCTCGTCTATGAAAATAATGCTGGGAGCTTTCTTTCTTGCCATATCGAAAACTTCCCTGACCAGCCGGGAACCTTCACCAATGTACTTTTGCACAAGTTCCGAGCCCACAACACGGATGAAAGTTGCGTCAGTACGATGGGCAACCGCTTTTGCCATCATTGTTTTACCTGTACCCGGCGGGCCGTGCAGGAGCACACCTTTAGGAGGTTCCACACCCACACGTTCAAAAGACTCGGGTTTAATGAGCGGTAGTTCGACACATTCGATAATATCCTGGATCTGATTATCCAATCCACCGATATCTTCATAGCTTATATCCTGGGATTCCAAGACTTCCATTGCTGAGACTTCCGGTTCTTCTGTCGAAGGGAGAACGTCCACAATAGAAAGGGTCTGCTGGTTCAGGGCAACCCTGACACCGGCAACCAATTTGGACTCATCTATATACTGGGAAACCCCTACCATGAACTGGGGTCCCGAACTGCTGCGTATCAATACTTTATTGGAATCAATGACATCAATTATATTTGCCACGATCAAAGGAACAGTTTTAAGCCGGTTAATCTCGGAGCGAAGTTTGCGAACTTCTCGTTCATACTTCACTTTCTGGGATTCGACATACTTTTTTTCAGATTCAATCTGATCGCACTGTTCTTTAAGTTTGCTGTTGCGGGATTCAAGTTGTTTCATCCTGTCCAGAAGGTACTTTGAAAAGTCTTCGTCTCCTTCAGAACTCATATAATCATATTCTACATCGGACATATTTTTAAATCCGTAATTCCCCTGATTTACCGTATCATCACTGGTTTCGTTCATATAGCTCCGAATAATATTTAAGTCCATAGGTATATAGCACTTTCGAAAAGAGGCATGGCAGCTTCCATGTAAGAGATGATTTTTTATGCAGTGTGAAATATGTGGTGCAGAGATAAAAGGGGAGCCTTTTAAGATAAATGTCGAGGGAAGCGAACTCAACGCCTGCAACCGATGTTCACAATACGGAACATCAGTAAGCACCCGGAAACCGGTATCCAGAAAGAATGCTCCTGTGCGGCAGGGGATCAAAAAGAGTTCAAAACCCAAAAAGAACCCGGTAACTGCTCCTACAGAAGAACTCATAGACGAATACGAACAAACCATAAGAGAGGCCAGGGAAGCAAAGGGCCTTACCCAGGAAGAGCTTGCTTCCAAGATAAAGGAAAAAGCATCCCTGATCAAAAAGATCGAGAAGGGAGACATCGTACCTGAAGATTCGGTACGTACAAAGCTTGAACATGCCCTTGATATCGAACTCACCGAGAAAGTGGGAGAAGACGACTGGGATACAAATACCCTGAACAGGGGCACTACTCTTGGCGATATAGTAACCATCAAGAAAAAATGAAGTGATATGATGCACCTCGAAAATAAGAAAGTCGGCATAATAGGGACCGGCAAGATGGGGCAAAGCCTGCTTAGAGGCATAATACGTGCAGGAAAAGCAAAGCCTGCAAATATCTATGCCAGCGATGTTTATGAACCTGCACTGCAGGCACTTAAAAGTGAACTTGGAATTAACGTATCAACAGACAATTTTGACACAGTGGATAATTCAGACCTCATCATTCTTGCGGTCAAGCCCCAGATACTGCGCAATGTACTGAGAGGTTTTGCAGACCATATCAATGAAAACAAACTCATAATTTCAATTGCAGCAGGAGTTCCTGCATCCACTATTGAAGAGGAGTTGCATGAAGATACAAGAGTAATTCGTGTGATGCCAAACATTGCAGCAACCGTCGGTGAAGCGGCCTCTGCAGTCAGTGCGGGGAAAAATGCATCCGCAGAAGATGCTGAAGTTGCAATGGAAATATTTTCAAGCATGGGTTCTGCTGCCCTTGTTCATGAACATCTCATGGATGCGGTTACAGGAGTTTCCGGGAGTGGTCCCGCATATATTTTCCCAATAATCGAGGCCATGGCAGACGGTGGTGTGCTTGAAGGACTTGACAGGGAAAGTGCACAAAAACTGGCAGCTCAGACAGTACTAGGCGCAGCAAAGATGGTCCTTGAAACAAAAAAACATCCAGCAGAGCTCAAGGACATGGTGACCTCTCCTGCAGGGACAACCATTCATGGTGTTCATGCACTTGAGAAAAACGGAGTAAGGGCGGCTTTCACAGATGCAGTGATGGCTTCTGCAAAACGCTCCCGTGAAATGGGGAAATAATTCCCCTACCTTTCCTGAAACGATACAAAAATTGATATAGTTGTATGATTTAATTAATTACAAAGCCTTCAACGGGGGGTTTGTATGAAATCCTTTGCGGTAATCAGGGGAGAAGACAAAAACAAAGTCAGGATTGCGCTGCACGATTTGCAGCAATACGGGAGCATGAAATTCAGTTCCTGTCCAAAACGTATCGAACCAAACTATGCAGATACTCTTCTTGTAAAGGTCGTGGGAGTACCCTTGCGTTCAAATTGTAAGTTTGCAGCACTTGTGGGTCTGGAAAATAATGCCGGCTCTGCGATAAACAAACTGAGGAAGATACATCCACCAGCCCATATTGTAATAATAAGCCCCAGGCACGATGCTTACGAAGAATTAATGGATAATTCTGAAATCTATCCTGAATTCGAAATAAACAATTAATGCATTTAAAAACATTAAAAAATCCTGCGAAAATTAAAGAAAATGGGGCCGGGACCGAGAATCGAACTCAGATCGTAGCCTCCACAGGGCTACAGGATAACCGCTACCCTACCCCGGCATATTGAGAATGCCCTACGCGAGGGCATCCTATACATGTATTTCTCTTAAATAAACTTTTCTCCAGATCAATCTTTCAGAAGGGAAATTGCAAGCTGTGCGGCCTTTTCACCTGAGAGAAGCATACCTCCAAAAACCGGACCCATCCGGGGAGAACCTGCAACTGCATTGGCAGCCATTCCTGTAACTATCAAACCAGGATAAACCTCCCGGGTATTTTCCATTACAAGACGCTCACCATTATCAGCCCACATTGGTTTTTCACCCACTACCTCCTTGCCACCAAAAGCTCCGGGAATTTTGCGCTGCACAGTATTGCAGACAGTAGCCTCATGGCCGGTTCCGTCAAGTACCAAGCGAGAACGGATTGTGAGAGGATCAACATGAAGCCGGCCTATTTCAACTGCTGTCCAGTTAATAACAAGCCCGCATACCTCATCATTATCCCGTATCATAACATCTTCAAAACTTACCAGATTGAATATTTCAACTCCGGCAGAAACCGCTGCACTTATGAGTTTACCTACAGTACCAACCGAGTTTGCCACATAGTAACCTTCTTCATACTCATGATAAGGCACATCAAAATCATCAAGTATCCTGCGCGCTTCTTCCTGGACCACAATACGCGGGAACATCATGCCACCGCCCCACATACCGCCTCCTACAGATAGTTTCTTCTCAAAAAGCACAGTCTTTAATCCTGCTTCTGCAAGATAACGTGCAGCAACAAGGTTTGCCGGGCCTCCACCTACAAGGGCCACATCAACATCAGTATAGTCCAGAAAAACATTGGTAAATTCTTCAACTATCGCTCGGGTAATAATTCTCTCATCAAGTTCCATGGATCCTGCCTCAAATGCTGCTAATTCTCTCATTTGATAGGCCACATATATATTAAAACTATTGGGATACAGAAAAAACAAGACCACTGTGTATGAAATATAATAAAATATCCTGGCAAAAAGTGCCAGATATCTATTAGAAGAGATTATATGCAGAAATTATATTGTAATGAATGCAAGAGTCAGGCCCTTGCAGAAAACTTTTTTAATCCGCCAATGAAATTCAGGAATAGTTATAATTAATTTTCGACATACGATGAAATAGTTTGTTGGAAATCATGTATGTCGATTGGTTTGGATATATAACCCGCACATCCTGCATTAATAAATTTCTTATCATCGCCCCTCATTGCATGTGCTGTCAATGCAACTACAGGAGTATCTTTTGCGTTTTCAATCTCTCTGAATTTTTCCAGAACTTCAAGCCCATCCATTTTGGGCAGCTGCATATCAAGTAAGATGAGATCAAAAATATTATTTTCTACAACATCAAGAGCCTTTGAACCGTCTTCTGCCTGCATTACTTCATATCCGTAAGACTCAAGCAAGTCCACTGTAAGTTCCATGTTCATTGGGTTGTCTTCAACTACCAGAATTGTGGCCATTCTTTAATACCTCCAAATATGATTTTATAAATATCGATATATTTCCCTTTCCCGGAAAATACCTGACTGATTTGATCACAACTTAAATTGAAAAGCTATTGTCTAGTATGTTTCCATATATATATAGTAATAGGCATACAACTTATAAACCCTGAATTTTTTAATACAACTCATTATATAGAAATTCAGGATTGATTCATACAAACCCATAAGCCAAATTAATCATTGCTAGCAGACTCGCCATGACTTTTCTTTGAATCAAGGTGGTTTATTATTTCGATCAGATGATTGCGAGTAAAGGCGCCTTTCTGGAGAATTGAAACTACATTGCCTTCAAAAACAGCTTTCTTTTCAAGATCTTTGGCTGTATGAATAATTATAGGGAGGTCTGCAGTATCACTGTTTTCCCTCAAAGCTGCCATAACGTCAAATCCACTTGTAATTGGCATCATCAAATCCAGGATAATTAGATCAGGAGAATAAGAAAATGTTTTATCGATAGCCTCCTGGCCACCATAGGCACGTATCACATTATACCCCTCAATGTCAAGGGAAGATTTGAGCATTTCTACTGCAGATGGATCATCGTCCACAACAAGTATTGAGGAAGGAGAGCTCGAGGAACTTTCAAGACCATCCAGTACCGTCAATAACCGTTCCCTGTCAATGGGTTTGGAAATATAAGCGGATATGGCATACTCTTTTTTAATTGCATTGGCATTAAGGACAGAAACTATAATTACCGGAATACCGGCAGTATCAGAACTTTTTTTCAGTTTGCCCAAAACGTCCCACCCATTCATCCCCGGCATCATGATATCAAGCAATATCGCGAAAGGTTTTACAACCTCCACATAGCGGGATACAAGATACCCACGAGAGAGGGGCAATGCCCTGTAACCGGCATTGACAACAGTTGAAACAAGCAAATTCCGTGATGAATAGTCGTCCTCAACTACCATTACAATAGGTTCCTTATTGCTCGAATTCAGAGGTTTTTCCAAAAGCGGAAATGGATCAATATCGGTGTTTTCAGAGGTATTTGTACTAGAATCAATAACATATTGGTCTTCGTCTGATTCACCGGTTTCTTCATGATTAGCTTCACAGGAAACTTGGTTTAAAGGAATCGTAAAAGTAAAAGTACTGCCTTCTCCCTTTTTGCTTTTCACCCATACATCACCACCATGCATATTCACAAATCTTTTTACAAGAGATAAACCAAGACCTGTCCCTTCATAATTACGTGAAGAAGATGTGTCTTCCTGGGTAAAGGCATCGAATAAAGTACCTTGAGCTTTTTCAGAGATTCCTACACCAGTATCTGATACCGAAACATGCAACAAATCGTTTTCCACATGGGAAAATAAACGCACCTTTCCCCCTTCGGGTGTAAATTTTATTGCATTGCTGAGGAGATTGTAAAGTACCTGCTTGAATTTTCCCTTATCAGCACATATCTCTTCAGTATAATTATGTTCAACTGAAAGAGAAAGGGATTTCTTATTTCCAAGAGGCATAACAAGTTCCACCACTTCTCTGGAAGCCTCATTTAAAGAGAAAACCTCACATTCAAGCTCCATCTTACCGGCTTCCACTTTTGAAAGATCGAGAATGTCATTGATCAAGTTTAAGAGATGTTTGCCACTTTTGGCAATGTTGGAAACATATTTCTTCTGGGGATCATTGAGTTCACCCCTTACTTCTTCCAGCAGGATATCGGAAAATCCAATCACTGAATTTAAAGGAGTTCTCAATTCATGACTCATATTTGCCAGAAATTCACTCTTGGACCGATTAGCCTGTTCTGCAGCCATTTTTGCATTGTTGAGAGCTTCTTCGATATTTTTTCGCTCTGTCATATTATAGATTACACCCACAATTACAAGATCCCCATTGGATTTTTCAAGGGGGAGAAGGGTTTCTTCGACCCGGTAGCCTTCTATAGTGAATTCAAAATTGCGAGTTTCCCCATCCAGAGCAGCATATAAATGAGGACGAAGAGTTTCAACCATATCTGCAGGCAATACGTCTTCAGGCAACTTACCTACGAAATTATCTTTATCGAACTTGAATCTATCAATCATTTTACCCCCTATTGAAATATATCTCAAATCACTGTCATGCAGGACAACTATTCCATTGGGAAAATTAGATATGATCAATTCAAGTTGTTTATCACGTTCCTGTTTTTCTTTTTCTGCACGATCTCTCTGATAGATTTCCACCTGTAAATTATGGTTCTTACTGTTAATAGCCTGACTGGCCCCACCAAGAGTAACTATTGTGATACCCATCAAAAGAAAGACATACCAATACTGGTAAATCACATCGGAAAGAGCGACTTCACCATAGTTTTCATATGGCCCTAATTTTAATTCTTTCATAGAGTCATGGACCGAGCCATAATCCAGAGGAACAGTCCAGCCTGCATATCCACCTTTTATGGTAGCTTCCGAAAAACGAGGCAATTGAAGCAGGTTCGCAAGCATTTTTTCGGCTACATCCTCAGATACATGAGAACTGCGGGAAAAAGCCCACTGTGGATATAGACGGGTGCTGTGCTTCTGTAAGAAAGAAGAATCAAAATTATCTCCCTCATGTAAACCAGGAGAATGATCCACGTTCAAGCACTTGATATCAACAAAAGAAATCTTGCCTTCCTTTTTCATCGATTCAAGGATCCCGGTACTAACGATCCCCACATCAACCCCCCCAGAAAGCACTGCTTCTACCACTTTGTCCTCTGTACCCCCATAAGTGACATCCATGGCATCTATATCCAATCCTGCATCATTAAATTCTCTCGCAGCCATCCACCAACCCCCAAAGGAATGTTCGTTAACTGCCATTACCGATAAACTTTCAACGTCATTAAGAGAATTCACATTGATCCTGTCGTTTTTAGTGAAGATGACTGAACCAAAGACAGTGTATGAGCGGCCTCCCCAGGATTCTTTCAAAGTTGCTATTCTCTGTACATTGTGATCGACTTCCAGCTCAACATATACCAAAGGGTTTGTGATAAGGAAATCAATTTGTTCATTAGCTACTTCAGAAGTCATCTGTTCAAAATCCATAGGGACAAGCACTACATCCTTTTCCGGAAAACCAGCATCCAGATAATCTATAGTAGGACCCCACCTCTCCATTGCAGCTTCATCTCCCCTGTTTGCAAGCACTCCTATCCTGAGAGGGTCGCCGGAAGCAGAAACTACAATACTGCAAGTCAAAATAATAAATAATACGGCGACTGACATACATAGATACCTGGATATGGGTTTCATGGATGAATATATAGAAAAATTATCTGATATAAATATAACCAAATAAATTAGTATACAAAGAAAGAGAATACATATAAGTTCATCCATCTAATCAATATAAAGCAGTAATAATACATCCGAAAGTGGCAGAAAGTTATTACTTTCTTCAACCGACCATCTAAAATTTAATTTTACAGTAAAATCTTATGGATAAACTTTAATACTGCAACACGACCCATATGACCTAAAGGAGAAAATATGGCAAGATCCGCACAACGTCCCAGTCTGAAAAAAATACCCCAGGAAGCAATCGAGGCAAAAGAATCTACTGCAGAAATTGTAATTTTGCAACCTATTGGTTACCCCCTCTGTGGAATTATTGAAGAATATCCACGCATCGAAGAACCCGAACTTTTCGAATGTTATGCGAGAATGCAATGGAATGGTTACATTGCCCGAAAAAACGATTACCTCTTTGATCACAGAATGTTCCCTGATTTTGCGTACAGAATCCAGGAAGTAAGGCCCGAAGCTACAATAATAGGCCAGTCCACAACAATTGTAGTGAATCAGGAAGAGAAGGAAAAAACGGATATTGAATATCCCGTGGAAGTTGCATTTGATGATATCGTCGGACAGGTTAAAGCAAAACGCAAATGCAAGCTCATCGAGAGATATTTGGAAGAGCCGGAAAGATTTGGCAAATGGGCACCTCGCAACATCCTGTTCCATGGACCATCAGGTACAGGGAAAACCATGGTCGCAAAAGCCCTTGCAAATAAAACTGATGTGGCATTCCTCCCGGTCAAAGCCACACAACTTATAGGAGAATTTGTAGGAGAAGGCTCCCGCCAGATACATCAGCTGTATGAAAGAGCCGGCGAACTTGCACCCAGCATTATTTTCATAGACGAACTGGATGCCATTGCCCTTGATAGGCGATACCAGGAACTCAGGGGCGATGTAGCCGAAATCGTCAACGCCCTGCTAACCGAAATGGACGGTATCAGCCAGAGAGATGGAGTGTGCACCATCTGTGCCACAAACAGGACAGCAGTACTTGACGGCGCAGTAAGAAGCCGTTTTGAAGAGGAGATCGAGTTTGTACTTCCTGGCAAAGAGGAAAGAAAAGAAATAATCGAACTCAATCTACAGACATTCCCCATAAAAGCTGAAGCTAACGTAGGTGAACTTGCAAAACTGACCAACGGCCTTTCAGGAAGAGACATTGTGGAAAAAGTCCTCAAAAGTGCCCTTCACCATGCAATAATGGACGACATGGAAAAAGTTGAAGCACATTATTTTGAAAAAGCTGCATCCGGGTTGCAGAAAAAGGAAACAAATACCCACCTTTACGCCTGAAAAGAGGTGACAAAGTGACAGAAATAGAAGAATCAGACAGGTTCGAGTGCAAAGTTGTCAACATAATAAACAACCTGAAATGGAAAGGAGTGATGGTCAAAGAGATAAAAAGTGGAGGGAATGTTTATTTTGCCCGCACTGATCCTAAGAGGGATTTGAAACCCGGGGATACCCTCTACCTGGGAGTCAGGGAATTACCCAGCCAGATGGAAGAGATGCAGGCCGAAGTTACCCTTTACAACAAAAATGATGAGAAAATCGATTGGACCTTCATTTAAAGGCACGTGAGTGCTTCACTCATTGTTTCCCATAGGGAACTTCAAATTCCATCAGGTCATCTGCCACACAGGTATTTTCGAAAACTTCTTTTGCCTCCTCCAGAAGTACTGAAGAATCGTCAGTATACCTCGAGCTGATATGGGTCAGGATGAGCCGCTGTACCTCTGCTTTTTGTGCCACGTCTGCGGCCTCTTTTGCTGTAGAATGCAGTGATTCACAGGCCCAATCTGCTTTTTCCTGTGCAAGTGTCCCATCATGAATTAAGACATCAGCGTTTTTACTTGCTTTAATAATTGCCTCACACGGGCGAGTATCACCGGTATAGATGAGTTTGCGCCCCTTACGGGAAGGACCTATTACTTCATTGGGATAGATGACCCTGCCATTTACTTCTACAGATTCACCTTTCTGGAGACGGGAAAAAAGGGGGCCTACGGGTACACCCAGCTCTTCAGCATGACGGCGGTCAAATTTGCCCGGGCGGTCATTTTCCACAAGAGAATAGGCAAGAGAAGGAACACTGTGCTCACTTGCAATTGCATTAATCACATAACCTTCCCGTTGGACAGTGTCCCCGGCTTCGAGAGGTACTGCTTTAATCTCAAAATTCAATCGGCAGTAGCCAAGTAGTGATACCAATTTTACAAATTGTTCCACCCAGGCAGGACCATATATAGTCAGTGGAGCATCCCTGCCGTGGAAAGAAAGAGTTTGCAAAAGGCCAGGAATTCCCAGCACATGATCTGCATGAAAATGTGTAATGAATATAGAAGAGAGGGACATCATGCCAGTCCTGGCACGCATCATTTGCTGCTGGGTCCCCTCCCCGCAATCAAAAAGGAGCAACTCCCCCTCCCTGTTGACCAGAATGGAAGAGGGATTCCTGTTCACAGTTGGGAGAGCTCCCCCGGTACCAAGGAACACTACACGAAGCATAATAAATATCATAAGTAAAAGCATTATTTATGATTATCCAAACCCGTGAGAAGTCTATATTCGAAAGGTTCATATACAATATTACAATTAATGAACTCTCCTAATAGCAAAGCTTAGTATTATACTTAAATCACAAAACAGAGGTTCCAATCATGATATCCCAGGGAAGATCAAAGAGAACGGCCACAGCTGCCAAGAGAAAAACAGCACGCGGAAAGAGGAAATATGAAATCGGCAGTGAACCTGCAGAAACACATGTCGCAGAAACAAGAAGGAAATCCGTAAAGACAAGGGGCGGCTGCCACAAAGTAAAACTCCTTCAGGAAAAAATTGCCAATGTCACCGATCCCTCTACCGGCAAGACAGCAGCAGTCACAATAGAGAATGTTACCGACAATGAAGCCAACGAGCACTACGTCAGGCGTAACATACTAACAAAGGGAAGCATCATCAAGACCGAACTTGGAGATGCCAGGATCACCAGTCGTCCGGGCCAGGATGGCGTTGTCAACGCAATTCTTACAAAATAAACAAAAATACAGGTGGCTCAAAGAGCATGGACAGGCAAACAAGGGACATATTGGAGATACTGGAAAATGATGCCAGATCAAGCTATGAGGACATCTCCGCCCTTGTTGACATGACCCCGGAAGAAGTCCAGAAGCGAATCCATCAGCTTGAAAAAGCAAAGATAATCCGCAAATATAAAACAGTGATTGACTGGGAACTTGCCGGGGAAGATTATGTCTATGCGATCATTGAACTGAAGGTAACACTGGAACGCAAACAGGGATACCAGGGTATCGCAGAAAGGCTGTACCGTTTCCCCGAAGTGCGTTCTGTCAGACTTCTTTCAGGAGAACATGACATAGCCCTTACGGTCCGTGGCAAATCCATGAAGCAGGTCGCTTTTTTTGTTGCAGAAAAGATAGCCACTCTGGAACAGGTGCATAACACCGCCACCCATTTCGTACTCAAGACCTACAAAGAAGACGGGTTGATTATGGAAGAGCCCGAACATGTAAAACGTCTGCCGGTTTCCCCCTAAAGGAGGTATGAGAACTGACAGACACTTCACGCTTTGTAGCCAGTTATCTGGACAGAGTACCCCCTTCGGGGATCCGCCGCTTTTTTGACATGGTCTCCGACAATGAGGACATTATATCCCTCGGAGTTGGAGAGCCCGATTATATTACTCCCTGGCACATCCGGGAAGCCTGCATTCATTCACTGGAACAGGGAGAAACGTCCTATACATCCAACTATGGACTTGTAGAACTCAGGGACGAAATATCCAGGATGTACACCCAGAAGCAAGGATTATACTACGACCCTACATCCGAAATACTGGTGACATCGGGAGTAAGTGAAGCACTGGATTTGGCTGTGCGTGCCATTACCGACCCGGGTGATGAGATCATAATTGTGGAGCCCTCTTACGTTGCCTATGCACCTGCAATCATTTTTGCAGGCGGAAACCCGGTTGCCGTACAAACATGCAGGGAAGACGAGTTCAAGCTTACTTCGGAAAATCTGAAAAAAGCAATCACTCCGAAAACCAAAGCCATCCTGCTCAATTATCCAAACAATCCCACCGGAGCCGTGATGGATAAAAAGGAACTGGAACCCATCGCAGACATTGTGGAAGAACATGATATAATGGTCATCTCGGATGAAGTCTATGAAAGGATGACCTATGACACACAGCATACGTGTTTTGCCTCCCTGGATGGCATGAGGCAACGCACCATAGTCCTCAATGGGTTTTCCAAGGCATATTCGATGACCGGTTTTAGAATGGCCTATGCACTTGCCCCTGCACCGGTGTTAGCAGCCATGATGCGCATACACCAGTACAGCATGCTTTGTGCCCCCATAACCGCACAGGTAGGAGCTATAGAGGCCCTCAAGAATGGTGAAGAAGAAGTAGAGAAAATGGTCAATGAATATAACCGGCGTCGCAGACTTATTGTCAAAGGATTCAATAATATAGGCCTGGAATGCTTCAATCCGGGCGGGGCTTTTTACGCATTTCCATCAGTTGCGTCCACAGGCCTGACATCGGAACAATTTGCTGAAAGACTGCTTGAACAGCAACAGGTTGTTACCATACCCGGTGATGTATTCGGCAGGGCAGGAAATGGATACCTAAGATGTGCATATGCAGCCTCCAGAGAAGACATTAAGGAAGCTCTTGAGAGAATCGAGACATTCATATCAAACATCTAAAGCCAATTCCGGAAACCAATTGTGAAGGAAAATCACTTCCCATCACTTTTCTTATCCTTCACGTAAATCAACCGGTTATTGCTGGAATTATCCGCCCGGACTTCATCGATATCAAAAAGGTCTATTGCCCGGAAAATGTCCCACATTTTCTTGTAACCATAATTGCGAGGATCAAAATCCGGCTGTTTCTGCACAAGATTGCTGCCCACATTGCCCAGGAAAGCCCAGCCACTTTCTTCAGCTGAATCTTCTACAGCATCCCTTAGCATTTTAACTAGCTTGCTGTCGCCTTTGAGACGGTTGGTATCCCATTTTCCCGGGGCCTGCATTGGTGACTCAGATACTGTGCCTACTACATCTTCCTCTTTACGCAGGTTTTCCGTATATATGAACTTGTCACAAGCCGCAATAAAGGGTTTTGGAGTCTTGATTTCTCCGAAACCATATACCTTGCGACCCGATTCCCTGATCCGGGATGAAAGGCGTGTGAAATCGCTGTCACTAGAAACAATACAGAAACCATCCAGGGATTCGGAATAAAGCAGGTCCATCGCATCGATAATAAGGGAACTATCGGTAGCATTTTTCCCGTAAGTATAGCTGAATTGCTGTATCGGCTGGATTGAGTGTTCCAGGAGACTGTCCTTCCAGTTTTTAAGGTTGGGACGCGTCCAGTCACCATAAATCCGTTTTACGCTTGCAATCCCGTATTTGGCTATTTCCGAAAAAAGTCCCTCCACTATGGAAGGTTGTGCATTATCAGCATCGATAAGTACTGCCAGTTTCTTCTGTGCTGTATCGGCCTCCATTAATATTCCCCAAAAGATAGTGCAAAATACAGAGCACATCGATCTAATAAATAATCCACTGAATTGATAAATATAACGAGCTTATATCCGTTTGTACTGTCAAACCTAACTTAATTCAGACATCAACAAACCATCCCTTCACCATATAAACAGAAATCCCGGCCAACAAAGCCAATAAACCTGCAAGCAAGAAAACAGTCTGCAGTCCAAAATAAAAATAAACCATCCCCATCAATGCAGGAGACAAACTCATTCCCACATATTTTGTGGAATTATGAATGGAAAGTACGCCCCCTCTTACCTGAGGAGGGGATATGTGAACGATCATCCCGTCTATAACCGTCTGGGAAAGGCCATACCCGCAGCCAAAAATAAACATAAGGGCAATGACAGAGAGTACAGAGTCCACCTGTGTCAACAACAATATAGCAACACTTACAAGGAAAAAGCCAATACCTATCATTGAAATCATCTCAAACCTTGCAGCTATCTTGCGTACATTTGAAGCCACAATAATAACGGCAATTCCCTGAAAAGCGAGTACAATTCCGGATTTATCTGCAGTATATCCGAAATATTCCTTAAGCATAAACGGCACATAAACTACTACTGAATACAGCAGGAAAAATGTCACAAACACCAGAAATATTGTGTAGGCCACACGGAAATCCCTCATTGCACCAAATGCATCCAGTAAACCTCTTTTATTGATTTCCAGATTTTGGGGCCTGGTTTCGGGAAGATGAAAGAACATAATTAATGCAAAGGGCAGGGAAAGAGCATAGAACAGGAATGGATAATTCCATCCGGCAATTGCCAGACCTCCTCCAATAAGAGGAGCCGCAATTATACCAATCGCTATCGTCGTACTGACCCGACCCATTGCGTGTAAACGTTCACTACCAGAATAAGCTTCTCCGATAATCAACATTGCAAGCGACATCATTCCGGCCACTCCCGTACCCTGCAAAAGTCTCAGGATCAGAAGGGTTTGCAAATTAGTGGCAAAAAAACTTGCCAGACCCATTAAACCATATATTAAAAGGCAGGGCACCAGTACTTTTTTCCGATCCAGCCGGTCTACAAAATGGCCAATTACAAGAGTGAAAATTGCGGTAGAGATGGTATAAACTGAAATAACAAGCCCTATTTCATGGGATGTTGTATCAAGAGGCGCCACCATATCAGGCAAAACAGGAGCAAGGATTGCACCGCCTGCCATGGCAAAAAAGGCAGTGATACAAAGCAGCAGCAGATGACTTTTCCCGAATTTCATAGTTCACACCAAATACCAGAGGCAATAGCCACAGTTGCGAAATAGTTCTTCGCATAAATAAATGAATGGGACATCATGCAAAGCATATGAAGAAAAACTCAAAATAACAGGGTAAAATTTCCAGCATCACCTGATTCACCAGGCAACTTTGGACATATCAGGAAAAAGCAACTTCTTTTGTAAAAAATAAACTTACTCCATTCATGTACGAATGTTTAGGCCATTTCATTCCCTACAAGTTCCGTATCAATTTTATTAATAAGAAGACTTACTTTATCATACCACTGGTCAACACTTTCCTGAAGCATTCGTCTGACCTCTGCAGGATTTACAGCCACATATTCATAAAAATAGCCACCTACATCAATGGTATGTGTTTCCCTGTAAACAAGTCCACATGAGATCAGGTTCTGGAGAGAACGATAAGCGGTACTGCGCTCACGACCCAGATGCTTCCCTAGTCTTTCAGCTGTCAGTGGGCCATTGGAAAGGAGTATTTTATAGGCCTTTAGATCCAGGTCTTTTAAGCCCAGAATACACTTGGCAACATCATCGCATTCACAATTAGCTTTCAGCATTTCCGAAATAGAACCCGTCATATTAAAACTCACCTGAAGCCCTATAAACAAAGTTGCACAGATTGTACAAAACCATACTAATCAAATCGTTAATTATATATATAGTTTTTCAGCAACGGTAGTCAAGTGCCCACTATAATACCAGAAAACGAAAGGTCCGATGAACCACTTGATACAGAGCGATTAATCTATCATCCGGACATGATACGTGCCAATGAATGGGTCCTCAATGAATATGAGGCACCTACACGCAAATTCTGCATATTCGTCCCCTGTTCTATGAGAAAACCCTATCATACGAGTCCATCCCACAGGATGTATGACAGGATCATTTTTGACCTGCTAAAGCCCGAAGATGTCCATATAGTAGTTTTTGGAACCTGTGGCGTAACTCCCCGGGAAATTGATAATGAGTACCCTTTTACAGATTATAAATTCATGATGGGAAAATGCAATGTGGCAAAGATCAAGCGGGATTTTATAAGTATGGAAAGCAAAAGACTTGCAACATACCTCGAGAAGACCCGTGACAACTATAGCCACAGGATAGCCTACTGCACAGGTGACTTCAGGAAGGCAATGCTCAAAGGTCTTGAGAAGACGGATATTGAAGTCGATATCGCACCCCGACAAAAAACAATGGAAGAGCATATCCGCCCCAACAAGAGATTCATTTATGGAAGCTTGAGCCAGAAAGGATATCTTCAGGATCTCTCCGATGCAATCACCGATAAATTGGGGATTGAAAGAAGGGTTGTGGGTATTGATCCCGAGTTTTCAGAAAACGATAATGATTGGTATCTTTTGTGAACGAGAACAGACATGCAACGTAAATTGCTGTATCACATCAATAAAATATACGCAAAGAATAAATAAAAAGAGTTCCCTTATCCACCATAACTCGGATGTTTATGCAAATTAGCATTATAAAAATATTTGAAATACTATAATGTACAATGTGGTTGATGTGGATAATTTAGAATTTAATGCACCTGTGAACAAATCAAAAGTATTTGAAGACATGATCCAGCAGTCCACAGATGCCATAATATATACTAATCCTGATTTTACCATCAATTTTGTGAACCGAACTGCAGAAGAGATGTTCGGATGGACTTTGCCTGAAATAAAGGGCAAACCAATAACAATCCTCCATGAGCAAGAACTGACCTCGGAACAGAAAAAAGAAATGTTCTCAGACCTCTATTCCGGAAAACCTCATGAGATTGAAGGAATCAGGAAATGCAAGGATGGAAGTACGTTTTACTGCCAGATTAAAATATCCCCTCTTTTTACAGAAAAATCCAGAATATACGGATACCTGGGAATAATGAGGGACATCACTGAAGAAAAAAAGAATGAAGACAGTTTGGTAAAAGAAATCGACCTATTAACCGGCCTAATCGGCACTGCCAGAGTGATTGTGACTGTTCTTGACAGGCAGGGAAAGATCGTATATTGCAACCCCCATATGGAAAGGATCTCCGGCTACGAACTTAAGGAAGTGAAGGGAGAAGATTGGTTTTCCAGATTCATACCCGGCAGAGAAAAGGAAAGGACCAGGTCTGTATTCAAAAAAGCAATTGCCGGCCATCCTACAGAGGGTAATATCAACCCTATTGTCACAAGAAAAGGCAATGAGGTCACTGTCGAGTGGTTCGACACGGCATTAAAAAATGAGAATGGAGAAGTCACTGGCCTTCTTGCCATTGGGAATGACATTACACAAAGGGTCGAAGCTGAAGAAAAGTTAAAGACTATATATGAAAACATGCCCGGCGGGGTCCTGATGATAGATCAGGACTACATCATAAAAGATGTAAACTACCGTACATGTGAGATTACAGGTTATAAAGGGGAAGAACTCGTCGGACAACTATGTGACATCGTTTGCCCCAAGGGCTCAGCCTCAAAACAGTGCCCCATATGGGAAGACGGAAAGGAAGGATTCAGAGGGATGGACACCACAATAAAGTGCAAAAACGGAAGAAAAAAACCTATATTGAAAAATGCACAGGAAATTTCCATAAAAGGAGATACATACATTCTGGAACTGTTTCAGGATATTTCAGAACGTAAGACTGCCGAAGAAAATGCCATCAAGGCTAAAAGAACTGCAGAAAAAGCGAACCAGGCCAAGAGTGAATTTCTGGCAAATATGAGTCATGAATTGAGGACTCCTTTGAACTCAATCATTGGGTTTTCCGACATACTATCAAAAGAAGTAAGGGGCGAACTCAATGATCCTCAGAAGAAATATGTTTCCAATATTGCCAAAAGCGGCAATCACCTGTTAAGTTTGATAGATGATATTCTAGATATTTCAAAGATCGAAGCCGGACAAGAACAACTTGAATACAGTAGTTTTGAGCTGCATGAAGTATTGGATGAAATCAGCATACTCATCAAACCTCTCACGTCCAAAAAGAGGATAGACCTGCAAATGGATTTACCGTCTGAAGAAATTAGGGTTTATGCTGACAGGAAAAAGTTCAAACAGATTATGTACAATCTGCTGAGCAATGCAACCAAGTTTACCCCGGCTAAAGGAACAATTACAATTATTGCCAATCAAAAAAAGGACAAATTGAAAGTTGCAGTCTCTGACACCGGCATAGGCATACCCGAGAGCGAGCAGACTACAATTTTTGAACCTTTCCAGCAGGTCAAATCCTCCAAATCCAGTGAACATAAGGGCACCGGACTGGGACTTTCCCTTGTCAGGGAACTGGTGGAAATGCACGATGGACAGGTCGAACTGAAAAGTGAGGTTGGTAAGGGAAGTACATTTACCTTTACGATCCCGGATAAACCAACTACGAATTGATAAATAGTGATGGTATAAATTATAAACTGACACCTATCACTTCATCCCAGGCTTTTTTGAGGCTGATGTCAGTACCCCCATCCTCCATGAGAATGTTAAGCATCCTGTGTACAACATCCGAATTATGGACAAGCACACAGTCTTCACAGCTCCAGACCCTGCTACCTGTAGTGCTATCTATCCATTTACCCCCAGTGCGCGTATCTTCACATGGGTAGAAGGGACAGAAACAAAAAGTACAGTCCTGACCTTCGAAATGACAGGGATAGTATTCACAGGTATTGCGGCTTGAAGAACAGCCGGAAGAGACGCCTTTTATGGTTTCTTTCAGTTTTTCCTCAGCATAATCCTTACCGGATTCTGTAAGGACCTCTCCGATAGTATGGATCAGTATATCCGTTTCTTCAGGAGGCCGCACGGCAAGACGGATAAAATCGTTTTCCATCAGCGGGAAAGAACTGCAATCCCTTATAAGTACACCATGTATTGCAAGCCTTTTCGTGAGTTCTACAGAGTCCATAAGGAGCTCGGAGATATCCACAAGTATATAATTTACAGAACTTGAATGAGGATGGAAACCGTAGATATCACTCAGCCGATCTATAAGATAATCCCTGTATTCTGTTATCTTCTGGCGGGACACATTCAGGTATGTTGATTCCATACCACCCTCCATACCCATCAGGGAACATCCCACCTCTTCAGCAAGAGAGCCCATATTCCAGGGCAGACGGGCAGTATTCAATTTTTCAGCCATTACCTCAGATGCGACACCAAATCCCATACGTATACCCGGCAGTGCAAATGATTTGGTAAGTGACCTCATTACGAAAATATTATCGTTAGAGACGGCAACATCAACGACAGTACTTGATATATCGGATAGTTCAATAAAAGCTTCATCAACAAAAAGCAGAGTATCTGTTTCTGCACAAAGCCCTGCAAGGCGCAGGATATCTTCCCTTGCCAGCAACTTACCTGTAGGATTGTTGGGATTGCAAACAAAAAGGATACGTGCCGATTCCAGAGCATCCTCAGATATGGAAAGCAGGGATTCTACCGGATAATACACAATCTTTGCCCCTGCCACCCTGCATTGCTGCTCATATTCAGCAAAGGTGGGTTGGGGAATCATTACCTCATCCCCTTCATTGAGAATACAACCGGCGACAAGCCTGATGATTTCCGATGAACCATTACCGGGGACAATGTTAACAGCACCTGCACCCCCTCCTACAAAAAAGGCAGCTGCAGCTCTGTATTCAAGATAGCGATTATCAGGATATTGGCCCATTTTTTCAAAAGATGTGGCAAACAAATCCTGCAGGTCCATATCCCATTCAGGATTATCAAAAGGGCTGCCCAGAGGATTCAAACTGGCACTAAAATCCACTATATCGGAGAGAGGAATGGAATACTGCTGTGAGGTCTTCCGGATAAGTCCGCCATGGGTTGAAGGAATTAACTCAAGTATATTTTCTTTGAAGGGGAGCATATGATTATCATCTGCCGGCTTTTATTGGTGTTTTTCAAGATGCATGAAGTTATATAAAGCAATTTTTAGCAGCGAACTTATTATTAATATAATTTATGATAGGAAACTGTTATTTCCCATCACACACCCATAGAGTTAAATACAAATTCAAAGAAATAAAGCAGACTATCCTGTGGAAACCTGATCAGGTAGATCAAATGGACTCTAGATCCATTCAGCCGGGTTAGATTCCCGGGGTTTCCGCCAGTAAAATAGAAAGTGACGGTCTGGATATGTTGCAAAATTAGACGCCTCAGCAAATGTAGATATCAGAAGTCGCCCCTATAGCCGGAGCAATCCCCTATGGAAAGGAAACCACTAGATTTACTTATAGACACCAACGGAGTGTGGCTCTCAAGGAACGGGTTACTCCATGGTGTAAAGAACTTCGAGGTGTCGAGGAACCATATTCATATCACTACTGACTGCGGAAGCCGCTTTACAGTACGTAATTCCAGAAGAAGTCGCTCTGCAAGGGCGCTACGCAACAATAAATATCGCAAAGCATGCAAAAACTGCAAACTTTCCGATGAGCGTATTACTCGTTTTGTAACAAAAGATTTTGGCAGGGGAAGCCAGGCACGTGTTGTCACAGCTTCAAAAACAAAAAACAACAAACCTCCAAAGGCAGCAGTGGTCAAAGCCGTTTCCAGCAAGACAAATGAAATGCCACCTGTTGCAAAAGAGGCAAAAAAAGAAAAGGTTGTAAAACCGGATTACACACCTGCCCAGAAAAAAAGAATTACAACGCTGCTTAGCCCTGCAGATGACCTTAGTTCAGTAAAAGAACTCCCACCCTTCAAGGAGCTGGAGACAGAACTTGTCAAAAAGAGAAAGCAAGACCTGCGCCATATGTATGAGAAGGATCGCAGACATCAGCTGGCCCAGCTTGAAAGGGATATTTCCCTGTTTTTAATAGAAAAGGGGTTCATGGAAGTACGCACTTCAGTCATGATCCCGGCTAAATTCATTGAAAGAATGGGAATCACTGAAGAAGATCCTCTCTACAGGCAGATATTCCGGGTGGATGAGAATACATGCCTGCGGCCCATGCTTGCCCCGGGATTATACAATTACCTGCACAATTTTGATAACATAATGCCCGACCCCCTCAGGATATTCGAGATAGGTACCTGCTACAGGAAGGAATCCGACGGCAAGGAGCATCTTGAAGAGTTTACAATGATTAATTTTTGCCAGATGGGTTCGGGATGCACAAGAGAAAATCTGCTGAAAATTATTGATGACCTGCTCAAATATCTGAAAATCGATTACGAGGTAATCTCGGATAATTGCATGGTGTATGGAGATACCATTGACATAATGCATGGAGACATGGAAATATCTTCAGCCGTTGTGGGACCCATTCCACAGGACCTTGACTGGGGAGTGACCAAACCGTGGATGGGCGCAGGAATGGGACTTGAAAGATTACTCAAGGTTAAGCACAAATACACAAACATCAAGCGTTCAAGCAGGTCTATATCATACTATAACGGAATTACAACCAATCTCAGGTGAATAATTTGTTTGAAAACATGGACAATGAACAGCTGGACAAATTTGCATCCTCAATAAATGAAGGATACCAGCTCAGGGACCAGGAGATAAGAGACCTGCTGGCCATAAAGGATGAAGAAGAGATGCAGAAGTTGTTCCATGTGGCACGCATGGTCCGTGATAACTTTTTTGGAAATAAGGTGTTCCTGTACAGTTTTGTTTATTTTTCAACATACTGTAAGAATCAGTGTTCTTTTTGCTACTATAACTGTAAGAACAATATCCACCGCTACAGGCTTACTCCCGATGAGATCGGAACGGTATGCGAGGCGCTTGAAAATGATCCTGTCCACATGATAGACCTGACAATGGGAGAGGACCCTTATTATCATGACCATCCTGAAAGACTTGTCAGTGCTGTGCGGAAAGTTAAGGACAAACTTGGCCTTCCGATAATGATCTCCCCGGGAGTTGTGGGAAAAGAGACCCTCAAACAGATGTATGATAACGGAGCCGATTTCCTGGCACTTTACCAGGAAACCTATGACCAAAAATTATACAAAAATCTCAGGGTAGGCCAGGTATACGACCAGAGAATAAACTGCCGCCAGGATGCAAAAGATATTGGTTATTGTGTAGAGGACGGAATCCTTACCGAAATCGAACCAGAAGCTGAATCAACTCTGATATCCCTCAAAGGCCTGCGTAAGTCAAATCCCAATATGGTACGTGTAATGACATTTGTACCCCAGGAAGGCACACCTCTGGCAAGCCGAGAACCCGGAAGCAGCAAATCAGAACTAAAAATAATATCTATTCTAAGACTCATGTTCCCCGACAGGTTGATTCCTGCTTCCCTTGACCTTGAAGGCATGGAAGGTATGGTTTACCGCCTGGATGCAGGAGCAAACGTTGTGACATCCATCATTCCTTCCGGATCTGCACTGGAAGGCGTGGTTAACTATGACAGGGAACTGACAGAACGTAACCGTGATGCATGGAGTGTGGTGGGAAAGCTTCAGAGCATGGGAATGGAACCGGGAAAGCAGGAAGATTTCAATCAGATACTGGGAAGGTAGAATGAAAACGATATGTCTGATTGGGGGCAAGCTACAGGGCTTCGAGGTGGCTTATCTTGCCAGGAAATCCGGGATACAGGTACATCTGATCGACAGGAAAAACAAGCCTCTGATACGTAATAGTGTGGATAAGCATTTTTGCTTTGATATTACAGAAAGACCAGAAAGGCTCATAGAATTATCCCGCCACTCAGATGCTATAATCCCGACAAATGAAAACCTTGACACCCTTCTCTTTTTGAAAAAAATAGAACCAGAACTACGTTGCCCTCTTCTTTTTGATTTTACCGCCTATCATACCAGCATGGACAAAAAGCGTTCAAGAAAATATTTCAAATCGATCGATATACCTATTCCCTCGGAAAATCCCAAAAATCCTCCTTATTTTGTTAAACCCCCATGCATGAGCAGCAGTAAGGGAGCGCGCATAATTGACAATGAAAGTGAACTGGCAGACATTGATGATTCGATGGTCGTTGAAGAATATGTACCCGGACCGGTAGTTTCACTGGAAGTGGTGGGTGACGGGAACAATTTCATGATCGGTCAGCAGACACAGGTCCATATTGACCAGGGACATGATTGCCACCGCGTCACACCGATGGAAACAGATGTGAATTTCAGGGAAATCACACACCGGCTGGCCAGCAATCTGTCCCTTAAAGGAATCATGGATGTGGAAGCAATACTCTCCCCCGAAGGAATCCGGGTAATTGAGATCGATGCACGGTTTCCCAGCCAGACACCTACCGTAGTATATCACAGTAGTGGTGTGAACCTGCTTGAATGGCTAATGGGAACTTTTGCAGGAAAAATAAGGGAAAACAAACTTCTTCCTGTTGGCAAACAATGTAACTACGAGCACTTGATGGCATCTGATGGAAAACTTATCCCTGTTGGAGAACATGTGCTTTCAGGCGGTGATGACTACCGACAGTTCCATGAATCAAAGGGGTTGGAAATATTCAAATGCAAGGGGAAAAAACCAATCTATACCCTGATATCCAGCGGCACGACATGGCATGAAATGTTTGATAAAAGAAAAAAAGCAATTCAGCTCATCAAATCCGATATGAAGCAGTAAAAGGAGGATTAATATGGCACTACTTACACCACAAGATCTGGAAGGACTCACAAAACAGCTTGAGTGCAATAACAATACTATCAAAAAAGCAACCGGAATGGACATTGCTGACATATGCAAACAAATATACGGCACAACTCTTGACGGAGAAAAGGTAGGTATTGTGCCTATAACTTCCGGCAACGGTATCATTACCAACTTTTCGTCATCCCTGCTTACGATAACCGAATATTTCGGCCTTGATGGTGCTGTAACCGAGCATCCTGACGTTACCGGGTACTATGAAGCTGTTTCCAGTGATGCCGACATAATACTGATGGCAGATGACCACATTTTTATTGCACACAATATGAAAAACGGCAAAATTGCAACCAATCATGTATGCACCGGAGTGGTTTATGCTGAAATCGCCTCCCGTTACAAATATGCCGACTCAAAAGATATACTTGTAATCGGCCTGGGAAGAGTGGGTTATGCCGGAGCACAACATCTCGTAAAAAGGGATTTCGATGTGTATGCCTATGACCCCGACAGGGAAACTATGGAAAAGGCCCGCAAAGAACTGGGCATCATACCCTATGATCCCGAAGAAGAACACAAGTTCTCCATGGTCCTGGAAGCTACACCAAATCCCAATACGATCTCCGAAGGCATGGTCGCAGAAAGATGCCTCGTGTCCACACCGGGAATTCCCTGTGGCTTGCCTGAAGACATCGGGGAAAGGAACGAAATCGATCTAGTAATGGAACCTCTGATGATTGGCGTGGCTTCAATGCTTTACGCGGTAATGTAAAGTAGAGAGATCTCAAGAGCAAAACAAGTATATTGATAGCGCTTTTTTCATGAGAAACTGAACATGAAAAGATATATATATGCTAAATGCGTAGCCAGATTACCTTTTAGAATAAAAATAAGTTTTAAGGAGTAAAGGTTATGGTTGAATATACACCCAAAGAGAGATTAGCACGCGTATTTGCAGGTGAAGAAGTAGACAGGATGCCTGCTATCTGTGCCACCCAGACAGGAACAGTAGAACAGATGGATGCAGTAGATGCTTACTGGCCAGAAGCTCACGAAGACCCTGTAAAAATGGCAGCACTGGCAGAAGCAGGCCACACAGTTGTAGGATTTGAAGCAGTACGTGTTCCTTTCGACATCACAGCAGAAGCAGAATTTTTCGGATGCGGAATCAAGCCAAGTACCAAGGAACAGCAGCCATCCGTTATCAGCCACGTTGTCAGCAAGGCCGAAGACCTCGAACAATTCGAAGGTTACAACATCGAAGACGGCAGGATCGGAAACGTATGTCAGGCAGTCAAGATCCTCGCAGACAAATACGGCGACGAACTTCCAATCATCGGCAGTATGATCGGACCATTCTCCCTCGCACAGCACCTTAATGGTGACTCCTGGTTCATGAACATCATGACAGACCAGGAATTTGGCCTCAAACTCATGGAATTCACCACTGAGTTCTGCACACAGTACGCCCTCAAGCAGGTCGAGAACGGTGCCGACACCTTTGCAATCATTGATCCAACAGCCAGCTACCAGCTTATTGGTGCTGACTTCTACAAGACTTTCGTAGTTCCATTCCACCAGAAGATTGTTGAAGCACTCCACGAGAAAGGTATACCATCCATCCTCCACATCTGCGGAGACACAACTAACGGACTTGCGATCATGGAAACCTGCGGCGTAGATGCAATCAGTGTAGACCAGAATGTCGACCCTGTAGCAGCAGTTGAGAATGTGGACAAGGCCCTCATCTTAGGTAACCTCGACCCTGTAAGTGTTCTATGGAACCAGGGCGAAGACAATGTCGAAGGTGTAAAGGAAGAATCCAAGAGAGTTCTCGATGCAGGAGTACAGCTTCTCGCACCGGGTTGCGGTATTGTGAGCAAGACTCCTACCCAGAACCTTCAGGCAATGATCGAAGCAGCAAAGAACTGGACATACTAAGTCCAGTTTTTTATCTCTTTTTTTGTAATTTTTAAATTAATTTGTTTTTTTTAGGCCTTACTGCAGTATTCATACTTACATAATTCTAAAGGCCATCATTAGCTCAATAAATATAGCATAAGAGATTTTCTATAATATAGTTTTGACGCTTTGTCCGACAAATAGGCTATTTTCGGCCATATACATGAATTTTCGGTCAAAGATAGGAATATTCGGTCAGCACAGAAATACCAACAGATTTGACTCATTTTCTTAGTTATAAGTAGTTACAAAAATGGACATTGTAGAAAATCTATACTTCAGGCATAAATCACAAAGAACACAGAGAAAGCGAAGATCTTCTTTGAACATTGTGTTCGATGTGGTTACATTTGTATTCTCATGAGGATTTCTACAAAGCCTCAATAAAAATGATAGATATATCAGCCCACTACTTGTTGTAATATATAAGGTAAAAAGAGAATATCAATGAATCACTCGAAAGGTGATTCATTTTAGTAACTTTGTGCGCAGGAATAGTTCACATGAATGCCATTATTATGAACAACATGCATCAATGGCATATTTTGCTTTTTCGCTTGAAAAAGGTTATCTACTGATACATTTAACTGATATATTTCGTGTATCAATACAGAAATATTGTGACACAGAATCTTACACAGGATTTCATTGACCTGTCCATTTTCTGATCTACTTTTCAGTGTTCCATTGAACTTAGTCTTCAACATATGGAATGTAGTTTCAACATTGTTACGCTTGTCATAATGTTTGAGATACTCTAATTTGTTCTCTTGAAAGAGGTCGTACATTTCTTTCCATATCCATACACCACGAGGTTTACTACTTGAATTATCTGAAAATGGTATGAATGGTTTGGCACCACTATCATCAATCAATTTGAAAATTTCACGATTGCAGTATGCTCCATCTGCCAGTTGTTCATCAATTTGAAAATTCTTCAATGTGGCTTTGAAAAGATGTTCAAACTTATTTTGATCTGGTTCATCCTTATTGGTTATTTTCACCGCCGTGATTATATTTGTTTTCACACCCACATTGATATGCGCTTTCAACCATTTGTGTTTCTTGGACTCCATGCCATACTTAAAGTTGTACCAGCTTTCGTATGTGCTTGTTGAAAATCCTGAAGAATCCATGGCAAATACTCTTTCAATGTCGATAAATGGAGTACTTACAAGTTCAATCAATCCCGTTAATATAGGCGTAATATCAGACATTCTCATGTAATCTGATATCGTAGTCGGTGGTACTTGTCTACTTATGTATTCTTTTTCATAAGCTAGGTTTATATTATGTGCTGCTCGCCTCCCTGATTTCATGCTATATACCTTACATACCATTGCAAAAATAGCATCTTTAATAGGAACGGTTGGTCGACCCCTTTTTGCTTCAGGGTACTCTATAATCATCGAACATATTTTATTCAGTATTACGTAAAGGAGTTCTTCTTCTTTTTTTTGTGCTTTGTTATACGCACTCCAGTTTTGTGTGCATTTTTTTATGTGTGGTCGTAGTTCCTTTAACCTATTTTCCAATACATGGACTGATGGGAGAGTAAGACCGCTTTCTATTGCATTTACAGCGTGTATGTGTTTGCAGATATAATGCCTATGTCGAAAATCTTCACAGTCGCATAGATACTCCCCTTCAGAATTAACTGTAACCAAATGTTTGGCTCCATGACTACCTTTAACAATCCAATCTGAATTTGATTTACTTACATTCTTCTTTTTTGCGATTAAGAGTCCTTTAATTTTTCTTCTTTGGTCAATAGACCTTTGTATGGATGTATTCTTTTGCTTTCCGTCGAATCTTTCATGTTTTTCAATAAGCTCTGAAGTGTACTGTGAACCAGGTTCAATATAACATTCAATACATTCTTCAACTATATTCCCAAGGTTACTTTTCATAGACTCTAATGGATCTATTACAATATCGTTTTCATTTTTTGTTACTCGGTTTTTTGATTTGTCTTTATCAATCATATTTGTCTCCTATGCAATCACGTACATGCATTGTGTGCCAACTTAATCCATAGATCGTTCAATACACTCCTTTCAAGTACATTATATACCAATTTGGTATATGTATATTTTACATTAATCGCATATAAGTTTTACTTCTCAAACCATTATGATATGTATTAAATCAAAATAAATGCCTAAGGCCTCTTTTACAAACAACCTATTCGCAAATGGTATATATGTTCAAATCCGATATAGTAGCATGAGCAATGTTGACTTCATAAAACTGAGTGAAAAGGGATATAGAGTCTGGATAAAAGGTAACCACTGTTATCGTTGCGATTACGAATGGACATCTTCTTTTCCAAGAGAACCAAACGTCTGCCCCAAATGTAAATCACCCTATTGGAGTAAACCACGGAAGAATGAGAGAATTTTTGTGCAAAAAAAAGTTGAACTGGAAACAAAAGCCATAAAGATGCATGAATTATTCGATCAGGTTGCAGAATCAAAATATGATACTGTTGTTCCTATTATAAGGGAAATTGATGAGGAACTATCTGATTCAATTCAGGATTACCATGATACAAAGATAAAACAACGAAATGAAGAACAAGCAAACAGAAAATCGAATAAACTATCAAAATCGGAAATTGAAGAAATCACCCAGGAGGTTATTGAAAATAAAGAAACTCTGAAAACGGATGATGAAATGATTAAGAAGGTGATGGAAATAGTTCTAGGCAAATATTGATTGTGTAAATACACAATATCAGCACTTCCCGAATTTTCGAATCTTAATTTCTTGTGACTTTTCTGATAGTTACATATGTATTGAAAATACCACCGTATGTCATTCTCAATATGTAGTTCCCGAAATCAGCCAAACATATTCTTAAAAACAAAAGACCTTCTATCTCCTATTTAAAAAATATTCTGAATAATATTGATATCTAGATCAATAGTTCACTTAAGTGCAAGGATGTTTTTCATTATGGTATCTGTATGGCAATTGAAAGAAATCCAATTCATTCTACTCAAAACACTATCAAGAAACAATATATGAAAAATCAATATGTCGTAATCTCAAAAAACTGGATTTGAATGAACTCACTCAGTTAAACGAAATCATCTTTATCTATGAATATTTTTCGATCATGAAATAGGAAAGATGTATGAATCTGTTATCGATTTTACAAATGACCATGTGATGAGAAAATAGACTTCTTTAAAGAAAATTATGTAGTAAGTAGTCAGGAAAAGAAATCAACAAACTTCTTCTATTCATATGTATCTTTGTCTATCACAAACAGAAATGAGAGATTTACCTATCCGTTCTTCCAATAAAGAACACAAAAGAAAAATGGGTTGAGGATAAACCAAAAATTCAGTTGTGGTGCAGATTTTACTTTGACTTGATCCCTGTATTTTATTGCCCTCATTTATTTACATTCTTTCTTTTTTCGTGTTGAAACTTTTTCAATTAGCTGCAGATTACTATCAATCCGTAATCTAAGTTCTTTGTTCAAAATAGAGGGAACATTTTTAAATAAACTCAATAAATAGAAATAAATATTAACAAAGAATATTGTCTTAATCAGAGGGTAAATTATGAATAATTGGTTGAAATTTGTTGGTATTATTTTATTAATATTTTTAACTATTGGATGCACAGACTCAGAAAATACAGATGATACCATAGAGGAAGTAACATCTGTAGCAGACAAACCACCTGAATATAATCGCGATCTGGTTAGAAATTACGAAATCATAGAGACAACTGATGATCCATGGGGAGACGCTATTAGGAAACAATATAGAGTCATAATTCCTTCAAATATTACAAAAGAAGAACTAAAATCCACTTTGATTCAGATCATTGTGGATGAAACATCTGAAAACAACAACATTGACGCAATCTGTATTTTTGCATATGACAGGAAAGAAGATGTAAATGGAGCTTACACTTTTGGAACTGTAGATTGGTGCCCTAATGGTAATTGGGGTGATGTCACATCAGAAATTGCAAAAACAAATGATAGAACAACCTATGAATATGTTTTCAGAATTAAAGACAAAGTTGGGAATGAAAATATAGAACGGCCTACAGATTTAGAATTTGAAATCGATGATTATTATTCTGAGTGTTCTGATGCCGAATGGGACAAAATTGACTTAAGTGACCCATATGCAATTGTTGATGAAGATGTTATTTATCAAAAAGTTGCTGATAAATATGGGATTACAAAAGAAGAAGCAGAAGATATCTGTATAAAAGTTACCATATATAAAATGAAATAAATCATCTTGATAGGATGGGATAATATAACCGATAAATTAACACTAAAAGAACGAATGCAGAAATTAAACGACGAATCAAAATCCGACCCTCCCAATGATAGTCAGCGAAGAAAGAATATGAGGGATAACTGGATTATAATATTGGTCTTGTTCAGTTTAATTGCTTATGGATGTGTAGACATAGTAACCGAATCAGATGATGAAATTGCAACAAACGAGGCACAGGTATTAGCAGAAGAAAAAGAAGAGGAAGCCCAAAGGGCTGAAGAGGAAGCTAAACAAGCAGAGAAGGAACGCTTGCAAGAAAAAGAAATTAATACCTTTGAAAAAGAAATGGAAGGTATATTAGCAGAATATGGGTATTCAGCAGGTGTTTACATCGACCCCAATAATTTTGCATGCTGTTACATGTACAGTCCGATATATTCCTATGAACTTGAACAAATTACAAAAGGAATGGTAAAAGGTTTACGTAATATGGAAACAGTAAATGTTCATACTGTATACATGTAGGATGCTGATGGGTATAAAATCGCAGAGGGCTCATATCATTTATATAGTGGAACTATAGAAGTGGAATTATACTAAAATGAACAAATTTAGTTATTAATATGCAAATAAACTCCACAACGGAGTTATTATATCTTCTTTTTCATATTCGGCCACATTTAATTATCATCAAAGGGAGGTCTGTAGAAACTCGTTCCTCTAGTTTCCACTGAATACATTATCATTTTTATAAGAAGTTTCCAGTGTGGTTATGGCTAAAAAATACAAAGGGATGGGTGTTTTTGTTCCAGATTTAAAATCTAGTACTCCCATTAAATCTGTGATTTAATGGCATACAGTCAATAAAAGATAGATAAATTTGATGAAAACATCTATTTTTACAGATGTTGCCGAATTAGGGAAGGCATAGTGGATTCATTTTTTAATTCAAATGTGTACTTCTGGTCTATTGGCCTCCATGAAGATAGTTTATTTCGACTATAGTTAATTTGATATTTTGCATTATAGTAGACTATACATTTTATCAATTTGATAACAGATTTCTTCAAACCAAAAGGATTTACTGATTTGATATTTTATTTCATATGATTCAATGTAGCTTTAGAGAACCCACTTTCTTTCATTCAGAATGATATATATCAAGAATTATTTGCTTTAATTCCTCGGAATCATCTCATTCAATATTATGTACAAGTATGTTAGAAAGTCACAAGAGATTTTTTACTTTGAATTTGTTTTCGGTCAATAAACGGGTTTTTCGGACAAAATTATGAATTATCGGTCAAATCGATTTTTCGGACAAAGCGTAGTTTTGAGAAAGTTATATATACTTCCTCCTTTATGTGCTAAATAAAGTAAAAAGAGGAATAACAATGAAAATCTGCGTAACATCAAAAAGCAATAAAACTGATTCAGATATTGAGCCCCGTTTTGGCAGAGCTCCTTATTTCATAATTGCCGACACCGAGAACGGAGAATTTGAAGCAATCGAGAACCCTGCAGCAGGTGCCACCGGGGGTGCCGGAATACAGGCTGCCCAAGAAGTCGCAAAAATGCAGGCAGATGTTTTGATCACCGGTAATGTGGGACCTAATGCCTATGAAGTCCTTTCCACAGCAGGGATAGAAGTCGTTACCACTACCGGCGTATCGGTAAAAGAAGCAATTGAACAGTATAATAAAGGAACTCTGGAAAAAGTATCCGGTCCAACTGCCAAGGCACATGCTGGCATGGGTCGCGGACAAGGCAGAGGAGGGAGAAAATGAAAGTATGCATACCGGCAACCGATAACAGTGGAATAGATTCACCCGTAGGCCAGCACTTTGGTAAAGTCCCTTATTACACAATATACGACAGTGAGACCGGCAAAGTAAATGTTCTGGAGAATACCAGTGAGCACATGGGGGGTGTTGGATTGCCTCCCGAATTACTCGCAAATAAAGACGTTGAAACCATGCTCTGTGGAGGCCTGGGGTGGAAAGCCGTCCAGATGTTCGACCAGTTCGACATCAAAGTTTTCGTGGGTGCACAGGGAAAAGTCAGTGATGCCATCGAAGACTGGAAAAGTGATAGGCTCGAGCAAGCTGGTGCAAACAACTCCTGCAGTGGACATGATCACGAACACTGATGTGATCGTATGCTAGAAAAAAAATGGTTCCTGAAAGATGCTATAGTAGATACAGGCATGTGCACCCTTTGTGGTGCATGTGCTGCTGTTTGCCCCTATGATCTTATACGTTTTGATGAAAACGGACCATATCTTAAAGATGAATGCTACAGGAATGGAGAGGGAGCATGCAAAGATGTATGTCAGCGGGTAATGACCGATGCTTCCCGGATAGCACTTAATACTTTCAATTTCAAGGCAAAACCTCCCAGTGTATTGGGACAATACGAAAAAATAGTTTCCGCAAGAGCAACAGATGAGGCTCTCGCAGAGAATGGACAGGATGGAGGCGCTGTCTCATCCCTTATTGCATATTGTATGGATAAGGGACTTATAGACGGAGCCATAACAACAGCTGGTTTTGCCAAACCTGCAGCAAACATAATTGGAAAAAGGGAAGATATAACAACATCTCAGGGAGCAAAATATTCAACCGTCCCATTATTAACTACCCTCAGAAATGAAAAAGATAATTTCAACAAAGTAGCAGTCGTAGGAACTCCATGTCAAACCTATGGTGTCCGTAGAATGCAATATTTCAACGGCCTTAACGTGCATCCTGTAGAAAAAGGAAAGGATGGAGAATTTGCCAATAATCCTACTATTGAATACACTATTGGCCTCTTTTGCATGGAAAATTTCAATTATCACAAACTATCCGATTTTCTGGAAAAACAGGGAATCAAACTTAACGATATTAAAAAATATTCCATTCAACTTGATGAAATGATTATAACCACGGATGAGAAAAATATTGAGATATCCCTGAAGGACCTCCAAGATTGTGTTTGGGATGGCTGTAAGATTTGCAGGGACGCAGTATCAAAGGTTGCTGATATTTCTGCAGGAAGCTCCGGGTCTTCAAAGGGGTGGACTACATTGATAGCCCGCAATGCCAAAGGATTAAAATTGCTTAATGATGCAAATGAAGCGGGTTATATTAAGATTTTAAATGAAGTAGATATTGAAATGACAAAAGAACTGGCACAATTCAAAATGAGAAAGTTCCGTCATGAACTTGACAAACGTCTCAATTCAGGAGAAAAAGTTAGCTACTACTGGGTTCGTGATTATCCGGGTGTAAGACCTGAAGTAAATGGAACCAATTTTGTCAAAATAAAAACCGATTCAGGGATTACCACACATAAATATCTGGGAAAAGTTGCCGAACTTGCCGAAAAATATGGTGACGGTACACTGGAAATGACTGCAAGGAAAAGTATAGAGATCCAGGGTGTGCCTGGTAGAAACATTGATGATCTTATGGCAGAGGTATACGACGCGGGATTAAAGACAATCGGAATGGGGTATGCTACAGCGTGCCCTGGAATGGATTATTGCCCCGAAGGTCTGGTGAGTACAAAAGAACTTGCCAACAAACTTACAATGCATTTTGCCCAGAAATTGACGCCACATAAAATGAAAGTAGGTGTCGCCGGTTGTCCAAATAGTTGTGTCCGCGTAAGAGACCATGACATAGGCATTATGGGCCAGCTCAGGCCCGTTATCGATGAAACAAAGTGCACTGGATGTGGAAGATGTACCGAACTATGCAAATTTAATGCTATATCCATAGAGGGAGGAAAAGCAGTTATAAACCGGGATCTTTGTGGAAATTGTGGATGGTGTGTCAGAGGATGTCCCCATGAAGCTGCTCTGGAAGAGAAACGAGGTTACTCTTTATGGATAGGAGGTAATGGTGCACGCCGCCCTACAGAGGGGGTATTGATCAAATCATTCTGTGACGAGGAAGAAATCATAGAGACAATCAATGATATAGCTAGAGTATTCATAAAATACCGCACAAGCCCCGGTAAAGAAAGGTTAGGCAATATTATGGACAAAATCGGCCAGGGAACTTTTATCAAAGAAATCCTGGAAAACTGAAGTGAATAACTATGAAAATAACTGTGGCAAGCGGGAAAGGAGGAACTGGAAAAACAACAGTTGCTGTTAATTTCTTCCTTTCCGTTCCGAAAACCAGCCTCCTTGACTGTGATGTAGAGGAGCCAAATTCCAATCTTTTTTTACACAACGAACTTGAAAAAGTAAAAGAAGTTATGATACCAGTTCCTGTAATCGATGAGAAAAAATGCGAGCATTGTGGCAAATGTGCTGATTTTTGCAATTACAATGCACTTGCAGCACTACCACAAAAAATAATGGTCTTTTCTGACCTCTGCCATGGCTGTGGAGGCTGTAGCCTCGTCTGTCCCAATGATGCCATCAGTGAAACAGGACGCAACATAGGGAACATAGAGAGATCTTTTTCAGGACAGTTCCATACAGGACTTCTGAATATAGGAGAAGCAATGGCATCACCCCTGATTAAAGAACTCAAGACCTATGCAGGCGAAAATACAGTAATAATGGACGCTCCCCCGGGCACCGCCTGTCCTATGATCACAACAGTTGAAGATACTGACTATTGCATCCTTGTTACCGAACCCACACCTTTTGGACTCAATGATCTGAAACTAGCAGCGGAAGTTGTCCGGGAAATGAAAATTCCTGCGGGAGTGGTAATCAACCGTGCAGGAGTAGGTGATGGAGGTGTCGAAGAATATTGTCATCAAACCGGCCTACCAATAATAATGGAAATTCCCTATGACCGCAGAATAGCTGAAGCTTATTCAGAAGGCATACCTTTTGTTGAAACAATGCCTCAGTGGAAAGAAAAATTCCTGCAGATGTTTGAAACTATCAAGGAGGCAGTTAGATGAAACAACTCACAGTAATCAGTGGCAAAGGTGGCACCGGCAAAACCACCCTCACTTCTTCCTTTGCAGCTCTTGCAGAAAACGCCACCATTGCAGACTGTGATGTCGATGCTGCAAATATGCACCTGCTGCTGCAACCTGAAATAATAAAAACCTATGATTTTACCGCATTACCTACCGCAATCATACACCCTGAACAATGTACAGAATGCGGGATATGTGTTGAACATTGCAGATTCGGGGCAATAAAGGAAGGTTTCGAAATCGATTCATACATATGTGAAGGTTGCGGAGTCTGTGAGTATGTCTGCCCTGCTGATGCAGTGACAATGGAATATAATAAGTGCGGAGAAGCCTATGAATCTAAAACCCGGTTCGGACCGCTCATCCATGCCAAACTTGGAATAGGGGAAGAAGCCGGAGGGAAACTTGTCACACTCGTTCGGGAAATTGCAGAAGAGGCAGCCCCAAGAAATAATTGTGACACAATAATCATAGACGGACCACCGGGTACCGGTTGTTCAGTAATTGCAGCCCTTACAGGTGTGGACATTGCCCTTGTAGTCACCGAACCCACCGTCGCCGGGATACATGATCTTAAAAGAGTGATAGAAGTGACAGAACACTTCGAGATACCATCTCTGGTTTGCATAAACAAATCCGATATAAACGATAGCAAAAGAAAAGAAATAGAAATATTCTGCACTCAGAAAGGGATTAAAATTGCAGGCGAGATCCCCTATGATACAACCCCTACCAAGGCAATGGTGGAGGGAAAAACAATTGTGGAATATACCGACAATTCTTTTGCAAAATGCGTCATAGAATTATGGGAAGAAGTAAAAGAAGAGATGCAATCATGAAATGTGCAACCTGTCAGGAGAAGGAATGCCGCAACGGAAAAGATTGCAGTGGTTTTGCAGAGGATATCGAATATACCGGTAAAGACCTCGATTGTATGCAGGTTGCAGCTGCTATCGAAGGGCAACATTATATGCAAAAAACCCGTCTGGAAGAACTTATCCTGTTTGCCAAACAAATGGGTTACCAGAAACTGGGAATTGCTTTTTGTATCGGACTGGCCAATGAAGCCGCAACTATCACCCGAATACTGAAAAAGGATTTCGAGGTTTATTCTGTATGCTGCAAGGTCTGTGGTATCCCAAAGGAAAAGTATGAGCTTGAAAAGATACACCCGGATAAATTTGAGGTTACCTGTAACCCGAAGGGACAGGCCATCTTACTTGCCAAAAAACAAACCGAGTTGAATATCATCGTTGGCCTCTGCATGGGCCATGACATTATATTTACCCGCAACAGTGAAGCCCCTGTAACCACCTTGATCGTCAAGGACAGAGTGCTTGCACATAATCCTGCAGGTGCAATCTATTCTGGCTATTACCTGCGTAAAAAATTCAATATGGAAGATTGAATATGGAACTTACCGTTGTTTATGATAATAATGCAGCCGAAGGTTTTCATGCAGGTTGGGGGTTTGCCTGCCTGGTTCGACAGGAGAATACTACGCTTCTTTTTGATACGGGTTGGAACGGACCCGCCCTGATGGAAAACCTTCAAAAGGTGGGCGTGAAACCCTCTGATATAGACATACTTGTCCTATCCCACCAGCACTGGGACCATATAGGAGGACTCTCTGCAATATTACATAATTCAGATGCCCTGGAAGTGTATGTGCCCGGGGCATTCTCCCCAAATCTCAAAAAGGAAATAGCCAGGCATGCCCATCTTATAGAAGTCACAAAATCACGGCAGGTCTGCAATGGAATTTTTACCACCGGTCAACTGGGAAACCACATAAAAGAACAATCCCTTGCCCTCCAATCTGCGGATGGATTGTATATTATAACTGGATGTGCCCATCCGGGACTGGGGGAAATAATTGGCAACGCTGCAAAAATGGGTCATGTCACAGGTGTACTCGGAGGACTACATGATTTCAATGACATGGACACATTGGGCCAACTTTCATATATAGCAGCCGGACACTGCACATCCCACAAAGATGAAATTAAACGCAAATATCCGGATAAATTTGCATACATTTATGCAGGATACTCCCTAGACATATGACAATATGGTAAGAACTATATTCTAAGATTCCTATAATGATTGATAGGAGGATACGTATGTTATCAAAGATACCAATTGACCTTGATGCTGTAGAGGATGAGAACATAGATAAAGAAATCTTAAGGGCTGGCATTATAGCCGAACTTGATGCTATCAACCTCTATGAACAGATGGCCGAACTTGCTTCCACCGAGGAGATCCGGGCAGTGCTGCTAGACATTGCAAAGGAAGAAAAGACCCATGTGGGAGAATTCCAGACCATGCTGCTTGAATACGATGATGAACAGGGTGATGAACTGGAAGCAGGCAGAAAAGAAGTTGAAGAAGAAGTTCTTAAATAAAGGAACTTAAATACTTTAGCAATCCGGAGGTGGAGTGATGGAAATTATACCCACCATCGGGCTTGATCCTTTTTTATTTGATTTTCTGGAAAAACTCATCCTCTCCCTGATGATAGGTATTATCATCGGGATAGAAAGAGAACATCGAAGAGCAGAACATCCGGTTTTTGCAGGTGTGCGTACATATTCTCTGGCTGCTGTCACAGGCATGCTGGCAACAATTGCAGGAAAAACAATCGGTAATGATATTATAGTTGCCTCAGCCTTTTTGATAATAGCATGTAGTATTGCCCTGATATACCGTACCTACACAATGCGGGGCAAACTGGGCATGACAAGTGCCCTGTCTTTATTCTGCACCTTTCTACTGGGAATTTTGGTAGCAAATGGTAATTACCTGTTTGCTATTGCCGGTGGAGTAGCAATAACTTTCCTGACTATTGAAAAACGCCCGCTCCATTCTTTTGCCCAGAATCTTTCCAATGAAGATATCCTGAACAGCCTGCAGTTCCTTGCCGTGGCTTTCATCCTGTATCCCCTGGCACCTGATGAAGAACTATGGGGTATTGTGGATCTTAAAGCCACAATCCTTATTGTCGTACTTGTGATGTTTATTGGATTTATCAGCTACATTTCCCTCAAACGCTTCGGAGCAGGTGGAGGCATACCCTATTCAGGATTGTTAGGAGGATTTGTGAGCAGTGAAGCCACCACTGCTGCCCTGGCATCGATAGCAAAGGAAAAAGCGGGGCTTGTAAATGCTTTTTACATCGGCATCCTTTTATCCAACCTTTCTATGTTCATTAGTAATCTGGTAATTGCCCTGATTGTAGATACTTCAGGTAAAACTACACTGTATATGCTACCTCCGCAATTATTGATGATAGTAGTAGTAATAGGGATTTTTTGGAAAAACAAGAATATCACAAAGAAGATGGAAGGGACCCTTGACATTGGTTCGCCCTTTGCCCTGAAGCCTGCACTGCGTTTTGGAGCGATCTTTCTGGTATTACAGCTTTTTGCAACCTTTGCCAACGAATACGCGGGAACATACGGAACATATGTAACTGCGCTGGGAGGTGTGGCCAGCAGTTCGGCAGTAACAGCCTCCATGGCATCCCTTGCAGTGAAGGGTGAAATTTCGTACATGCTGGCTGCTGAGACCGCAGTTATTGCCGGTATTGTGAGCACACTCAACAAAATCACCTACATCCGGATTGCAGGTGCTTTGGAACTTGAAAAAAAAGCCCGTATGACATTGATAATGTTATCTCTTGTGGGAATTATCGGGCTTGTTGTATGGATATATGCAGATGTCATAACTATCTTGTGAGCAAAACCTCATAAGACTTAAATATATTTTTAATTAAACTCCAACCATGGAAAAGATAACAGGGCTTGAGCTTTCCCCGCGTAAAATAGAATATCTCAAATATATTCATCAGAGAAAAGAAAACGTACGCACCAATGAGCTCTCAGCCCACCTTAAGGTAGACCCCTCTACAACAACCAAAACAATCAACGAACTTGCAGAAGAGGGATATGTCAACCATGTACCTTATCGTGGTGTGAAACTTACAGGAAAAGGGAAAGATTATGCTGCTTTTCTGATTCGCAGACACAGGATATTGAGCCTTATGCTCAAAAACTATGGTCTCTCACCTGAAGAAGCCTGCAGCGAGGTGAACCGTTTTGAAAGCTTTGTCTCCCTGCATGCTATCGATACCATATGCAGTACCATGGGTCATCCGACAATGGGAGTGTGTGGCAAAATAGAGCACCCCCACTGTGATGTATAAAATTTAAATATCAAACTCCTTTATTCTGGAAAGAACCGCCAGAGCATCTTTTCTTTTGATATCCACTTCAGTATCATGACAAAAGCCAAGTAGACATGAGGCTGTCTGTCCATCCAGCACTTCTTTCTCCCGGGCACTTTTTATTATGCCGTAGTAGCTCCTTAGAGAATAATGGGTAGCTTTTGCAATATCCAGAAGGAAAACTTCCTGAACGGAGGAAATAATGCCCTCATTCATAGCAGAGAGGAAGGTACACCGGATATTCACAAGCGGAGCAGAAATGGACTCATAGGTATCAGGGTTTGTGGCAACCGCCACTTCATCATCATCTTCAATAACACCATCACGGTACCATTCATAGATTTTACCTACACCTATCATGCCGTAGCGATCCATTTCGGATGCACGCAAAGCTCCCATGCTACACCCCCCGACGATTGTTACATTTTTGCGCAGGGCCTCCAGTATTTCCCTGTGGCCAACCGCAGCCCTGTGGAAAAAAATACCATCAATGATACCAATCAAGTCATAACCCTGTTTTACAGCCTGTGTTACATCTCCACGTTTAACAGGGCCGTGGACAGTGGCCCCACTTAGTTTTCCTGCTTCTTCCAGGCCTATACTGGTGCCGGCAAAAACGATTGCTTTCATACTTTTGGCCTGCGCTTCCAGGGTTTTTCTTTTTCAGGACCTTTTCTTTTACCTACCAGACGAATCCTTTTACCAACCCTTTCACGATCAAGAGTGTATTGCTCAAACCCGGGAATTATTACCCTGACTACAGGTATATTGATAGAACTGCGACTCAAATCCACAACAATAGCATTGCGGGCAATTTTTTCCAGATGAGACAGAACGGTATTGATGTTTCCTGCAGGCGTTGGGGAAGAGATGTCCTGCATATCTGCCAGGGATATCTTATCCACACCTTCCTCATACCAGTAAACGTTCATCCTTCTCATACGTTCATAACCAATCTTACGGACCAGGTCTTCCCGGGTCGTATCCTCACGTGCCCCGTGGATCTGGACAACACGGGACTGTGCAGCCTCAGTAATAGCACGCATAACAGCAATCTCCGGCCTTAAATGAGATCCCGCCCCCATTACCAGCAGGGCTGGATCTTTCAGCTGTACATCATCCGTAGCAGCGACCACTGTTGTGACAGGAGTGTCATGTAGCAAAACCCAGAGACGAATATCCACACCACTATCCCTGAAGGCTTTGAGCATCTCGTAGGCCTGCCCGTCTTCCTCAGTTAGCACAAGTTCCATTCCCGGATTGCGGTTGAACTCGGCCATACTCAAAGCATCCCTTTCAATTACTTCCAGCAAACCATGCAGTATGGCTTCTTCCATCACATTACCCGATGCAAGTCCATTGGTATTGCTGCGGAAAAGATGGGCAGACATGCCCGGAGCATCATAGGGATGATAAACAGCATTGGAAGGCACGTATACCTCTTTTCCTGAAAGCAGGTCAAACCCTTCTGTCCATTCGATCAATGAAGAAGAATCAAGGGGTTGCGGCATCAGGAATTCCTCAGGATGGATCAGATCATGCTGGCCGGCAGCTTCTTCCATTGTGGCCATGAATTCATCAGCAGCTACGTTTTCGTCAATATCCGCATTCGCCCCGTTGCGCTCTGCAAGACAGCGTTCGTAGCATTCCATTATAGTGGAGATGCGGGCCTGCTGCGGATTAACACCTTTACCTGAATAAACGGAGATGGCACCATCAGCAGCTGTGGGACGGATGCCTGAAAACACAGGGATACCCAGCCGATCAAGATCAGTAATATTGGCAATGCGGGTCACACCAATTGTATCAAGGCCGGCACTGGCTTTTTCCAGGGTTGCTTCACCATCCAGCACTCTCTGGCTATCTCCCTCATACTTTACAGAAGGATCAATGTTTATTATAGGCATGGAATGGAAGTCTCCTGCATCGCTAATAATCCTTACGATAATAGGTATTACAGGGGCTGATTACGTTGTAATTAAGACAATTCATTAGTAAATGTAAGGAAAAATGAGAATTGTACCCGCGATGTAATGCATTATCCATAACCCTATAAAAACAATCAACAAACAAATATATATAGAAAGAACACCTATAAAGTTGTTTAATATTCTAATATGCTGCTGATGCCTGAGGGGTCATGTATGGCAGCAGAGTATTGAAATTGAAGAAGACAGGAGGTTATACCATATGACAACTATAATGAAAAAACATGACATTTTGAGATGTGAAGAAAAGAAGGGAAAATGCTATTCAGTGGTCGCAGGACGTACAGAAGGCAAACTCAATGAAGATGATGAGGAACTCTACCACTTTATGGTAGGCGGGATGCAGGCCAAATAACCTGCAAAACCTATTTTACTCTTTATCAATTACTTGCCTGCATGTATGATGTAGAAGATATACGTGCAGATTTTCCCGTATTAAAGGATAACATTTATCTGGACAATGCTGCCACCACCCAGACCCCGGTGCAGGCGGTAAGGGCCATGGAAGACTATTTCTTCAAGTATGCGGCAAACCACGGCAGGGGAGCCCATCACCTGGCCCGCCAGACCACTGATCATTTTGAAGATGCCAGAGAAACGATAGCTGATTTGCTGAACTGCCCGGCAGGAAATACCATTTTTACCAAGAATGCAACCGAAGGCCTTAATCTGATAGCCCGGGGCATAGACTGGCAGGAAGGAGACCACATAATAACAACACTGATGGAACATCACTCAGACCTGCTCCCCTGGATGGAACTCAGGGAAAAGGGAGTTGAACTTACCATTGTGGAACCGGATAATGAAGGCCATGTGTCCGTGGAAGCCCTGGAGCAGCATATCCGCCCTTCCACACGTCTTTTGGCGGTTACCCACATATCCAATTCCTTCGGCTCCATACAGGATGCACAAGGCATATGCAAGCTTGCCCGGGACCACAACAGCCTCTGTCTGATAGATGGTTCCCAATCCGCAGGGCACATGCCTCTAGACCTCAAAAAAATGGATTGTGATTTTTTCGTTACCCCTGGACATAAAGGCTTGCTGGGCCCCCAGGGTACCGGTGTGGCATATATCAAAGAACCAAATTCAATCAAGCCCCTCAATGTAGGAGGAGGAGCAGTAAGATCAGTTACAATCACAGGCTACGAACTGGAAGAAACACCTGCCAGGTTTGAATCCGGCACACCCAATATCCCCGGAGTAATCGGACTGGGCAGCGCTGTGAAATATGTTCGTGAAATAGGTGTCAGCGACATAGAGAAACATGAAAGACAACTTGCAAAAAATGCCGCATACAGACTTGCACAAATAGAAGGAGTGGAAGTATACGGCCCTCAAAACAGGGGTGCAGTCGTGCCTTTCAATGTCCGGGGGCTCAATCCTCATGATGTGGCAATGATACTGGATGAAACCCGGCAGATATGCCTGCGCAGCGGTTACCACTGTGCTATGCCGGGGATTGATTTCATGAAACTGGAAGGAACGGTGCGGGCATCCTTTGCCCTGTATAATACCGAAGAAGAAGTTGATGCCCTGGTGGAAACCGTTGAACAGATAACCACCTTGGCCTGATTTTATTCCATCATCAATCTGGTTAGCGAAGCACGGGCATCCTTTATCTCATCCAGATCTAATTCAATGTCCTCATTGCTTACTGTAATCCTTACACTGTTACCACCGGTAGTACCGATTACAACATGCGGGATATTGCCAAGCTGTGCAGAGACTGCATCCGGATCATCTGTTGCCAGCAGAGCCCTGCCGTGGGATTCGGAGAAGAGGAGTTCTTCTGCTGACATACCCCCTGCAATCTCAGAAAGGTTCACTTCAACACCCACATTCCCACACATCTCACAGAGAGCAGCTGCAAGCCCACCCTGAGAAACATCGTGAGAAGCAGCGACTTTATCGGCCCTGATTGTTGTGATCAGGGATTCAACTATTGCCGCCATATCAGCCGGCACTTGCGGGACATTGCCTGCATTTGGACTACCCCTTAGATTATAGTATTCCGAACCACCCAGTTCTGCTTTTGTGATTCCCACAAGGATGACAGACTGGCCTGCCCCTGTAAATTCCGAGAATGGGACCGCAGAAACATTCTCCACTTCTCCCACAACACCTATTGCAGGAGTTGGCAGGATTGCAGTATGATGCTCCTCACTCTCATTGTACAGGGAAACATTACCCCCTACCACCGGAATAGAAAGGTCACGTGCCGCATCAGCCAGTCCATTTATGGTGTACTTGAATTGCCAGTAGATATCCGGTTTTTCCGGGTTGCCGAAGTTCAGGCAATCCACCAGGGCCAGGCCACGTCCGCCCTTTACAGCAAGGTTCATTGCATTTTCAGCAAGGGTTCCCTTCCCTCCTTCGTAAGGGTCAAGATAGGTATGTCTGGGATTGCAGCCACATGAAAGAGCTATGCCCCTGTCACCGATAATCCGCTGGATAGCAGCATCTCCTCCGGGTTTGGCTACTGTACGTATCTGGACCTCATGATCATACTGGCTGTATATCCAGTCCTTTGAAGCCACATTGTGGGATGCAAGTACATCAAGAACTGCCTGTTTCAGGTTCCCTGTTGCAGCCGGCACAGGATCTTTTTTGACTGTAAAGGGAGTGGAGGGACGCTCAAAGGTTGGCGCACCTTCTGTTAAAAGATGAATTGGGATATCCGTCTCAGTATTACCTTCAAATTCAACTGTAAAGTAAGGCCTCTCGGTCAATTCGCCAATGACAGCGCCGTTGAGATCATATTTTTCGGCAAGCTGGAGCATATAGTCCACATTTTCAGGTTCCACTTCGAAAAGGATACGCTCCTGAGACTCTGCTATCATAATCTCAAAGGCATTCATTCCTGCCTCACGCTGGGGCACCTCGTTCGCAATAATATGAATTCCCAGATCACCTTTGGAAGCCATTTCAGAGGAAGCACCTGCAAGTCCGGCAGCTCCTAAGTCACGGCATGATTTTACGACACCTTCTGCGACCGCTTCAAGAGAGAGTTCAATAAGAAGTTTTTCAGTAAAAGGATCACCAATCTGGATACTGGGCCGATCCTCTGCTTCGGCACTTTCAGACAGATCCCTGGAAGCAAAAGAGGCACCACCCAGACCATCGCGTCCGGTAGTGGAGCCAATAAGTACGATCTTGTTACCTGCCTTTTGGGCAGTTGCGGTTACAAGCTGATCCTCCCGGGCAAGCCCCACACATACAACATTCACCAGAGGATTGCCACTGTAGCGTTCATCAAAAAATGCTTCACCCCTGACAACCGGCACACCAATACAGTTACCATACCCGCCGATGCCTTCAATAATGTGCTCAAACAGATACAGGTTCTTAGGAGTGTTCAGGGGGCCGAAATAAAGCGGGTCCATAAGGGCAATTGGACGGGCACCCATGGAGATGATATCACGGACAATGCCTCCCACGCCTGTAGCCGAGCCATTGTAGGGATCGACATAGGACGGATGATTATGGCTTTCCATACCCAGGGCAAGTACCCAGCCGTCACCAAACCGCACAATTGCAGCATCATCACCAGGACCTATGATTACACGGTCACCGCTGGTTGTAAAACTCTTAAGCAGTGGGGCACTGGAGCGATAGGAGCAATGTTCACTCCAGAGATTGAGAAAACAACCCTGCTCCACATTATTCGGCTGCCGTCCCATTTTTTCTACAATGATCTTCAGGTCATCTTCAGGTAGCATGTGAGAACCTCATTAAATTGGAATGATGTACCCATAAATAGGGCATGTAAATAAACATTTCTTATGAATGGGTGTTTTCCAGGGACATCTGCTGCCCTACCTCAAGTCCATACTTCTCCACGGAACCTGCAGCCATTTCAACCACATATCGGGTTGCATTTTTTGCGCGGGCAAAACCCAGCCAGGGGCGAAGTGATTCAATTTGTGTTATACGATAATTCGAATCAAGGAAAAAAACATCCAGGGAGAAGGGAACAAAAAGCATATGTATGGAAAACTTGCACGGTTTGTTTATAGAAAAAAACATAGCATAATCCTGTGGGATATTCATCCTGAACATCAGACCCATTGTTCTTTTCAGTAATGTATCGGCCATTTCAACGTCTCTTGCAATCATTTTACCATTAACTTTTAATAGCATCGCATTTAACTTCTATTTGTCTGTATATAAATTATACAGACAACATAATACTAAATTTTCGGAGGAAAAACCAGAAGATGAGTTCAGAAATGTGCTCTGTTTGCGGATTGCCAAAAGAATTGTGTATCTGCGAAGAAGTGGCCAAAGAGCAACAGAGAATAACCGTAAAGGTAAACAGGCGAAGGTATGGAAAGGAAGTTACAGTAGTAGAAGGTTTTGATGCCAATGAAATTGACCTCCATGAACTTTCAACATACCTCAAATCAAAATTCGCCTGCGGTGGTACAGTACGTGGCAATGCCGTAGAGTTGCAGGGCAATCATCTTGGAAGGATGAAAGACGTTCTGGTCCAGAAAGGGTTTTCTCCCGATCAGATCAAGAATTAAAACTTTTTTCAATGACTAATTAAATGACAGAAATCCGAAAAACATCTGTCCCGGCAAAAGGAAGAAACACAAAATCTTTTTTGAGCCGGCCTTTTCAATTACATATAGCACCTTATCCTGCAGTAAAGAGAGGGATTAGTGTCATCTGAATAAAACTAACATAGAGGATACCATTAAATGAAACCTACCTGTGAAATAATGGTGCAAAGGGTATTGCCAGCCATAAGAGCCGTACTTGCACGTGAGCTTATGAATGAACATAAGTGCACACAGCAACAGGTGGCCAACCTATTGGGCCTGTCAAGAGCCGCCGTATCTCAGTACGTCAGTGAGAAAAGAGGTGCAGAAGTAGGATTTTCTGAAAATACAAATGAAGAAATCCGTAAATTTGCCTTCTGTCTTGCAACGGATGGCCTAACCCCCAAGCAAAAAGTAAAACGTATGTGTGAAGTATGCAAACATGTCCAGAAGTCAGGCTGGCTTTACAAGAATGCACCAGAAGTAGGATATTGTATCCTGTGCGGTGAAGATGATTGAAAAACCGGTGTATTGAATGTAAAGGGAAAGGACTTTGCGGAAGAGCGCGGTGTCCCATACTTGAAAAGTTCAGGGCCACCGCCAAATATTCCCCTCAAAAGCAAGGGGAAAAAACTATTTTTGGAGCATCTCCACCTGCTGTATTTGTTGGTAGGTATGGATATCCCGAGATAAGTGCCGGACCCATGATACCTCCTTTACTGGAAAGTGAGGACGCTGCACAGCTGGAGGACCCTCATGCACTACTTGACATGGGAATAGACGATATCATACAAAAAAGGTGCCAGCTGGTACGGGCTAACACCACTGTCAAAGTAAAACAATTTGAAAAAAGCCGCCTGATAGAAAAAGCCCAGGAAATGGCACTTTCCCGCAAACCTGTGGATACAGAAGCGTTGCTCAGCAAACCCTTAAAACCTGCCCAAAAATTCGATGGTGTACTCACACCGATGGGACCGGCCGGAAAAATGGAAAGTTTTGATATCGCAGAAAACCCGAAGGTTCCTGGTAAAGTTGACTACCTGACCTATGATACCGATGTAAAGGCCACGGATGCTGCCCTGGAACTTTATGGCCATGATGTTGGCTGTGAACATATTACCCGACTTCTTTCCATCGGATTGCTTGGACAGGAAAGAAAACTTGTCCCCACACGCTGGGCAATTACCGCCACAGATGACATGGTGGGCAAAGAGCTGGCAAAGGGTTTACTGGATTACCCTGAAATAAAGGACATACAACTATACAGCGGTGGTAATCTTGGAAACCATTTTGAAATACTGTTGATACCCAGGAGTTATTCTTTTGAATTGCTGGAGTTGTGGATGGCACGTACGGTGTGGTCTGCAGACAAAGCCTGGATAGGACAGGACATGGAAGGAACTTCAGGCAAGAAAGGATACTCACCCCTGGCAGGAGGATATTATGCAGCCCGGCTGCCGGTTCTGGAAAAACTTGAGAGCATAAGAAAGCAGGCTGCAGTATTTGCAATCAGGGAGATTACTCCTGATTACTGGGCACCCCTGGGAGTATGGGTTGTCAGAGAAGCAGCACGCAATGCTCTTTCAACAGAGCCGGATTCTTTTGAAACCCTGGAAGAAGCACTGATGCATATGAAGACACGCATCAATACGCCTTTCTACCAGTGGAGAGAAAAATCAGAGCTTCTGCCTTATGTAAAGGAGCAAACAACGCTCTCAAGGTTTTTGCCATAACATCCACAGCCGGTATGCAGCAATAAAAGTGAATTCGAAAAGAAAAATGGGATGCAGCGGTGCCTGACATTTGACTGAATTGATGAAGACAACCGCTTACATACCAGACAGGACTGAAAAATTCATCCAACAGCCTGCCATCAATAATATTTACAGTTCAATTTTCAAATATTTCAGGGACAAGGCGGCGCGCCAATTTTTCATAGGTTCCGGAGACATCACCCTTGTTAAACCTGAATACATCCTTATCCAGGGATTCACGAGTACCCGCATCCCAAAAGCGACAGGTATCACAGGATATTTCGTCGGCAAGCACAATTTCACCGTTTGCCCAACCAAACTCAAGTTTGAAATCAACGAGTAAAAGGCCCTGGTTTTCCATGTACGTTTTGAGAATGGAATTGATATTCAGAGCAAGTTCACGGATTTTTGCAATATCCTCACTTGTGGCTATCCCAAGGGCAAGGGCTATGTCCTCATTCAGCATGGGATCCCCATATTCATCGCTCTTATAATCCATTACAAGCACGGGTTCTTTGAATTCGTCCCCTTCATTGAAAGGATATTTCCGGGTGATAGAACCTGCAGCTATGTTGCGTGGAATCACCTCAATAGGAATAATTTCCACTTTTTCCACAAGCATCCGTTCATCGTCAAACATCCCAAGATAATGGGTATTTATACCCTCATCCTCAAGCATCTCGAACAACTTGCGAGATATCTGGGCATTATAATATCCCTTTTTCTCAGCTTCACTTTTCTTCTTGCCATCAAAAGCGGTAAGACTGTCCCTGAAATGGGATACAAGTACTTCCGGATCATTCGTTGTATAAATGGTCTTGGCCTTTCCTGAGTACAGTTCTTCCTTGATCTGGATATTAGGCATCATGCAATCTCCTTCCATAGTAGATACACAAAATCCAATATAAATCTATCACACCGTTTACACATAGTACAATATATAACAACTCAAAGTAACACAAAATATTATTAATACGCAAAACAATTGAAATAAAGGTGATAACATGGAACAAGAACTTATGCGAATCGGAGTTTCCCTGCCCAATAACCTGCTGGAAAAGTTTGATTCCATTATAGAGCAGCGTGGTTACTCATCCCGGTCTGAAGGAATAAGAGATGCTATTCGAAGTTATATAAATTATCATGAATGGATGGGCGATATTAGTGGCAGGAGAGTTGGTACAATAACCCTGATCTATGATCATACAAAAAGAGGGTTATCCAATGCCATTGCAGACGCACAACATGGCTACACAGACCTTATTAAAACTTCAATCCATATACATCTTGACCCTGAGAACTGTATGGAAATCATAATCTTTGACGGGGACGGGGAGAAAATAAAGAAACTTGATGAAAATCTCATTTCCCTGAAAGGTGTCAAGTATGTCAAACTCAACACAACGCCACCTGCGGAAAAATTGTGAAGAATGACATTAATAGAACATATTACCAGTAAAAAGATTAATCCATAAATATGTCACTCAAGATACTCATATTCGTTTGTGGGGAGGGGCTTGGCCATACAGGCAGGTGCCTTGCAGCCGGCAGGGAATTATCCAGGGCAGGACATGAAGTCACCTGTGGTGCTTATGGCTATTCCTCACAGTTTCTGGCCGAACATGGAATGAATGTAAGAGAGGTGCCTGCCGAAATTCGACTTGTGGGAGAGAAAGGCTCTCTTAACCTGGGAAAATCCATAAAGGAAAGTATTAAGTTGGGACAGGTACCCGGCCTTTTCAATGTTCAAAAGCTTGTTGATGAAGAAAAACCGGACGTAATTCTTTCGGACAGTTATTACCTTGGAACTATAGCAGCCCTGAGAAGAAAGATACCTGTTGCATTGATGGTTAACCAATCCAATATGGAAATATTCTTTCAGGAGAATTATTTGTTTCAGGGACTGGGAGTAATTGCGAAAGAATTCTACAACGGAATTTTCAAACGCGTGGATAGGACGATCATACCCGATTATCCACAACCCAATACGATCTGTGACCTGAATCTCAACTTTGAAGATGACTCTACCTCTAAAGTGGAATACACGGGCCCTCTGCCCGCCAGAAATTATGGAGATGTGATAGCACAGAATCTGCCCAGACCTCATGTCCTTTCCCTTATAGGTGGTTTTGGTTACAGGGCACCTATTTTTCGTAGAATAATCGAAGCTGCCAGTATGGATAGCAATATCAACTATACACTACTCTCAGGCCCGGGCCTTGATAAAGAAGAACTACCCCCACTTCCTGATAATGCAGAACTTCTACCATTTATTCCCGACCAGTTCCCCTATCTTAAAAGCTGCGACCTGGCAATTGCCCCTGGTGGCCATACAACGATGATGGAGGCTCTTGCCTATGGTGTGCCAATGTTGTCATTCCCTGACAGGGGGCATAGCGAACAGCAAAATAATGCAGAGGGACTTGAAGCTAAAGGATGTGGAAAACAGATGGATTACAAGGCTTCAGCTTCTGAAATACTTGAATCTGTCAGAGAAGCCGTAAACGGCAAGTATAGGGATAAAACCGAACAAATGAAAAAACTTGCCGGTGAAATAAATGGACCAGAAAAACTGAGAAAGATACTCGAAGATTTGGCATACCAAAGATTATAAATGTCTGATATACATCTAGAGAATAGCCTCTGCATGCTGATTCCGCAAAATCGTTACCAGCATGGCATCCAGCAAAAAAGATCAGGTGCAAAGGATGAATAAATTCGCAAAATGGCTTGCTGTTTCTTCAATAATCAGTATTGTAACAATAATAGGAGTGTTCGTTTACACAATCGATCCTAAAACTACGGAGAGTCTTCACAATATTCGCCCACTTTACCTTGTTGCAGCTGCTGGCATTCATTTACTGGGATTTGCTATGTGGGGAATCCGGACTAAAACAATGGCTGGAGCCCTAGGGTACAACCTTGAAATCAAAAAGGCATTTGAAATTGTTATATCCAGCTCGTTCCTTGCAGCAATGACCCCTTCATCTGTAGGTGGAGAGCCATTACGGATACATCTGCTTCAGAGTGACCGGATGCCTGTAGGAAGTGCCACCGCAGTCGTGCTTGGTGAAAGAGTACTGGATGCTATAATAATATTGACAGCAGCACCCTTTGCGCTATCCCTCTTTGGAGAAGTACTTGGAGGCGGCAAACTTGACAGTTTACTTATGTTTGGCCAATTATTCTTATTTTTCATACTTGCAATACTTCTATATGCAATCTGGAAGCCCCACTACACACGCAGATTTCTCCAGTGGATAATAAATAAGTGTAGCAGACTCTTTGGAGACGATAAGAAACACATATTCTGCAATATATCTGAAAAGGTTGATACCGAACTTGAAGAGTTTCATTACAGTATTTTCTTTTTCCTGAAAGAAGGCAGAGTGGGGTTAATAGCAGGAATATTCTGCACATTTGCATTCTGGTTCATTGAATTTTCCATGTTGCCTGTACTTCTGATGGGGCTAAACCAGTACCCTTCGCCAGTCATTGTTTATGCGGCACAGGTTCTACTGATGATTGTGATAATTATACCTGCAACACCCGGTTCCAGCGGCGTGGCGGAGATAGGGGCAACCACACTGTTTTCAGTTTTCGTGCCCACTTATATGCTGGGAATCATTGTGGTGGCATGGAGGACACTGACATTCTACCTGAATCTACTTGTCGGCGGCTTTGTGAGTTTCAAGATACTCAAGGATACCGTTGAAGTCGATGAACTTTTAAAATAATTCCATTATGAAGAAAAACGCTTTCTGAAGCGTTTTAACAATGATCCCACACGGGATTTGATGTTATATTCAGTACCACAATAATCACATTGCATAACCGAATCAAAATTGATACGTCTGTTACACCCCACGCAGGGCAGTGCCGGACCTTTTAATTTCCAGGCTATCATGGCCACAATCCAGCGATAAATGGCAAAAAATTGCTCACTGTAGCGAAAAGCAATCATACAACATACAATCGCAAGCAATGTACCTGCTATAAGATCGCTCAGCCAGTGAATCCCCAGATAGAGAATTGTAAAAAGAATTGTTGCTGTGTTAATAACGGCAAAGGCCTGATATCTGCGGGATTTCACATTATGCAGGACCATTATCATAGCCATTACCGAAAGAGCCGCATGGAGACTCGGGAAACAATTGTTCAATTCAGGATCTACAATACGCACACCTTCAGCTATGAGGGGGCTCAAATTATAAAGAAGCGGACTGACACCTGAAAGGGTATAACCGGTCACATGAACAGGGAACAATACGTAGAACGGAAATGCCAGCATATAAATCAGGATGAAAGCCACCACAAATTCCTGAATGGCTTTGTGCCTTTGCAGATAAACCAAAAGCAGGAACGTGAATACCATTAAGAAAGGAAACATTAAAAGGTAAAAAAAACCGCTTACATAAGTTAGCAGAGGAGTAGCAATTTCCTGGATCAGGCTTACTGCATTACCTTCCAGGATCATGATGTAGCGAGCATAATTTTGGTTTGCCGGGATTCCAAGTAATGTGGCAGCAGTTGTTTGCATATGCACAAGTGCAAAAACGATTAGCATGGGAATGGCATAAATAGCAACATCCACCACAAAATGGAAAAATCCTTTCATACTGCTGAATTCAGGACGCCTGTTTTTGACAGGTACAAAAAAAACATACCCAACAGTAACCATAAGAAATAGTAATGGAATCATTACGATTGTCATTATATATTGAGATAAACATTGTCCGCTGAAACAGGATATAATTTCAGAGAGCAAAAGCTGGATGAAAGAATACATATCCGACCTACCGGTTTTCAATATGCGGAGACTTATATATATATTTTAGGTAGCTGGCCATAAAGTCCATATTTCAAGTGAGAACAGGACAGACAAAATGAGGGAAAATCGCCTTTAACCCGTAAAAAATATTAACATTCAAAACATAGGTAAATTATCAAAAAGGAGGTCAATTCATGCAATCTTTCATAGTAGAACATTACCTTGGAACCGAACTTGATATCTATTGTGGCGGCCCCGATACCTTTAAAGGAACCGTTGAAGCATGCGCAGACGGCGTGCTGACAATAAATAAAGACAACAAATACACCCACATAGCCATCGACAAGATCATAGCTGTCTGGGAAGAAAAGTGAACTACAAGCAGGCTCATGCCTGTACTTTTTTATGGAATAAAACTTACAACTTTACTGGTTGCAAAAAAGGCAAAACCTGAAACGTTACTTTGATAAAAACAGGATAAAAAATAGATGACAGGCAGTTGCCTGCCGGTTTGTGAAATAGAAATTTCAGACTACTTCTCCAAAAGCGAATTTCGAAAGGACTTTGGTTACCTTAATTGAAAGTTCATCGCCCACTTCTGTTTCGGGCACAAAAATGACAAAACCGTCAATACGAGCAATTCCGTCGCCTTTCTTGGCAATATCTTCAATCACAACATCGTAGGTTTCTCCAGTTTCTACCGGAGCACTTGATTCAACACGTTCGAACAAACTAATACACATCCTTATTTAAATTAGCCTTTCTAGAAGGCACAAATTAATAAATACACTTCCCCTATATCAAACCTTTGCAAGAAGAAAAAACAGGGGCAGTACCATAAATATATATCATTTGGGAATTTAATAAGATAGACATATCAGTACAACATATTTTCGGGATGAACTAAATGGAAGAGTTACAGATAAAAGTGGAGAAAGCGCATCCTATCGATTTTGGCAGGGGTATAATACGACTTGATCCGAGTACCCTCCTGAGCCTGCAGCTTTCCCCCGGAGACATTGTCCTAATCGAAGGAAAGCGCCAAACTACGGCAAAGGTATGGCGTGCTGACAGGCAGGATTGGGGACAGGGAATTGCCCGTATAGATGGTTATACACGACAGAATGCAGAAGTGGGGATTGGTGAGAGGATAACACTTAGTAAGGCAGAGCCAATACCCGCAGAAAAAGTACTCCTTGCACCTCCAGAGGGAATCGTCATGGAGTTTGGTGACAATACAAGTGCCGTTATCAAACATAATATCCTGAAACGTCCCCTTGTAAAAGGTGACATTATTCCTATAATCAGTTCCATGGGGCAAACCACCCCGGGCAGTCAGGCCATTCCCCTAATAGCTGTTGAAACCGAGCCATCTGATGGCATACTTATCATCAATGAAAATACTGAGATCCAGCTCCAGCAGAAACCTGTAGTGGGTTATGAGGGAGCTGCCAGAGGTATCAACTACGAGGATATCGGCGGGCTTAGAACCGAAATTCAACGGGTACGTGAAATGATAGAACTTCCGTTGAAACATCACGAGCTTTTCCTGCGTCTTAATATAGACCCACCAAAGGGTGTTATCCTCTACGGACCCCCCGGCACAGGGAAAACCCTGATAGCAAGAGCAGTTGCCAGCGAATCTAACGCCTATTTCATCAACATTGCCGGCCCCGAAATAATGGGAAAATATTATGGTGAAAGTGAGGAAAGGCTGCGAAAAATATTTGATGAAGCTGCGGAGAATGCACCTTCAATAATATTTGTTGACGAAGTAGATTCCATTGCTCCAAAAAGGGAAGATGTTACCGGAGAAGTAGAAAGAAGGGTTGTAGCCCAGCTTCTCACCCTGATGGACGGAATGGATGAACGTAAACAGGTAGTTGTAATTGCAGCCACAAACAGGCTTGATTCTATTGACCCGGCCCTGCGCCGCCCTGGCAGATTTGACAGGGAAATTGAAATAGGTGTTCCGGATAGTGAAGACAGGCTCGAAATACTCCAGATCCACACTCGTGGAATGCCACTTAACGAAAATATCGATGAAGAATATTTTGAACACCTGGCAGAATATACCCAGGGTTTTGTGGGAGCCGATCTATTAGCCCTTGTACAGGAAGCCTCTATGAGGGCACTGAGGAGATTGCTTCCCGACATCAATCTCGATGAAGAGGAAATTCCACAGGAAATACTCGATAAACTGGAAGTCACGCCCGATGACTTCGAGGAAGCCCTAAAGGAAATTGAGCCCTCGGCAATGAGGGAAGTCATGGTCGAAATACCGTCTGTGGGATGGGATGATGTTGGCGGGCTGGACATGGCCAGAAAAGATATCAGCGAAGCAGTCGAATGGCCGCTTAAATGGCCTGATAAAATAAGTCAGATGGGCATTAAACCTCCAACAGGAATACTTTTATATGGTCCTCCGGGGACAGGCAAAACCCTGCTTGCCAAAGCTGTGGCAAACGAAGCTAATGCCAATTTCATCAGTGTCAAAGGCCCCCAGATATTGTCCAAATACGTTGGGGAATCTGAAAAAGCAATTCGTGATACTTTCAAAAAAGCACGACAGGTTGCACCCTGCATAATATTCTTTGACGAGATCGATGCTATCTCTTCGACAAGACAGGGTGGCAGTGATGTAGGCAGCCGGGTTTCCGAACAGGTTGTCAATCAGATGCTTACCGAGATGGATGGACTTGAACCCCTGAATGAAGTGGTTGTTATTGCGGCCACCAACAGGCCTGACCTTATTGATCCGGCATTACTGCGATCAGGAAGATTTGACAGGCTTGTAATGGTAGGAGCCGCCCCCGCCGATGGCAGGGAAAGAATATTCCGGATCCACACAATGGGTATACCCCTGGATAGTGATGTTGACATAAAGGAACTTGCCGCAATGACTGAAGGCTATGTTGGATCAGATATAGAGTCCATATGCAGGGAAGCAGCAATGTTATCCCTGAGAGAAAATTTCGATAATGAAAAGGTTAGCAAAAGACATTTCCTTTCAGCTATGGAAAAAGTAAAGCCAACGGTCAATGAGGACATGATAGAGTTCTATAACCGGGTTCAAGAAAAATTAAAGGGCGGATCAATCCGCAAGACAGACGCAGGATCATTTACAGGATATATTTGAAAAGGAGGTTATGAAAATGCCAAAGGTATTTGCAAAAAACCTATCCAACAAACAGGTCATGACAACAGACGGAACAGAAATTGGTATACTCGACAATATAGTAATGGAAGTCAAAACCGGCAAACTTGAAGACCTGATGGTCAAACCCGACATAGGGCTTGACACATCTAAATATGTTACCGACGGACAGTTTTTGAAGATCCCCTTCAAGGCCGTCCGGTCGATCAAGGATTATATTGTGGTGGATAAACAGATAGCCACCAGTCTGGATTAAAAGAAACTTTTTCGACGTAATATCTCAAGAGCCTCCACTGTACCTTCCCCGAAGGACGTGGAGGTCACAGTGTCTGCAATTAATTTAAGGCCGGGGTCAGCATTGGCTACCGCTATTCCGTAACCTGCTAGTTCAAGCATTTCCCGGTCATTTACGGAGTCGCCTATTGCAATAAAGTCAGAAACATCCAGACCGGTCAATGAAGCCATTTTTTCAAGTCCTGTGCCTTTATTGACCTTTTTGCTCTTTATATGCAGGGCAAATTGTGTGTCAATAACTTCTATAGAAAATCCTGCCCCTTCAAGACTTGTCTGTAAATCATCTGCATTGACATTGCGCCTCAGGGCAATTTCTGTTTTTCTCAGGTCACCATCAAGCCTAATCAGATCAAAACGACTGGAAAGGTAGGAAAATGCTTTTTCACATTCTTCCATACTTTCGGAAATGTGAGGTTTGGTATCAAATCCTGTGGATATGACACCTCCGTTTTCAGAAATAACTTTACCTCCAAGTCCTATAAGCTTGGAAGTTGCTGCAGCATAGCAGAGTACATTTCCCGTGGCAAGAACTACTGGAATACCCAGATCCCTCAGATGTTCTGCTGCCAAAAAATGAAGACGGCGATCACTATAGGTGATCGTGCCGTCAATATCTATTGCAAGTGCTTTGAATTTCATTATGTACAATAGGAGTGTTTGAAAATATAGTTTTTCTCAGGCATCGCAGAGACCATCGGTGGTAATACAGACAACTGCTTCACCGCAAAGCCTGTCCATATCTTCCATTTCACTTTCATTGGAACGTAAATAACGGAAAACTCGACATTGGATTCGGAAGTGTCACGAAAGGTTGGGGGAAACCTGCAAAACAGTTACTGAAAAGTGGATTGGTTTGATCATAGAAATGGATGAAATTATTTTTTCTCTGGTACACTATTAATTGATTAGATTTCAGTTTCCGACATTATTAAAATTTTTTCTACATTTTTTTCTATTGATGGTTTAAGGAAATATCTTTTGAATTTTCCATCATTATCAAAATCTATAAGTTCTTCATTATACATATCACTAATATGCCAATGCACAGTACTTTTATCGATGTCAAAAGTCTCTGTGATTTCCTGATTAGTTATTCCTGGGTTTTGAACTATGGATGTCAAAATTGATTTTCTTGTACTATTCCGCATAGCAAATGCAATTTTCTGTTCGATTCCTGTATAATTATCTGAATTCTCAAAAAGAAGTGTGAACTTACATTTTTTTACAATACTTATTTTGTTGTACAAATGAAGCATCCTCACATGATGACGAATGCTACTTCTGTTCAATCCAAGATCTTTTTCAATATCAGCTATTGTGTTTCCGGGATTGACTACTATGTAGCTAAGAATTTTATCTCTATTGGGGTTCGTACATTTTCGTTTTATTCTTCCCAAAAACAAAGGTAAGAATTTGTAAAAAACTATCGAGACACCCAACAGCCCGGAAATATAAACGATTTGAAGAGACAACGGGAGCTCAGAAAAAGAAAGAGTGGTGTCGGCACCACCTCCTTCATACATCCCTCTTTCCGGACCTGTGTATGGGACAACTTCATATTCATTTGCACCGGCAAATGTGGGATTGCAAACAAGTATGAGAAATAAAAATACAAACCGTAATTTATTCATATTCACTTAAAATGATTTTTAAATATAATAATCTTCTATACCTGTAACATGGTATCCATAAACCTGATAGTGCCAGGTTCCGAGATCAATACCTCCGGATTTTCTAATCTCAATATTAATTCTTCCATCAATGACACCGTCAGAACTATCATAGAATGTCCCAACCAGCTGGTTACTTGGATTGTAAACTTTTAGCCTGAGTGAATCGCTTGTGTCACCCCAATTCAAATCTATGTGAAGAGAAGTTGTGTAAGAACTGACTGACTTGCCATGCCAGTTTGTTTCTCCCTGTGTAATTGTATCGCTAACCCATCTGGGTGTTATGTTGCTGTCTGACTTGACAGGAACGATAGTATATTCGCCATCCTGACTGATTGTAGCTCCGGCAAAAGATACTGAAAGCATCAGCATCATTAACAATAGTCCAATTTTCCTCATAATAAAAATTCTCCAATAATAATTTGAATTTTCATTTGAAACATATAAGATATAAATTTTGTGACCATATCATCCAACTGAAAAGAAACATTTTGATGATTTGGTTAGAAGATTTTTATATTGTATCGTCGTATAGTATGGTGTAACATCTCTAAGATATTCGGGAGTGGGAATCAGTTACCGGAAAATGATGGCTGAACTCATTGAATGAAGCAGGGCTATGTTTGAGATTGCAGGCATAGCTTTGCTTTTGAATGAATTGATTAAATGAGGAAATTAAATGAAGACAAATGTAAGATCTGGAATGGGTGTTATGCTCGTAGTGATGCTTCTTGTGAGCATGTTGGTAATGCCAACTGTGAGTGCAAAAACTACTATTTCTCAAAATGAAGAGTATATTGATGCAATAGATATGTCTGGCAAAGTCTCAATTTATGAAGAGGAAATAAAGAAAATGTCAGAGAATGTTACTGTATTGAAAGAAACTGATACTGAAAAAATAGTATCTTTTGTACAAGATGATGGATCAATTGGATACGCAATTTCGTGGGTAGATGAAAAGAATACTAACAAAATATATTTCACTTTTGTAGATCAGAATGAATTAATAACCACTAAACAATTATCTTCTTCAACTATTAGTAATAGTGAATTAGTTGCCGCATCAATTTCTGCAGCGAAGTCAAGTTTTTGGCACGGAAGCTATGTAGAGCAATATGGTAATTTAATTACTGGTGGAGTTCATATATATTTCTCCCCAACTGATGCTTCATATGTGGCAAATACTAGTTCAGTTGCATCTGGAGGATTAGTTGCTGCACTTGCTCTCTTGATTTCACCTCTTGCTTCAGCAATACTAGGACCACTAGTCATAATAGGAGTTCAAACTGTTTATTGGATGGAACAAAATTCAGATGGCAGCCTAGATGTAAAAGTGCCATTTGCAAACATAGCTTCAATGATATTGACAGGCAGTGTATATATGAAAGTTGGTGATAGCTGGTATAAATTTTAATTGAAAATTAGCTGATTTTATAATCAGCTTTTTCTTATTTGGTGATAGTATGAAAAGAAGACGAATCACAAAGTTTTTCCCAGTTCTTATGGTTGTTGCTATAGGCGTACTTAGCCAACTTATAGCTCAAAATATAGTCGATGATGATCAATTAATCCAAATTTTTCTCATAGGATTTTTCCTTTGCGGAATTATTACTCACTGGATTATCGTAAAAATGGAAATTCATTAACGATGATTGTGGAGTGAAATGCTATGAACAAAATAGCTAAAGCTGCTATCGGTCTCATAGTGTTGTGTATTTAATTTATGCCTTCTTTCTGATCTTGTTTTATAGATTATGACGTCGCAATAAGTGAATCTGAAATGATTAACATCATTGAAAAAGCAAAAAAAGACTATATTAGAAAATATGGTGTTGATCCATCGAATCCAAAAGTAGATATTGTAAATGGTAAAGCAATCCAGTTGAAGAAATTAAAATGCTTGTAGAAAACAATGTCCTTAAATTATCAAATTCATCTGTTTCATTAATTATTGAGGACAGCGTGTCACGATCTGTTTCTTCTAATCCAAAAGCAATAAATGACAAAATATACGTGCATGTTTTTCCAGCAAAAAATAGCATTCATGCACCAAGTGAAGATTATTATCAGGATACAATCGATGGAAGCGAAAGATTTGAGGATTTTGGAATAAATGTCATGTGGTGATTAGTTGAGTATTATCAATAAATTAGTAGTAGTATTTGCAATTTGCCTCTTTATGACGATGCTTTTCATAGTGGCACCACTGACTTTTATGACAATTGAACCACTTTATACGATTAAAAATTGTGATGAGCAGCCCCATAATGTAACAATCAAAGTTACGGGATATAATGAGGAATACTTCGAAGAAACATTTTATGAACTCAATCCCGGACAAGTGGCAAGCGTAAAGAAAACAAAAATGCTTTTGTTGAAGTGGTCAAACCCATTTAAAGATGGATATTTGCATTATGCATCTGGCGATTATCATTATTACATTACATCTAAGAATGTATCAATAAACTATCATTCAACTCCACACCTTACAAACACAGTAGTGTTTGAGCTAATCAACGAAAGTGGAAAGTTCAACATATCTGTCAGAGAATATACATGAACCCATAAAATGAATAATTGAATTTCAGGATAAAATATGCAAGCGAAACAATTCAAGGCAAAATTCCTCATAGTTACAGGAGGTTTGCTTGGACTTCTTTTTTATTATCTTTATGTCATCTTCCTGATGAACATTAAAGAGCATTTTTTTTCTAAAGCAGACACTACTATTTCGAATTTAGTAGTTGTACAGAATTGGGGACCCGTAGACTATTGGTTAGATACGGGGTTGTTAGTATTCTTTGTTATAGCTGGAATCTACATTCTAAACAGTAATAAGTTAACTGCACCTGAAAAAATTCGTGACATAACACTAATCAAGAGTGCAGTAATCGGATTTTTGCTTTATATTCCAATAACAGCAATGTTTTATATCTACAATCTTGATATTTCTTATCGAATTACTGTGGCAGGAGGATATATTTGCATATTAGTCATCTACTTAATATTCAGAAGAAAAAGAGTTTGATCACAAAAAACACAGAAAATATTCAAGTACCCCAGATTTTATTTTTTGGAGTTTTTGTATCTCTGTGTTTTCTGTGAATTTATAGTTTATAGATCAATATAGTTTTTATCAGGCATCGCAGAGACCATCAGTGGTAATACACGCAACAGCTTCTCCATCAGGCAGGCAAGGCGAATCCACGAGTTTCACGATCCTCTTATCACCTTTGGATTTGCGAATATAGAGCCTGAATGTGGCAGTATGCCCCAGAATGTGGCCTCCAATAGGACGTGTAGGATCCCCAAAGAATGCATCCGGTTTTGACATTACCTGATTGGTAACTATCACCGATGCATTGTTCAGGTCTCCGAAACGTTGCAGGTCATGCAGATGCTTGTTCAGTTTCTGCTGCCTGTCAGCCAGTGTGCCCCTGCCCACATACTCGGCCCTGAAGTGAGCTGTTAAGGAATCCACAATAACCAGCCTGACCGGTTTATCCGTATTTTTGAGATTGTTGGCCATTTCCATTGCTGCATCGACCAGAAGGATCTGGTGATTGGAATTGTAAGCCCTTGCCACATGTATATTTTTCAAAAACTCGGCAGGATCAAAATCCTGTTCAAATTTTTGTGAAAGACCCGCAACCATCTGCTCAATACGTTCAGGACGGAACGTATTCTCTGTGTCTATAATTATGACTGAACCGTCAAGTCCACCCATATCCCTTGGCAACTGCGTATTAACCGCCAGCTGATGGGCTATCTGGGTCTTACCCGAACCAAATTCCCCATACATCTCGGTGATTGATTGAGTTTCTATCCCACCGCCCATCAATTCATCGAATTCTTCACAACCCGTGCGGAGTTTGCCCACTTCCATGCGCCTCTGCATCACGAAATCCCCTGTTTCAAAACCACCTATATCGGCTGCACTGCGTGCAGCACTTATGATCTTGGCAGCTGTGGATTCACCAATCTCGGCAGTTGCCACAAGTTCGGAGGGGGAAGCTACTGCAACTGCTTCCACACTGTTATACCCCGCATCATTCAATTTCTGGGCTGTTGCCGGCCCTACATGATCAAGTTCTTCAAGCAAAATTTCACTCATATCTGATACTCCTTTAGGTGCACTGGTTTTCCCTCTTGTACACTGTACTTATGATGCTATCCTGCTGAACGTATTTATATGTAGTCAAAGCGAATTGAAAGTATTCAGGAACCCGATGACCTCCTTTCAAGTAACCTGTATTCTTTCATGAACATATACACTGCAAGCAGAACTGCCAGAAGATCCGAAATCGGGAACGCTATCCACACACCGGTAGTATCAAAAAACCAGGGCAAAACAAGTACAAGGGGAAGCAAGAACACCTGCCGGGCTGTTGAAAGAATGAAAGAAGGCCGTGCCTTACCCAGTGCCTGATACATCCCACCACTCACAAACTGGATACCAAGCAGGGGGACAGCAATGACCATGATCTTCGTAGCATCTGTACCTTCCTTTATAAGAGTTGCATCTGTTGTGAAGATCGAAAAAAGATAAGATGCGAAAAAGAACAACATTAAGAAACCTCCCACTGCAATCACAGATGAGATTATCACGGAGATACGCAATGTATCTCTTACCCTTTCGAATTTATGTGCCCCATAATTAAATCCAATTATCGGTTGCATACCCTGCAGCAGTCCTATCATCGGCATAAAGGAAAACATAAGCATGCGATTAAAGATACCATAAATTGCAATCGAGACATCCCCGCCATACAATGCCAGGATATTATTCACAACAACCACTATAGCACTGGTGGAAGAATTACGTGCAAAAGGGGATGCTCCTATTGCAACCATTTCGCTGATTATGCCCTTATCCGGTCTCATAAAACCCGCATGGAATTGCAGGCTACTTTTACCCGACAGAAAATAATGTATCAGAAATATTGTTGTGGCAAACTGGGAGATGACAGTCGCAGCCGCAGCCCCCCTAATACCCATGTCAAGACCAAATATCAGGATGGGGTCAAGTAAGATGTTAAGGCCGGCCCCTATAAGCATTGTATACATAGCGACTTTGGCATTGCCTTCAGACCTCACCACATTATTGATAGCCTGGGCAAACGTGATTAAAGGAGTACCATAAAGTATAATTTGTAAATAATCCCTTGCAAAAGGCAATATCGTCGGTGTTGCTCCGAAGGCTTTGAGAATGGGAACAATAAAAATAGAGCCAAAGATAAAGACCAGAAATCCCAACGAAATAGACAGACCGACCATATTACCAAAGGTACGTTCAGCACCTTCCAGATCATCGCCACCCAGCCGGCGGGAAATTATGGAAGAGCCGCCCAGACCGATTGCCAGGGAAACAGCCATCGCTATCATTATTACAGGGAAACTGACAGCAATACCACCTATCCCCTGTACACTTTCCCCGCCCAGGGCACGACCGACAAAAATAGTATCCACTATATTGTACAGTCCCATAACAACCATACCCACAGTGGCAGGCGCTGAAAGCCTGAAAAGAAGTTTGCCAATACTTTCCTCCCCGAGGGAACGGCTCTGCTCTTTCACTTACAGGCCTCCCCACAGTTGGAAATGGCTTTCTCCAGCAAATTTCTAAAAAGGGTTTTTTCCTCTTCTGAAAAACCAGCAAGCATACTTTCACTTCGTTTTTGTGAAAGCTGGCGGATAAAACGATGCATGCGGTGGCCTTCCTCTGTAAGGTTAATCACCAATGCACGCCGATCTTTTGGATCAGTGACCCTCTGCACATAACCCGCTTTTTCAAGTCTTTTCAATGCCCTTGTGGCAGTGGCCCGGTTGACCATCAGCATGCGGGATAATTCTTCCGGACGAATACCTTCAACATGATACAGAGCAAGCAAAAACCTGAATTGACCGCCTCCTATCCCATATATTTCCAGTTCCTGAGAAAGGTAACGCAGGTTATGTCGATGAAGGCAGGCAATCATTGCCCCCAAACTGTGCACATGCTCGTCCTCATTCATAGCCGGGGGATGAAATTGGATTTATATAATCGTTGCGTATGCAACTAATATTTACAAATATTTATCAACCGGGAAAACCTCACACAAACTATGCCAAAAACTGCTGTGGGAGGCACCTTCGAATACCTCCATGATGGTCATCGTAAACTTCTTCGCAGGGCTTTTGAAATCGCGGCGGGAGATTTACTTGACATCGGCCTAACATCCGACTCAATGGCAGAGAAAAAAGACAGGAAAATACCCTCCTATGCCACCCGTTTCAACCAGCTTGAAGATTATATTGCCAGCCTTAACATTCCTGATAAAAATTACCAGATCGAAAAACTGGAAGATCCTTTTGGCACCACCGTCAGTGGTGACTACAGATATATTGTGGTTTCCCCGGAAACATCCGATGTTGCTGAAAAAATAAACAAACTCCGCAAGGAGGATGGAAGAGAGCAACTTGAAATTGTCAAAATTGACTATGTCATGGCAGAGGATGAAAAACCCATATCATCAACCCGGATATCAAATGGGGAAATAGATATACATGGCCACCTGAGAGGAAAGTTTTAAAGGAAAAATACCTTATTTTCCTGCATGGGACGAGAATTTACAGACAGAGACATGTACATTTTTAACAAACTTGCCCCCGAAGCCGGCGGAAACAACATTTCACAGATGGGACACCCCTATCCGTTTATCCTCAGGCCGATTTCCCATCGTTTTGCCGAATCAGGAGAAGATTTCCGCAATCGCCTGGAAAAACTGAAACGGGAAGATGTGGAATATCTGGCAGACCTTGCAATTGAAGGAAAGGAGGACGTCAGGGGGCTGGAAGATGAGGACATGGAGTCTTTCTTCAGCGTTCTTGAGGGATTTTCACCTGAAAAACTGGAAGAACTCAAGGATAAGTTGGGGATGATCTGACTTGCCCCTGCTTTTTGGAACTGCCGGCACACCCCTTAGTGCCAAAGGCAGGGGAAGCGAGGGAGGTATCCGACGGGTAAAAGAGCTCGGGCTGGGTTGCATGGAACTGGAATTTGTACGGGGAGTACGGATGAAAGAACCCACTGCGGAAAAAATCGCAGATACAGCCCGCAAAACAGGGATTGCCCTGAGTGTACATGCACCCTACTACATAAACCTGAATTCAAAAGAAGAGGAAAAAATCCAGGCCAGCATCAAACGCATCTATGATTCTGCCTATATAGGAAATATCTGTGGAGCCGGCTCAATAGTCTTCCATCCGGCCTACTACCATGAACAAAGTGGGAACACTGTTTTTTCAAAAGTGGAAACTCTGCTGGAAGAACTTGCAGGCCAACTTGAAGATGAGGGAATAAATGCGACCCTGCGCCCGGAAACCACGGGTAAGCCCAGCCAGTTTGGCAATCTGGAAGAAACCCTCGCTCTTTCAGCAGGTATTGAAGGCGTTCTGCCATGCATCGATTTTGCCCATTTGCATGCCCGCTCAAAGGGTCAGGAAAACAGTTATGCAGAATTCAGTGCAGTGCTGGAAAAGATCGAGGAATACCTGGGCAAGGAAGGCCTGAAAAATATGCACATGCATATTTCGGGAATCGAGTATACCGACAAAGGAGAAAAGAACCACCTTGTGCTCGAGGAATCAGACCTGAATTATTCAGAACTCATGCAGGCATTAAAGGACTTCGGGGTGCAGGGTCTTGTGATTTGTGAGAGTCCAAATCTAGAAGAGGATGCCCTGCTGCTACAGAAGACTTATGAAAATAAGTAAAGACCTGGCGGGACCTTTACTTATTATAATTTGCACAAACGTCGAAGAAATTCAGGAATAATTCCTCTCCTTTGTCCGTATGTGCAACCTCAGGGTGCCACTGGATACCGTACAGCGGTTTGTCTGGATGTTTCATCGCTTCGATAGCGCATATATCAGAGCGGGCAAGTTTTAGGAAACCCGGGGGTAGTTCTGTAACCTCGTCCCCATGTGAAGCCCAGGTAGAAATGCGGGGACCAAGGCCTTTGAGAATATCATTTTCCTCCACAACCTCTACATCCACGGCAGCATATCCGCCATGGCTGCCGGCTCCTGTGGACCCTCCATAGGCATGTGCTATAAGCTGGTGACCCAGGCATATACCAAGAATAGGAATATCCAGTTCTTTTGCGTATTCTTCACATAGACCTCCTCTTTCCAGAGAAGGACCGCCACTAAAGATCAGTCCATCCGGTTTTTCGGCAAGGATCTCCTCAACCGAAGTTGTGTTGGGAACAATACTTGTATCCATATCAAGATCCCTTACGGTCCTGTGAATAAGGTGACAGAATTGTCCGTGATTATTGATTACAAGGATTCTCAACTCTTCCATATCTGCCAGAAGGAGAACTGCATATATAAGCTTATTCCGGCAAAATATTAACTTTTTTTATATAAGCAAACTCTTATAGAATATAAAAAGGGAAAATTATAAATAGAGTTGAGTGATACCATGTCACATACTAACACGATAACTACGGAGTGGTAATATGCCAGAAATAGGAAAACAAATTCGAATTGAAAGAATAATGGACAGAGACAGCAGGAATATGGTTATCATACCTATGGACCACGGAATTACAGATGGACCAATAAAGGGATTGATCAACATAGCAGATTCCATAAATAGCGTTGCTGAAGGAGGAGCCAATGCAGTACTCATGCAAAAAGGCATGATCCTCCACGGTCATAGAGGATATGGTCATGATGTAGGACTCATACTCCATATGAGTGCATCAACTTCACTTGGACCCGATCCCAATGACAAAGTGCTTGTCTGTACTGTAGAGGAGGCATCCCGCATGGGAGCAGATGCCGTATCCGTACACATCAATGTGGGATCGGAAACCGAATCCGAACAACTTAAGATACTGGGTCACATAGGTAGACAGTGTGACTACTGGGGAATACCCCTGATTGCTATGATGTACCCCCGGGGCAGAAAGGTCACAAACCCGAGAGATCCGCAGATGGTAGCCCACGCTGCACGTGTAGGAGCTGAACTTGGAGCTGACGTGATCAAGACTGTTTACACCGGAGACATTGAAAGTTTCTCCAAGGTTGTAGAAGGCTGCCCTGTACCCGTAGTAATTGCTGGTGGACCAAAGACCAACACTGACAGGGAATTCCTGGAAATGATTCGTGAAGCAATGGACGCAGGTGCTCGTGGTGTTGCTATTGGCAGAAATGTGTTCCAGCACCCAAGCCCCACCCGAATGACGCAGGCGATCACAGAGATCGCACACAATAATCAAACCGTGGATGAAGCTCTCAAGAAACTTCAGTGAGGATACAAAATGAAAAAGCAGGTATGGATACGTGCCGATGAAGGCGACTGGGAAAATAAGAAGGAACGTATAACAGGCGGCCTGGAATCAGGTGCTGACTGTGTTCTGGTAGAGGCAGAGGATGTAGATAGAGCAAAAGAACTCGGAGACATCAAGATTGCTGCATTTACCGATAATGCGGATACTGCCGCAGATATAATAGTTATCGGTCGCGGAGGAGAAGGCGACGGGACACTTCCATTACCTGTGGACATGAGCAACTCCCGGGATTTTGAACAACTGGCAACATTGAGACGCCAGAAAAAGAGCATCGCTGCCCTGGTTGTAATCCAGGACAAGAAATATGAGAAATTTGCCGCTGCAATCGGGACTGAATGTGACTACCTGATAGCTATCGGCACAGACTGGAAAGTTATTCCACTGGAAAACCTCATAGCACAACTTCAGGAAAAAGATGTGAGTATAATATCCGGGGTCAGAGACCCGGAGGAGGCTAAACTTGCCCTGGAGACCATGGAGCATGGATCCGATGGTGTCCTGCTGGATACCGCAAATCCCGATACCCTGAAGAAAACTGTGAAACTTGCAGAAGAAGCAGGTGTAGAGGGAGTTGATCTTGTACCAGCCACCATCACCAAAATAGAGCCTGTAGGAATGGGCGACAGGGTTTGCGTGGATACCTGTAACCTGATGGAAAGGGGGGAGGGTATGCTTGTGGGTTCCCAATCCTCCGGAATGTTCCTTGTGCATTCTGAATCCGAAGAAAGTCCCTATGTAGCATCCAGACCTTTCAGGGTAAATGCCGGAGCAGTTCATGCTTATGTTAAGATTGGTGACAAAACAAGATACCTGTCCGAGCTGGAAGCAGGTGACGAAGTAACGATTGTCAATTCAGAAGGCCAGCAACGTAAGGGAATCGTGGGCAGGGTCAAGATCGAACGTCGCCCCCTGATGCTTGTGGAAGCCCAGTCCAAAGACGGCAATACAGTAAAAAATATCCTCCAGAATGCAGAAACGATAAAACTGGTTTCAAGCAATGGAAAACCGGTATCCATAGCCTCTCTGAAAGAAGGAGACGAGGTCCTGGTACATATGGAAGATACTGGCAGGCATTTCGGGATGAAAGTCCAGGAAACAATCATAGAGAAATGAACATGGCAGATTTTGTCCCCGGAAAAGATGTAAAAATTATCGCATCCATTGACAGCGACCCTCTTTTACAGGCACGTATCGCCAATGTGCTTGGTGCGGATATTCTGGAGATCAGGCTGGATTTGCTTGAAATAAAAGAGGCCGTGCAGGCAAAGAAATTGTTCGACTTGCTCGATTCGCAGGGCGAATTATCCCGTATTGCAACCAATCGTGTACATTCCGAAGGCGGCAACTGGCAGGGACAAGAAGAGCAAAGAATAACCCTGCTGGAAGATTTGATCCCTTACGTGGATATGATCGATATCGAACGCAAAAGTCCCGATTGCCTTCGAAACCGTTTGGTAGAGGAGGCAAAATCACAGGGGACAAAGGTAATAATGTCCTCTCATTTCTTTGAGACCACACCTCCTCTAAAAGAGATGGTTGCTATCCTCAACGAATGCACGGACAAGGGAGCCGATATAGCCAAACTCGCCGTCATGCCTCAAAGACCCGAAGATATACTGGAGCTTTTCCATGCTGCATTGCAGGCAAAAGGAGAAGTTTGTGTTATTGCCATGGGGGAACTGGGACGTCACAGCAGAGTTGTGGCCTGCAGGTACGGTTCATTACTGACCTACGGCTGCGTGGAAAAACCGGTCGCTCCGGGACAGATCAGAATAGACCAGCTTAAAATGGCTCTGGAGACTATTATATGAAAAAAGTATTCGGTGTACTGGGAGACCCAATCGAACATTCCCTCTCCCCGGCAATGCACAATGCAGCGTTCAGTAAACTGGGAATGGATTGCGAATACCACGCATTCAGGGTAAGGCAAAAAGATCTCAATGACGCTATCCTGGGAGCACAGGCAATGGGTTTTGGCGGCCTCAATATCACTGTGCCCCATAAAGAAAAAGCATTAGAATTTACAAACCCCGATTCACTGGCACGCAGGATAGGGGCTGTCAATACCATATCCTTCAATAATGAAATACGGGGACACAACACTGATGGGCTGGGAGCTGAAATGGCTCTGCGGGAAGCAGGAGTGGGAATAAAATCTTCTAACGTCGTTCTTGCCGGTGCCGGGGGTGCCGCCCGTGCAATTGCCTTTCATTTCGCAGAAAAGGGAGCTTGTATAACAATAGCAAACCGTACCCCTGAAAAGGCAGAAGCTCTTGCAAAGGATGTCGGCTGTAGTCATGCAGGAATGGAGGACCTAAAAGGATTGTTGCAAGACAGTGATATACTGATCAATGCCACGTCCGTGGGAATGCACCCATATATTGATTCAACCATTGCCAGTCAGGATATCCTGCATCCGGATTTGACTGTTTTTGACATCGTTTACAATCCCCTGCAGACAAAACTGCTGCATCAAGCAGAACTTGCAGGCGCCAAACCTATCGGCGGGGTTGCAATGCTTGTCCACCAGGGAGCTGAAGCATTCCGTATCTGGTCCGGTCAAAAGCCACCTGTGGAAGTCATGCGCAAGGCGGTACTGGAGGGGCTGGGTTGAAAATACTCATCATTGGCGGATCCGGGGAAATGGGCCAGTGGTTTGCAACCTTTTTCAAAAAACGTGGTTATGAAGTATGGATAAGTGGCCGCAGTGGAAAAGTGGAAGTTGCCGAAAGACTGGGTGTGCATTTTACAGATGAGCCCGACATTGTGATCCCGACATGTGACATTGTGATAATTTCAGTACCAATCAACATAACACCCACCATTATAGCACAGACTGCCCCTAAAATGAAAAAGGGAAGTTTGCTCATGGACCTGACATCGCTGAAGAAAAAACCTGTTGAGGCCATGAAAAAATATGTTCCTGAAAATGTAGAATTTCTGGGTACCCATCCAATGTTTGGGCCTTCTATTCCCTCCCTGCAGGGTCAGACCTTTATCCTCACTCCCGTAGAGGACAGGTGTGAGCAGTGGTTTGACCATATATTCAACCTCTTAAGTGAAGAAGAGGCTAGTATAGAAATCATAACTCCCGATGAACATGACCACTTTGTATCCATTGTCCAGGGACTCACCCATTTTGCCTACATAATTATTGGCGCGACCATGCAGAAGCTGGATTTTGATGTGAAAGGCTCCCGGCGTTTCATGAGTCCTGTATATGATATAATGCTGGACTTTGTGGGACGTATCCTGGGACAAAACCCCGAACTTTATGCCCTCATCCAGATGGAGAATCCTGAAGTAATCCCCGTACATGACATATTTATAGAGCAATGCAAACATTTTTCTTCAATGGTACGTTCCCATGACACAGGGCAATTCTGTCAAGAAATGAAATCAGCAGCCCTACATTTTGGCGACACAGCCTCTGCTTTACGTCGCTCGGACAAACTCATAAACAGCAAGGTAGCCGAATTCGAGGAACTTGTACACTCCACAGGCCAAGAGAGGGGACTTTTGCACATATATTCCAGAAAGATACATGTTGGAATCGTGAAAAAGGTTACTTCGCATAATGTAACCCTTGAGGAAGGAAAAAAGGAACTGCAACTCAAAATAGGTAACATAAGAATCCTGTCAGCAGATGAACTGAATCACTGGAAAGAAAATAAGCTCAAACCAACCCTGCGTGATATATCTGTTTTCATTCCTCATTCAGCCAGACCTTTTACGATACAACAAATCCTGGATTGTCGCATAGATGGAGTGAAGGTCGAAACGATCGATACATATCTGCACAAAAAGGGCCCTAGCGCAACCTTCCGTTTGAACATACGCGGCGATCTGAATGCCTCCGAAATACACAGGGATATGGAAGAATTATTGGAAGGCATGGGTTGTAGCCTGCGCAAGTAAAGCAATTATTTATGTCAGCAGCCACATATCCAATCGAAGACAGTGCAGGGTGATAGGTTGAAAAAACAAACACAAAAAAGCGGAATAAAAGCTGCTTTCGGCAAAGATATTACCGAATATCTCAGGTTTTACAAAATGGGACTGATCCTGATATCAGGACTTGGCATATATCTCGGACTCCTGGGATTATACCTGATCATTGTTGATAATAACTATATCCCAGGCATTGCCCTATTTATTGCAGCCCTTCTCATATCCCCGCCACCTATCGGGATATCAAATATGATTATCAGGCATTTCAACATAGAACTATCAATGGGATTAAAATTAGGAATAGCCACCTTGCTTATGTTTATTGCATGGTGGCAACTGGGATTTTAAAGCTGGCTGACAAGATCTTCCAGGGCTGACCTGGGATCTTCTGCCTTTACTATACCTGATGCAAGCAAAACGCCTACAGAACCAAGATCCATTGCGGCGGTGAGGTCTTCTCCCCGGGAAATACCTGCCCCACACAAAACCTGAACATCAGGATTAATTCTTTTTACAGCCTCAACCGAGCCCCTCACTACATCCGGATCAGCCTGAGAAACCGGAACACCCGTGCCAATGAGTTCGGGAGGTTCCACTGCAACATACTCCGGATTCAAAGCTGCAGCTGCTGCTGTTGTGGGAATGTTATTGGTGCACACAATAGTGTTCATGCCTTCAGCCTGGGCTGCACGCACCGATGCTTCAATATCCGCCAGGTTGAGCCTGCGTTCGGAATGGTTGATAAGAGATCCCACCGCCCCTGCCTGTTGTACACAGGAGGCCATTACATGGCCGGTATTGCTACCCGGGGAAACACCATCCACATGCTGGGCATAGACAGGTACATCCACCTGAGAAGAAACCCTGTAGATGTCACAAAGCTGGGGAGCAACCCCAATGGTCACTCCCGCATCTGCGGCTACATCCCTGCAGGCAGCAGCAATTTTTACTGCTGCCTCACCTGTACCCTGTGAATAGGTTTTGAAGTTCACAACTATCAGGGGCGAGTCCATGGGAATCTCCTCAGAAATCAGTCATTACCCTGAACTGGTCTATCTCGGGTTTATTCAGACCTTCGACAAACTGTTCTGCAGACTGGCGTATATCCTTGGAATTGGTAATTGCACGTCCAACAACAAGGATATTAGCTCCTGCCTTGAGAGCATCAGGGATCGTATGCACACGCACACCACCGGCAACTGCCACAAGGATCTTCGGGGACAGTTCCTTGATAGCCTCAATACTACCCCAGGCATAAGCAGTATCCTCTACATCTATGGCGCGGTGAAGTTCCACAACATCAGGAAGCTCATTGAGTTTTTCCAGTACATCCATAGGATCAGGATGATTGAGTGTGTCCATTACAGCATAAATACCTGTCTTGTGGGCCTCTGAGATTGCCTTTTCAAGAGTTGGCACCGGTGCAAGGGCGGAAACCACAATTGCATCAGCTGTGGCATCTGCCACCATACGTGCCTCAAGATTACCGGTATCCAGTGTCTTCAGATCAGCCACGATGAAAGCATCAGGTTTGACTTCACGCAGTTTGGTGATTACATCCACACCGTAACGTTTTATCAGAGGAGTGCCTGCTTCAAGGATGAGATGGTCACTCTTGGGCAGCTGCCTTACAACATTAAGCACTGCTTCCAGGTTTGGATTATCCAGTGCCACCTGCAGGTATGGAGGGTCCCATAGTCTGGAAACCTTGAATCCCATTACTGCATGGGAACCTTTGTCCTTTTCATCCAGTACAGTGTCTACGGCAGGGAAATTCTCCATTGCCCTTTTCAGTGCAAGTTTGGTCGCACCGTAATTATACCTGTAGATGCGGTTGTAATCCAAAGCCTGAGGGTGTATGAATACGCTGGCCACGATCACAAGATCGTCTGCTTCTTCTTTGGGTACAATCCCTTCTTCCACGGCATCTGCAACCGCTTTTGAAACCGCTGCCTGTGCAGGACCAAATATCTGGGATGCCTGGTCCATATTCTTTACCGTTACCTTGGGAACGATGAGTGTGGAAGGTTTTGTGGGTAGGTTCGGCCTGATCACAGAAAGCAGGGGAGTATGTCCTGCGGATAACTGAGTCATACCGGTAGCAAAGGCCTGCCCAACAGGTCCTTCCTTGTCACCGATCATAAGATCAATATGTGCGAGTTCGGGTTCCTCGCCAATAAGTGCTTCTCCAATTAACATCATGCTTGATCAGCTGCTAGATTGGAATGAACGTATATATGATTTCTGATGAAATGAACTCAAACCGTATATACATAATTATTTATTTTTTGGGCAACTGATAGTGATATGTGCTGCGGAAAACCTATTCCATGATATCAGGCGACAAAAAGATACAGAAATTACATCTGGTGATCGCTTTTGTTGCAACATATTTTGCCATCTGGCTTCCTGGCATACAGGGAGTTTTAGGAATGGAAAATGTGAAAATTAGTTCCACACTGATTTTCGGCACACTGAACGGACTTCTTCTTGGCCCGATATATGGAGCCATTGTATCCCTTGCAGCTATTTCGGCCTATCGTATAGTGCATGTTGATATGATACTCAATAATCCGTTCTATCTCATAAGTCCCCTATTCCTTGCAAGTGCCTCCTTTGTAGCGGGACTGGCAATAGCAGGGAAGAAAAAGAAAGCAATCATTCTCCCATGTCTATTAATAGCCATCTGGTTCGCAACAGGGGTAGGCAGAGAGGTCTTTTATTATCCCTGGTTACACATATTGTCTATTGTATTTTTCCTTACTTTTACCAGAATAGAAAACAAAATATCCTTTTTTTCCAAAAATAAAGGATATCTTTACCTTTTTGCATGTTCACTACTTGCCGCCTCCACAGATCATCTTGCAGGAAGCCTGTCAGCACTCTTTATTTTCGACCTTGGAAGCAGTATGTATAAAGAGGTAATATTTGTATACCCGCTTGAAAGGATATTAATTGCTACCATATCAGCTCTTATATTCTACGCTTTCATCGTATGGATCAACCTGCTGAAAGCAAATGCCAGTGTGCTGAACGAAAAAGAAGAACACAATGTCAAAGATGTAATGGATTATATCAATAGCGAAGTAAAAGACATAATTGAAAAAGAAAAGTGAATTAATAATTGATACTATTTTTCAACCTATCAATTGAACTGGAAAAGGGATGGGAAGGTTCTTCGACAGTAAATATTTTGGATAGGCCATGCGCGGACACCTCACACATGCATGGAATAGAAGTAAGCACAGGCACTCCATATTTTTCACCCATTTGCAATGATTGTTCATTGAGACACATGTTTTCCACAATCCCACATTTTTTGCCCAGAGGAGCATATATTCCATCAATTGCCTGCTTAATATTTGTGAGACAGTATTCATTGGGTTTTACTACCATCAGGACGTAATCACTGCTTGCCACAACATTGGCCGATGTGAAATCCACCCCGGGACTTGTATCCATAATTACAACGTCAAAACCTTCCTTTTGAAGATCTTTTTTGGATTGAATCAATGCTTTGAGTGCATTTGATTGCCATTTCCTGTCCTTTGAAGAAAATTCCCTGATAGCGGAAATTTCGGGATTGGAGTAACCTACATAGAAACGAGATTCTGAAGCAATGCTTTTAGAACCGTCCACTATTACTTCCCGTATGTTTTTTTTGTAATCAAAAATATCATTTATCCACTTACCCGAGGGTGGGAACATGCCATTAAATGTGCTGGGAGATTTCAGGTCCATGTCAAGCAAACATACATCCTTACCTTCTTTTGCATAAGCACACGCAAGATTGATGGCAACACTTGTTTTTCCCGTTCCCCCACGTGGAGAGTGGACTGCAATTGTAAACGTATCTTTCATTCGATTTGCCCACATATTAATTGCTTAATTAAATAAACCACCATCAATAATAAACTCGTAACAATGACACCAATTCCTGATGGAAATATCTTTTGTTTTTAAGTATAGAAATCCATTCTTCACAATGAAGATGTATTATACATTAATTGTCCTGCTGAATATTAATCACAGTGGTTAATATGAAATTTTCTTCACTCAGATATATATTACGCCAATTGGACTGTAAAAAAGACTTTTCTGCCATTTCTGTATTTGTGTACATGACCCATGCGTACAAGCTGATTGAGATAATTGCTTTCAACTGCTCTTTCCTTTGATGTTTTTTCTGAAATCTGTGCAGCGGTTGCAGTTCCCATTTCAAATAAGACGGTAGCTGTCGTGCGCAAGTGATCCGGCAGGGAAAGAAGGGTCATTACATCGAGCTCATTTAAATCATCTTCCTGTGAAACATGAGACGAAGAATCCTGCTGGAATAACAGCCTGTCGAGCTTATCATTGATTTCATTCAAAGCTACAAGAATATTGTTCATTTCAACTTCTGAAACCATATGGCCACCATAATTTGTATTCTGGTATTACAGTTATACTGTATTCCAATAAAACTATAAAAAAGTAGAGTATGCACAGAAAAGAATTAAAGATATTTTGTCATATAAGGGCCTTCCAGAACATAACCCAGTTTCCGGTAATATTCACGTACACCAATACCGCTGATAATACTGAGTTTTTCAAAACCGGCATCCTTTGCCATATTCTCAGCCTCAGAAATCAACCTGAGACCATAACCCCTGTGCTGCCAGTCGTGGTCCTTTGCAGACCCACCCACAACAACCATTGAACCATAAACATGTAATTCCCGTACAAGAGCCGAATTATCAAGTTCAGGCCGATGTGGCTTGTTCGGAAACCTCAATCTTAAAAATCCAATCAAAATGTCCTGACTGACATCTTCAAAAGAGAGGAAATGTTCCTGCCCACCACAGGAAGAGTAGGATTGCACCATAAATTCAATATCTTTTATTGAAGGTGGTCTTTCTTTCAGGATATTATGACCAACTTCCCTGCAACGTATACAATTGCATTTGCCACCTTTTTGCATAAGTCGCTGGCCTGCAAGCTGGCGAATATTACTTTTTTTTACACCGGCCAATATCTGCTGTGCAGGTATATCACGCTGGATACGTTGCAGCCGCACCCACTTGGGAAGTATTGCTTTTATATCAGCAAGCAGTTCCACAGCTTCTTCATCATAGAGGGGATCGTACTTTCCTGCTCTCCACATTTTTTCAAGCTCTGTACCTTCGGTCACAAGAGTGGGATAGATCTTCAGGAAATCTGGCATGAAGCGCGAATCATTGAACAGTTTTTTGAATCCCCGCAGGTCCCGCTCATTATCCGAACCCGGTAGCCGGGGCATCATATGGAATCCAACTTTCAGGCCACTATCGCGCAATATTCGGTTAGCTTCAGCCGTGTCGGCAACTGTATGTCCCCGACGCATCCTTGAGAGTACAAAATCATATACACTTTGCACTCCGATTTCCACTTTTGTAGCACCAAAATCCAGAAGCCGGTCTACCTCCACAGGAGATGTCCAGTCGGGACGTGTCTCATATGTTATGCCTATGTTACGAACCGCAGAACTTTCACTGGCCTCCTGTACATCTTCGATAGGAATATAGCCGTAAACATTATGGACACTATCCCGCCATTGATGCCCCTTAAAATCATTCATCGCCTCAAGACAACGTTTGGTGAACCATTCCTGGTAATCCATATTACGGGAGGTAAAGGTACCCCCCATGACGATAAGTTCTGCCTTATCGACTTCGTGCCCGATTTCCTGCAACTGTTTCAGGCGTGCGTGCACTATCCTGTAGGGGTCATACTCATACTGTATGCCCCTCATGGCGGCAGGCTCCCTTCCCATATAACTCTGAGGAGACTCAAAAGCAGATGCAGGCCCGCCGGGGCAGGGCACACAGACACCGTGAGGACAGGGTGCAGGAGATGTCATAACCGCAATAACCGCAACACCAGATATCGTTCTTACAGGTTTACGCCGCAACCGGCTGCGCACAAATTCTTTTTCGCCATCAGAGGCAGCGGCTATCACATCGGAATTACGAGGCAAGGTTGACAGACCATATTGCCTGCTAATGTTCAGCTTTTCCCTGTTGAACTGCACCTTATCCAATGTGGAATCATCAAGAACCAACTCAACAAGTTTCCTGCAAGCTTGAGCAAAATCATCCTCATCAGACATTGGCCATCTCCGTGACCAGTCGTTCAAGATGTATCCTGTCGTTAGCAGAACTCCTGACATTCAGGTCAGCATCAGCAATCTTCAACAGGATCCGGGCAAGGATTGCGGGAGATTCACCGGTATCATTCACAATCCGATATAAATGCCTGACAATTTCCACCCCTGACATACCTTCTTCAATAAGCATTTTATCAATCGCTTTACGTGCCTGGGGAAAATCCGCAGCTGAGATAGCTTCCTGAAGGGAAGAAATACCCGCAGGTACATCTTCCATTACTACCTCAAAGATTATATCTGCAGACAGTTTTTCGCCGGCATGTTGAAGAGCTGCAGACTGGAGAAGCCGCAGAGCACAGTCCACATTACCCTTACAATGACGTGCAAGACCTCCAAGAGCCTCCCGGTCATAAGCAAGACCCTCATTATCAGCAACATCACCAAGGAAACCTACAAGTTCTTCATCCGACACGTAGGTGAAAAATAATTGCAGACCACGGGAGCGCAGAGGGGAGATCAGTCTTGAGGGCTGGGTTGTGGAAAAGATGAACCTGCAGGTGCGACTGTAGCGTTCCATGATCCGGCGCAAAGCATGCTGGGCACTTTCATTGAGGGATTCCGCACTATCGACAAAGATTATCTTATAATCCGCATCAATTGAACCCATACTTGCATATTCATTTACCAGGTCCTTAAATATTGAAATTACACTTGACCTGATCTTTTTGGGATCATCCGTACCCAGAATACGCACAAAACGTTTGTCCCTTACAAGATAACGTTTCCCCTGATCGAAAAAATCTGAAGCATTGAAATAGGTGAAGTTGTGCTCAAAGTTATCACCATAAATGCCTCTTGCAAGGGCAAATACAGCAGATGCCTTTCCACTTCCTGCAGGACCGTGGACTACAAGGTGTGGCAATTTCCCGGAAGATACCAGATGTTGCATTATTGATATTGCCTTTTCATTGCCTACAAAATCACCCAGGTCCTGTGGCCTGTATTTCAATGTCCAGAGATCTTTCATTGCCCCTCTCCTTTTTCCTGAAGCACTTCCTTTATCACCTTACCGTATACCGGACGGGCAATAAGTACACCGATCAATACACCGACAATGGTAGTTATGGCGAAACCTTTCAGGGCCCCAAAGCCCATGACAACTAGGGGAGACATTGCAATGATCGTGGTTGCAGCGGCTGCAAAGATTATGCTGAAAGCCCTGGTAATCCTTGAAAGGTAAACCTTTGTCGGAGGTAATTTACCCTCATAGAGCACCTCGTCAGTAATTATCACAAGGTGATCGATACCCGTACCTATCACTGCTATTATACCGGCAATGCTTGGAAGATCAAGTTGCCACCCTACAGCTGCAGCAAACCCAAGGATCATGAGCACTTCACTAACAGAAGTTGCCACCATCGGCACAAGAATCTGTTTTTTACCATAACGCCTGTAGACCACAGCGGCAACTGCAAGCATTGAAAGTAAACCTGCAATAATCGCTTGCATCTTAAACTGGCCTCCCAGCGATGCATCGACCTGTCCGGAACCCACGAGCTCCACATTGACCGGCAGGGCTCCTGCACGCAGGTGTATCTGGAGCTGTTCGGCCTGTTTCTTGCTATCTTCATCAACACCGGTGGATGCCTGCCAGGAAGCAATTGGAGCAGTACGTAGAGAAGAAGCAGCTGATGGGCTTAGAGGCGCACCATACACTTCTTCGTCATCCAGATACATATAAAGCCAATGAGAGTTGGGATCATTCACAGCGCCTGTTTCTATCGCTACCTGCTGCAGGGATACTGCACCTTCCCTGCTAAGTGTGAATGGAGTATACCACTGACCGTCTTGTTGAGAAGGAATACCCACACTGGATATGGAATCACCATAAAGTACATGCCTTGTATTATTACCCTCTACCTGCATTCTTATTTCAAATTTACCTGGCTGCTGTGCAATTTCTTTAGCAGTGGTCAGATCCACACCTGCAAAATCGATCAGTATGTAATCATCACCAACGGTACGCACAGGTATGTCTCTCAGACCCAGGGCATTGAATTTTTCACTGAGAATATCCACCGTAAGATCTCTTGTCTCTGTACGCACACCCTCACGGTAGATTTTATTACCGTCTTCATCAGTAAGCAGGAAACCGTTTACATCTTCAAGCAAATTCTCAACCGTTTCCTGATCTGCTTTGGTTCTTATTTCATACTCAATTCCGTCAGGAGTCGCATAAGGTACCACTTCAGAACCAAATTCCTCAGAAAGATAGGTGGATATTAACTGCTGTTTGGTTGTGTAAATTGTAATTTCATAGGTGTCACCCCGCTGGGTTATAGACGAATCGCTAAATCCCAGTAAATTCAGGTATGATTGGGTGATTTCCCCTTTTGTTTCCAATACTATGGACAATCTGGATTGATCCGAATCTGACACTGCTTTTTTGACTGTTACAGGAGAACCTATAGCTTTTTCGATAATTGCACTGGCTGTCAGACCTTCATCTACATCTGCCTGAATCACAGCTCCCTGTAGACTTACCTGAAGCCAGGAGCCGCCTTCCAGATCAAGGCCGTAATTTAGATTGGAGTCAAATCCACCATCTGATGAGTACCATGGCTGGACTGCAACAAGGGAGAGCAAAATGGCAAGGATAAAGATGCGTATCCTCCAATCACTTAAGAGACCTTTTGGCTTTTCTTCACTCATGACTTCACCACCTGTGGGTTCCTCTTTGAATACCATCTGATAATACCTGTGTTTAGAAGCCAGGTGTTTATAATATCGGCAAGCAGACCGAATATCAACACAATCGAAATGTCAGAAAGGAGAGTCATTTGCGATAATGAAGGAATCAATACATAGGAATAAGTCGAAACTATATACATTGCAACAACTGCAGCAAGAGTTGTGGAAGTCATTGTAAGTCCAGTATGCATGGCTAGAGAGATTTTTTCATTTGCAGAACCACGGCGTTTAAACATCCGTGTCGTGAGTAAAACATCACTATCCACAGAATAACCAATTATCATCAAAAGTGCCGCCACGGTTCCCAGAGAAAGTTCAACTCCTGCAAGGGTCATTAATGCAGCTGCTATACAAATGTCAGATATTGAAGATATAACCACTGCTAAAGAAGGTATAAAATTGCGAAAGACCAAAAAAATCACTACTGACATGCCAAGTAATGAAAGGAATAAAGCTTGAAGAGCCTGAAACTGCAGATCTTCCCCATAGATAGCTCCTACCTGCTGGATTTCTACAGAGGAATAAGCAGAAAGAATGTCTTTTTCAACTTCCATTTGAACATTTCTTTCCATAGGTCCAAATTGAAGAACTGCTCTATCACCGGTTTTGCGGATATCTACAAGAGGATAGTCCATATAATTTGACTCCAGTTCCCCGGTACTTTCATCGGTCTGGAAGGAGATCATTGTTCCACCCTTAAATTCCATACCCAGGTTTACAGGAGTACCCGAAGTAGAATAAGTAAAACCCATAATGAGTAAAGCAATCACAAATATCGCAATTGGTATTGCCACAATTTGCCTGTCAGTATGGCTTTTTATAAAGTTGTCAAATTTACCAATAATTAATGACATGATTTTTATGCTCCAATGATGTGAAATTAAGTGCCGTTGTGAATGTGAGCCTGCATCAATGCATACTATAATATTATATAAACTGTTTTCTTGCAAAGTTGTTTTTATAGATAAAGCGCAATTTTTCGCTATCCTTAGCACAGTAGATGTATACAGTTGTGGACTTACTTCTAGATAAAAAACATCGGGAGTACTGCTTCTATTATGAGGAGAATAAGATTCCTCTTACATATAATAAAGAAATAAAGAGATTTTTCACACATATAATTGGTAATTAATATATATCCCCCTTACCAACTTTACAGACATGCCATATAGACCATCTGTTGACGAATATTTTCTTGAAATAGCTACCGTAATAGCCAAAAGATCCACATGCCTTCGCAACCGGGTAGGAGCGGTTATCGTGCGGGATAAACAAATCCTTTCCACCGGTTACAACGGCGCCCCTAGTAATATGGAACACTGCCTGGATATAGGATGCATCCGGCAAAAAAACAATATCGAATCAGGGACACGTCATGAGAAATGCCGGGCAGTGCATGCCGAACAGAATGCCATAATCCAGGCAGCACTACACGGAGCTGGAATCGAAGGGGCAACCCTCTACTGTACACACCAACCCTGCATCCTGTGTACCAAAATGATAATCAATTCCCGAATAAAAAGAGTGGTTTACCTGACATCATATCCGGATACTGATGCTCTGGATTTCTTTAATGATGCAGGAGTGGAGATAATAAACCTGCCTGTATCAAGACTCCTTGAAGATGCGTAAGGCCTTCTTAATGAGATCCATATTGTCCGGCCGGTAAAGCTGGCGGGCAGATGTTTTTTCTTCGGTAAACAGGGGTATGCCCCGTACAACAACCACCGGATTACCTCCACTCCCCTCACCCATCAGCAGGTTTGCAGCAGCTGCCACTTCATCGGCAACCGCTTCTTCACTGATCTGCATTTCATAGCCGAAAAGATCCTTTTTACCTCTCCAGTAATAAATGGGTGTAGCGTGATACAGCCCTATTGCAACCCCTGTCTGGCCCAGTCTGAAAGCCCTGCCATTGGTATCAGTTACCACAACAGCAACCCTGCAACCTGTAATCTCTTCAACTCTCTCACCTATACTTCTGGCACTGGCATCCGCATCCTGAGGAAGATCGGCAAGTAAATCATTCTCTACATTGGAATCATCCACTCCCGCATTGATGCATACATGTGCCCTGTCGGATTGCACAAGCATTACAGGTGATTCGACAAAACACTCACTACACCTGTCCAGTACCGCCTGTACAAGCCGCGGGTCTTTATCATCCCTTTTGCCAATCCCGATTGCACGGGCAGAGGGCGTAATATCTTCAAGGGAAAACAGTTCATTTTCGGCTTTTGCAATGATGGTAGAAGCAATAACCAGCACATCGCCATCTTCCAGGCCGGCACGCTCACATATCATAGCCGCAATGTCATCACCGGGTTTTACCAGGGGTATTTCATCAACAGTAAAGGCTTCCATCCTCACCTTTTTTCAACTCCACAGGAAAATACAGCAGCTCATAAATAATACTAGCCCTATATATTGACCTGCGGCGATGATGAGAGTTACCCCCACTGAGCAAAGTATGAGGACAGAACTTAACTGATGCCGCAAAAAAATGAAACCTCCCTGCAACCTGCAGAGAGGTAATATCACATTTAGCTAATTTATTCGATTGGGATCTTCGGTTTTTCAGCTTCTTTGGCTTTTGGTAATGTGACCGTCAGCACCCCTTCCTCAAGTTTGGCCGTGGCACCTTCCTCAGTCACCGAAGCTGGCAAAGAGACAGCCCTGGAGAAACTTGAATAACTGCGCTCTTTCTGGGAGTATCCTTCTTCCTCTTTCTCTTCTTCCTTTTTGCATGTTGCACTGATCTCAATCATGCCCTCGGATACACGAATGTCCACATCCTTCTTATCGACTCCAGGAAGATCTGTAGTTACTACTACGGAATCATCCTTCTCCTGGACATCCACAAGAGGAGCCAGAGTTTCACCACCCTTCCACTGTACCGAAGGTAAGTATTCCCTGAAAAGGTCGTTTAGGTAATCCTGTGTCTGTTTTATCTCATCGAATGGATCCCATCTACTTACTGAAGGTGAATTTCCCCTGCGTATTAATCCTCTTTTCATATTATACCACTCCTGTTATTCCTATTGTGGAAATAACAGGAGATTATTATGTGATTTTATCCTTAAGTGCTTTTCGAAACTCAAAGGGAAAGCAGGGTATGTATCAGGTCGCAACCTTTGACAGTTGAAAGTATACCATCTGTTGCTGCATCTTCGGAGTAGGTTTTGACAATATCAGCATCCTTATTGAATGATGGATATATCACAAAGGGTACAGGGTCGGGCGTATGGGTTCTTACTGCAATTGGCGTAGGATGGTCGGGAAGGACAAGTACGTTACACTTTTCTGACATCTTATCTATTCCTTCAAGGATGGTCCCCACAACTTTAGAATCAAAATCCTCGATTGCCTGTATCTTGGCTTCCAGACTACCCATATGTCCCGCTTCATCCGGAGCTTCGACATGGACAAAAACAATGTCATGATCTTTCAGGGATTCAAGAGCATATTCTGCCTTGCCTACATAATTTGTATCAAGATATCCTGTAGCACCGGGTACTTCAATTACATCCATTCCTTCACAGATACCCAGACCCTTGATAAGATCCACTGCTGATATTACAGCTGATTTTAATCCGTACATTTCTTCAAAAGAAGGCATCGAAGGAGCATAGCCCTGACCCCAGAACCATATGGAATTGGCAGGTCTCTTTCCTTCTTCAATGCGTTTTTTATTCACAGGATGCTCGGAAAGAATATCCCAGGATGCCCTGATCAATTCTTCCAGTTTTTCTGCTGAATCTCCCCTTGGCATGTGATCTGAAGCAGGGTTCTCAACCACATCATGAGGAGGAGTACAGATAGCATCCGCACCAAATTGTGCAACCATAAGATGGCGATAGCTGATTCCCGGATAAAAATGAATGTCGCCACCCAGTTCTTCCTCAATTGCCTGCATGAGTTGACTTGCTTCTTCGGTGGAAATATGACCGGCACTGTGATCCAGTATATTGCCATTTTCAATTGTTATCAGGTTACAACGAAAAGCCACATCATTCTTATCCAGTTCAATTCCCATACTTGCTGCTTCTAAGGGAGCACGTCCCGAATAATGTTTGGCAGGATCATAGCCCAGAATGGACATATTCGCCACATCGCTGCCTGCGGGCATCCCATCCGGAACATTGGTAGCCAGACCATTTATTCCCTCCAGCGCCATACGGTCCATGTGGGGAATATCCGCAGCTTCTAATACAGTTTTGTCTCCCAGTTCCCTAATAGGATAATCTGCCATTCCGTCACCGATTAATACAATATGTTTCATACAAGCACCTGCCATCTTTTTAAATACAAAACTGCCAATTATCCATAAGATAATTAAAAATACAAGTATACGAGGGTGAGGACTAATGAAATATATACGTTTTGCAATTGCCGTCATTTGTGTATTCACAATCTTCTGTGGTTTTGCCAATGCTGCAGAAGAAATGGAGGAACAAATCCAGCATGCTAAAATCACAGTGGGAGCAAATGACAGTATCTTACTGGACCAGGGTTATTCCATCAATGTAATTGATGTAAACAGTGAAAATGGAGATTTATTCATAGAAGTTTACGTTAATGAGAAAAAGGTAGAACAAGGAATTGTCAAAGAAAATAAGCCTTTCAGATACCTGAAGACAATAGAAGATGAGGATGATGAAGAAACTGACTACCTGATATTCAATGTCAGTCTGCAGGGTACTGAGGATAAAGACGGTGAAACATATTCCGAGATCATAATTAAACAGTATATCGATCCAGAAATTGCTCCTGATGACTATTTGATGCTGGATGATTCCGTGTCCTTAAACATCGGAAAAGAAACAGAACTTAAAGAAGATTACACTATCAAAGCAACAGACCTTGACGATGAAACTGTAACTATCACACTCCGCAAGAACGGCAACATCATAAAAGAAACAGAAGACATTGGTGAAGGGGATGTTTTTGCCTATACGCGCAAAAATGGAGATCGTCTGATGACTATTTTTATGGGAGAAATTGATACAATATTTGAAACTACGGATTCAGATCATGTAATCCTAAAAAAAGTTATTCAAAAAACTGATGAGGGAATCGGGGATGGACTGGAAATCAAAATCGAAGTCCCTGAAAAAAATCCGGCAAATGAAAAAGCCATAATAAGTTACACCCTTGATGGTTATGCAGACAGAGTCGAGATCTATGTAGACGGGGATCTCATTGACCAGAGAAAGGAAGTAGATGAAGATACCTACGACGCAGTTACAGACAAATTAAGCACCGGTGAGTATAATATCGAGATAAAAGCAATAACATCCGAAGGAATAATGATCACCGAATCTGCGCTGTTGATTGTGGGGAAAACAGCAAAAGAGGAAAACCCGGAAAATGACGCCGGGGATATAATTGAGAAGGCAGAAAATGTTACTTCAAGTGCATCAGAGGCGGTGGACAAGATCAACGAAACTACCACTGCACTGGAAAAAGTTCCCGCACCGGGCGCATTTTTTGCTATATTCATACTTCTGGGAGCATGGGTGTGGTGCAGGAAGAGGTGACAATATTTATATGCGCCTCTTCCCTATAACAGCCAGAATTCGCAAATAATCCAATAACGTGATACTAATATGAGATATGTAATGAAATTCGGCGGGACATCCATTGAGAACGGGGAAAAGATCCGCCATGTCGCAGAATTACTGAAAGACTACAGGGAACAGGGCCACGAAATCGTGGCAGTGACCTCGGCCCTTGGTGGAGTCACCGACGGGCTGATGGAAATAGGTATTGATGCGTCCCATAAAGGCAAGGTTTCCCGGGTAAAGGAATTTATGGCAGACCTTGCAAAAAAACACTATGATGCAATTGAGATTACCATCGATGATGCCAGGATTGCCGATGAAACAATCCGCACTATCGATGCTCTTATAGATGAACTCGAAAAGGCACTCATCGGTATCTGCTATCTGGGGGAACTCTCCCCGCGTTCCATAGATTACATATCCTCTTATGGGGAACGTCTTGCAGCTCCTGTTGTTAGCGGAGCTGTGCAAAGTCAGGGAATTAATTCCTGTTCATTTACCGGTGGAGAGGCGGGTATTGTAACCAATAGTGAGTATGGTTGTGCCAGACCTTTCGAGAAAACCTATGAAAATGTTGGCTACATCCTAAAAAGGGTCGTTGCAACACATGTTCCTATAGTTACCGGTTTTATCGCAGAGAATGAAGAAGGAATCATTACTACACTGGGACGCAGTGGATCTGATTTCACTGCTTCGATTATAGGGGCTGCTATAGAGGCTGATGAGATCTGGTTATGGAAAGAAGTTCACGGCATAATGACCAGTGATCCCCGAATTGTCCCCGATGCACGTCCGATACCCCAGATATCCTATATTGAAGCAATGGAACTCTCCTATTTCGGTGCAAAGGTACTCCATCCCCGTACAATTGAACCTGCGATCAAACATGGGATACCCGTGCGGGTGAAAAATACATTTGATCCTGAATTTGAAGGAACATTGATTGTTTCAGACCAGCGACTGCGCAAGGATGTAGTAAAAGCTGTGACCCTGATACGATCGGTAGCCGCAATAAACATCTCAGGAGCCGGCATGGTGGGTGCAATCGGTACAGCCGCCAGGGTGTTTTCCACACTCGCCAATGCGGGAGTGAACATCATAATGATAAGCCAGAGTTCCTCCGAAGCAAACATGTCATTCGTTGTGGATGAGGCTCATCTGGAAGATGCTGTAGCTGCCCTTAAATCCGAGATGAACCGGGATGTAATAGGAGAAGTGGCCTGCGATCGGGATATCTGTGTAGTAGCGGTTGTAGGTGCCGGTATGGATGGTATTCCCGGTGTGGCAGGCAGGGTCTTCAGCTCCCTGGGCAGGGAAAAAATAAATGTTATCATGATCAGCCAGGGATCTTCCCAGCACAACATTTCATTCGTTGTCAGCTCCGATGAAGCCGAAGAGGCAGTACGCCTGTTAAACCATGAGTTTGAACTTGGAAATTAAAACAGAGGGATAAAATGGACAAAAAACTTACCTACGCCGATTCAGGAGTTGACATTCATCAGGAAGAATCCACCATAGGCAATCTCACAGGAGGTATGACCTACAGCAGGGAAGGCCTGGGAGCTCCTATGACAAGCATCGGGCATTACGCCGGCCTGATGGATTTTGGCGATTTTGCCCTTGCACTGGCCACCGATGGCGTGGGCTCCAAGGTGTTGATTGCCAATGAGATGGAAAAATGGGACACCATGGGAATTGACTGTATTGCCATGAATGTCAATGACCTGATTGCCATTGGTGCCGAACCTGTCAGTTTTGTGGATTATCTGGCAATCGAAAAACACTCTGATGAATTCGCGCGCCAGATAGGCATAGGACTTGCAAAGGGAGCCGAGATATCCCGAATGTCCATTTTGGGCGGAGAGACCGCAACCCTTCCCGAGATAGTAAAGGGTTTCGATCTTGCAGGCACATGCCTGGGAAAGGTGGACAAGGATGCCATTATTACAGGAGAGAAGGTCAAAGAAGGCGACGTGCTTGTGGGTGTACCCAGCAGCGGTGTCCACAGCAACGGCTATACCCTTGTGAGAAAAATTATTGAGAATTCTGAATATTCCTATCATGACCCTCTGCCCTATGACAGCTCCCGCACAATCGGCGAGGAACTGCTCACCCCCACCCGGATCTACATGGAAGTGCTCGATGCCATCCGTGAATGTGAGGTACACGGCCTGGCACACATTACCGGCAGCGGCCTGCTGAAGTTGCACAGGGTAAGCGAACTGGGATTTGATTTCACCGACCCTATCGAGCCACCAGAGATATTCCGTTTCCTGCAAAAGCAAGGCAATGTCGAGGAACTGGAGATGTATCGTACCTTCAATATGGGAATGGGCTTTCTGCTTATTGTCCCACCGCATGAGGCTACAAAAGTTGCAGAAATAGTCGAAGGGAAAATTGTGGGCAGGATTACGGAAAAAGATATCCGTGTAAAAGACCTAATTATTGAATGATCAACATGGCATGTATCAGTGACCTTCCCTATGAGATCCTGCTAAAGGGCGCATCCGTTAAGAAAAGTGAGGAATTTATTCGCGAAAACTGTGACGAGGTCTACCACGTCCCGGGTGGCTACAGCCTGGCAGGAGTGATGCTCAAAGGCGGCAAGACCATACCCATAGGCGTCAAGGGCAATTCCATTTATTTCCAGTACGTCAAACCCTGCAAGGGACTGTTCGTCCTCAAACTGGATGATGCAGAAGAAGAAATTGAGAAATTGAGGCAGGGAAACTACCAGTAATTACAATCTGGTACTCTTTCCCTGATCCACCGCACATCCCAGAAAATCCGCAGATGGGAATTCATGGACAGTTGTGGCAATAATCAGGCCCTCTCCGAACTCTTTTTTCACCATCACAGCCCGGCCCTGCTCATCTTTTAGAATAACTTCCCCATCAGCCTTTGAAAAGTAACCATCGCATTCCACCGGCTCCTGGGTCTGTGCAATAATACAGGGCATAGAATCATCCACAACCTCCAGTGGGGATTGCATGTGCTCTTCCACATAAGACAGTTCAAAAGGCAGCCAGTCATATTCATATTCCGGCATACAGGCCCCGAATACCACAAGCACACCACCCTTTTCCACAAAATCGGCTATCTTGTTTCCCTTATTTTCGATACCTTTCTGCACCTTAGTATAGGCCGGATTGGCAAAACCGGTGGGCACCATCAGGCATTTTGATGAGGGTAGAAAAGGAGTACCCAACGAATTGCCATCCACCCGCAGGCATTCGTAGCCGTGTTCCTTGAACAGCTTTTCAAAAAGAATGGGAGTATCCCAGAGCAGCATTACGTCGGTCATGACTGGGAATTCTCAATCAGGTATTATAATTGTGGCGGGTGGTGTGGAAAAGATTATGAGTAAAGGTTGTATCTATTCTGTACTTCAGTTGCATTTAATGCATAATCATAAATTGCTACTTCATCAAGTTCTCCATCAAAATAACTATCATATTTATACTTGTTTTTATTATGCTTATAGATAGAACAACCTAAACAAAGAGGTCCGTCTGTAACGGGAGCTACACCACTCGATGAATGTGAATATAAACTATTTCCATCTACATAAATTGAAGAACCAGATGAGCTCCAAGTTGCAACAATATGATGCCATTCAGTGATATCTCCACTAATTTGAGAGGGTATTGAAACCCCATTTACTACAAATGAAATAGAATTTCCGATAAGACTCAAAGAATAAGCACCATTAGCACCAGATGGTGAATATTTGTGAATAAGAGCACCTGAAGAACTACTTGAATCTGCTTTTACCCAGACTTCGAGACTACCAGCATTCGTCAGATCTAAATTCGAAGAGTCTGGAATTTGGATATAATCTTTATTACCGAGTCCTGGATTCGGATTTTGGTCTAATTTAATAGATTTGCCATAAATATCGGAAGATACTTTGCTCGCACCAATAATATTACCATTATTTCCATCTTTAGAGTCAATGGCAGTATCTACACTGCCTCCATCAAATTGCCAAAGCGATACAGGAATAGGCAAGGGTGGTGTGTCATCGTCTTCAACAGTTGGTATAATAGTAAAACTATAAGAAGGCCCATCAGACATTGTTAAGGTGATGTCAACTGATTCTCCAGAAATGTCTATAGGGATCCCTGAACTTGTTCCTCCACCACTACCATCAGTAAACTGGTAGAGTGAGAAGGTAGCATTGGAATTTGCAGCGAGAATGGGTTCATCATTTTCGTTCCCGGCCTCACTCATATTAAAAGTATAAGGAAGAACTTCACCGTAACCGAAATCGGTAGTATACCCTACACCAGCACTTTCAACATAAAACTCACTTTGCCACTGACCTATACCCCCTTCGGGATCATTAAGACCACCGACTGTTGCATTCTCTGGGGTCACATTTATAAAAACTACTGTTAAATCCTCACCACCATAATTACTGACATTGAATTGAACACCCGATGGAGTACCATCATTATCAATATCAAGTGCAATTGCATCATTTAGATAGACCAAAGGACCAATAACTTCAACTGTTTTCGAAGTTGTTGATACCTCTCCATCGTCATCAGTAACCGTAAGAGTTACGGTATAAGTTCCTTCAGAAGAGTACTGATGGGAAGGATTTTGATCAGTTGAAGTATTCCCATCACCAAAATCCCATGACCATCCAACAATGTTTCCGTCAGGATCGGAGGATTGATCGGTAAAATCAACCGTTTCATATGTAGTAGGGTTTGGAGGAGAATAGGCAAAATCAGCACTTGGATTATCACCATCTCCGCCGTTTCCACTGCCGCCATCATCAGCACCGCTATCCCCAATTGAACCATAGGCATCATAGATTACCATGCTGGAAGCAGTATGTACCAATTTTGAAGAGATTGTTTCATTGGTGATGTCAAACTGTGAAGAAGTGTCAATCTCTATTACGTCCCCCAGAGCCCATTCATCTGAATCGTAATTCGCCCGGATCTGCTCGGAGGAAAGGGTTTCATAGGAGCCATTGACATAGACCAAGAGTTCAAGGTCTTCCACATCAACTGTTTCCCCTCCGCTGTGGCGGAAGTAGAGAGTGTCGGTTTCGTTATCGACCCAGTGGTCGATGTCCACCCTGACGTTATCGGGTTCATCAAGAGAAGATAAAACAAAAGCAGCAGCTGCCGCGATTACAAGTACGATGATGCCGGTCAGCAGTATTTCACTGAATACCTCTATGACCGCATCATCTTTTCTGGCAAAATCACGGAGCCGTTTTATCATGATATGCTTTATGATATCATGAATATATTAATCTATCTTATATATTATACCGCATTGAGATACCGGTTGGTTTCCCAGTCATGCACCTGCAATTTGTAGGCATCCCACTCGGCATAGGCAATCCGCAGCAGGTTCTCATGCACATGCGCACCCAATGCATCCCTGAGGAAATCGTCCTTTGCCAGATGATTGGCTGCATCCAGCAGGGTCGGGGGCAGGGTTTCGATATTCCTGTCTGCAAGACCCTTGGGAGTGAGATCATAAATATTCACATCGGTGCCTTCACCCGGATCGATCTCCTCTTTGATACCTTTCAAACCTGCAGCCAAGATTGCCGCAAAGGTCAGATAGGGGTTACAGGACGGATCGGGACTTCTCAGTTCCACACGGGTACTCTGGCCCCTGGCGGCAGGAATCCTGACAAGGGAACTGCGGTTCGGGCCGGACCAGGTGATGTACACAGGTGCTTCATAACCCGGCACCAGACGTTTATATGAATTGATCAATGGATTGGAAATTGCAGTGATACCTTTGATGTGTTCCAGGATCCCGCCAATGAAATGATAGGTCATCTGGTCCACTTCTTCCTCATCCTGTGAATCATAAAAAGCATTCTTGCCATCCTTAGAAAGAGAAAGGTTTACATGCATTCCCGAACCGTTTTCAGAAGTAAGGGGTTTGGGCATGAAAGTGGCATGCAGGCCGTTGAGTTTGGCAATCGTACGGGTTACATACCTGAAGGTTACCACATTGTCAGCGGTTGAGAGAGCATCGTCATACTTGAAATCGATCTCATGCTGGCCAAAAGCAACTTCGTGATGGGCGGCCTCGATATTGAAGCCCAGATCGATCAAACCGAGAACAATCTCCCTGCGTATATCCTCTGCAAGGTCTGCAGGTGCAAATTCAAAATAGCGTCCGAAATCATGGGGTTTGGTAGTTGCCTTGCCTTTTTCAATCTGGAAAAGGAAAAATTCCAGTTCAGGACCCACATTTAAAGAAAATCCCAAATCATGGGCCTCCTTCAGGATGCTGCGCAGGACATACCTGGGATCTCCTTCAAAGGGAGAGCCATCAGGCTTGAAGATATCACAAACCATACGGGCTACAACTCCCTTTCCCTGGTCCCAGGGAAGCAGGGCAAAAGACCGCACATCCGGTCTCAATACCATATCGGATTCGTCTATTCTCACAAATCCTTCGATTGATGAACCGTCAAAGGAAATGCCTGTTTCAAGGGCTTTTTTAACCTGCGTGACAGGAATTTCCACATCTTTGACTACTCCCTGGATATCGGTGAATTGTAGTCTGATGAATTTGACATTATTATTCTCTATCGCGTTGTATACGTCTTCCTTGCTCTTAATGTTCATTAAATCGCCTTAATAGCTTTGTACGAACTATATGAATGTGTTTTTTAGGATTAATATTGTATATCATGTTTTTGGTAGGAAAAGGTGTGTAGTTCTAATATAATTGGTTTTACTCTTCTTCACCCTCAAGATAAATAACTCTATTCTTATCAAAATATTCTTCTTTAACGTTACTTTATCTAAAAGTGTAGAATATATAAATGATTTTAATGTTGGAATGATTGAGCAATATATAATATATTATGTAGCAATAACTTGCCTTTATGAAAAGTCATATATACATTGTGTAAAGTATAGTTTACATAGTGATTTGAATGCAGACCAAAGATATAGGCATGTTAATAATAGGGACTATAATAGCCCTGATCGGAGTAGCAATTCACATCCTTGAACCAGGATGGATCATAAATCCAAGTGGAACTGGTGGCGCATTCGTAGGTGCAGGTGTTGCACTTATTGTAATCAGTATCCGTAGCATCCGACTCCAGAAAAAAGGAACCGTAGTTGAAGATGAAAGAATATTTCATATTGCTGAGAAAGCCAGCCACAAAACATTGACAATTCTTATAATCCTCGAAGGTTTATTGATGGCATTTCTTGGAGTTACAGCATTCGATATCCAGGCATACCCCATTGTGTCCCTGTTGTTTGCTATAACAATGTTGTCCTATGCTGGATTTTACTACTGGTACAAAAGACAAATGTAATTTCAGGATGGATATTGAATGAAGAACACACTAAAAGTCTGGAGAGCAAAGAAAGATATTACTCAGGAGCATCTGGCCAACGAAATGGAAGTTACCAGACAAACAATCAATGCCATAGAACGTGGCAAATATGATCCAAGTATAAAATTGGCTTTCAAGATGGCACGATTTTTCGAATGCTCAATTGAAGATATTTTTCTTTACGAAGAATGATGTTAACACCTATGTTAACATCATATTCTTCCGATCATAATACACGTATCAAATTTGCCTGTCCCATTGGCGGATAACTTGAAGTCATCACGGGACCATAGAATACCTGTATTTCCATACCTTCTTCCAAATCATCTGAATTCAGGATGTTTCCGACATTGTCCTCAATAGTAGTATTACTTGTTAGAGTATACCGTATTCCTTTATCATGTCCATCAGCACGGAGTTCATCACCTTCAAGCATGATGTTGGTATGGTCATCAGACTTTTGAATGGATGATATAGTTCCATTGTAACTGTTTTCGGCCTGTATAGAATCATTTTTGGAATTACCAGTCATCTGTACAAGATGTGCCTGCGCAATAGGTGGTATGCTTCTTGTCATCGTAGGTTTGCAGAATATCCTGAGTTCCATGTTTTCCTGCAGATTCTCTATGTCATAAAGTCCACCATTTGGATTTACTATGGTGGTATTTGGAAGTACAACAAATTCTATACCTTTATCGTATCCTGCACTACGAATTTCTTCACTTTCAAGCAGTATTGTCATTGGTTCTGTATCACTGATTGAAGTAATAAATCCCGTGAAATTGAGATATTCAATTTCTTCCTCATTGATTGTGTCCTGAATACTGTCTTCATCTACCCCACATGTTGAAGGTCCTGAATAGTTGATCACCGCTAATCCTATGACTATAATCAGTAAAACTGAAAATAATGCTAGTATCTTGTTATTTCGACTCCTGGAATCATCTGGTGGATAATTAGAACAGACAGTATATATTATTGCCTTAAGTTACGAACTGAGTTGAAGTTATCTTCCATATCTAATGAAAGAAATCATTTTACTATAGCAGGAATCGTTTTTTCAAACTTTTCTCCCTTCTCTTGCCATGTTACTTTTACCTTTATCAGAGTTCCCCATTGATCAATATCATGTTTACTTATATTGGATGCATCAAACGTTTCATTACCTTTGAAACCCTCCCAAGTATCAGATTTTAAGTCTCCAATATGCATTGTATTTCCTTCAAAAGAAATCAATCTTGATGACACTTCAGGATGAAGTATAATTTTGCAAATTACATTTTTTGCCAGTATATCTCCATTATTTCCAACACTGGTAGTCCATTGGATTTGTTGAATATCGGTTCGATTATCATTAACGGGACCTACAGAATACCCAATATCTCCAGTAACTTCAACCCCCTGTGTTTCTAACTAAAGAATGCAAAAATGATTGTAGAATTCGATTTTTGCCCATTAAGTCAAGCAATGGTATCAATTATTGATCTCGATTCTTGAAAAATGCATTAAATTCCAGCATTTATAAATGTACATTTATTATATTTGTCTGAGGTGTATATATACATGTAATTTAAATATATTGATAATGTCGGAAGTGGGGATATAAACATGAAAATATTTGGGATCGAAAGTAAGTGATATCTTCTACATAACACATTTGTTAAATTTCGACCATGGATCATTTATTATAGAAGTTATACATGTATATGATACATCTAAAATATATTATTGGATTCGGAGAAAGAACGAATGAATAGAAAATATGGATTAGCAGCATCATCTATTGATAGAATTAAAGAGGTACCTTGGGAGGCATCTCTTTTCTTTATAGGATGGATTTGGTTGGGATGGTCAATGTTCGGAATGACTTTAGCCAACATGTACTTGTCTGATCCTATTTTAGATATCTATCATCTAGTTGTAGGTGTTATCTACATGCTTCCAATGTCCGTGATTGGATTCAAAGTATTTAAGAGCAGGAATGTTGCTGGTTTGCCTTTGATTCTCTGTTCATGTGTAATTGGAGTTTGGGCAATTATCTTGCACTCAAACCTTAATTTAGGATTTGAGAATGAATTATATTTTTCACAAGGAATTGCAGTTGTGATGCTTATATTACTGCTAGTAGCAATGCCTGTAAGTTTCTACACTTATGCCCGTTCTGTCGGATGCGACAATACCAGGAATCTAAAGATAATTTTGGTTTTTTCCGCAATAAATGGTTTAGTGCTTGTTTACAATGGGTTAATCGGTGCCTTTGGCATTCATAGTGAAATTATTGGTTTTTTGTTTTTTCCCTTTTTGCTTGTGATAGGGCCTGTATTAGGAGGACTGTACGTCTGGGAGGTTATGTCAATGAATATAGGTAAAGATGAAAATAAAAAAGAAGCAGATGCCTAAATAAACACTCGTGTCAGCAGATGGTTTTATTTTATCTTTATCAAATAAACCACCAGTAATAACAAGCACGATAACAATGAACTCATAAAAGGCATTTTTCTTCATCGCGGATCGTATTGTTCTTCATATCCTCAATATAGATGTTTTCCTCTTTATTTGGACTTGCCCATAAAGTCCACTTGACCACAAACTCGACTATTTGACCACAAAGTAACCCTCTTGACTATAAAGTAGGCCATTTGCCTACAAACTAAGGTACTTTAGAGGCAACCCCTAATCCTGAGGGCTTGCCCATAAAGTAGGGCATTTTATGGTCAAAACACCTACTTTATAGTCAAATAGCATACTTTGTGGTCAAAACACTGACTCGGAAAACGTTTGCTGGTTATATTAGATACGAAAATCAGAAATGATGTACGATTGCAATATCAAAAACTCAAACTATTAGAATTAAAAAAGAAATGAAAACAAAACCAAGATCATGCATGTACATGCTCTTGTTCTGTTCCTTCAAATGAATTCACAGTAATTACATTCATTTGTGAATCCAATATGCTGCTTTCTTTAACATCTTCTAACGTATACCCGAGGTTGTATAATTCAGATATAAGCACAATGATGTTATGGCATAAAACCTTGCAGAGAAGTTCATTTACCTGGGATTCAAATACCTTACTTCTAAGCTTACCTGACATTTTGGATTTGATCATATTAAACGCACACTCAACATTATTTCTATTGTTATAATGTTTGTAGAAGTCCTCTTTATTTTCGTGGAATATATCATACATTGTACTCCATATATGAACTCCTTTGGCAATTCTTCTTGCCCTTTTTGAAAGTAAGAAGTATGGTGTACCTCCGTGGTCAGCTACGATTGAACAATTCTCACGAGATGAATATGCTCCATCTCCATATTGTTCTTTGATTTTGAATCGGCTTGCAGTTCGACCCACAAGTTCCTTCAAACAAGATGAATCGTTGGCATGTATATCTGTTACCTTAACCGCAGCAAATGTTCGGGTTTTCACACCTACGTTTGCATGAAGTTTTGTCCACATTTTCTTTTTCTTTGTTACACCATATTTCTTATCGTGCCAGGTATCTGTTACTTTTGTACCAAACCCAGTTGAGTCTATTGCAAATTCAGTTTCTACTGCCGAAAAGGGTTCACTGGTCTTTTCAATCAGATATGTAAGGAGAGGAGTCAAATTCGGATCTCTTAGATATTTAGAGACCGTATTGTAGTGAGGAAGATGCTCGATATATCCATCATCATGTGCTCTCTCACCATGTGACTCAAATCTCCTGCCAGAAATTGTCGAATATACCTTATATGTGGCTGCAAAAACCACATCACTCAGTGGTACTCGAGGTCGACCCTTATCTTGTGCAGGTTCATCAATTAAATTACAGGCCTCCTTGAGGACTTCAAGAAATGCATTTATTTCTCCACGTTGAGCTTTGTTATAGACACTCCATGATTTGGAATATTTCTTTTCACTTTTCTTGAGTGCCTTAATCTGTTTGTCCAAAACTTGAACCGAAGGAATTTTTACATTTTCTTCAAGTGCCCATACTGCATGAATATGTTTACACACGTTCGTGTTATTCTTAAAATCCTGACAGTTGCATGAATATACCCCATCCCCATTGATGGTGACGTCATATGATTTCCTACCAGCACCTGGAACCAGCCATCCATTATTGGTTTTTGTCAGTTTCTTTGTCTTAGCAATCCGTAATCCTCTAACACTTCTAATTGGGTCGACATTACGCATACGTGTAATCCCATCGATAAATGATGAAGCCACGTATCTCGGATTGATGGAAGCAAGTGATTCAATTGTAGGTACAGGATTTGAATTCTCAGGTTTGGCTTTTGGTACTTTTACCTTTTGGATATCATCTTCAGATTTTTCCTTTAAATATTCATTGTACTTTTCTTCCAATTCTGAGATGGATTCCTTTTCAGGCTCAACGTAGGTAACTTCATCTGAATTAAGTTCTGTTAGTTCGATTCCATCATCTTTATTGGAATTGTTATGTTCCTTTTTCTCATTCCACCTAACGAGTTTATGCGCATTCTTAATTTTCTCCATAAATCATCATTCCTATACATTGTTGATACCTCCAATTTTCAACAAATTCTCATGAATTTTATATTGTTACAATCCAATAGACCACAATTTCTAAAGGACTGTATATTGATACCAGGATTAATTGGATCGTTCAACGTTAATCCAAAAATCCCATAAAAATGGAGACCGAAAGCCTCCATCATTTATCTACAACACATTCGCCTAACTTCTCCTGTACCTCCTTCATCTTTGACAAAATATCATCTTCATTGGATTGTAGCCTGTTATAGAGTACTTCGGGTGGTTCGTATTCGATTTCCTCATATTCAATTTCCTTATACTTGGAAATACTTAGATCGTAATCGTTTTCCCGAATCTCATCTGCAGGCACAAAGAAACATTTCCCTGTACGGTCAGAAAAGTCCTGATTTTCCCTGTCATGGAACTTTTCGATTATGTCAGGAATGTCACCCTTCCCATCGATGAAAGTCCTCTTATCGTCCAATGTGAAGCCATCTGCTTCCATATTGTAGAACCAGACTTTTTCGGTTGGTTCACCTTTGGTGAAGACAAGAATTCCTGTCGATACACCTGCATATGGCTTGAACACTCCCGATGGCATTGAAATAACTCCACTCAAACTGCATTCGTCTACTATCCTCTCACGAATTTTTTTATGGGCATTGCTGCTGCCAAATAATACACCATCAGGTACGATTACAGCACATCTACCACCTGTCTGTAATAGGTCACACATTAGGTCCAGATACAACAATTCAGTTTTTGTCGTAGTAATACTGAATTTGCCTTTGATTTCTTCCTTGTTGATGCTCCCTTTGAAGGGTGGATTTGCTAGGACAAGTGTGTATTTTCCTTTCTCTTTTTCACATTCCACGAGACTGTTTCTGTGGGCTATATGTGGATTTCTGATTCCATGCATCATCAGATTCATCATGGCAATGCGTACCATTGTCTGATCGATGTCTGAGCCATAGAATGTATCATTGAGCAGGGTTTCGTAATCGTCTTTGCTTAATTGATCCCCGACAAAATTGTGCTTAAATCCCTGTTCATCGGTCTCAATGAATTTGTCAGATGTATGTTCTTTCAGGATATGCATCATTGCAGAGACAATGAAACCTGCAGTACCACATGCAGGATCACAGATCATGTCTCCAACTTTTGGTTGTGTCAATGCTGCCATTAGTTTTCGAATATGATTTGGTGTCCTGAACTGGCCATTCTTTCCTGAAGTCCTGAGTTCACTCAGGATATACTCATAGATGTCGCCCTGTGCATCCCTGTTCTGTTCGGTGATATGAAGGTCATTGATAATCTTTACAGCTTCTGATAGCAATGAACCTGAAGTTATTACGAAAACCGCATCATCCATGTACTTTGAGTAGAGGGATTTTTTCCCATCGATTGTTTTCAGGAACGGGAATACTTCATTCCGTACATGTTTGAGCATTTTATTGGAATCATACTTCGTCCAAACAGACCATTTGCAATCTTCATTTCCCGCAAAAATTGAGTTATATATCTCGTTTCTTAGTCGAGCATTGTTTTTGCTCTTGTTATCCTCATCCTCAAGTCTTTTCATGAAGATCAAGTAGGATATCTGTTCTATAGCTGTAAGGGGATTGGAGATTCCATTACTCCAGAATCGATCCCAAAGTTTGTTTATATTGGATTTCATATCAGGACTTAGCATACAAGTTCACCTCTGAAGGCTTTATCAAGGAAAGAATTGAACATTTCATCCATTGTCTCGGCAGATTTTACCTGACTGGATTTCATGTCTTCAACGGACTGTACAAAATCAGCGAATTGTTGTTGTAAGTAGAACGGGGGGTATATCATTTTGATAGAACTGAAATTACTTTTACTAACCATTCCTTTCATTGATTGAGTGGAATGGTGCTGAATATATTCCTTCGAATATGAGATTAGATGATATAGAAATAGTTCATTGGTAGAATCATATGGAATTATGGCGTTTATTTGTTGATTGAATGCAACTTCTCTATTTGTTACTGATACATTACCTATACAAGACAAACTTCCCGCAATACAAGTAACTAATACAGATCTTTCTGGTGCTGTTCTACCAACCTTTGCACCCAATTCAGATAGTTTTTCTTTGGCTTCTGTTAAGTACATAAAGTCTGAATTTATATTGTCTGATTTAACCCACTCAACGAAATCTCCATAATATTCAGAACATTTTTTAGATGGAGTGTTGCCTGTAACAATGTCCCCAAATTCGCCTAGTGTTTTTATCTCCCATCCCTTCGGATTCTTCACAGGATCTCCAAACTTCTCCAGAAATACACTCTGAATCAATTGATCAGAAACATCAAGAGTTTCTTTACGAAGAGACTGGAGTTCTTCCATGGAATCGAGAAGATCAACTATTCTTTGCTGAGTATCAAGAGGAGGGATAGGAACAGTTGTTTCTTTTAAGTATTTAAAAAATCGAGCATAGCCTTCGTATGGATATTTAATTGCACCCATAATGTAATACAAATACTTGAGATTGATGTCTGGTTTGTCGCTAGTAAGAATTTTTGTGCCATCTGCTCCGATAGCAAATGGAAAATCGATATATTTTACTACTTTCGTATGATCACCAAATATTACAACTGGTAAATCACATTCTATACAACGACTTTTTTCATTAGTGTAACCAGATATTGAATTCTGACTTTGATCTATAATGGCTAAATCACCAGTGTTTTCATATTCATCAGTTTTTAGTTTCTTTTTACCAGCTGATATTGTATGTATCACATCACCTAATTTCTTCCATTCCCAGCCATCAGGTAGGTTTCTATCAGTTTTCATATATCGTTCCTCATAAATTTTTCAGAAATAGCAACAGAATCCTCTTTCATCTGTCCAATGACTGATGATCTCCGTTCCATACCTTCGTTAATGGCATCCTGGAGATCTCTCAGAAATTCAGCAGAAATATTTTCAATCACAGCATGACTTTCCCCATGATCTGTCGTCACATACCAGGAAAAAAGGTCCTTGTCTGGAATGTATTCAAATACATTTTTTCCTGCAACAAATTGATGCATCGGATTGTTAATTTCAAAAAGAATCAACTCCCGCATGTATGCAGACTGCGATAATCCCTTCTTATCGCAGATATATTTGAACTTGGAAAAATCATCCTGTCGTAGCTTTGTAGCCAGGGTTTTGTATTCCATACATGGGGATACGCAGTAATAGTATATAAATTAATTAGGTAAACCAATGTTTACCATATTTTTTCATTTTTTGCCAATTTTCTGTTTTAAAATGAACTTAGTATGATTTTCTCGATTTATATCGTAATTAGCAATGATTAGTTTATACTAAAACATGAAATAAACCGCATAATCCAAAATTCATCATAAAAATAAATGCGTTGTTCTTCATCCAAATTATAAACGAGGTGTTTTGGTTTGTTTTCAGTAATGTTAACGGGTAATTGATACTTGAAAAACGGAAAATGTGGATTCATCAATGTAAAGGTATAGTTCCCTGTACCCAGCTTAAAAGTAGAAATCCCTGACTTATTGAAAGATTGCTTTCTGATTGCAATTATCGGTTTGTCATATTTTCCACCTTTTGTGTCCTTCAAATAGTGATTGTAAACGTAGAGATCGTATTTATCAACGGGTTTACCATTTTCATGAATTTCTACATAAACATCTGAACGATTGATATATTGGTCTGATACATCTATCCAGTTGCTATTTTCATCGATGACTTCTATGTAACATAGGTCTCTGTTCCAGTGTTTTGCAAACTCAAACCTAGCAGTTCCAATTACACGATTACATGACGGATCAACAACAATCCAATTTCCATTTTCATTTTTGTATTCTGCCCAACAATGATCACCTGCAAGACTATGAATAAATCTGGCATCTGCTCCATTATGCCTCATTAATTCGACAAAAACCCTTGAATACTCTTCACAATTAGCAGTACCGAAATGAATTATCCATGGGACAGGAGCATCTCGCCAAAATAATTTACTCTCCTCGATACTTCCAGAATAATTATATAAACCAAATTTCTGCAACTTACTATCTTTATCAAAATTACTATATGGATTATAAAAATGACTTGATTCCCATGACATTATTGATATAGCCATCTCATTTGGGTCACTAGAATTACCAATAACCATTGAAGATGTTTCATCCATCACCGTTTCACCATATACATAATCGAAAACTACAAGACTCGTCTTCGGTAATAAAAATATGATTAAAAGAATTATAAAGGATATTGCTATTGTTTTTTTGTTGAATGCCTGTGTAAAACTATATTTCATATTGTCAAACACAGACTTAAGATCGAAGTTCATGGAAATCAATTATTTACTGGAATCATCGTCATTTGATTGTTTTCCATTATTTATTTTCATTCTTAGAACATACAAAAATTCAATTAATGTAATCCCAAATGTAAAGAAAATTCCAATAGACAGATAATTAATGGTGCTCTGTAATTTGGTTATACTTTGATTAAGTACAGTAATTTGTTCATTGGCAATAGTAAGTTCATTTTTTATGTTCGTAATATATTTGTTAGAAATATTCGTGGACCCATTTTCATATAATTCTTCATACTGCTCTTTGTAGTATGCTGTTTCATTTTGAGATTCTTCGAATAGGACTTTATAGCTTTCACTGGTTGAATCATCAACTGTTTGAGTTTCAGTGGGAGAATCGTCCTCTGGTGGATCTGCTGCACATATTGGCAACGATATAATTAACATCAAAACAAAAAATAAAGATAAGATTGATTTCACCTGATATGACATAATAATCCCTCTTTTATACCCATTTTCAGTACATCTGAATTCTAGAAAAGTTATCAACAATTTCTTCCAGTTCATTTACGTCATCGAAAATATCAAGCGGACGGTATTGTGCAATTGGATCATGACTGAAATCTGAAAGTTCAATTTGTTTATTCATAATGAACTGACTCAGAGCAACGTTCAACAGCCGTTTCTGTTCTGTGGAATAATCATGTCCATCAAGAACCTTGGCTTCAAACTCTGTCTTGATCACTTCTTCAGGAGTGTCATCAAAATCGATTTCCAGAATATCCCGCAGGAATTGAAGGTAATCAATCCCACGTAGCCGTTGGATACGATCTATAGTCAGTCTCTTGTCAAGACCTTCAAGCAATGATTCCAGTTCCTTTATTTCAGCGGAAGTAACTCCCGTACCTTGGCGAATCTTGCCTGCAATAGGATTTTGATCCAGTAAATTGCCTATGTCAGGATCATCCTTGACTTCAAACTCAATGTCCTTTTCCATTAAGATTTGGTCAGGTGCATCGATTTGATATTTTTTACCTCGTTCGGGTTCATAGTATTTCACAAGTGGAGCAAACTCACGTACAATCTGATCAACTCTAGCAAAAGTAAGATCATCCCAGAACTTGTCCTGTAACATTGATAATATCAGGGACTTATTGTTCTTGACTTCCTGGAGATTATCCTTCTGAAGTATATTGGTTGCATATATTTCGAAGTAGTTCTTCAACTCCTTGATTGCTTCCCTATCTTCATTCAAGATGTGTATATACAACTCTTCAATTTCGAGGATGAAACGCATTATATTGGGATCATTTCCACTATTGTACATTATCAGTGGTACAATTTCACTATTCAGATCACTAATGTATTGAGAAAGTTCAAATGGACTGGATTTCTTGATCTTTTCAATTGCTGGTAGTTTTTTCCTGACTATGTGGGAATTAGTATCAAGACTATTGACCGTCTCGATTACATGCGTCCCAATAATTTCCTGTTGCTCCTTGTTGAGATCCTTGGTCAGTAGAGCCACTCTTTTAATGAAAATCTGTTCAGGCAGACCAATACGTTTTCGTTCTTTATCTTCGGACTGGCCTCCAAGATGATATTCAACGTTTGAATGATCGCCAACTTTGAAATCCAGAATGAAAAAATTGTTCTTTTCTCTATTTGGTAACCATTCAAGATGATTACATGATTCCTGATTACGTGTTCCTCTACCAAACATCTGCCAGAAACGTACACTTGAACGAACTGATTTTATGAAAACAAGATTACATATTTCAGGGATATCTACACCTGTGTCAAGTACACCAACGGAAAGAGCAATCCTTGGATCTGATTTTGTCTTAAACCTACCTACTTCATCTTCATAACGATACTTATCGGAAGTAATTACCTCAACATATCTTCCAATTTTGGGTGCCACTTCGTCAAACATTTTCTTCATATGGTCGGCATGATCAATACTTGCACAGAAGAAGATTGTTTTAGAGGGCAGACCGTCGTCGGATTTATAACATGTATCCAGGAAAGTTTGAATAATTAGCTTATTGGTTTCATTGTCCATGAAAATGAAATCAAATTCGTTCCCTTCAAATTTCAAATCATCGGGATTTTCTTCCTGTCTTCGAAGTTGATCTTTGAGTTCTTCTGATAACCCACTACCATCAATACCTTTTGTCAATACTTCTGTTTCCACTACCTTTGTGCTGTAGGGTACTAGAACACCATCATAAACCGCATCTTCATAAGGATATTCTGCAGTAGGTACACCAATATCACATCCAAACAGTTGATATGTATTCTTGGATTCATTTGATTTTGGTGTAGCAGTCAGACCCAGTTTCATTGAATCGAAATACTCCATTACAACATTATTTTTGTCATAAAAGGATCGGTGAGCTTCGTCATATATAATAAGATCAAAAAATCCAGGACTGAACTTCTGGTACATCCTGACATCAGCACCATCTGGCTCTGTCATAAGTGTTTGAACGGTCGAGGTGTATAATCTGGATGAATTGGTAAATCCATTCCGTAGATCTGCTATCGGCTCAGTAAAGAATTTCTGGAATCCCTGTGTATTTGCCTGCGTTACCAGTACTGAACGATCTGCCACAAATAAAATATTCTGAACATATCTGGACTGGATGAGACCATCACATCCTGCCATTGCTACTCTTGTTTTACCAGTTCCAGTAGCCATTTGTATCAGAGCAGAACGATATCCATTTGAAAAATGCTGATTTAGGATTTTTACAATTTCAACGCTTTTCTTTCTGTCAACAATTTTAGGATTGACACCATATTGAACGGGATCTTTTTGTTCAAGATATAACCGCAATCTTCTCCAGAGATCATCCTGACTGAATGGACCGCTTACTTCACGTTCATACCCACTATGGTCTATAAATTTCCATTTCAAACCATTGGTCAGGAAAATTGGTATGGGTCTTCCAATCTGTGCCTCAATATCTTTGGCATAAGTTCGTGCCTGAATTCTGCCTTTATCTGGGTCTTTGGAATATTTTTTTGCTTCGATAATAGCAAGTGGTGAGTTATCATCTGCCAGAAGAAGATAGTCAATGAATTTATCGCCTTTTTTGTAAGTGCCATCATCCAATATATAGGTACAATTTTTAAAATCAGACTGGACTGTGTTTACCTCTGTGCGGATGTATTTAGATATAGGAACCCACCATTTTTCCAACTCAGAATCTATCAGATCTAAACGTGTTTCAACTTCTGTATCATTTGTGGCACTCATCAAAAATAATTACTGCTTGGAAGATATATATAACTATTGAATTGATTTTCGATTGTCAGCACTATATATTTGAGACTTGTTGATGTACTTTAAATAAAATATTTCTAAAATATAAGATACATGAATTATTGTTATTGTCATAAATTATAACGTACAACAATTATCAGGCTCTCATACTAACAGAATCTGTTTTATTAATGTAGTACAAGTAATTATTTTCCACAAATAATTTTAATGATTCTGGTATACGGGCTCTGGGAGCTAGATGAACGACAGCGTTTTTTAGTCCTATTTCTGTACGTACTTTAGGTGGTTTACGATATTTACTGCATATGTATGTTATAGATTTATGAATTTCTTTTGTACACATAAGCATAAACCAAAGCATATATTTTCCTCTAATATGTTTTTTTGGTCCTTGCTTTCTACAAAACTCTATTTTTATATCTTTTATAGAATCAAGTACATCAGGCTCTATATTGCAACATTTGCTTATATGTATGATTCGATCATTTTCTTTTTCAAACTCTTCCTTAATGTACATGTCAGCATTCTTGAAATAAAAAAAATCACTTGGATCGATATTATCCAATAATGGCCTTTTTTTATTGCGTTTCCAGAGTATAATTTGAGCCATCACAGGAACCATCGTACTTTTGAATAATTCGAAGTTATCATCAAAAATCATATGCAGTTTTTCTTGCTCATCCCTAGACATTTCTGCGATATTTATTCGCATGATTTCTGAAAGCAACTTTTCTAGCATTTCACAATTGACAAAATCATTTTCTATAGAATATTTGTCTGTAACGTATACATTTCCATCAATTTCTCCTACATCATCAATAAATTCAGAAAGGTCTCTGTCAATGAAAAAGCAGATGCGTTTTGAATGAAAGCGAGTCCAATCCATATTATTATGAATTTGAAGAACCTTATCTTTATTTCCTGATTTATATAATTTCAATCTCCAATCATGAGGAATTAAATTTTCAATTCGTTGATAATAAGTGGGGTCATCTAAGCCTTCAACAAATCCATAAACTATATTGGAATTTTTTTTATAATTAGTCAAGAATGTGTGATATAATGCTTTTTCACTCGCACGTGCTTCCTTATGTATGTCGATCATACTCATTTTTTCCATCCCCCTATTTCAAATTCACCCACAGCATGAGTATATTGTTCGAGTTTATTTTCATAAATAAATGGTGAATGTGTAGCAGCAACTACCCCTGTACAAAAATTACTGTAATATATGTCAGCTAAAAATCGACGTTGCCAAGGCACTGACAATGAAAGTTCTGGTTCATCAATTATTACAAAATAATGTGTATTTCCAGAAAGATACAGATGACTGAATAATGAGACGATCTGCTTTTCTCCCGAAGATAAGTCTTTGAGTTGAATGGTATTTTGCTTGTCATCTAGATTTTTCGAGATGATTGAAAAACTAAAATTAGCACTATCGTACAAAAACTGTTTGTCCTCAATATATTCTGAACACAATTCACAGAATTTAGATATTTGTTTCTCACGATCTTGAAGATTATTTTGAAACTGCAATAGTTTCATAAAATAATGACATATTATTTTGCTACGTTCGGTGAGGTGTCCAGAAGAAGAAGCTTGTTGGATAACATCAATAAGATTTTGTTTGTTACTAGTAGATAATATATTTTCGTCAATTCGGTCAACTACGTTATGTACCTTGTCTGGGGATGTTTTAGATATTGCCTCTTTATTAACTTCATCATATTTTTTATCTAATACGTCTCCTAAATAATTAAGAGTTAGTTTGTTTAATTCTGTCCGTACAAAATCTTTGAGGTCAGATAGTGTATTTTCTATAGATTTTTCAACATCTTTCATTCCAAATTCTACTAATTCAATGTATGAATTGTTTATATCATCTGGGTCTTCTGAAAAATATCGATTTCTATATTCAAAAGGGAAATCATCTGAATCCATTCCTTTTATTATACTACTGAGTTCTCGTTCAATTCTCCTATAAGTTGGAAGATACAGTATTTGGGCATCGATTTCTTGTTGGATTTTTTTTAAATTTTGCCAATATTCTTCATGAAAATTATCTTTTTCACTATAAGGATAATGAAGTCCAATTTCCTCTAATAAACTTCTTCTGCTAACCCCATATTTCTTACATAAGATGTCTATTTCAGGATATAATCTATTATGATTTACTAGCAAACTTTTTCTCTTTAAACGACTCAATTCCCTCATGGGTATATCAGCAATATTTTCATAATCGGGGTATTTTTCCTTTAGATCTTCACTGTCTATATTATATGTATTGCCAGATATTTTTACTGCAATGTGGCGAAAATTAACTTTAGAAAGTTCTGCCCATTTACCCGATAATATATAAAATAATATTCTGAGAATTGTTGTTTTTCCAGAACCATTTTCTCCAACAAGTATTAAACTATTGTCCTGTAGTTGAATTTCCATGTCTCTATAACCAAACAATCCCTTTATTGTAATTTTTTCTAAATTCATTGTCATATTTACCGCCATTTAATATGTTATTTAGTGATGTTTAACCCATTATAGGATATTATAAGTAAACTAGTTCTCATATAAATTGTAACTATTACTATTTTAGCTATTAATTCATTATTTATAGGAAATATCATAATAATATTTGTGTATTTCCATAATACATCTAATAATTTTAAATATGTAATTCAACAGATGTCTATTTTAAATTCTATCAGAAAATCACTTTATGGTCAAAAGCATCACATGTTGTTTAAATAAAATTCATGACGAGATGACCCTAGGTTAAATTACCCTGGATAATTTTTACCATTTCCGTGGCACAGAATCCGACTTCCGTATTCAAACAAATAGATAATTGTTGACATTTTTCACCAATCTGTACGTATTTCTTGATATCGAAAATATTACTTTATAGTCAGAGGGCATACTTTATGGTCAAATAGCTGAGTTTGTGGTCAAGTGGACTTTAGAGGCAACCCCTAATCCTGAGCAAACTTTAAATAGAACCGATGCGGTAAACGATTAGTTACTAGTGGCTAAAGTCACGTTTATACATTAAACGTTAGGAGTAATTAAGATGGGCAATCTTAGACAACCAAATGCAAATGAAGCAACAAGGACCTTCAACAGGTCCAAGAGTGTTGCCCCGATGTCCGGAATCTGCACACGCTGTGTAGACGGATGCCGTGGTAACTGTGAAATATTCAAATCATCATTCAGGGGACGTGAAGTCCTTTATCCAGGGCCTTTCGGAGAAGTAACTGCCGGAGCAGACAAGGAATACCCTGTAGACTATTCTCACCTCAACATTCAGGGATATGCAGTTGGTGCAGTTGGCCTTCCTGATGGAATGGAAGCCAGCCCCGAGACCGCAAGGTTCCCCAACGTAGACACCGAAACTGAATACGGCTGGAACAAGAAAGTAAAAATGAAAATCCCCGCATTCACCGGTGCCCTCGGTTCCACCGAAATCGCAAGGAAAAACTGGAACGAGTTCGCCGTTGGTGCAGCAATCACCGGAATCACCCTTGTATGCGGTGAGAACGTGTGCGGAATCGATCCGGAACTCAAACGGGACAACAATGGTCTGGTCACCGAATCACCGGAAATGGACAGAAGGATCGCAGCCTACAACAAGTTCCACGAAGGCTACGGTGAAATGCTCGTCCAGATGAACGTAGAAGATACCAAACTCGGTGTTGCAGAATATATCTCCAGCAAACACGAGATGGACACCCTTGAACTCAAATGGGGACAGGGAGCCAAATGTATTGGTGGAGAAATCAAGGTACGTGAACTTGACCGTGCACTTGAACTCAAGAGACGTGGATACATCGTAACCCCGGACCCCGAAAACGCAGCCGTCCAGGAAGCTTACAAGGTCGGTGCAATCAGGGAATTCGAACGCCACTCAAGACTTGGTTTTGTTGACAAGGAAGGCTTCCTCGAAGAAGTTGACCGCCTCAGATCCATCGGATATGACCGTATCACCTTAAAGACCGGTGCATACTCCATGGTTGAAGCCGCAATGGCACTCAAATATTCCTCCGAAGCAAAGATCGACCTGCTCACCTTCGATGGTGCACCAGGTGGTACAGGTATGAGCCCCTGGCCAATGATGGAAGAATGGGGTATCCCGACATTCTATCTCCAGTCCCTTGTATATGAGTTCGCAGAAAAACTCAACAACAAAGGTGAAAGAGTACCCGATCTGGCAATGGCTGGTGGATTCTCCAGTGAAGATGGTATCTACAAAGCACTTGCAATGGGCTCCCCATACTTCAAGGCAGTATGCATGGGCCGTGGCCTCATGATACCAGGTATGGTCGGTAAGAACGTCGGCAAATGGCTCGAAGAAGACAACCTGCCAAAAACCGTTTCCGAATTCGGTCACCGTCCAGAAGAGATCTTTGTCCACTACGAAGACCTGGAAGAACGCTATGGTGAAGATGTCAAGGACATCCCGCTCGGTGCAATGGGTATCTACTCCTACGGAGAAAAACTCAAGGTCGGTCTGCAGCAGCTCATGGCAGGTTCACGCAGATTCAACATCAACACACTGTCCCGCAAAGACGTTATGGCTCTTACAGAAGAAGCCGCAGAAGTCTCAGGCATCGATTATGTCATGAATGCCTACAGGGACGTAGCAGAACAGATTCTGGACGAATAAGGGTAAATACCCTTATTTTACTTCCTTTTTTAAAAAATATATAAGAGAGTAGCTTTGCATGCTGCCAGTTTCAAATGAACTTTACTCCCACATCATCCATTTTGTTCCTGGCTGCTATATTTATCAGCAGAGGAGTGAGAGACTCGATCATGGAAGAGGCCTTTAAGGGACCTGCATCCAATGGTCGCAAGTTTGGTATATCATCTGTGAGTTTGCAGACAACTTCTTTTGAAGCCATATCATTCCCACAGACAGCAATATCATAATCCAGCGCGAGAGAGAGATCCTCAAGATGTTTGGCAGGAACATTATGAAAACCCGACACCAGTCGAATGTTTTGGGGAAGGAGTTGTGCAATTTCCTCGGCGGCACTCCCACCAACAGGTTGTGTATAACAGAAATATTCCGCATTGTATGCAGAATCCCGTACATCAACTTCCATATGTTTTGCATCTGGAATGATGTAACAGCTGTCCTTTTCCATAGGAACAACCACAGAAACCACAATCTGGTCCTTAAGCACGGGAGTAATGGTTTCAATAACAGATGAAATATGACGATACTTTATTGCAAGCAATACGACATCAGCCATTTGCGCAGCCGTTTTATTATCTACGCCTTCAAAGGAAGCTTTCTTTCCAAGGTCTTCCAGCATGCATCTGTACTCTTTTGCAGCTGAAGCCGCCCTTTCTGCATTTCTTGAGCCAATGATAATATCGTGAAGACTGCCCCACCGCAGAGCAAAGCCTTTACCAATATGTCCCGTGCCGCCCAGTATCGCTATTTTCATGAACCTTTCATCTCTCATAATAACGTTTATAACTATTGGTTGTCAGACGTCAGATATATAACGGAGAATGCTGGTACTCCTATTTGCGTATTGTAAGGTCCTTGCACAAGAATATGGCACAAGCCATTCGATGAGTGTACAGACAACCTCAGTACGCTACAGCAGGAGACGGTGTGACATTACGCCTGTCACGAGGGTAACCGGGATGGACAGCGGATATTCCATAGGATGATATCCTGGAGTTAGTGCGTCGGGATACAGCATCGTTCTCCACAAAATATAATTGATGGAATAATATGCCAATCCGGGATGCCATACACACAAAGGGGAATGGTTGTATAATTGATTTTGAAATTAATCCCGGCTCCAGCAAACTGGTAGTTCCTTCAGGTTACAATACCTGGCGCAAAAGGGTTGAGGGTAAATTAACCGAACTCGCACAAAAAGGAAAAGCCAACGACCAGCTTATACAAAAGCTCAGTCATATATTCCAAATAAACAGTTCCTCAATAACAATTGTATCCGGTGCAAAAACTACCAAGAAATCGGTACATCTTGATAATGTGGGCCCAAAAGCAGCAGAAGATGTTCTGGAGCAATACCTGTGAGAGATAATATACACAAAGTTACAAATGTCCTGATCCTGCTAAAAAGCATGATTTACGAAAGTACCGGTCCACTGGAGACCCTTAGGTTTGCAAAGCACTACAGTGAACAGGGCCTGAATGTAAATATAGTCCTTTTTGGCCCAATGGGAGTAATGCTTGCCAAGAAGGATAAAGCAGGAGCGCTGGAATACGACCAGAAAATCGATGAATGTATGAATCTGGGTGTGAACTTTATGTGTTGCAAACTGGGTTCTTCACTTGTAGGGCTTAAGTATGAAGAAATGATACCGGGCATCGAGATGGTCGAACCTGAAGCTATTGCTGATACCATTCTGGAATTTAGCCAGAAACAACAACTTATTATTACACTTTAAAAAAGATCACAGGGATTTGATATAATCCCTGACCTGCTGGGCAGTACCTTCAGCCTTGAAGGCCCCAAGGAACATGAGGGTTTCAGCATAGACCTTTGCATCAATGGCACGCCTTGTGTTCTCATCAACAGCATCTATGCGGTCAAAGAACTGCCTTACTGCATACTTGCTGAATTTGCCGAATATCTCATTATCACTCTTTTCGGGAGCTTTGCTGCGGAAATTCTCAATGGTCCATTTCCGGATGTCACTGAAAAGCTCAGGTTCATATATCCTGAACACTTCCCATACAATATTCTGGAAAAATGTGGCAACATTGCCCTTCAATATATCCCCGTGAGGGAAATGCTCGTAAATGAGTTCCCTGGGAGTACCGGTAATCCCGTGCTGGGCGATCCTGACACTAAAGCCATTCTCTTTCAGGGCGTCAGCAACCGCAATGGTCTGCTCTATATCAACTGAAACCTGCTGGATGAGATTTCCATTTGTGTCATAGGTGTTCCCATGGGCACTACCGTTTGCGATTGCGATCACATGTGGATATACACCGTTTTCATTAAGCGCTTTGATGAAGGTTACTGCTTCTTCAGGTTTGGTAAGTACCCTGCCATTTTCATCCTCACGGCCTATTTCACCAACCTCAACTTCAAGCCCGTACTTACGACCATCCATTTTATCCTGGATATGATGGGCGATCTCTGTAGTTGCATCAATGTTCTGGGAGAGTTCTTCCCGGAGATTGCCACCCTGGAAATTGAAAAGATGGGAAGCATCGATTGCAAAAGAGGTATATCCCGCATCAATCTGCCCACTTACAAGTTCCTTTGTAGATTCAATATCCTCAGGAGTGCCTTTCTTGATGCCAATATGATCGGCATGCAGAGACCATACATCCAGACCAACTTCATTGGCGGTTTTTTTGCACCGTTTTGAAAATTCAGCAGGGGTCATACCTGAATAGCCACCGTCCAGATCGGATTCAGAACGGGCGAGTTCTACCATCAGGGGAGCATCTGCATCTTTGGCTGCTTTCATAATCCCACGCATAACAAGAGAGATACGCGGATTTGCAGCGAGTATTATAGTATCTTTATCCAGCAAACTGTTAAATAAATAGGAACGTGGCAACGGTTCGAATTTGGATTCACTCATAGATTTTAAACCTCATACTGTTTATATGATACCTACATGTAACTTGCAATTCATAATGATTTCTGTCCGGAATGCAAACACCATAAGGAATAAATATAAAAACTAGAATTTCTCACAAAAAAACGACAGGAGGAGAAAGATGGAAGAATTGCTTAAACTCAAGGACAAACTTGAAAAAATGACGTCTGCCGAACTCTATGAATATGTAAAGGAGAACTATCCTGAAAACCCCGATGCGGGCCTGGGAAAGAAAAAACTGGTAATCCGCAGGGTCTTGAACCTGGAAAGGGAAAAAATGAACAAGTGAAAATGTACCTCTCAGAAACCACCAAGCATAGGCTGGATTACCAGTTCATATATTGCAAACCCGAAAAGGAAGATAACGATCAAAACAAGAATTGCGACCAAAAAGCATTCCCTGTTCAGTTTCTTATTTTTATCTTTGCAAAAATGCATAGATATACCCCCGACAAAAGGGTAGTATCCAATAATATATCAACCTACTGAAAAAGAAAAAAAGAGACCTTTTCAGGCCTCTTCATCTATCAGGCGGGTACCGACTCCCATAACCCTGATTTTAGTTTCCATTGGGAAATTCCAACCTTCCGGCACAATCTCATCCTTTTTGACGTCAATTTCCACATGATCCGGATCCAAACCGGCGTCTTCCATGTATTGCATTATCATGGATTGTCCTGTTTCCCTGGCGTATGAAATAGCATCATTATATTCATAGAAACTCTGTCGCCCTTTTTCGGAAAATACGTAGAATTCCCAATCAGGAGCTGCCATGGAAGCAGGTCTTATAAGGAAATCAACCCTCCTTACACCTTTGGCTGCTAGGGCACCTGTGGCATTACCGACATCTGAATATTTTGGTACAATGATCTCGGCATCCAGGATACTTCCAAGTATATCCTTATAAGCAACCACAGGTCCACCGATAAGAACAACCGGGATATCAACCTTAAATTTTGTAGGACAATCTATATCGAATATTTTACGAACCTCTTCCCTTGGAATGCCTTCCAGGAAGAAGGAAATCAGGTCTGAGGCCATATTCTTGGCAAAGGTTTCCTTGACATATCTGGCAAATTCCTCCCCGGTTCTTTTACACAGGGAACCCAGATATTCAGCACCTACCTCAGCTGCCTCCACATTGCGGGCGGTATAATCACTCAGTACATGCAGAGCGTCCGTGGGAGTAAAACCAATACATTGTACAAGCCTTTTCTGAATAAGGCTGTCCAGAATTCGGGTTGAAGGATAGCGGCCCATGCGACTGCGTAACTCCCGCAGAGAAGTAGGACTACTAGAGATGGAATCAAGCAATTCCTGCTCCAGGTCATTAAGGCCCATGGCTTCATATTCAGTACGTGTAAAAAAGGTCGTAGGCTGGAAATTCATGCCGATCAAAGTTTTGGTTGGCATGGGATTGATCTTGAGAAGTTCCAGGAAATCGGGATAGAGATCCGCTGCCCTGCAAAGGGGAATTACACGTCGCGGTCCGATATTCAATTTACCATCCTTTACCCATATGTGACTGTCACCACCCATTGCTGAGGTTTCCATCTTAATAGCCTTGACACGGGTCTTCCATCCACCGACAACCGCTCCCATCTCACTCATTTCAGGAACGCCGTCTTTTATAACGGATATATCGGTACTTGTACCTCCCACATCAATAACGGCGCATGAATCGTTTCCTGTCAAAAAGGAAGCTCCTACAAGACTTCCCGCAGGTCCCGAGAAAATAGATTCAATCGGCTTTTCCAGTGCACTTTTTATACCTATAACAGAGCCATCGCATTTGAGCATGAATATCTTCGGACTGATTCCCCTGGAATTTACATCCTTTTCCACAGTGGACATGAATCTTTCTGTGATGGGCAATAGCTGAGCATTGAAAAAAGCAGTCGTTGCTCTCTCAAAGGCACCCAGGTCCTGAGAAAGTTCGTGTGCACATACTACAGGAAGACCTGTCGCTTCACGGATTATTTGCTTGGCCCGAATTTCATGGTCAGGATTACGAATACTGAAAAAGGAAGAGATTGCAAAAGCTGCAACCTTGTCCTTTATTTTCACCGCAAAGTCCCTGACTCCTTCCTCATCCAGGGGTTCTTTTTCCGCACCATTATAGGTATGACCACCAGCAACTTTTACATAATGAGGAGTCGGAAGTTTTTCCTTGAGATCATAATTTCCGATCAAAAACAAGCCAACTGGGAAACCCGTTCCTTCAAGGATCGTGTTTGTAGAAAGGGTTGTTGATACGGAAACTATCTTTACTTTCTTGAGTTTTTCCTGGTCGAGACCATCAATTGAGTTTTTTATCCCATCCAGGGGATCGGGATATGTTGTAAGTGCTTTATTTGAATCAAGAATACTATCAGTGTCATCATCCAGAAGAACAGAATCGGTATAAGTTCCTCCAGCATCTATTCCCAAACTGTATACCATGCCGGAACACCTCCAATATATTAGCAATTTATATGTACAAATCGGCTAAATTGAGTTATAAAAGGTTCCATAAATTCACGGCTACATAAAGATACCGCATTATCCTATCGGCGTGAACATTCTAAATAATGGCTTATGATAACGAAAATAGGAACACGAAGTATCGAAAAGCAGCCAAATATTTAAAAGAAGAAATAACCTGCCAAAATGTATAAATCTTTGTCTATATATAGATAAAGATGCAAACCATTTAGCAAAGTGAGGGACGGGCAATGAATAAAAAAGAGGATTTTTAGTGGGAAAAATCACCTGTTTCCGAAAAAGAAAAGGAAAAAATCATACCGATCCCACTTAAATCCAATCACTGGACAGAAGAGAAACCAGATATGGATGATGCAGATATTGTTGTAGATGAATTTAAGGAAAGAATTGCCCGCATTATATCTGATAAGAGGGCAAAAGAGTGATATTCAAATTCCAGAAGGCAAACAACAATACAAAAACCAACATAAGGGCCATCCAGTCATATTTATCCATTTTTAACTCAAAAAGGGATGTTCTGTAGTTGCCCTGATAACATCTGCTTTCCATTCCCATAGCTATATCATCCATCATCCTGAAGGCTCCCCTGAGCAAAGGTATCGCCAGTGAGACCAATCCTGAAATCCTTTTTTGTCTTCCCAGACCCCTACACAGCTGTGCCTGATACACTTCTTTCAGGAACCTGTTCAAAACAGGAACCAAATGGATGGATAGGGACATCATGGTGGCAATTTCAAACGAAGTCACTCCTAAGATTTTACCCGGCAGAGGACGAAGTAGCCTTTCAATTCCCGTCGTCATGTGAGCAGGAGAAGTCGTAGCCGTCAGGAGGGAGGCAAATTCTATCAAAAGAATAAAACGCCCCACAATCCTCAAGCCCTCAAAAAGGCCTGCTGATGTAGCAGAAAAACCATACAAATCCATAAAACTATTCCCCGGTACCAGAAATAACTGGAATATAAAAATAAAGATTAAGAAAGGAGCAATTGGACAAACGTTTCGCAGCAGTGCAATCCGCACAGACGAAAGATAACACAAAACCATGAATAATGCAAATAGCAGGACCAGACCTGTAAGATGCAACCTGAAGATCAAAATACTGATCAGCATCGTAGCTATTAGTTTTGTGCGGGGGTCAAGCTTGTGCAAGAAGGAATCTCCGGGAACAAAACTCAAAAAATAATCAGGCGTCATCCACATCTCCGATTTCTAATCTTTCCAATTGCTTGATTGCACTTTCCACTGTAAACGTAGCCGGGTTCACTGGTAAACCTCTTGCATGCAGCCTCTTCATCAAAGCGGTTATAGGCGGTAGAGGAAGACTATCATCCAAAAGGTACTGCTGTCTTTGGCCATCAAAACAAATAATTCCATCCTGCAGGTAGATAATTCGCGGAGCTACTTCAAGCAGTTTATCAAGATGATGAGAAATAACGATGATTCCTACTCCCATATTCTGCAAGGTCTGTATAATATGAGGCAGACGCGTTTTTCCTTTTGTATCAAGCCCTGCAAAAGGTTCATCGAGCACCATATATCGGGGAGACTGGGCGATTATTCCTGCCAAAGACACCCGTTTCTGTTCCCCCCCACTAATCCTGAAGGGAGATACTTCAAGGAGGGATTTATCCAGACTCACTATATTTACTGCCTTGTTGACCTGCTTTTCAATATCCCTTCTATCAAAACCAAAATTTGAAGGACCAAAAGCAATATCATCATAAACCGTTTTTTCAAAAAGTTGCCTGGAAGAATGCTGGAACAGGACACCTACCATTTCCTTTACTTTTTTAGCACGAGATGGATAACCATCGATTTGCACAATACCATTGTCCGGTTCTAGCAGACCAACAAGCAGACGCAACAAGGTTGATTTACCCGTACCTACAGGCCCCGTCAAGCCCACGATTTCACCGGGTTTTATGCACATGGATACATTTTGTAAGACTATGTTTTGCCCGTATGAAAAATTCAATTTCTTGACTTCAATTGCCAGATAGATTCCTCCAGTGTATTAACATCAGGGTTTGAAACATCGATCTCCTTCAGACCATTCTCCTGCAGCCACAGGGCAAGTTCAGTTAGAGGAGGAATTGAAATACCGGGGTTTGACACGGCAGGGGAATCAAAAAACAAAGAGGATTTGCCATCATAAACAACCCTGCCCTTTTCAAAAGCTATAACCCTTTCAGCAAGATGCACTTCCTCCAGATTGTGAGTGACCATTATTATCGTCTTGCCCTTTTCATGAAGTCTTGCGATTGTTGAAAGCACCTGTTGTTTTGAAAAAGGATCCAGCATGGAGGTTACCTCGTCAAATATCACACATTCAGGCTCCAGGACAAGGACGCCTGCAAGGGCTGCAAGTTGCATCTGTCCTCCACTTAATTCCAGAGGAGATTTACCAGCCAGATGGGATATACCCAGATCAGAAAGAGAACTATCCGTTTTGTTGCGGATTACTGATGAAGGACAGGCCAGGTTTTCAAGACCAAAAGCCACATCTTCCTCCACAGTGGCACCTACGAACTGGGTGAGAGGATTCTGGAAAACCATACCAATTTTCCTGCGTATATCAGTCAGATTGGAGATAGTGCGTGTATCCATACCCCGCACTCTCACCATACCTTCATCCGGCAGCAGTAAACCATTCAAATGCCTGACAAAAGTAGACTTACCACTACCATTACCACCTACTACAGCAACGAATTCACCGCTGTCAATAGACACATTGACGCTGTCAAGAACACGTTGATTTTCCTTGAAACCAAAACTTAAATCTTCAATCTCTATCATACCAAAGATTCCGTCTTAAGATAGCGATAAATAATGGTCGCAGCAGCAATCTTGATGGCAGCGCCGGGAATAAATTGAGCAACACCTAATGCAAATGTTTCCTGTGGACCCAGAGAGGCCACATACATCAGCTGGAAGTAGCCGGGAACGTAAATAGCAATCATACCGACAAGGAAAATGGCCACCACACCGGCAATGGATCTATTCTGGAATTTCTCAAAGAGGTAACCAATTACAAGCGCTGCCAGAATAAAACCGATGATATAGCCCCCCGAGGGACCCACCAGCACACCAAGTCCGGAGCTACCACCTGAAAATACAGGTAATCCGGCAATCCCGAGCAAAACATAGATGACCATACTCAGCATACCCCATCGAGCACCCAGCACCGCCCCTGCAAGAATTACGAATAAAGTCTGCAGGGTAAGAGGTATCAACCCCACGGGGATACTGATATAAGCACCCACCGCAGTCATGGAAGCAAAAAGGGCAGCATAAACCATTTTCCTGACGGAAGAATCGGATAAATTATTATTGTTAACCATAAACCATAAATGGTTAACAGTATTTTTAAATTTTACCCCGGAAATAAATTACATTGAAAAAAATAGAAGGTGGTATAACCACCTTATCTTACATATCCATGTCCATATCAGGCATTTCAGGTGCTGCCTGATTGGAGTGAGGGGATGCTGCAACAACGTCATCAATTCTAAGAACCATGACAGCTGCTTCTGTTCCGGCGTTAATTGCCTGTGTCTTGGCACGGAGTGGTTCGATTACATCGTTTTCCCACATGTCAACAATTTCACCGGTATATACATTAAGCCCCATTCTCTTGTTGCCTTCTTCGTGCTTGGAACGCAGTTCAACAAGTTTGTTTATTGGGTCATAACCAGAGTTTTCAGCAAGGGTCTCAGGAATTACTTCAAATGCTTCTGCGAATTTGGCAACTGCAAGCTGTTCCCTGCCACTGAGGGAAGATGCATATTCACCAAGGCGCATGGAGAGTTCTACTTCCGGAGATCCGCCGCCTGCAACTACTTTACCATCTTCCAGAGCCACAGCGACTACATGAAGAGCGTCGTCAATTGCATGCTGGAGGGAATCTACAACGTGCTGGGTACCACCGTGAAGGATTATTGAAACTGCTTTCTTTTCCCTGCATCCCATGACATAGGTCATCTTGTTGCCTTTTATGTCACGTTCTTCTACAAGATTTGCAGAACCGAGGTCATTAGCAGTAATTTCATCGATATCCTGAATATTGGTTGCACCGGTGGCTTCACAGATACGATCCAGATCGCTCTTTTTAAGCCTCTTGGCGGCATAGATGCCAGCTTTTTCGAGGTAGTATTGTGCAAGATCATCGATTCCCTTCTGGCAGAATACAACATTTGCACCGGAATCCAGGATCTTGTCGGTCATCTGTTTGACCATCTTTTCTTCCTGATCCAAAAACATCTGCATTTGATCCGGGGAAGAGATCTTGATCTCGGCATCCATCTCGGTCTTTTTGAATTCAACCGGGACACTGAGGACAAGGATTTTTGCATCCTCGATCTTTTCGGGCATGTTGGGATGTGTGCGGGCTTTATCAAGAACAAGGCCTTTTACAAGTTTGGATTCACCAACACTTTCACCAGCCTGTTTTTCGATCTTGATGTCACTTACATCTGCAACATAGCCATCATCCGTTTCTTCTCCTATGAGAGATACGGCTTCAACGGTAAGCTCTGCAAGCATTTCCTTGTGAGATTCTGCACCTTTTCCGGTAATTGCGGTGTTTGCCACTTTTTTGAGGGCTTCAGTATCGTCACGGGAAATATCTATACTTATACTTTTTACGATTTCAACCGCCTTTTTGGATGCCTGCCTGTAACCTGTTGCAATAATTGTGGGGTGTACACCTTTCTTGAGAAGTTCCTCTGCTTTGGAAAGGAATTCACCGGCCAGTACGGCTGCTGTGGTCGTACCGTCTCCGACTTCATCATCCTGGGTCTTGGCCACCTCAACGATCATTTTGGCCGTGGGGTGTTCAATGTCCATTTCCTTGAGAATGGTTGCACCGTCATTGGTGATTACCACATCACCCATTGAATCCACAAGCATCTTGTCCATACCCTTGGGACCAAGGGTAGTACGGACTGCGTTGGCAACTGCCTTGCCTGCCAGAATATTGTTGCTCTGGGCATCTCTGCCCCTTGTTACCTGACTTCCGTCTGCTAAAATGTATATCGGCTGTCCTGCCAAAATTTGACCTCCTTATATAATTATGATCCAGTAAATTGCATCACGAAAAGAGCACTATGTACTCTCAACCTGTTCGTTCTAGATGATTGAACTTCTATATAAACGTTGCTTGAACGATTGAGAAAAAGAGTATAACATTTACAGTCGATAGGCACAGATAAAGTAGTATCCTATAAAAAAGGGAGGGGTCAATCAGCGGCGACCCCAGAGAATGCTTACAACAAGAAGCATGCCTATTCCCAGGAATATTCCAAACCCGGGTACAGCTTCGGACGATTCTTCTCCAGCTTCGGACGCATCCTGCTCCACAGATTGCCTTACATCTTCAACTTCTTCAGCAAAACGCTCTCCTACAAGCATTGGATCTCCTTCATAACCAAGAGTTTCGAAATCCATCATACCTGTCTCGAGGTGACAATCGCTACAATCAAGAGAGTGCTCAGCTGGTGGAACCTCATGGTTAATGCTCTCATAAAGGGATGTTTCAACGAATTCATATTCACCACTATAAGGCATATCTACATACTCCATTCCAGAAGCTGAGGCCTTATCCCAATCATATGTGGCCCAATAGGAATTTTCGCCACCAAACAAATCAGGTACTATCAGGTATTTATACTCAGAATCACTGATTTGTTTTGCCCTGTGAATCTTGAAGGGATAAATCTGTGAATCTGCATCATCCCTTGAACCCAGAGGTGCATTCATGACAGTCACCCCATCAGTGTTGATTTTATCTCCCAACTTATAGAGAGCTGAAGTTCCATTGTACCAGGCATAACTTGGTGTCACATTCTTTTCCCAAACAAAGGAACCTTTTTTCTTGTTATAGGTAGCTTTACCATATTCATCCGTTGGTACAGGATCGATATCCTGCCCTGCCTGAGACCAATCCCAGTACATCTTGGTAGGCACCTCACGTGCATATTGAGGAATATGACATGTCTGGCAGGCAATTGCATCAACGTGGTCGTCCAGACGTTCCTTATATTCACCAGCATGAGGAGTCTGGCCGTGACAATCGGAACATTGCACGCGACATTCACTATCTGGCAGCCCGGCAAACCGTCCGGCTACATTATGGTCACTTGTTTCATGGCAATTCTGGCACTTGAAATCCAAAAGACCCATGTGCACATCTAATTCTGGAGATGGGTCACTGAGTGCAGAAGACATGTCACCATGTTTCACATTATCTCCGCCACCACCATAAAAATGGCAGTTACCACCACATGTATCCCTGGTGGGAGAACCTACACTTTGAGCAACCTCTGTAAGATCAACGGAAGTGTCTACGGCACCTGCGCCTGTTGGAATCTTGTTATATGTCCCTGTATTATCATGGCACACCAGGCAATCGATGTTTGATGCATTGTTAAAATCAAAAGTGTCATCTTCCCAGCCATAACCGGCATGACACGAAGTACATCGTGGTTCATTGGACGCAATGGCCACACAGAAATTATTTATAACTGTTCTTTTACCCATGTTCTTATAAGCTTCTATCTCCCCACATTCACAATCACCGCAACTGGTCCATAACCAATGGGTTGAATTGAGCATGTCCTTTGCCTGTGGTTCATGGCAACCTATACACTCCTCCGTCACCTCGGGTCCACTATCATAGGGTCCTGTAAGAAAACTATGGTTAATTTCAGCTGCACAGCCAACACCAGAGAGACAAATAAGTGATATAAACAGAATGAAAATAACCTGCCCTCTCATATACATACAAACCTCCTTTATATATAGCAATATAGATAGACTATAAAATAAATTAAGACTGATCCTATATAAAGACTGAGAAATGCGGATAAAAAACAGCTATTCAAAAATAAACAAAAATAGTTAAATGACAACTGCGCGGATATCCAGCATTCAGTCCTTCATTCCCTGTGAATATACTGTTTCCACAACCTCTAGATTTTGTACATTAACAATAATTGTGGCAGTATCGACAACATCAGGGTCTTTTTCAGAAATATATAATTATCGACGAGAATCGTATTAGAAATGACAACATAAAAAAACAGATACTCATCAGAGGCACCACCGAGGAGGGTTTAATTAACCCCACACGGAAAAAGTGCCTCCGAAAAGTACAATGTACGTCCCGACTGAGACTTGAACTCAGGTCTAAGGCTCCGCAGGCCCCAAGGATATCCGCTACCCTACCGGGACACTCATTGACTTGGCTTCCTAATTATCTTCTCGAATATAAATGTTTGGTGGTAAAGCGTTAAACCACCAACAAAAGTTAAATCCATCAAGCATGTGATTGATAGAACATGACAATGACTATAGGCCTTGCAGGAAAGCCAAATGCAGGCAAATCAACATTCTTCAAAGCCGCAACCATGGCAGAGGTGGATATCGCCAATTACCCCTTCACCACCATTGATGCCAATCGCGGGGTTACCTATGTTCGCACAACCTGCCCATGCATCGAGCGGGACAAAAGATGTGGTAACTGTGAAGACGGGATACGTTTTGTACCAATCGAGATCATCGATGTGGCCGGTCTTGTGCCAGATGCCCATCAGGGCCGCGGGCTGGGAAATGCCTTTCTGGACGAACTGAGCCAGGCCCAGGCAATCATTCACGTAATTGACGCCTCCGGCGCCACAGATATAGAGGGAAATCCGGGAGACATCGCCAGCCATGATCCCCTGGAAGATATCGACTTCCTCAACCGGGAAATAACCATGTGGATGAAAGGTATCCTGTGTCGCAACTGGGAACGCCTGGCACGCAAAATAAAAGCAGAAAATCTAAAAGTAGAGGAAGCGATTGCAAACCAGCTCATGGGAGCCGGGGTCTGTGAAGAACATGTGAACATAGCAATAGGCCAGCTCGATAAAAGCGAATATATCAAATGGGATGATGAAGATATGTGCCAGCTCTGTGAGTACATCCGATTGCTCAGCAAACCTGTCATCATCGCCGCAAACAAACTGGATGTAGCCCCGCCGGAAAATGTCGAAAACCTTGAAAAACTTGAGATGATAGTCGTACCCACAAGTGCTGCCGCCGAATTGGCCATCCGAAATGCGGCCAGTACCGGAGCAATTGATTACAAACCAGGTAATGAGGACTTTGCCATAGAGAGAAGTGACCTGAGTGAAAAACAGATAAAGGGACTGGAAAAGCTTAAAAGTTTCGTGGTATCCCGCAAACCCCATGGATGCGGAGTACAGGAATGCATCAACCGGGCAGTCTTTGACCAGCTCGACCTAATTGTAGTCTACCCTGTCGAAGATGAAGGGCACTGGACCGACAAGAAAGGTCGCATGCTTCCTGATGCCTACCTAGTCAAAAAAGGATCCACTGCGCATGAACTTGCATACAAGGTGCACACCGACATTGGGGACCGTTTCCTATATGCTGTAGACGGGCGTAGCCGAATGAGACTCGGAGACAAATACGAACTCAAGGACGGAGATGTTATAAAGATAGTCTCAACCGCCAAATGACATCTCAGAAGGAGGGCTTCGGATTGCTACATAAATTATATGAAAAACGTCTCCTGAATAAAATACAACAGGGACAGCAAAATCCACCTTCCTCTATTGCTATAGTCCTGCCTGAAACAGATCTACTCCAAAAGAATAGTAGCCAAAAAACGCTCCAATTCATAACCTGGTGCCAGGAGTTTGACATCAAGAAAATCTATTTTAATGTGGATATTCTGGATGAAAAAGCCGATCTCAAAAACAAGATGATCTACAGATTGGTTCAGGTCATTGAAACAATTTGCACCAAACTGCCCCCTAAAACAGGCTATGACGTATATGGAGAAGACGGCAGTACATTACTCACAAAACCCGGAAATGACCCCAGTATCATTTTTGTACTGGGATATGGAGGAAAAAAAGAGATTACCTCTTCTGTCAGGACAATTCTCTGTGATGTAGAAAAAGGAAAAATAGAACCCGAAGATATTGATGAACAAATTCTGGAATCCCATCTGACAATAGAGGGAGAACCGGATTTGATAATACGCTCGGGAGGAAGACATCTTTCAGATTTCCTTATATGGCAATCTGTCTATTCAGAACTGTATTTCACAGATATTAACTGGAACCATTTCAGAAGGATTGATTTTTTGCGTATTATCAGGGATTTCCAGAAAAGGAAACGCCGCTATGGAAAATAAGGAAGTGTTTACATGGTAGCCTATGCTGTAATTATTTGCACCAAATGTCGCTTGCAATGCCAGGTTATAGAAGACCGGAGTCAAAAAACCATAAAATGCCAGAGATGTGGTGCAACCTTGCAGTTTCGTAAATTGAGGAAATTCCACAGGACAGAAATACTCGATGAAGCAATAGCGGCACGCACATCTCTTCAGGCACAGATACAGGGATCCGATTCAAAAAAAGTCAGCCAGATACTATCAGATGCAAGCGTTGATCAGCTCCAGCCAAGTCCGCCTACTCAAAAAAAATCTGCAAATCCTTCTAAATATATCATAAATGCACTTGAAAAACAGGAAAAAATTCAGATCAGACAGCTATTCCAAATGGCTGAAGATGCAGGTTTTGAGAGGGAAAAAATCGAAAAAGCCCTTCAAAACCTGAAAAATTCGGGAGACATCTACACTCCCGGCAAAGGATATCTGAAACTTGCCTGACTTGGAACCTGCAAATAAGGTAGCATAAGTTATATTTAGGGAAAATACATAATAAGGTGGTTCAGACAAACCATTTTCGACCTCCCTTAAATAAAAATCCTGGATGTAAGGTATCAAAATGTCCGACAATACACTTGATATAATAGAACTTTTGTTGACGGCCCAGATATACAACCAGAACCAAGTATTGGATGTCAACGACCTTCCAAAACCCATAAGGAAGCACTACTGGAAAAAAGAGGCCAAAGGAGTACCACGACCCATTCATGTATCCCTCACTGATGTGAGTAAACTGTATGGAGAAAGTGAAACCAAAAAGATGTTAAAGGGCCTTCCCTTTGTAGAAATAGATGAAGTTGGTTACAAAATCAAATTAACTTCTATTGATATGGCCATTAGCTGGTTCGAAAAACAGGACACCTCCAGTCGCATCGAGGAAAATCCTGTACTGGCATATTACTTTGAGAAAGCTGAAAAAGAAGGAGTCAGCTACAGTAAGGCACGAGATAGCACCAAACCCAAGGAAGTAGACAGGGAATGGATAGAATCCCTCAAAGCCGAGGTAATGGAGGAAGAAGGCGGGGAAGATATGCTCAAACTGGCACAGCTCCTGGCCCCGGAAGATATACAGCAGGGCATGTCCGAACTAATCCTTACAAAAAAACAGGAATCCGAAGTTGAAAAGATTGTCAAAGCCATCAAGTTCCGGGATTACCTGAAGGAAATTGGGCTGTACGATGTGGGCAAGGTATTGCTGGTTGGTCCCCCGGGTACAGGGAAAACATCAGTTGCAAGAGCGCTATCCGAAATGTTATCCATTCCTTTTGTTGAAGTAAAATTATCCATGATTACAGACCAGTATCTTGGTGAAACAGCAAAGAACATTGACAGGGTATTTGAACTGGCAAAAAAACTCAATCCATGCATTCTTTTTGTGGATGAATTCGACTTTATTGCAAAAACCCGGACCTCGGATGAACATGCAGCCCTGAAAAGAGCTGTTAACACACTCCTCAAGGCAATCGATGAAATAAGTCTCACAAGGGATGGAGTACTCCTGATCGCTGCTACCAACCATCCTCACATGCTGGATTCAGCTGCATGGAGGAGATTTGATGAAATACTTGAATTCCCATTTCCGGATTATGAGATGAGGAAAAATATACTTGACATTGTCACAAGGCATATCGAAGGAAACTTTGACACTGCAGCGATTGCCGAAATTACAGAAGGTTACAGTGGGTCCGACTTAAGAGTGGTAATCCGGGAGGGTGTTCTGGATGCCCTGCTTGAGGAGCGCCGGGAACTCTGTAACAAAGACCTTCTGGATGCGGTGGAATCATTCAATAATCGTTCACATATAAAATCCGAGAAATACCTCCAGCGGTATGACAGGGTGTCTTAAGTGAAAGTGACATTACTGGGCACAGGAGATGCTCCCGGCACACCTGTCATCGGTTGTAACTGCCCCACCTGCCAGGATGCACAGAAGGGGGGGGAAAGCAACCGCCTCAGATGTTCTATCCTTGTAGAAACCAAGAAGGGTACAATTTTGCTGGACACAGGACCCGACCTGCGCCAGCAATTGCTTGAGCACAACATAAAGCATGTGGACGGAGTTATATGGACCCACGGCCATTATGATCATTTTACCGGTTTTGGTGAATTCCACAGGGTGCAAAGAAAGGTAGACGTATACGGCCTTGCTGAAACCCTTGACTACATCCTGGAATACCTTGCCTTTTTGAAACCCAGAAGAAACGACGTAAAAATCAATGAAACCTTTGAAATTATCGGCCTAAAGGTTACTCTTTTTGAAGTCAAGCACCGGCCGGTGAGCAATCCGGTAGGCGTACTCATAGAAGAAGATGGTAAAAAAGTGGTGTTCACAGGAGATTGTGAGAAGGAAATCCCAAAACAGAGTCTTGAAATGATTGATAGTCCTGACCTTTTAATTGCCGATGCGATTGTACCGGATTCAGATGTGTTGCATATCAAAAAACATATGGATGCAAAGGATGCACTGGAACTTGCCCAAAAAATAAAGGCAAAAGAAGTCGTTTTTACCCATATAAGCCACTTTTTCAAACCCCATTCCATCGCAGCACAGAAATTCCCAATGGGATATGATGGAATGCAATTTGTGATATGAAGATTAACGTTTTTTATCTTTTTTCCATTCTTCTTCTGCAATCCGTATCGTTTCATTCAGTTTTCTACGATTTCGCAGGAAATTCCCAATGACCAGAAGCACGCCTGCACCAAGTATTGATGTACCGATCAGCAGGTTACGGGGGGCATCTTCTGAATAAAATTTGAGATAGAGAGTCTTAAACTTAATTTCTTCTTCCTCTTCTTCGTCGGAAGGCAAGAGACCTTTTGCCAGAGAAGACAATGATGAAGAAGTATCCTGACGTAGATTATTCCAGACAAGTACTTCCCTGCCCTGTTCATCGAAGTACCTGTAATCGGGTGCTGGCTCAACCTTCCCTATAAACTGGTTGCCTGTTGTATACCCTTCTGGAAGGACCACCCTTACAGTGGAAAGATGTGATGGTACATACATGAAATCCTGTCCCATAGGCACTTCCATTGTATAGGCCACAAACCCTGTAAGACTTTGATTGAAGGAAATTACCTGTTTGGTCTGCCCGGACTCGGATTCTTCAGAGAGGGTATAGTCTATCGAATCCATTGGATCTGAGGTGGACAACTGTCTGACTGTTGAAGCTGGATTACCGTTATTTCCTCCCGGTTTGGCCACAATCACAATGTTTGAAAGTACATCAGAACCTGGATTTGTGATATCTTCCAGAGGAACTACTTCAAGACGATTTACATTCTCAAATACATAAACCGCTTTTACAGGCGAATCGGGGGAAAGATAAAAAGTAGTCGTATTAATACCACACTCACATGAATCGTTAGCAATGAACGGGTCCAGTATATACTCCGATGCATTGGTTGTTTCAGCAGCTTCATCAACCGGTACAATGTCATCGATGCAACCACTAAGATAGATGGCTGAAGTGAGTATCAGAAATAGGACTACCACTTGTTTTCGCATTATACTATCCACCGATCGATTATTTAAAAAAGTTATCGGTGTCCAAGAAGGGAAGGGATTGCCCCTTCACTCATTCTTCGACTACCGTAAGGAAAACACCCATGCTTTCAAGAGCTGCAGCAACCTCGTTATAGGCTACATAGAGTTCCTTCTTCTGAACATCCATTTCCGATGCAGGAGGTTCCGAGGCAAACCAGATCTCTTTATCTGTGGTACCACGTGTTATGGATACACAGGAAAGCATGTCCGACTGCACAAGACGATATACTGAATCTACACCTGTAGGAGTTACCCAGGCAACATAAGAAGATCGCAGGGATTCAACGAACCTGTACCAGTTCACAGAAGCCGAACTTTCAAGCCTGACATGCAGATGTGCTCTCTCACCGGCAAGTTGCTCATCGATTCTCTTGAGGAACTTCTGGAATTTGGGATCTTCTTCCTCAACTGTAACTGCTGCTTCAGCTGCCAGGTTTTTTGCTTCTTCCTTGAAGAAAGGAGCAAGATTGACAGCACTGGATGGTTTCGTAAGCAGGGACACTCCGAAAAAGGCAACTGCGCTAAGGCCCATACCAGCAATAACACCATGGTTCATCAGGACCGGGTGAACCGTCTGGAGATATGCAGGAGCCATTGGAGCTGTCATGTAAATATCATACACAATCAGGCTTATCTGGACAACTGCACCCACAATAAGGCCTGCCATGGCACCTTCCTTGGTAGCACGCTTCCAGTAAAGACCTCCCATCAATGGGAAGAAGTAGGAAGCACTGGCAATGTATGTGGCTATATGAATAGCCTCAAGGATACTGGTAATGAAAAACGAACCCACAGTAGCTGCAAGGACTATGAAAAGTACACTGAGCCTGTTAACCGCAAGCATCTGTTTCATGGTGGCATCTGGTTTAATGAAACGCTGATAGATATCACGGGACACACAGGATGCACCGGAAGTTGCAAAGGTATCCGTACAGGACATAGCAGCAGCAGCCAGACCGATCGCACTCAGAGCAATAACCAGCGGAGAAAAGTTTTCAAGCACAAAAACAAGCAATGCCGGTTCTGCCTGGGCCATTCCCATAGGGAAACCTGCAGCCGGTATTTCCGGATAAATGGAACTCAGAGCGATAGCAATTACCGCACAACCTGCAAATACAATTGTTATCAGGAGGGAACCCAAAAGCAGCCCATTACGTGCGGATTTGGAATCACGCGCGGCCCATACTTTCTGCCAGGGGTCCTGCTCGGTGATCCAGCCGGGAACGATTGCAAACAAAAATATCAATACCATCGGGATTCCAATGGACAGCGGGTTCCACCAGCCAGAAGAGACATTGGAAAATAACTCGCCTGCATTTGCAGGGGCATCGACAGCACCACCTGTAGCTGCTCCTACAGCAACGATTGCGATGACTATCGTGAACACAGAGAGGAAAAGGAACTGTACTACATCAGTCCAGACAACCGCACTGAGACCTCCTAAAGTAACATAAACAGAAACTGCCAGAGCAACAATAAGAGCTGCATAAAGTGGATCAAAACCGTAGAATATCTCAAGCACCAGAGCAAAACCTTTGATATCAGCCACTGCAAAAAGGATCATTACAATTGTAATAATAATACCAATGGGCGCCCTGATTGCTGCACTGTAGCGTTGTTCCAGTAATTCCGCCTGGGTAATTGCAGGCAGATTCTTGATCTTCTTCACAAAGATAGCAATTATCAGAAGAGCAAGAATGTTGGGAGCCACAAATCCCCATATCGAACCCATTCCCTGCAGCATAAAGAATGCAATAACCGCAAGCAGGCCTCCTGCCGTCAACCAGGACGCTGCTGAGGAGAATCCTACACCAATCGCCCCGATACGTCTGCCGGCAAGCCAGAAATCGGTTACTGTGTTTTGTTTTTTGGTAAAATACCAGCCTATACCGATCAGTCCAGCTAAGTAGACTGCCAATAAAATCAAGAATAATTGAGAACTTTCCATAATAATACCTCCAATCTTATGAAGATTTACTAAATAGCATCGGCTTATTGATGATACATAGGTGAATTAGTATATAAGCCTTTTAAAAAAAGCCCGCTGGCGACACCCATATAAGTTCCCTGTCAAAACAAAATATTATGAAAATCATTACCCTTACAACAGATTTCAAGAATCTCTATCCTGCCTCCATGAAAGCGGTTATCCTGGACATGTGCGAAGATCCAACATTCATCGACCTGACACATGATATAGAACAGGGAGACATATTATCTGCGGCTTTTGCCCTTTACACCACCACACACTTTTTCCCTTCAGGTACAATCCATCTGGCTGTGGTGGACCCAGGAGTGGGTACCAGCAGAAAAGCCATTATTGTACGAACAGCAAATCATTACTTTGTCGGACCGGATAACGGACTACTTATCCCTGCTGCCCAACGGTTTGGCGATATTGAGGTTTTCGAGATTGAAGAAAAAGCCATGCTGGGCAAGGTATCCAATACTTTCCATGGCAGGGATATATTCGCCCCTACAGCCGGTTTGCTGGCATCTGGCCATGAAGCAGAGGATATAGGCCAGCCCTTAGAAACCTTTGAAGAACTTAGTTTTGGAGAAGTCAATGCAGCTGTGAACAACCTTTATGGTAAAGTGCTCTACATCGACAGTTTTGGAAATGTAATAACAAATATTCCGGCAAAGATTCTGGAAGCCTTTGCCAGACCCACAGAAAAGTTACTCGTGCATGGAAATGTAGCGTCTTATTCCCCGACATATGGTAAAGTACAGAAGAATGAATTGCTGGTCCTCACAGGCAGCCACGGCTTTCTGGAAATAGCTGTCAATGGTGGAAATGCTGCGCAAAGACTGGATATTGCAGGTCATCCTGAAATCCGGATAGAAAAATGATCACATCCATTCATAATGACGCAAAGCCTCCAGATTGTAATCATACAGTAAGCTGTTTTCAGCATAACCGAAGAAAAGGCATTTATCACATTCATTCACGGTTTTTGCCATGGTCGCTTTACTTGCCCTCCAGGCATTTTCCACGCCCTGCCTGACATCAGCAAGGGGTTGGCGATGCACCCTGCATGTTTCCACCATACCATCACAGCCCACATTCAGGATAATATCAGGAGCATGGCATTTGAAAGACGGTTTTCTGTTACGTACCATCTTGAGATAGGTGAGGGAATTAATAATTGGATAGCCCTGTGATTTCATCTCTATCAGTGAATCCAGAGCTCTGCGATATATCTCACGGTCTTTTACCTCCATGTTCTCCCATACATCATCCTTGATATTTTCAAATTCATACAGAGGTTCAAAAGAAATCCTGGCACCAATCTCTGATGCAAAGTACACAAGATCGGTTAGTTCATCCACATTTTTAGAGCTTATAACACAATTCAACAGGACAGGATGTTCCATTATCTCAACACTTTTCCTGATCCCGGGAAGGATGCGGGATATATCGATGCCCCTTATCTCCCTGTAACTTTCCAGCCCGTCTACCGAAATAGAAAGGAGATCAAGGTTTGAAAGATCAGGCAACCGTTTTTCCAGAAGTAGACCATTGGTTACCAGAGAAGTCATTATGCCTTTTGAATGAGCATGTTCCAGAATAGCAGGAAGATCTTCTCGAAGCAGGGGTTCCGTTGTCCAGGCATTGTAGACACCTATACCAAAATCTGCAGCCCCGTCAAGCATTTGGGCAATTTCTTCAAATGTCATCTCCATTTTTTCTTCCTGCCAGTATTCACAGAAAGGACATTGCATATTGCAACGGGAAGTTACACCGTGTGACAGAACATAGGGACGCCTACGTATTTTCATTTGCCATATCGGACGCAGAGCAGATACAATTGAGAAACGGGACATTGACCACATCCTTGTTGGTCAATACAGATAAAGTCGACTGTTTATTCTAAAAAAGTAAAAAGGTGTCCGCCGTAGCGGACAAAGTGAGGAAATTATCCAAAGAGTGCACCAAGACCGGCCATGCCGCTCTCTTCTGCTTCGTCTTCTTCCTCTTCTTCCTCAGCCTCAGCTGCCTCTTCTGTAGCTTCAGCAGGTGCTGCTGCGGGTGCTGCTGCAGGTGCGGCTGCAACTGCTGCGGTGCTCATAGCTTCTTCGATGTCTACATCTTCAAGAGCTGCAATGAGAGCTTTTGCACGTGCTTCGTCTACATCGGTACCTGCTGCCTCAAGGACAGCTTTTACTGCATCTTCAGTAACATCTTTTCCAGCGTTGTGGAGTAAAAGTGCTGCATATATATATTCCATTGTGAATCACCTGTAATTAATCTTAAATCTCATCCGAAAAGTGCTCCAAGACCGGCCATACCGCCCTCTTCTGCATCCTCTTCTTCCTCTTCTACTTCTTCCTCAGCTGCTTCTTCAGCAGGCTGTTCCTCAACTGTTGCAGCCGCACTTTGTGCTGCTGCACCCAGAACAGATTTGAGATCCTCGTCCACTGCATCTTCATTGTTTGCAGATACAGCAGATGCGAGTGAAATCATCTGGGAATGTGCTTTTCCAAGCAGGGAATCCATGATCTCTGGTTCCAGTACTGTTGCATTGATACCAAGGTTCATTGCTTCGGAAGATGCCTTGGAGATCAAAGTGCTGATCGTAGCGGTTGTTGGGTATGCTACATTGACTGCCAGATTGAAAGCCTGTCTGGACGCTGCAGCAATATCGGAGAAGTATTTATCATTGTCAATTGCCAGTACATCGGGAGTAAAGATTGAACCATCTTCGAAAACTGCATGAAGGTCGAGTCCCACTTCTATAGGGAATATTTCAAGCCTTGCAAGCATTGAAGCAAGGTTCTGGGATACTACATTACCCTCTTCTGTAACAACCTTGTTTTCGCTGACTACAACCTTACCGCCATCGATGGATGCCGGGATTCCAGCACTCTGGAGGTCTCCAAGAATGGGACCCGGCGGGAAACTGGTTGGACCTTTTTCCACCTTAATATCCTGAGGAGCGATCGCACCTGCCTTTATTGGCGAAGGGGTCTTGCTCTGCTCAAGCAACTTATAGAGTTTAAAAGGATTCTCATTGGTGAAAATTAGTGCACACTGTTGATTAAGATAATCAATCATTTCAGAACAATCTTTTGAGGAGCCTTCCAGTGCCCTGTTGACAAGAGTGTTCCTGGATACTTTGAGGACTGCCACATCTTTCAGTTCACGTCTCATAGCCTGGAGTTGTTTGGCCGGGATACCTCCCACACCTACAATACCAAACAATGGATATTTTTCTATGAGAGCCTTTATATCCTCTATTTCCTGTTTTTTCCATTGAGGGATATGTTCACTGTGGTGAAGCTCTTCTTCCATCATACCACCCTCAAAGATTTGCCCATTGTGGTTGTAACATATATGGACTTGAGATTCTGTTTCCCTTTATCAAGTACAGACTCAACCCTGTTCACAATGCTTTCAATGTTCTCTGCAATTCTTTCTGCATCCATGTCCCTTCTTCCCACTGCAACGTGGAAAGTGAGTTTATCCTTGGAACGAATACGAATAGAATTCTTAGAGGATCTAATCATGTCCGCCACATTTTTATCTGGCGTAAGTGGGACAGGCATCTTACCTCTGGGACCGAGAATTGCACCAAGGGTTTTACCGATAAGTGGCATGTACTGCACTTCGGCAATGAAGAAATCACATTCATTAGCAATGGAACGTGCGCGACTTTTGTCATCTGCGAGGTCATTAATATCTTCCTCGGTGAAAACATAGTCACAGCCCGCTTCCTTTGCCTGAAGGCCTACTTCACCCTTTGCAAAAACAGCGATCTTAAGGTCCTTTCCAAGGCCATTGGGTAGATAAATTTCTTCATCTACACGATATTTGGGCTGGCTCATGTCAAGGTTTTTTAAATTGATGGCAAGATCCACACTTTCCGCAAAATTGCGCTGTGGGGATTCCTCAAATAACCTTTCGACTGTGTTTAATATAGATTCTTCTACCATACTGTACCTCCCGTAGTGATCATCAGCCGCAAAGGCCTCCTACGGAACGATTTATTGTCATCTATACGGGCTCACCAATATAGGACAATTATTTTTAAACCTATCGGTCAAATGAAATGCATGGGGTTACCATGCTTCAGAGGCAAGTGCCTCATCAAATTTACCTTCATCAATTGCCTTCTGGCAATCCCGGGGATCCATTCCTTCTCCGGTAACTCCCATTGGCACACATGTACCGAGAATTTCCTTGATGCCTGCTTTCATTTCATAGGAAAGGAGGTCGTCCTTTTTCATACGGGCTATCTTGGCAAGCTGAGTGATACTGAGATTTCCTACAATTTCACTGCTACCTTCTTCACCTGCACCTTTGCCTATTCCGGCTTCCTGAAGGACAAGAGCGGCTGTTGGAGGAGTACCTACTTCGATCTCCACACTTTTATCATCGCCCACAATGACCTTTACAGGAACCTGCATTCCATTGTAATCACTGGTCTTTTCATTTATAGTGTCAACAACTTCTTTTATGTTCACACCCAATGGCCCGAGAGCCGGACCCAGTGGAGGACCCGGGTTTGCTTTACCGCCGGGAACCAATGCTTCAACAACACTTGACATTAATCATCACCTTTTAATTTTGATTGAAATAATTATTTTTAATTGGCTTTACTCCTCTTCTTTGCGGAGTATTCTCACTGTATCCCCACGAATAGTGATGGGGATAGGTACCACAGCATCGAAAAGCTCGACAGTTATTTCTTCATGTCCCTCATCAACACGCTTGACACGTGCTTTTTCTCCCTTGAAAGGACCTGAAGTAACCTCTATGATCGCGCCTTCCGTGATTCCTGTGACCGTCGGTTTGGGAGTCAGGAAATGCATGATTTCTTCCATGCTCGATTGACCTTTCACAACAGCCCTTGCGTGGGGAACCGTCTGAATAGCCTGTTCGACCTCACCTGAATTGGAAGATTCTGCAAGTACATAACCCTTAAGCTCATCCGGTGCAAGAAGGGCCCGTATATCCAGATTCTCCTTTTTGGCCACTTTGGCCAGCATTCCGGCAACTGAGCGTTCCTGATTTGCAGTCGTCTTTATCACGAATATAGCGCTATCTTCACTCATAGAGTTACACCCATGTCGGCAATTCGGTCAGCAATATATAGACCACAAAGCCAACAAAGCCGATTGCTACAATCCCTGCACCTGCAACTTTTGAGATCATGAGGAACTCTTCCCGGGCAGGCTTTCTGGAAAGCTTCAGCACCCTGTAATAGGACTTCAGGATCTGGCTGACACTGCGATTGTTCATTGCTGATTTTAATATGTTCTCTGCCAAAATATCCACAACCGATAAACGTTGAATAATTGGTATGGAAGTAGTTAAAGTAAAATTATGCTATAAAACTATAGCGCCACTCACATAACCTTATATGTAAAATACCTTTCGACTGGAGGAATATGATATCCAAAATAGAAAATGCAGGAAATCATCCCACAAAGTCTATTCCATATCTCCTTGTAACGTTCTTTGCTCCGCCCGGGCCATATATTTGCGGTGATTTGACACCAGTCACAACTATCATTGTGCGCACTGTGTGTTCCAGATCCGGATCGACCTGTGCACCCCATATGAGTCTTGCGCCAGGGTCTATCCTGCTATAGACTTCCTGAACTACTCCTTCTGCTTCTGAGACAGTCATGTCCTGACCACCTACAACATTGACAAGTGCAGAGGTTGCACCGGAGATATCCACGTCAAGAAGTGGACTGCGTAATGCTTTCTGTACAGATTCACTGGCCTTACTATCACCATCAGCCTCACCCAGACCGATCATTGCAACGCCACCGTTCTGCATGACGGTACGTACATCGGCAAAGTCAAGGTTAACAAGACCGGGTTTGGTTATCAGTTCTGTAATTCCTTTTACAGCCCTCATTAACACTTCATCCGAAACTTTGAATGCGGCCTGCAAAGGCAAACGTGGCACTACTTCCAGAAGTTTGTCATTGGGTACTACAATTACAGTATCGGCAACATCCCTGAGTCTTTCCAGTCCTGCTTCAGCATTGGTACGGCGCACTTCTCCCTCTACTGCAAAAGGCAGAGTTACAACAGCAATTGTAAGGGCACCTGCATCCCTGGCAGCCTCTGCTACCACGGCTGCGGAACCGGTTCCGGTACCCCCGCCAAGCCCTGCTGTGATGAATACCATATCGGTACCCTCGACCACTTCAGTGAGTTCATCAATACTTTCAAGTGCAGCATCCTCTCCAATTTGAGGAAGACTGCCGGCACCCAGACCACGGGTCTTTTTCTTGCCAATCAGGATCTTATTATCACAACTAACATTCAGAAGGTGTTGAGCATCAGTATTGAGGGCTACAAGTTGTGCTCCCTTAATTCCCTCATTCGTCATCCTCTGGACGCTGTTCGAACCTCCTCCGCCACATCCAATAACTTTAATATTGGTATGCATACCTTTCAAAACTGCTTCGATCTCCGCATTGACATCCTTCGGTCCCGATGCTTCGGCACTTACTTGTCTTTCTTCTGCTGAGCGAGCTAATGCCTCTTCAACAATGGATTTCATACTCAATTTCCTCCACGAGCACAAAGATAATCATGAATTCAACGAATCATATTTTTCAGGACAAGATCTTTTGTAATTGTCTCATGAACCATATCCGGATGGATAATATTTCCATCAACCTCAACAGGAATTCCCCTGGCAAGTTTACCAAACAGAGGTCCTCCGGGAACGCCTATACTCTCCGCTTTTATCGGATTGAACTTCCGGTAGGTAAGATACAATATATTGTCCTCTCTAATATACTCAATTTCATAATGTTCTTTTAGTATTTTAATGCATTCATCTATAATCTGAGTCTGCAAGTCTTCTGCATCTTTCTTTTCAAATAACAGGAAAGAGCCCCTGTAAGTCCCGTTGTCCCTCTGCAGATATACAAGCGGAAATTTCTGCAGCATATCCAGGAAACTGTCCGGGTTACTCTTCCAGGTATAGTGGACCAATCTCTCATCTATGACCAACTCAACTGGATCCGGGACAACATCAGGTGAAGAATATTCCAGATCTGTCCTGAGAACATCTGTAAATAACGGTGGTGTAGTGGATTCTATATCCCTGGACCGCACCAGTATATTTTTGAATATAGCCCAGGGGATATTTCCAATCTGCTGAATATCACTCTCCCTCAAAACCAGCAACCCATTTTTCCGGGCAAGATCATGCAGATGCTCTTTGTCAGAAGATGAAATGGCTTTCCTGTCCATATAAACAAAATCTGCACCCGACTTATCCACTGCCCGGCTAAAAAAGGATTCATCAACAAATTCCAGCTGATAGGAAGGAATATTATGGCCAAAGGTCACATTATTGTTAAGAACAATTTCTGATTGCCTGGCTGCATAATGTCCACCCCCAAATCCCAGAGCTATTGGCAGTTTTTGAGGATTGAATGAAAGTATGGACCTGGCGAGGACTTCTGCAGCCCTTTTGTCATCCCACTGAGCAGGACCACTGCCAATCTCTGCATAGATGGAAGGAACTTGCAGGTCTGTAGGCCCGTGATGTGTGGATTCCATAGACACATCATAATCCATCCCTGTAGAAAAGGACTGCAACTGCATCAATAAAGGTTTAAGGGCAGAAGAATAAGCAATTGAAAGTTTTCCGGGATAGCCACCGAATTTTGCCTCCGAAGGATTGCCTGTAAAGTGGGCGGTAAGAAGTTTACGGCCATCATCACTTTTATGTTTGGAAGCAAAAATGAAACATGAAGGAAGAAATCCAAGTTCTCCGAGTTTTTCGTCCAGGCCGTCCTGAAAGATATGGTGGATGGAAACCTCCACAAGCAGGAACTTTCCGGATTCATATATACTGGTTATATCCTCATAAAGAGGCTCAAAGGATTGCTTTTCCCATTCATCCATTTCCAGAAGATGGGACATTATGTTCATACTCGCAGCATCCACACTGGAGCATACAATCGTTGGTTTTGAAGTTGACAGTTGTGACATAATAACAGACCGGTTTTAATTTATTTAGAAGCTATCTTTATACCTTACCCTTTTGCCAGTCGGTTCTTTTTCAGGTCAAACACCCATCTACTGACACCACGTGCTACATTGCCGCATCTTCGCACACTAATTGTTTCGTAACCTGCATCCTTAAAGGCTTGTTTTGATTTTTCGATATCCTCGGCTACCTGAAAAGTATAGAAATGCATCATACCGCCTTCTTTCAAAAGAGGGGAGAGCAAAGAAAAGAAATGATCCTGCCCATAGGGAGTAGGAACTATGAGTCTGTCAAATTTCATATCAAGAATAACCGGAATATCCCCCGCATCCGCATTTATGGGATAGATATTTCCCTTAAAGTTATTCAACCGTATATTCTCGGCCAGCCAGTGGCATGCATACCGGTTCTTTTCGACACAGAAAACACTTACATCCCTTATAGCAGCAGGGATTGCAAACGGGCCCACCCCACAAAAGGGAACCAGTACATCTTCCCGGGGAAGAACCAGGGAGGTTACCCTGTGCCTTTCATAACCCAACCGGGGATTAAAAAATACTTCTGAGAGATCCAAAAGATAGCGGTATTTGAATTCCCCGTGTGTAGTTACAGTACTGTCACCCAGCAAAATTTCAAAATCTGAAACACGATGATCGCCTTTGACCCGGCTTGCTTTGTTAAGAACAGTCCGGATATTACCCCTCATGGATACGATTTTGGTTGCAATCATTTCAGAATAGTCCCACAGTTCAGGAGGAATACTGACAATTGCAATGTCACCGACTACATCGAATCTATTAGGGATATATTCACTCAAGTCTGCAGGAACTTCCTTTTCCACGAGAGTTTTGAGACTGTTTTTACTCATGCTTTCACTTGGTTATCAAACGATGATTACTTATTTAAATCAATTAATCCAATATTCTCAGGAGGAGTGGATTTAATATGCCAGTTGCAAAATACAAAGGAGTCGTACTTGCAGATAGTAATGCTACCGAGAAAGTGGAAGGAAATCATTATTTCCCGCCGGAATCGGTCAATATGGAATATTTCAGAGACAGCGATACAGTAACTGTCTGCCCCTGGAAAGGCAAGGCCAGTTATTATGATATTGTTCTCGAAGACAGCACACTTAAGGACGGTGCATGGAATTACCCGCAACCAAAACCTGCAGCATCAAACATTAAAGGCTACCTGGCCTTTGATACAAGGGGCGGAGTGGAAATCACCGACTGATTCGAACATTTACCTCCCTGATTATGAAATTCTCGCCTGTTTAGTTAAAAGGATTTCAGGGATCTAATGTGCATGAATTCGTAGAAGCCAAAATCAGACAGCTCCCTGCCGACCCCGCTTTGCTTCATACCCCCAAAGGGCATGCATGCTTCCGGTTTGAAGAAACCGTTTATCCCGACAACTCCTGCCTGAATCCTTTTTCCGATTTGCAGCAGATGATCTGAATCACCACCCCAGATACTTGCACCCAGCCCATAGGGAGTGGCGTTTGCGACCTTTATCGCTTCAGCTTCATCTTTCACGGAGATCAGAGGAGCAACGGGACCGAACGTTTCCTGACGCATTACATCCATATTATCAGTAATTCCGGAAAGCACAACCGGAGAATAGAAAAATCCTGCACCTTCAACCAGTCCACCGTCAAGTTCAACCTTTGCACCTTTTTCAATGGAGTCTGCCACCTGAGAACCCAATCTGTGCATTTCTTCTGCCCGCACAAGAGGACCAATGTCTGTGTCTTCTTCCAGCGGATCACCAACCTTCATACTACGTGTTTGCTCAATGAAGTGTCTTTTAAATTCCTCCATCAATGATTCTTCCACGACAAAACGCTTGGCAGCAATACAGGTTTGGCCGGTATTGATAAATCTCGCAGCCGCCGCCGCCTTTGCAGCCTTTTGTACGTCAGCTCCTTCAAGGACAACGAAAGGATCGCTACCTCCGAGTTCAAGCACGTATTTCTTCAGGGATGAAGCCACCTTCACAGCCACCCGGCGCCCGGCTTCAGTTCCTCCCGTAAAGGACACAGCGGCAATTTCTTCAGATGAGATCAGGGATGAAGCTGTCTTGCCATCAATCAGGAGGGTTTGGAATACACCTTCCGGCAATCCGGCATGATGCATTATTTCTTCGATTTTCAGGGCACATGCCGGCACACTGGATGAATGTTTGAGCAGGATAGTATTACCACCGGCCAGAATATGGGAAGCCGCGCTGAGCACCTGCCAGAAGGGAAAATTCCAGGGTTTTATGCACAGAACCGGACCCATCGGTTCAAAGAATACACTGGAATAGGTCGCATCAGTATCTTCCACACGTGGCTCCATAAGGGTAGGTGTCCTGTCAGCATAGTAATCAAATGTCAGGGCACATTTTTCAATCTCGCCCAACGACTGTTTGATGGGTTTTCCCATCTCCCGGGTGATCAGTTCTGCACATTCCTGCTTGTGCTGGCGCAACACCTTCGCAACCTGCCGAAGATAATCACACCTCACATCAATATCAAGGGATTTCCACTCCAGAAATGCCTGATATGAGTTCTCAAGGATATCCCTGACATCTTCCGACCTGTGCATCGAAAAGGATTCCACCAGCTCCCCGGTTGATGGATTGATTGATTCCATGGATGGCATGCAGGAAATTATGTATTTGCAATATAAGGAATTTTGCCAGCCTTTAGTTCTTCTTGTTATTTATGTCACAATACCTTCTGCTGGCTTCCGAACCCAGACTACGCCGATAATCCGATCGGACCTGCTTTCTGGAAGTCCTGACCATCAATTCTTCCACTTGCTCTTCAGAAAGACATTCTTCGATACCATTGTTGTGATTTGGTGCATCGGGCATGATTGTTGCGATTTGATCCTGTGAAATATTATAGTTTTTGGAGGGTCTTTGATAAAATACTATAACTGTATCTGGTTACAATACCTATAAATCCTTCCACATCCCATCCAAATAACTATGCAGCAGTTACTCGACACGGCTGAAAAGATTCGGACAATGGAGATTCGCGGGGCAGGCAGGATTGCCGCTGCAGCTGCCCGAGCATTGCGAGATTATGTGGAAATGCTGGAAACCTCGTCCTTTGAAGAATTTGTAGCGAAAGTAGAAAAAGCCAAATCCATTCTTATTGAAACCCGGCCCACAGCTGTCTCCCTGCCCAATGCAGTAATGCTGGCGGGCAGTTATGATGCAGAAACTGTGGAAGAAGCACGCAGCCAGATCCTGGATAATGCCACAGAATTTATCCAAAATGCCGACAACGCCCTTGATAACATAGGGGAGATCGGTGCAAAACGCCTCCGTGACGGAGATACCGTCATGACCCATTGTAATTCCCACGCAGCCCTTGCAATCATAAAAACCGCACACAACCAGGGAAAAAGAATAAAAGTTTATGCAACCGAATCCCGCCCTCGCAGACAGGGATTCATCACAATTAAAGAACTCAGTGACGCCGGAATTGACACAACCCTCATCGTAGATTCCGCAGTGCGACATACAATGAAAAATGTGGACACTGTAATTGTGGGTGCAGATTCAATAACCGTAAATGGTGCTCTTGTTAACAAGATCGGTACGTCCCAGCTGGCCCTGGCAGCCCATGAAGCCCGTGTCAATTTCATATCCGCAGCCGAGACCTACAAATTCAGCCCTTCTACCCTTTTTGGAGATCTGGTGGAAATCGAGGAACGTGACCCTGAAGAAGTCATTTCCAAAGACAAACTTGGTGATATGCCAGATGTAAAAATAAGCAATCCTGCCTTTGATGTCACACCATCAGAATACATCGACCTGATCGTGACCGAAGCGGGAGCATTCCCCCCAGAAATGGCTTATGTTATAATAAAAGAACACCTGGGCTGGGAACTGGAAAAAATGGGATGAATCAATCCCGTTTTCCCACAGCAGCCAGGTAAACCACGAAATGTTTGTCCCCATCAAGGCCAAGCAGGGAATTCAGTTCATCATCCTTAAAAGCTGCAACAGCACAAACACCGCAATTTACCGTCTGCGATGCAAGATAGAGATTCTGGCAGACATGTCCGGCATCCAGATGCAAATAACGGTAACCCCGCTCACCATATCGCCAGGCCATCCTTTCAGAAACGGCAACCCACATGAAAACAGCTCCGCAGTTACGCACAAAAGGCTGGTCCAGACAGGCACGGGCCACCCTTGCCATAATGTTTTCATCCTGTTGTTCTTCAACAATCGAATGTTCCAGAGCAAGATAGCGGTACAGCCCCTCCTCCAACCCTTCCACATTACCAATCGAAAGATAGGTTTCAAAGGCGTGTCTTGCGCCCGCTGAAGGAACGGTACGGAAAGTGGCCACATCATCTACTGTCTTTTTTACACCCTGAGTGGCCCAAAGCAACCAGGCAAGATCCTGCAGGGAGAGGGGAGAATCTGTGAAATTCCTTACACTGCGACGGGTTTCAATAGCCCTTTTGAGATCGACCGAATCCATTTCCAAACCGCCAATATCTGGAAGGGATATCTGAGACTTGCCTGCATCAGGGGCTATTTCGAGAGGTGGAGGAGAACGACCCAGCATCTGAGGGGAAGGGTCCAATTCACCAAATTTGGTTGCGTCCATGAAATTTCTGCCTTCTCCTGTCATCCAATACACCTTCAATACGCAAGTTTGCCAAAGGGAGATTTCTCATAGTAATTCACAAAATGCTCGACCACATTATCATTCTGTACTTCCGAGCCAAATAACAGGTTTGTGATAGAGGGTTTGTTCACATAGTAAATCGTGGGTTCTCCTTCAATTCCCCCCATATCAGCAGCCCTATCGATAGCATCATACAAATTGCCGTACTCATCTATAAGCCCGATATGTTTGGCAGAGACACCCGTGTAGATACGTCCGTCTGCTACATCCTTCACTTCACTGACCGTCATGTTGCGCCCTTGGGCCACATCCTGTACGAAAAGATTGTAGCTTTCCATTATTACACGATCTGCATACTCTTTCTCCTCATCGCTAAGACCGCGCCATGTTCCGCCCATATCCTTGAACTCGCCTGATTTAGCAACATGGAAATCAATGCCTTCTTCCTCGTAATAAGCAGACATGTTACGGAAGGTCCAGATTACTCCTATGCTGCCTGTCATTGTATTTCGATTTGCAATTATCAGATCGGTACTTGAAGAGACATGATAGGCAGCACTTGCAGCCACATCTCCCATGGAAGTTACAACCGGCACACCTGCCTGCTGGGCTTTTCTTATTTCCGTATTGATCTCTTCTGAGGCTGAACCGGAACCACCACCACTGTTGACCCGCAACACAATGGCTTTTACACTATTGTCATCAACTGCCTTCCGGATACTGGAAGAGATATCCTCGGATGTAGCGTACCCCAGTCCTGAAGGGACACTACCGGTCAGCATTGTACCCTGGATATAGATTACAGCCACCCTGTCATTACTGGAATAAAAATCCCCTCCGGCTGAATAATAGATTATTGCAAAACTCGAACCGATTATCAAAAACAGGACCGCAATAAGGGCGGCATACTTACCAAAGTTACTTTTTTTTTCAGGCGGTGTATGGGGAACATCCATCCGGCCCTTGCCGGGTTCGTCGGGAGGGGATAAAGGGGGTGAACCGGATACGGGCTCGTCCTGCACAGGCTCTTCATACGGCTCGTCTTCTAATTCCGTATAAAGGGATTTATCACTGCCTGCAAGAAACTGCTCTCTGCCCGATAAACTTTCGCCCTCATCATTATTGGTGGGATCGTTTTCGTTCATTGTTTTCCTCGATATAAAAGCAAATATTCCCCTGAATATTCAAATACCTTCTGACACACCTCACTTTCCTTAAGACAGGGAGCGAAATGTATTTTATAATTGTACCCCATCCCATTGCAAACACATTATTATCCATAATATTGATACAAACGGAGAAATAACATGTCACGCTTCTCACCCGATAAACCCATACTTGTGACCTGTGGATTACCCTATGCCAACGGAATGGCCCACATCGGTCATCTAAGGACCTATATTCCTGCAGACATATTTGTACGTTCATTAAAAAAAATGGGCCATGAGGTTACATTTGTTTGTGGCTCGGATACCCACGGTACTCCCATCGTCTTCAATGCTGAGGAACAGAATACTACCCCTCAGGCCCTGATCAAGAAATACCATACCCATTTTGATGAGACATTCAAGTCAATGGGTATCGAATTCGATGCCTTCGGTACAACCGATGACCCAACAAACCATAACCGCACTCATGATATAGTAAATCGTTTGATAGAAAACGATTACGTATACCCCAAAACTATAGAGATTGCATATTGCGCCGGATGTAACCGATTCCTCCCCGACAGGTATGTGGAAGGAGAATGCCCGCACTGCGCAGAAAGTGCCCGGGGTGATGAATGTGATCAGGGATGTGGAAAACATCTGGAACCCGGAGAACTCCAAAATCCCGTCTGCACTATCTGTGGCGGGGTTTCCGAGTATAAAGAACAGGAACACTTCTTCTTCAAATTATCCCAGTTCAATGATTACTTACTTGAATACCTTGACAAACTTGACGGTACTTCCAATGCCCGCAACTATGCCCTGGGATGGGTAAAACAGGGACTTGATGACTGGTGTATTACCCGTAATCTCGAATGGGGTGTCAATTTCCCGGGTCGTGATGACCTTGTTGTCTATGTATGGGTGGATGCACCCATAGGTTATATCGCCTTCACCGAAGAATGGGCAAACGCAACCGGTAACAGCTGGGAAAAATACTGGAAGGATGATGGAGAAATAGTACATTTCATCGGTGGAGACATAATCTACCATCACTGTATATTCCTGCCTGCCATGCTTAAAGGTGCTGACTATTCACCCGCCTCATCGGTGGTAGCATCGGGTATGGTAAAGATAGAGAACAAAACTTTCTCAAAAAGCCGTGGTTACGTTGTATGGGTCGGTGATGACTACATGGAACAGGGTTTCCACCCGGACCTGTTGCGTTATTATCTGGCAAGTTACACATCCCATACCAAAGAACTCAATTTCTCCTGGAAGGTATTCCAGGAAAAAACCAATACCGAACTTGTAGGAGTCTTCGGCAATTTCCTCTACCGCACATTGCTCTTTGCCTACAAGAACTTCAAGGCCATTCCGGAAGGAAAACTGGATGATGAAGTAATGGAAACCATCCAGAATACTATTGATGAGGCAAGTGAGGCAATGGAAAAGTATGAGTTCAAGAAATATGCAGACAGCGTGATGACCCTTGCTTCCTATGGAAATATCTATTTCCAGTCCAGAGAACCCTGGAACCTGGTAAAAGAAGACAAAAAAGAATGTGGCCGCGTACTTAAAAACTGCATGCAGATCGGCAAAGCCCTTTCTCTGCTTTATGAACCCCTGATACCTGAAAAGGCTGGAAATGCCTGGAAACAGCTCGGTATGCAGAGCAATGTACACACAGCACTCTACAGCCAGGGTACCGTGCCTGTTGAATCGGGTACACCCCTTAACAAACCCTCCATCCTCTTCAAGAAAATAGAAGATGAAACCATCGAAAAGATGGAAGCCATTGCATCACAGCGGGTCAAAGAAGCCAATGAAAAGCAAAACCGCAAGAAAGGAGAACAAATAATGACAGATAACGAAGAAATCACCTTCGAAGATTTCGGTAAACTCGATATGCGTGTAGGAACCATTGTCGAAGCTGAAAAGGTCGAAAAGGCCGACAAATTACTCAGGCTGGAAGTTGATATCGGAGAAGAAACGCCACGCCAGATAGTTGCCGGAATTGCCCTGACCCATAGCCCCGAAGAAGTAAAGGGCAGACAGGTAATCGTACTGGCCAATCTCAAACCCGCCAAACTCTGCGGCGTCAAATCTTTCGGTATGGTGCTTGCCGGGGTGGACGAAGACGGCGGTGCAATTCTGCTTTCCCCTGAAAAAGAAGCAAAGAATGGTACCCAGATTGGATGACAGGAAACTGGCATCCATTTTTTACTTTTTTACTTTTTTCCAAAATAGAATATTCCCAATCCCATCCAGAATAACATAACAACAAAAGCCAGTACTAGTACAGGCACCGGCCCGAAATAGAATATAAGAGGTACGGAAGCGGCTGTAAAAACACCACCACCTACGATTGGTTCGAATAATAACTGTTTATAACCAAATCCTTCCATTGCCGGGGACCTGTTATCCGGATCCGCTATTCTCATCAGCAGAAGACCGCTTGCTGTCATACCCATAGATTGACCAAAATTGCCTATGCTCCTTTCAAACCAGTAAGTTGGCATCATCCGCGGGCCCAGGTACATGAATGCGACCAGGTTCCATACAATTCCAACTGTTGCCAGGATAATGAACGGCATCAGGTTGTTTCCAATGACTGTCAAGGAAAGGGTCGCTATGGCACTGGTTATCAATATGTCCAGGGACAAACCCTGTATCCTCATCATTAGCCCCCGGTCCAGCGTTTGGTGAACATCATATCTGTCAAGGAACATCTGAAGGGTAATACCCCCGATCATTGCCAGGGGAAAAAGGGGGATATAGGTCATAAGGTAGATATCGGTTGCCTGGCCCCAGGTCATTTTCTCGATCTGGATAAGTGCCTGAAGGATCACATATCCAATTCCAATCGCAACTCCCACATAGGCAAAATGGAGTGAAAGAGGTTCAATAGATTCAGGTCTTGTTGTGATCTTGCCGGCAGATTCCCTGGCATCGAAATCAATTATACCGGTCTGGCGACTTGCATCAAGAGATATTTCTTCAGGATTTTGCAGTACCATTGTTTTACCGGATCGGACACCATAATTTAGCATCACAATACCAAATATGACACCAAAAAGGATACCTATGGTTGCAAGACCAAGGGAAAGATCGCCTGCTTCCTCAAATCCCAGTTCTTCAAAAGTGGCGGCCATTCCCGCAGCAGTACCATGCCCTCCTTCAAAGGATATCTCAATAAGGGCACCAGCCATAGGATCTATTCCAAAAAACGGAGTTAAAATCAGAATAGTTACCAAAATCCCGAATACGTACTGCCCCCAGGCTATGGTCTGCCCGTGAGTAATCTGAGGGCCTGCCAGTATCCACATCTGACGCAGCGTAGGTATTTTCTTGCCAAGAAAAAGTGTAGCGAATATGATATTTATGAAAAGCCCGGGCAAGGCTATCCATACATCAAGCATATACTCTGGAAATAAACCGCCTGAAAGAAAAGTACCGGTGATACCAGCCCAGGAGACCACATTTCCCAGCACCTCACCGCCCAGAAATAAACCCAGAAAACCTCCTATAAGTGAGCTGGGAATGAAGAGTTTCTGAAAGGGAGGAGATACTACCCGGATCCATTTCCCAATAAGTAAGATCAGTCCAATTACAATTAAACTAAGGCCTACTGTGCTGGCTGACATTGGACCATATCCCCCCGCAGCTTCATACAAAAAATAAAGAAAGATTACTTACTCCATAACGAGTTCCAGATAGGATTTACGGATGGAATCTTCAGGTTTCAGGCCGAATTTCTCCATCATAGCAAAAATGCGTTTTTTACTTTCCTCCATATCAGCATCCGAGATTATCTCAAACTCGATGAACTGACCCAGAGAATCCACCTCGTCCAGACACAGGGTGATGTCACCTATTTTGAAAACATCCCTCACCTTCTGGACCCTGGCAGTTTCTTTGAAACCAAGTCTTTCCAGGATCTGTATCATGGCTTCAGCTTCCACATGAGTCTGGATTTCCTCACGGCTTTTTGTAACTTCATCCAGTTTTTTACCCTTGTAGGTCAAAACCTGCCTGTCATTAACAGAACGTATACGCAAAGCTTCGTCCGTTTCTGCAAAATCGCAGTGCGGAGCATTGTAGTAAATATCAAAATGCTCCTCTGTCTCCAGGAATTTTGCATCAAGCCCCTCAAGAACTCCACGGGCATGAGACAGGTCGATACGGGATTTTACTTCTACCTCAAGCATCTCATCACGCCGGTGTAAATTTAGTACCGTAATGGAGCATACCTTTATCCCCGCTTTCACCGAGTTTGCGGAACACAGGCCTTACCTTCATACCGACTTTCACATCCTCTGGTTGTGCTATAATCTGGGATGTAAGACGTGGGCCTTCTTCCAGTTTCACGATACCCAGCGCATAGGGCGTCTGGTGTTCAAACCCTTCAGCTGCTGAATGGATTATCGTATATGTTACAAGTTCACCTTTGCCGCTGAACTTGTATTCCTCCATCTCCCCGTTCCTTCTGCAAAAAGGACAGGTAGTCCTCGGGGGATAATAGTATTCATCACAGTTTCTACAATGGTTACCTACGAGATTATATCTCTGTACCTGCTGTCTCCAGAATCTTGCAACAGACATCTAGAATCACCTCTCCCTGCCTAATATATGTACAAGTGCAGTCGCACCGGACCCTCCTACATTATGGGCCAGTCCGATCTTTGCACCCTCTACCTGTCTTTTCCCTGCCTCTCCACGCAGCTGGTTGACAATTTCTGCAGCCTGTTTGATGCCTGTAGCACCCACCGGATGACCACATGCTTTCAAGCCACCTGAAGTGTTTACAGGGATTTTGCCGCCAATCGCTGTATTGCCTTCTTCAACGAATCTGCCACCCTGTCCTTTCTCTACGAATCCAAGGTCTTCGATGGCACATATTTCTGCGATGGTGAAACAATCATGCACTTCTGCCACATCGATATCATCCGGCCCGATTCCTGCCATATCATAGGCTCGTTTTGCAGCATAGACACTGGCATCAAGAGTAGTAATGTCGCGGCGGTCATGCAGGGCTATAGTATCACTTGCCTGTCCAGACCCTTTTATGTATATCGGAGTATCGGTGTATTTGTGGGCTTCTTCGGCAGGAGCCAGCACAAGAGCGGCTGCTCCGTCAGTAATCGGAGAGCAGTCAAAAATGTGTAAGGGGTCGGCGACCATTATGGAATTAAGCACTTTATCCACTGTGATATTATTCCTGTACTGGGCGATTGGATTATTGGTACCATTCTGATGATTTTTCACAGCAACCTGTGCAAGCTGTTCACTGGTTGTTCCATATTGCTGCATATGCATACGGGCTATCATGGCATACAAACCGGGGAAGGTGGCACCCATCATGCCCTCCCACTCCCGGTCAGCTGCTGCCGCAAGGGCTGAAGAAGCGCCAACGGAGGAAACGTCTGTCATTTTTTCAACTCCTGCAGCTACCACAATATCATTGTAACCAGATGCAACGGACTGTATTCCCTGCCTGAAGGCCAGTCCCCCTGAAGCACAGGCAGCCTCCACACGGGTGGAAGGTACATGCAAACCGGCTGCCAGACCGGAATAATCAGCGATCAGGGCACCGATGTGTTCCTGTTCAACAAACTGTCCGCCGCTCATATTACCGACAAACATACTGTCGATACTTTCTCCACCAACTCCGGCATCCTCAAGAGCTCCGACTCCAGCCTCAACAACTATGTCACGGAAAGAGCGCTCCCACATCTCACCGAATTTGGTAGTATAACTTCCGATAATTGCAACGTCTCTCATTTTTATCCCCTCATGCACGTCTTATCTTGCCTTTATGCTTTGCATACATTGCATAATCCATGTAGACAGGATTTGCAAGCAATTCCTCTACCCGGGGAGCTTTATCCCTTATCTTATCGATCTTGTCCGTTACACTGAAACTGAAGGCATCTGCCCCTGCACCTGAACCAAAGGCTGTGGCAAATATCCTATCCCCGGGCTTTGCCTGATCAAGAGTAGCTGCGATACCCATCAGGCATGAACCGGAATAAGTATTACCCAATCTTGTGACCACAAGGCCGGGAGCAATTTTTTCCTTACTGAATCCCAGCATTTTTGCCACCCTGGAGGGGAATTTACCATTGGGTTGATGGAAAACTGCATAATCGTAATCCTCAGCTGAAGTGCCAAGTTTGTTCATCAGACCTTTTGCGGCACCCAGTACGTGTTTGAAATAACCGGGTTCTCCGGTGAAACGTCCGCCGTGCTCTGGATAAGGCATACCCTCACGTCTCCAGAAATCAGGTGTATCGGTCGTGAAAGAATAGGTATCTTCGATAATTGCTACCATTTCTTCTTCTTTGTTGCCTATAACAAAAGCCGCACCGCCAGCAGCAGCGGTATATTCCAGCGCGTCCCCGGGTGCACCCTGTGATACGTCCGAACCTATTGCAAGCCCCAGATCTGCCATACCGGATTGTACCAGTCCCATGCATGCCTGCATACCGGCACTTCCTGCTTTACAGGCAAATTCAAGATCCGCTGCAGTCATCTCAGGGGTCGCTTCCACCGCTTCAGCCACTATTGTACTGGTGGGTTTGACCGCATAGGGATGACTTTCAGATCCTGTATATATTGCCTCGATTCTGGAAGGATCAAGGCTGCTGCGACAAATTGCAGCCCTTGCAGCCTCTACTGCAATTGTTACAGTATCCTCGTCCAGATCAGGGACGGATTTTTCATTCACCATGAGGCCTGCACTGAGTATATCTGCATTATCACCCCATACCTTTGCTATATCCTCCACTTTTATCCTGAATTTGGGGATATATGTACCGTATGAAACAATCCCTACGCTCATTGCTTAAATCACCTTTTGATCAAAAATAAATATCATTCCATTACCTGATATTGACTGTAGTGTTTTAATGCCTCGATCAATTCATCAAGGTCCATAGTCGTTGCCAGCAAAGGGATCCTGTCAACTTCTGCCATTTTTTTGGCCATTGGATCCACCTCCCTGATAGTGAGCCCATGCAAAACCACTGCCGCGGGTTTCAGGTTTGTGACCCTGATTGCTACCATGGGAGATTTGCCTGTAGACACTTTTGTGAATATCATGGCACGTTCTGTGCTCCATCCATAAAGTTTCTGGAATTCGTGGGAAGACAGTTCCAGAATTGCCTTTTTACTGTCTACCACTGTAAAACCATACAGGGGTTTTTCCACACCCCGGTTGGCCACATCCGCCTCGATAAGAGTGGCCAGTTTTGCAAGTTGCATTGGATATGTGTATTCGTAAGTTGCATAGACCGCTTTTGATGCCTGGTCACTGTACAGCATGCCTTCATAAGCGTGTATCTTGTGGCCTCCGCTTTCTGAATCAATATTTATCAGAGCATCCACAATCTTGCTGACGATAAGGGTTCCCGGAGACTTTCGCCTTCCACTTTCATAGTCACTTATCACAGATGGCGAAACACCCAGATATGACGATATATCAGTCTGGGCAATCTCGAAATTGAGTCTCCATTTTTTCAGAGCCTCACCGGGCTTATCCGAAAGAGTTATCTCACCAGCCATTTTTTCAGCCAGGCGGTGACGTAAGTTTTCCTTTGATGCATCCTCGGTCATGTGCTACAATTACCTCAATACCAGCATGCATATATATTTAACGAATGTCGATTCGTCTATTGCCGACATCCGGATGTTCATTTAACTTAAATATTATGCAATTTGTTAACTTCTAAATATGTGTGCAATGTTCTGCGAAACAAATTCCAATGTTTCGGAAGTAGTCCTCTACACGAAATGCCCCCGAAAGGTATACTTTGCCAGCAGGAATGAAACAATAGCAGATGACATTAAAAAACCTTACATCCGTCATTTAATGCTAAAAGAACTGGCTCTTTCCTGTGCAGAGATTGCCAGATCAAAACAGGAAATACTCCCCCTGCTGCAAACGCGGGTAGAAGAAATAGTACAGGAAATAATAACCATCTATTCTGACGAATTGGAGCATATTGATGAAAACCAATTCAAAGATGCTGTGGAAGATGTAAACGAAGCGTTACCTGCAATAGCAGCCAATTTAAAGAACCAATCTGATGAAGAAAAGATTGAACTCATAACACCCGTTGAAATCGAACCCCTGATGCATTCGGAAAAATTAAATTTAAGCGGTGCACCATCGGCAATCGTCTTTCACGATGACCAGAAGATGCCTCTGCTCATAAAGACCGGTAATGCCCCGGAGCAGGGCGTTTGGAAAAATGACCGGATACCTCTGGCAGCTTACTCCATACTTGCAGAAGAAAGATACACCCAACCGGTAAATTCCGCAGTGCTTTTTTATGCCTCTCAAGGACAGGCAAGACCTGTGAGAATACGGCCAACCGAGCGCAGGGAGGTGCTCAATATCCTCAAACGGATCGAAAAGATAAAGGGCGGAAAAATGCCACAGGCAAAGCAGGGAAAACTCTGTGAATACTGTCCATACGAACAGATGTGCCAATCGCAGGGCAATTCCCTGGCTTCAAAGTTCTTCTGAGAACGACCACAATATTATTTAACCAGTACAGGATTTCCAGCATAGATGTCACAACCTGTATTCCATGGAGATTTGCTGCTGCAATGGTGCCACAGCTGCAATGTACCGGTTCTTGGTAAAAAGTGTGCCTGCGGGGATGAATGTGTAAAAGTAAATGTTACACCCCCGGGAGATATAAGACCGGCTTTTTTGCACGATATCGAACACATAAACCGGATATCAAAACAACAATTCAACAAGCCGCTTCTTGACACGGACAGGGTAGTGCTGCTCAACAAGGCACCCTACGAAGACCGCATGGATGAGATTATTGTTGATGGCGAAGTAATTGCAAGCATACGTTATGAGATCGGCAAACTTGAATGGGTACTTCTTCCCCGCCTGGAAGCCGGTCGCAGGATTTTGACAGGCAAAGAAACCCTTACAGGTTACGTGACCATCGAGGAAGATGTGAAAAAATTCCTGCACAAAGGTGCAAACCTGCTTGCTCCGGGAGTGCTGGATGCTGACCCGGGAATACAGAAAAATGACGAGGTCTTAATAATAACCCCTGCCGGAGAAGTCGTTGCTACAGGCCGTGCACGAATGGATGGCCGGGAAATGATGGAAGCCAAAAAAGGCACTGCGGTCAAACCCCGATGGAAAGCGGATACGATTTCAAAAGTCAATGACAGAAAACCTTCATGCTGGGGCGATGTTATCCGAGCAAACCGATCGATAATGGATGAGTCAATTGCAGAAGCCCACACCTTTATCCAGAAAACTGTTGAAAAAGAGGATCTGCCTATCTCCGTATCTTATTCCGGAGGCAAGGACAGTCTTGCAGTGATGCAGCTTGTGGATGATTGCGTCAGAGATTATGAAATTATGTTTGCCGATACCGGGCTTGAATTCCCTGAAACACTGGACAACATCCGGCATGTGGGAGAATTATATTCAAAAGAGGTCAAATCCATAAGTGTGGGGGATGCCTTCTGGGACTCCATCGATGCATTTGGGCCACCTGCAGTGGAAATGAGGTGGTGCTGCAAAATATGCAAACTCGGCCCCATCAGCCGGTTGATAGAGGAGAATTATGAGAAGGGCTGCCTGACCTTTGTGGGTCAGCGCAAATATGAATCCACCACCCGGGCCCGCAGCAACCGTGTCTGGAAAAATCCCTGGGTGGGCAACCAGACAGCAGCCTCACCGATACAGGACTGGACCGCCCTGCATATCTGGCTCTATATATTCATGAATGAACTGCCCTATAACCCCCTCTATGAGAAAGGGTTTGACCGGATGGGATGCTGGCTGTGCCCCTCATCTTCATTAGGGGATCTGAAACGCCTGAAAAAGACCCATCCCCATTACGAAGAAAAACTGATGAACCATTTGTATGCCTATGCCGAGAAAACCGGCATCGATAAGCAGTGGGCTGATTATGGATTCTGGAGATGGAAATCCCTCCCCCCCAACATAAAAAAAATAGCCGGGGAACTTGGAATAAATACCGCTCCCACAAAATACGACCCTACCAAATTGACATTCACCTCTAGTGTGGGCCATCGCCCCTGCACCACCGGGGAAATGACAGCTGAGGGAAGTTTCTCCACATCTCTTGATATGGAAAAAATAAGGAAAAGCGGCATGTTGCTTGCTATTGGCGAGGTGAAGTATACAGACGAGATGGCAATGGTCACCCGGAAAAAAGATACAGCGCAGGTCTTTGCCACAGGTTCAGTACGTGTCAGGGCATCTTCCAAAGCCGATGCCGGGAAACTCCTCAAGGATACGGAAAACTCCATACGCCGGGCTCTGGGTTGTACGGGTTGCGGAGTGTGTATCGGCAAATGTAACCACAATGCAATCCGGATTGATAACAAAATTGCCTATATAGGGGATAAGTGCAACCACTGCGGCAAATGTATCGAGGTCTGCCCTGTGGTGAAATTTATTTGAATCTGAGTAGATGACATCTAAATATAAATGCACAACAAAATGACCCTATTAAGATCAACAATTCAAATCCAGGAACCATGTTTGGGGATTTGGAAGTATCAGAATGCATATGTAGATCTTCAACCCCACCTTCCGAATTCCCAAAATAGTAGGACTTTGCTATCAATTTCTTCAACTCCTGTTTTTGATCTCCAATGTCTGCACCGTCTTTTGTTCCATAATAAACAATGAAATAATCTTCTCTTTCTTCAAGAAAAGGACGGGCATAAACCAGAAAATAGCCGGATGTTGTTTTACTTACATATCTGGTAGCATTGAACTGCTTGGGCCCAAGGGTTGGTCTCCATTGATTCTTATCTTCACGTGATTCAATAATTTCACTAATCTCATCGCTGATATTAAGTTTCACAACCCCAACTTCACCTGATTCAACCAGATAACGGGACAAATTCGTTTCCGATTTGATAAACGAGTTCTTGTTATCAAAATACCACACACACATAATTGTATGACGAGTATAGTTTCCACAATCTGAATATTGGGAAATATCGGGAAACATGGAAAGATGATTGGCATTATCATCATCCATTGAGTCATGGAGATACCATTTCGGCATCATTTCAGATGGAGGCAAACCCGGACCAACTACGTCGTCTTCTCCAGTGGATTCAGAATATGCCGTAGTTATGAAAAATATACTAGTACAAATGAATACAATCAGGATTGCAAAAATTCGTTTGGAATGCCACATCAAACCACCTATACCCCAAAATTTTCTTTTTTATATCCCATAAAATTACTCCCCAGATAAAACTTCATATATTCTTGTAATGCTAATAAAATTAAAGAGGAAGACATACATTTCTCTGTATGGAACTGACATGATCGATGGTTACATCGACACCATATGCAAGGGCCATGTTCTCTTTTGTAATTACTTCTTCAGCAGTCCCCTGGTCTATGAAATCGTTCTCAAGCATTATCGCTACATTCTTAGAGCCTATAAAACCATGGTCCGGAAAGTGCGTGCTCATAATCACAGAAGTGCCCTGAGAGGTTAGTCTTTCAATAAGGTTCAGAACACGTACCTGATTCCCGAAATCCAAATGGGAGGTAGGTTCATCCAGAAGCAAAATTTCCGGCTCCTGTGCCAGAGCCCTTGCAATCAGAGCAAGCTGTCTTTCGCCACCACTTACTTCTGTAACAGGCCTATCCCTCAAATGAGATATCCCCACTTTATTGATGGCATTCTCAGCTATCTTGTGATCCTTTTCTCCAGGAGAGGAGAAAAAGGGAAGATGAGGTGCTCTTCCAAGCATTACAAAATTCAGTATAGAAAAGGGAAATACCGATTGATCTGACTGTGGAACGTAACCTATCTTTTGAGCAATCTCTGTTCTGCTCATCGAAGAGATGTCTTTTCCCTCAATAAAGATACTGCCTTCACTTAATTTCAATACATTGCCGAGGCATTTTAGCAGTGTGGATTTGCCAATCCCATTGGGGCCAAGTATGCATAAAGTCTCACCCTTTTTTAAAAAAAAGGAAATATCCTCAAATACATTCTCCTTGCCACCATACGAATATGAAGCATTGTCTACCCTTAATATCATGACCAACCAACCTTCTTTTTTTGTAAAAGATAAGCAAAAAATGGTGCTCCTATCAGTGCCGTAAGAACTCCCAGAGGAATTTCTATAGTCATTAATGTCCTTGCAAGATCATCTACGACCAAAAGAAAAGATGCACCGAGGAAAACTGACATTGGCAGCAGTTTTTTGTAACTTGGACCAACCAGCATCCGCGAGATATGAGGTACTACAAGGCCTACCCATCCAATAATACCGCTGATACTAATTGCAGAAGTCGTGACCAGAGTGGCACAAATAACTACCAGTATTGTCATTTTCTTAGTATCTATACCCAGTGACCTGGCTTCTTCCTCTCCCAAAGAGATGACATTGATGCGCCATCCTATAAGAATAAGGACAAGCATACCGACAAGTATTGCAGGTGACGCATAGATTAGATCCTCTACCCTGACAGATGAGAGACTTCCCATAAGCCAGAATACCATTTCAGGAAGTTTATCATATGGATCTGCTACATATTTTACCAGTGAGGTCAGAGCAGTGAAAACTGCACCTACAATAATACCTGAAAGCACAAGGACCAGTGTGGCCGTTGCCTTGCAGGACTTACTGAGACTGTAAGCCAGAAAAGCTGCAAGTATTCCAAAAGAAAATGCCATTAACTGGATAACAAATATATTCTCACTTATCAGGATACCCAGGCAGGCACCAAATCCAGCCCCGGATGCCACTCCTAAAATATAGGGAGAAACCAGCGGATTGCGAAAAAGACCTTGAAAAGAAGCTCCGGATATAGATAATCCAGCCCCTACAAGCATAGCTGCAATTATCCTTGGAAGACGTATCTGAAATATGACAGTACCCACATTTGACGGGTCCACATTTCCTAATGACAGAAGCCAGAAAATAATACTAGTCATTATAGTTTGTGGAGGAATTGAATACCTTCCCATAAAAAGGGAAAGTACAAAGAGAAATATCATAAGGAAAAATGCGAGGAATATCTGTGTATTACCCTCAGAAAACCTCTTATGAATCCCCAATTTCAAACCTGTGATTCTTCCAATATCATATGACATTTATATCTCATTTCCTAAAATCGGTTCGATAAAGTGGGGTCATTGTCTGGATGAAACGCTGTAAAAAGACCTGTTGTGCCTTGAAGAATCAAAGGACACACCATAGAACCTTTCATAGAACTCATTTGCCTCTTTATCAATATCAAATTTAAAAATATCAGGATGTAACTTATTTGCTATGTACATCAGCCCCAATATCCATCTGGGACTTCCGAAATCCCATAATGGACGAAGACCGTATATCCTCCTGTTTTTTAAGGCATCTGCAGATAGACCATGTTTTTTACAATAGGTGTATGAATCGGAAACCGGGGTTGAAAGGAAGCCTGATATGAATATGAACTCAGGGTTCATCTCTGCAAATTCATTATGAGAAATACCAACCCCGGGTTTTCCCTCCCTGTCGATCAGCTTGTTTACACTTTCCCCGCCTGCAGCTTCAACAAGATTATTCTCAATTCGCTCCCCATTGAGTGCAAAAAGGGGATATCCCATACAATAATAGACCCGTGGCCTTTCAATGTCATTTGTCACAGACCGTATGAAATCCAGTTTCTCCCTCATATAAGCCACAAGTTCCATTCCTTCCTTTTTCCTGTCTGCAAGGGCGGCAAAATGCTCAATTACATCAAAGTAAGAGTCAAGATCCTGAGAACTTGTATGAAGCTGCTCCAAGTATCCTGTTTCCATGACATTGGCCCATATTTCTGCAAGTTTATAATCATCTTTTACCCCAAGGCAGACAAGAATAGCATGTATCATCTCCAGAGCCCGAGTAATCCTGTATCCTCCCATAAATCCCGGTTCATGATGAAAAACTTCACTTACTTCTCCTCTAAAAAAGGCTTCAGTAGAACATTCACACCCCTCTTGTGGCAGGTAGGATAAAGTACGTGAACCCATGGGACCAAAAAACTCCCTCTGGAAAATGATTTTACTGCATTCTGGACATACCGTGTTCAAATGATCGGTACCCGGCGAATTGAAAAGATACACATAATTTAAGTGCTGGCTTAATTTGTCACACAGAACTTCACTTTCCCTTATCGTTGGTTCTATCTGAGGGGCTGCGTCTCCAAAAGGTACAAACCTCATGACCTGAAACGGTATATCCCTTGAAAGGGAGGAAACAAATTTTGCAGTTTTTATGACTTCATCCTCTGAACCCTTGATGTAAATGGTAGAAACCTCAACATGAACATCACTTTCTTTCAGTAATTTCAGATTCCTGAAAACTGGTCCCGAACCTCTAGCACCGCACGAAATATACCTTTCATCTGAATAACCCTTTATACCGATGTTTACGAAATCTATCAAAGGGATTAGTTCTTTCAATACGTTTTCTGTAAAATATCCGTTAGTGGAGCATCCGATCAAAAGATTGTTCTGCCTGGCCTTTTTAGCAAGGTCGCAGAATGTAAAATAGGAGACAGCCGGATCATTGAGACAAAAAACAATCCCTATGCAGTCTTCATCAAGGGCTTTACTGATAACGTTCTCATTGCTAATTCCACTTTTTTTATTAGTGGAAAGAAGACGGGATGCCAGGATCTCTGAGATGCAGCCTTCACATTTGAAATTGCAGCCAATGGTACAAACCTGCAGAAACTTACCCCGCGGATAGAAATGAAGGAGGGGAACAGTCTCAATGGAAACCGGAAACATTGTGAAGTAGTTGTTTGGAAATCTCTCGATGATCTGACCATTTTTGTTGGTATACATACGACATTGGCCACTCTTTCCCTCTGCAAGATCGCAGCCGATTTCACATATGTTGCACTTCATAGGTCAGTCCACCTTATTGAAACATATCCAGAAACCAGATTCATCATCTATTATCCTGTAATGGTCAATTTCTGCAACATGCAATGCTTTTTTAAAAGAATCCAGATTGGCCTTGTTCAATCGTTTTTCGACACACTGTGACCATGTAGGGTCCCTTTTTTCCATGGCCTGTGTGATCTTTGACTTAAGTTCCGCTGTGCCAAAACCGCCTCCAATATAGGCCATACCACCGGGTTTTAGCACACGGTATATTTCCCTGAAAGCCTGGTGAACATCCTGCCAGAAGAATAGAGAACCGCGGCTTACGACCAGGTCAGCAAAACAATCGTCAAAAGGCATATCATGAATGTCACCGAAAATAGGAATCACATTTGCATTCAAATCACTTGATTCGATCTTTTTCTTTGCTATAGCGAGCATTTTTTCAGAAAAATCCATTGCATAAACCTTGCCATCGACAAGTTTACTGAGAGATATTGCAAGTGATGCGGGTCCGCTACCCACATCTATGAAAGTCCCGCTCATGATCTGGCATCTGTTTGTAATCTGCTGTGAAATAACAGGATATATAGGAGCAAAGATATTGTCAGCAACATCTTCGAAATTTTCGGCATAATCATCATGAAACCCAGCTTTACCAGTTACTTCATCTGTCATTTAATTACACCTTCGTCTGAAACTAGTGATAAAATTTTATTTCGGTGTAGGAGTGGGATTCAATAACCCATCAATCTCATCTTCCGACAGTTCATAATGATAGAACTCTGAATAGAATTCCTTTACATGACTCCTGAGATCAAGATCGCTGAACTCTTGGGGGTAGAGCACTTTAGCTGTCCAGGGAATACCGATTATTCTGTTAACACCCGGGGGCCTATCAAACCAGCAAAAAGGAGCATCCGGGAAAAGATATACCTCATCGTTTTTTATAGCAGTGATGTCCTGCCAGAGAGGATCTTCATACACATTTTCGTAAAATTTTCGGTCGCCTGTAATGATAACCTCTGGATCCCATTGCAATACCTGTTCGATGGACACCGCTGATTTTCCATAACCCTGTTCAATGGGACATTCTGCTACATTGACACCACCACATATCTCTATCAACTGACTGTGAGGAGAACCTTTCGGATCCGTAAGCAGACCATTGGTACCTTCTGCATAATAGACCCGTTTCCTTTCATCTTCAGGTATTTGTGAGACCTTTACGGTGACATTGTTAAGTGTTCCTTTGTAAAAAGAGATCAATTGACCTGCTCTCTCTTCTTCTCTGAGAACATCCCCCATGAATTTGATTGACTTTTCATATTCCATAGCATCAATTGTCGATTCAATACCCACAACAGGAATTGTACCGAATTTTTTCTGTCTTTCATTGATGGTAGAATTAACATCCCCTCCACTGTTGTAGCCTTCAAAGATGATATCGGGACCCATTGATATTATGGTTTCATAATTTCCATCCTGCTTACCAAACCAACCGCCAATCACAGGAAGGGTCTGATACTCAGGTTTCAGATATGTTTGCGACCCCTGAGGCATAAAATTCCAGCCTGCTAATTTTTGCGGAGCCAGCATGTAGATTAGCATTGTTGCAGGAGGAGAAGTGGCAACTGCCTTGTCAACGTCAGCCGGGATTGTAACTGTCCTTCCTGCCATATCAGTTATCGATCTTGTGCTCTGTGCAGAAACCTCCTCTTGATCAACACATGCGCTTGTGCATAATGCAAACAAGATCACAAATATCAATAGAATATACCTGAATTTTTTATGCATGAGAGTTCCCCTATGATGAAAGTGTTTTATTTCCATAACATGTGGCGATATGTTCGGATGAACATAACGATACATAAAGTTTTCTTAATTCAGCCAGGTAACTACAAATTCCATAGAGATTTCTGACAGAATCACGCATAACCAAACTGGTTAATCTGAAAAAAGAACAGGAAAAATCAATAAGCTGGGCACTGGGCTGTACGGTTTGCGGGGTGTGTATCGGCAAATTTCTTCACAATGCAATCAGGATCAAAAAAAATGCCCATTTCGATGATAATTGCACTCATTGAGGCAAATATATCGAAGTCTGTCCTGTGGTGAAATTTTCTGAATAACACCCTTATTTTATGGATGAAGGTTCAGATGGCACCATTTATTACAAGATACAGATACGTTCCACCCAAAAATACAGCCAGCCAGAGAACCATTTCAATTCTCATATATTTTTTAGTTTTCCAGCTCCACCTATTTGTAACAAATATAGCTCCTAGAACCAGTGCTATGATACCCAGTGAACCATGAGCTACAACTAATGGCGAGATTGAACCTGTGCTAATTGTAAAAAGATAAGCAGAATAGACCATATACAATACAGATATTATCGCCAGAAAATAGCCAACATTGATTATCTTCCCATGTTTTGATATTCCTTCCTTCATGGATGTGCTTTTTTTCAAAACTATAGAGCCTATAACGATAAGCAATAAAGCTATTATTTGCAAAATCATTGAAAATACACGAAGTTCAGACATTGTTAATCCAAGCATCATAATCCCCCACTAAGTACCAAACTGAATTTCTTTTATACGTAGAATTACCAGCCCAGAGGTTATAAGTTTTTGGAGAGCAATAGTTAGTAGGATTAATCACTAGTTTTGTATCATTGGGTAAATTAGCATCCCAAAATACAGCAAAACCTGGAAATAGACCTGAAAAGGTAGGTTAACATGTGACTGTGCCTGGCAAAAGTTGTAAATTCTAAAAAAGTCGGAACGTAAGTCAAAGAGGGTCAGACTGATAACTGCAGAGAAAATAATTGTTGAGAACCGGCCAATTCTGATATGCATATCTGGATGCAATGGTTACAATATTTACTGCAACCAGGAGAGACCAGAACCTTTATTAGTAATATCTTACAACCTGACTTGGTGATTTTTTGGTAAAAAGGGCATTGCTGAGCGTTTCCGACAAAACGGGAATCGTGGATTTTGCACGCGGGCTCAAACAACTTGATGTAGAGATCATTTCAACCGGAGGCACGGCACGTATGCTCCGGGATGCAGGAATAGAAACAATTGACGTATCAGAGATCACTGGATTTCCCGAGATGATGGGAGGCAGGGTAAAGACACTCCACCCAAAAATACATGGTGGCCTGCTTTGCCTGCGGGAAAATCCGGAACACGTCAGCGACGCTGAAGACCTTTCTATCGAACTTATCGACATGGTGGTCGTAAACCTCTATCCCTTCGAAATAACCATATCCAGGGAAGGAGTTAATCTGGAAGAGGCCATCGAGAATATTGATATCGGCGGACCCTCCATGCTCAGGTCGGCTGCCAAGAACTACAAATCTGTTACAGTATTGAGTGACCCGCAAGATTACGGACATATCCTCAAAGAACTGCGTTCAAGCGGAGTAGTCTCACAGGAAACCCGGGAAAAAATGGCAGTCAAGGCATTCCGCCATACTGCAAACTATGACAGTACAATTGATACATACTTAAGCCGCACCTTACTGGGAGAAGATACCCTTCGGCTTAATTTCACAGGCGGCAGAGAACTGCGTTATGGAGAGAACTGGCATCAGGAAGCATTATTTTTCTCCCAGCCAGAAATTGAGGGCCCTGCCCTTGCAAACTGTCGCCAACTGCACGGCAAGGAACTATCTTACAATAATTATGTGGATGGGGACAACGCCCTCCAGACTGTCAAGGAATTAGGGCAAGAAAAACCTGCAGTATGTATTGTCAAACACAATAACCCCTGTGGTTTGGCAACCGGCAACACACTCCTGCAGGCCCTGAAAGCTGCCTGGGACGGCGATCCGATCTCGGCCTTTGGAAGTATCATATGCACCAATGTCCCGATGGATCTCGAATCCTCCAAATTCCTCAAGGGCAAGTTCGTGGAGATCATAATTGCTCCGGAATTTGAGCATGATGCACTGGACTTTTTGAAGAACAAGAGCAAAAACCTGCGTCTGCTGGAATTGCCACAACTCAATGAATCCTTTGACGCGGAATTTACCTACAAGTATATTGCAGGCGGTATGCTCAAACAGTCCCGCAATATCGGGTTGTACGATAAATGGGAATGTGTCACCGACACCGAGTATCCCGAGGAGAAAAAGGGCCTGTCTGAATTCTGTATTGCAGCCTGCAAATCCACCAAATCCAATGCAGTAAATCTGTCCTGGGAATATGAGGATGGATGCTACATGATGCTGGCAATGGGTGCCGGCCAGCCCAACCGCGTGGATTCCATCCGCAAATTATGTGCAACCAAGGCAAGGGAAAACCTGCAGGAGATCTATTACAGGGAACAGCCTGAAATGGACTTTGAGGAGTACTGTAAAAATATCTTTGCAGAATCTGTCCTGGCCTCCGATGCTTTCTTCCCCTTCGATGACAGCATCATCCATGCCGCCGAGAACAATATCAAATATATCGTTTCCCCCGGTGGCTCAATCCGGGACAACGAAGTTATAGACACCGCCAACCGGCTGGGTGTTTCCCTCGTATTTACCGGAATGAGGCACTTTTTGCATTGAAAAAATCAGTGGGAATTATCCCACGATATTTTTACCCTTGACGAGCGACCCACCTGAACCAGCTCGTCGGCTTCTTTTTCCAGTATTTGTTCCAGATGGGAGCGCAGTATCTGTTCCTGCTCATTAGTGGCAATCTTGTAATGGGGTTTGTAGTGCTCCACCGCTTCATCCAGGGAAGAAAAACGGGTGTCATGTGTCAACTCAAAATTTTCCATGTCCGGATATATCCCCATGCTATAGAGCACATTATAGAGCACATCACATTTGGGAGAGGGATAATATTGTCTGCCATGCAACTGCGGCCAGATACGTGAATAATTCTTATCCCAAGAAGTCGCACCTGCAAACCAGTAGATGTAAACTTTGCCACTGCTTACCTGCTGGATCTTTTCAATTGCCTCCCTGATATCGGGCACATGTAGGGAATAAGACGCTACAACCACATCATAAGGAGAATCCAGTTCCTCCAGGGACACATCCTCCCAGTTCTTCTGGATACATGTGACATTGCTGAGATTGTTATCAGCAATATTTTCCCTCAGGACTTCTGTCATCCCGTCAGCAGGCTCCACTGCAGTTACGTGGGACACCCTTTGTGCCAGGAGAATTGCCATTGAACCCGGACCGGCACCTATATCCAGTATCCGGGAATCGCTGTCGTGCTTGATGTCCTTAAGGGCTTTTTCCAGCCGTTTACCACTTTTGCGGGAGGATTGCCAGAACCGTTTCGCATTTGCATAGGTCCCCCAGCGATCCGGCTGTTGAACCTGTTCATCCGCCTCGTTATGCAATTTCATCTGCTCGATCCAGACGCTGCCCCAATCAATCTCGTCATACAACATGTATGTGAAAAGGAGAGAAGGAGTAAAAAATCCTTTCCGGTTACTCTCTCCTTCTCACGAAAAACATAACTACAATTCCCAGTACACCCACCAACAATAAGGGATTTGCAGTGGGAACATCAAACAATGGCTGTGGATGATAGACAGGGCTGCCACCATCGTCCTCATTGCCGTCTCCTGCGGAAGTTGATTCCCCTATCACAGACAGGTTCATGGATGTGTTGGAATTGCCGAACTCATCGGTTGCATTGATGCTTAGATTATACTCTCCATGAGGGTTTACGTCCAGAGTTATAGAGTTGTTCACCCAGTAGCCATTTACATTGGTGAGGAAGGCTGTGTCCACTGTGTCATTTACACTGGAAACGTTGACCACAACTGAAAAAATATCAGAATCATCTTTGACCGAGACATTCAGTTCAAGCAATTCGCCGGTTACAACTTCCTTTCCCAGAGGAGCAATCGGGACAACTGAAGGTTCTGTACTGTCTCCGGCAAGAGGTAGGTAATCTATGTTACCATTACTGAGTTCGTAACTGCTGTTAGGAGAGTCACAGAATCCATCCCCATCGGAATCTGTGTTCACCTGACTGAAACCGGTTCCATCCGGGGTTGCCCAGAAGTTACCTCCTATATAGGGACCACCTATTATATTGGGACCAGTGTTATTTGTGGTGTTCAATTGAGTGCCCGGAGCTCCAGAAATATAAGCATTCCGAATATCATTGTTGAAATAATTATTATAGATATAATTTCCTTCACCGGTCAAATAAATGCCACCATTTCCATTATTAGAGATGGTATTGTTATAGATGTAATGGGCTGTTCCTTTTAAGCTAATTCCATACCAACCGTTATTAGATAGGATATTTCCACTCAAATTATTATTTCCACAGCCTGTATTATAGCCATCCATATATATTCCATTGTCCCCATTATAAGAAATATTATTATACTCTATAAAATTGTAATTTGAAGACGTTAAATGTAGTCCACCAATGTTCTGATATATACCAAAAACACAATTTTCCAATACATTGTTACCAACCAGATTGTTATGGTGAGAAGAAAACAGATAGATACCTTTGTCAGTATTATTTGACACATTGTTTCCGGTCAAATTGTTGTAATAGCATTTATCAATCCATATGCCATTATTGTTATCTAAAACTGTGTTACCAATAAGGGTAGTGTTATCAACATATAGAATATCTATACCCTTATTGTTATTCAAAACTGTGTTATCTATAAGGGTATTATTTTCATTACGGACTTCATGATCACCATCATCATCCAGAGTGATACCACTTCCAGTATTATTAAACACTGTATTATCAGTCAAAGTGCTATCCTGAGGATATTGTAAAACGATACCTTCGGAATTGTTATATACAGAATTATCAGTCAAAGTGCTATCCAGAGGATATTGTAAAAAGATACCTTCATTGACATTGTTAAACACAGTGTTACTGGAAAAATTATTGTCACTAGGAAAATCTTTAGGCGAATACATACAAATTCCTTTATTGTTGCCAGAAACATTGTTGTTATGTAAATTATTATCATAAGAATCTTTTAGGTAGATTCCATTGTCAACGTTATCTAGAATGGTGTTATCGATTAATTCATTTTCTTCAGAAGATTCAAGATAAATTCCATTATTATTTCTTGTTACAACATTGTTGGTCAAATTGTTATAATAAGTATACCATAGATATATGCCCTTAGTATTACCTGAAACGTGATTATCAACCAAATTGTTGTTTTTTGAAGTAAGACGAATGAATATTCCATTATCACTATTTGATATATTATTATTAGTTATATTGCAGTATTCAACTTCATCTAAAGTAATAGAACCTCGATATGTATGAGTAGTTCCACTAATATTAAATCCATTAATAGTTACATTATTAGATTCTATATCAAAAACAGGATACTCTAAGACATCTGCAGTGACATGTGTGACAGAAGCACCGTCTGTGGAAGTGATATTCAACGGTATATCCACATTCACATTCTCATTGTATGTACCTGGATAGACAAGAATTGTGTCATAATCACCTGCTGCATCTACAGCTCCCTGAATTGTGTCATAATCTTTAGTCCCATCGTCGTCATCCACTCTTATCTCAGCAGCCATGGATACGGACGAAAGCAATACCAATACTACTGCACTGGCCAGTAATATCCAGAACCTGTGTATATCGACATTTTCTCTCATAATATATTATAGTAAGTCATGTAGATATAAGATTTCAGAACATTAGGTCCTAACTACTGGTAAGTGTGAACCTCTGAAAAACTAGAAATTAGCTGCTATCCAGATAATCAATAGAATGCAAAGAATAGATTTCCAACAGAGAATTTGCATCAATTTCAAAAAATATTATTCCACATAGGGATAGCCCTCTGAACGCCATTCATTAAAACCGGCTTCCATGTTATAAACATCACAGTAACCCGCATCCAGAAGAATATTCGAGGCGGTCACACTCCGTCTGCCACTGCGACAGTAGACAAGAATCGCAGTATCCGAAGGTACCTCATCCAACCGGTATTCCAGTTCAGAAACAGGGATCAGGTAGGAATTCTCCAGATGGCCGTTATCATATTCGGACTGGGTACGCACATCCAAGATGAAAATATCCTCGTTCTCAATCAGATTGAATGCCTCTGCTGCAGAAACATCGGAATACTCACATTTTTCAGTTTGTGCTGTGATGTTGTCGCCCTCCTGCTGTACACATCCGGCCATAGTAAGAGTCCACAGTACAAAAATTAACACAATAATTGTATTTTTGCTCACAATTCATTCCCGCCTGCAAAAATAATCCCCTTCAAGAGCAAACTGGTGATAGACATAACATTTTGTACACATACATCCCTGCCTGGCCTCATCGGATGCAGGACCCCGTGCACAGAACATATAACCTTCACCCGGATAGGACGAACAATTCTTGCATAAGCAGGCCTTGGAATGATGATACGATGGGCAGACACCGAAATATTTGCCCAGCCCCTGTCTCAATTCATCCTGATCTGCCACCTGCAAACCTCATTCAGTCTTTTTTACAACTACCCCGAGATGATCTATATGGAACGGTGCAAGTTTCTGTTTCTTGACAAGTTCCAATTTTGAATTCTCTTGCTCCAGTAATGTTTTGAGCTGCTGTTTAAAAACAGTATCTGGTTTTGCAGTCGAATCCACACTCCGGGCCTTGATGCTCATCAACAGGTAACCGCCGGGTTTGAGGAAGTGCTGCACATTGGACAGGGCAATGGATGCCTGGTCCGGCTGGGCCACATCCTGAAAGATAACATCAACAGGCTCCACAACATTTGCATAGGATTGCGGTTTGGAAGCATCGGCAAGCATAGGGATTATATTTGGCCTTTCTTCGCAGATGGGCAACATGTCCCGCATTGTACGGGGAGAAAATTCCACTGCATAGACCACTCCTTTATGCACAATATCCGAAACATGACTGACAGTGGTACCTGTGGCCGAGCCCAGATAAAGCACCTTTGATGTGGTTGTGAAGGGCGAGGTAAGTTTTTTGAGCAACATTGCCGCAAGTTTACTTCTTTTGGGCTCCCAGATACGGTACTCTGCCTGTTCAACCTGCACCAGGCGTTCCCCGTAAACTTCAAATCCGGGAGAAAGATTTCTGGTGGCAAGGAACCTTTTCTTGCCCTGCTGTAGCGTGAAAATGTTTTCATGGAAGGTTTTGGCCTTCATTAATTCCCCTCCTTGATGGACCGGACCTTACGATCCAGTTTTTCTTTAATTGCCGGATTCAACTGGCCGGAAAAAGCATCCACCCTGCTTGCGATACTCAGGCCTGAAGCAAGCGCGCGGGCCATTTTGCCCCGGATTTTGGGATGGGAATTCTTGATCAGGGGATGATTGAAAATAATACCGTGTTTGGGAGAGGTTGCTTTGCCTCTGAGATGTTTGAATAAGGCCTGGTTTGCACCCATTACCTGTATGGTACTTGACGGCATCCGGGAGAGAGACTGCAATCCACCGGCCATACTGATCAATCGAGCACCCAGATTGGCTCCTGCGACCTCATCCAGATTGGGAGCGAGTTGCTCCATGTTTTTGTGAATATAGGCTTCTATCACATGACGCCTCTCATACAGGGAAGTGAGGTCCGCTGCAAAAGCCTTTATGATAGCTCCGTCCTCTGCATCCATTTCCATACCCACCGATGAGCGGGCAGTCTCATGAAACTGCGAATCCTGCTGTAAATCCTGCCTGAGCCCGTTTTCGGCTACGAATTTGGCCAGGTTTTCGGTTAGCATGCCTGCTTCGGGGAAATGTTCGCCGTACCATATGCCCAATCTCTCAGCCAGCAGGTTGGCCGCCTCATCAATATCATCCAGTGCTTCCACTGCATGGATAATTCGCAGATCCGGAGAATAAGAGTTCTTTATCTTAAGCCGGGTGGCTGCAATACAGGTTTGCTGCAACAGGGAATAATATTCAGTTTCCCCTGCTGCAAAACCACATTCAATGGCATTTTGAACGGGATCAAAACATGCCGGCGGGATTTGTTTGGGATCTTTCTGAAAGACAAGCAATCTTTCTGCCAGCTGCTGCACATCCTGCGTACAGGGACTGCATTCAGCCACACTTCCATCTTCATTGATTTCAATATCTGCAAACCAGGTTTTCACATTCAAGTTTAATCCATCCTGACATCCGCACCGGTGTTATTGGGAGTTGTAAGCAAAACCTTGCCCCCTATATTCTCATCCAGGAAGTTTTGCATATCCCGGACAATACGTTTCCCCTGAGTCTCATTCTCAACAAAACCACATATTGCAGGCCCAAAGGAACTCATCCCGACACCATGGGTGTCGGCCAGTCTCATCTGTTCAATTACTTCTTGCACCTGCTGGCTCTGCAGGGAGACCTCTTGTTTTTTGAACCCCAGTGTCTGCAGGCTATCAAGTGCGCTGCCGAAGTTCTCAATATCATTTTCAATAACTGCCGGAATCATCTGCATCAGAACGATGTGAGAGATCGCCTGTACATCCTCCAGGGGTACAGGACAGACCTGCCTGAAAATATCCACTTCCTGTGCATCATGGGCTCCCTGTCTGTCAGGAAGAGCCAGCACTATGGGCCAGTCCGGGAAATCATGTCTGAAAACTATCGGAGCGGGAGGGGCCGGACTGGCAGAGGAGGGAGAAAAAGCACCTTTATCAGAAAAACTATGTCCACAATCCACAAGGAAACCCCCTTCCTCAAAAGCTGCCACACCAATACCGGAAGTACCACCCCGGCCCACTTTTTGGGCCAGCTGTCTGACCGAAAGGTCCAGTTCGAAAAGCTCGTTGATCGCAGCCGCAGTACACAAAGCCACCTGTGTGCCCGAACCCAGACCTACATGGGCAGGCATATCCTCATCAAGATAGATACTGATCCCTTCTCCTTCAGGCAGCAGGGCAGAAATCGCAGCTCGCACTTTGTCGTACAGTAAAGAGCTGCCGTTAATCTCCACCTGATCACTTTTTTCAGCAGTAAGATGAATATGGGGATATTGCAGACTCACACCCACTCCTCCATCAACCCGGCCCAGGGAAGCATTGAGATCGATCAGGGAGAGGTGCAGCCTTGAAGGGGATGTGATCTCGATCATAGTACCTTGGAACTAATTCACAATCATATATATATGTGTCAGGACAGCTCTTCCATGTCCGAAAAGAAATTGAGCAGGGAATATTTCACTTTCCCGGGTTCCACATCAAGGAATTCCTTCCTCTCATCTTCGGGAAATGAGGGGTATACCGAATATTTTCCCAGTCTTTTAACCGAATCCGTCATGAACCTGCCATCCAGCAGTATCCTGACACCGTAATCGGCCGGTGAACGTACCACTCTGCCCATGGCCTGTCTGATCTTACGTATCGTGGGGACCTGTACAGCATATTCCCAGCCGGAACCATAACCGAATTCATGATCATAGGCAGATTCCACCGCATGCATCCTGTCATTCAGGGCCGAATAGCCTACACCGACCACCACAACAACCCGACCCCGACCATTCCTGTAATCCACTCCTTCACTGAGGGTACCCCAGAGATAGGTGAAAAGGGCAGCTTTGCCTCCCTGCTCTCCGGTCTGGAAGAATTGCTTGCGTATATCCTGGGCAGATATCCCGGTTTCATCAAGGAACAGTTCGGCATCAAGCAAACCATCGAATTTACGGAAATACCGTTTTGCCTCAAAAGCGTTCGGGAAGAAGATGATCACATTGCCTCCGGCATTTTCAATAGTGTCCTGTAACACCTGTTCTAATATCTGGAGGTTCTGGGGATCGTCCCGTATCCTCGAATACTGGGGAGGGACCGATACTGCAATTGTCAATCTGCGTTCTTCGGGAAAGGTCAGACCATAGGCCAGATCGCATGTCTGCCGCGTGATACCCAGCGTGCTTTTGATCATATCGAAGGGACGCAGGGTTGCAGACATCAGGATTGCCGAGTAGATCGAATCCAGCAGCGGGCCTGTAACGTTTTTCGGGATACAGGTGAACAATTCCAGCCTGCCGTAGATCTCCCCACCCTGATCCCGGCGAACATTGAGTACCGGATAATAATTTTCGTTATTGGAGAGTTTAAGATACTGGGAGAAGAATTCTGCAGTGGGTTTTAGGTGGGATCTTTTCAGGATAGGGGTCTGGCCCTGTTTGTATTGTTCATGATAGGCATTATCCAGTAAACCCCCCACTTCGGCAGCGATCCCGAGCAATTCCTGTACCTGTTTTTCCTCCCCATAACCGGTCTCTTTCATCCGTCTCATAAAACGGGCGTGAACCACATCATTTCTTTCATAGGGGTCACTTATGCGTATATCATACCAGTTGCGCCCCACCCGCTGGCGTTCCCCGAACTTGAAACGGTTATCATAGGTATCCCTGACCACTTCCAGGAGGATGGAGAGCACGGCTTCCACATCCTCAACCGGCATGGAGGTAAAAAGATCACTTTTTTCATTGGCATTAAGTTCAGCCAGGGCACTTTCAATGGTATGTTCGGTCAAAGTAATGGATGAATGGGACCTGGCAGCGTTTTCTATATTATGGGCTTCGTCAAATATCGCTATGATATCTTCGGGTTCTTTGTCCATCCAGCGCAGCATTGTGGAAAATATCATATCATTGAGGATATGATGAAAATTGGCTATGACAAGGTCGGCATTTTTCAATTCCCGCTTGAGAAGTTCATAACCACACATCCCGTTTTCAGCAGCATAATCATTGACCTCTTCAGGATCGCGTACATCCTGGAAAAGCCATTTCTGGAATTTTTCATCCTCTGCCTTTAAAACCTCATACAGGGGATCGCATGAACGTTTCCTCAGGGAACTTGCTTTTTCCTCGAGTTTTTCCCGCTCCTCATCGACAGCATCCCTCAAAGAAGCATGAGCTGCTTCCCCCGAGGACTTATACTCATCCCAGGCAGCCTTTGATTCCTGTTTTTTGAGAATGATTTCCTTTTCGATCTCCATTAGATCATAGGTGTTATCCCGTTTGGCCTCGCATTCATCATACCCCTGTTTCAGGGGACACATGCTCATCTTACCCTTGAAGACCAGGACCTTGATGTCATGGGTACGTTTAATCTGGCGGGCCTCATCTATGAACTGTAACATCTGTTGATGGACATTCGTGGCAATGAACACGGTTTTGCCCAATTGTTTTCCCACATGCAACGAAGGAACCAGCGCACTCAGGGTCTTCCCGGTCCCACAGGCTCCTTCAAAAAGCACCAGATTTTCTTCCAGCAGGGAGCGGTGAATCTTCTCCATTGCGTCCTTCTGATTGGGATAACATTGCTCCAGGGGGAAGTACTGGATATAATTGTCAGGGGTGCTCATGGCTTTCCCTAAAGCTCCTCCTATTAAAAAGATATTGGATTGGAAGTTTATGCGCCTCAGGAAGCGGTCAGAGTTTCTTCGATGACTATTGTGTTGGTAGGCGTATGTATGATTTTTACAGTTATCTGGTCACCTTTTTCTAAGGAACAGGAGCCACTATTAATACGAAACATAATCAATTCACCTGTAGAAAACTCGGGTTCTTTGATTGCTCCGGCAATCCCATCAGGGCTCTTGTCTATCATTTCTGATTCACCCTCAATATTCTCTTTCCCAAGAGAATTTTCTACAGGCAAATCAAAAATAACAGCTTGATTTCCAGAGACTTCAGTAGCATTCACCATAATTTCAATATCAGATACATTGATTGGATCACCACCATTATGATAGATATAGACAAACTGATCCTTCGCAAGACCATCTACATGATGAGAAATCAGTTCCCCACTTGAATGTGCCACAAAAGGTGCAGGCTCCTCTATTTCAAAGGCCGTGGCAAAGAAGATCAGAGTGACTCCAAGAACAATGGTTATGGCAATCATCAACATGATGCCGACAACGGGAGAAACTGCTTTTTCATCTTTCATTGTATCATATACCCAAATTGAGAGTGTGTTTACAATATCATTATATTACTCCAAAATAAATATGTCTTATAAATTAAAAAGATTCTGTAATCGCCCTTTACTCATTCGAAGTAAGGGGATACCAAGATGTTATAAATCCTAATCGATAACTTTTTATTTTAGTTATTTAATGATAGGATGAAGTCTATTAAGACGTCAAAAATCAACAGGAGAGTCGATAGATATGGTAGCAATAATCAATGTTGACGAATGTGTAGGTTGCGGAGCATGCGTGGACGAATGTCCATCTGAAGCAATCTCAATGAACGATGAAAACATTGCAGTCGTAGACGCTGAAGAGTGTGTGGACTGTGGTGCATGTGTGGACGTCTGTCCAACCGAAGCAATAACAATGGAATAATTATTCCATTTTCTCTTTACTTTTTTGAACAAGTTTGCCGGGTCAATCCTATGTCTGAAGAGGGAATCTATTACATAATCACTAACTGTTCTTCAGATGCCCCGGGTTTGGGCATAGAGCGATTGTATCAGGCATACCATTTATGAAGGTAGGAAAATGCAGCCTCATCATATCTTTTTTACAAAAAGGCTGTATTCTTCCCCTATTCCCATTTTGCATATCATATATTTACATAATACTTCTGAACAATATCCGGAGGACCATTCATGCTAGTAGTAATATCAATAGGCGGATCCATTCTTGCCAGGGACCTGGATCCGGAGAGGTTCGCAAAATACGCCGACATGCTGGAAGAGCTTTCGAAAGAACATTCCGTGGTAGTCGTGACCGGCGGAGGGGTTGCCGCCCGCCAGTACATAGAAGCTGCCAGGCAGGTCGGAGCAAATGAGGTCACCTGTGATTTTATAGGCATCGATGTTACCCGTCTCAATGCCCAGCTCCTCATAGCTGCCCTGGGCAAAAATGCATATCCAGAACCACCTCAGAGTTACAGGGATGCAGAACTTGCCCTGTCCTCCGGCAAAATCATTGTAATGGGAGGAGTAATCCCGGGACAGACCACAGATACGGTGTCCGCTGTACTTGCCGAGTATCTGGGAGCTGAGTTAATGGTGATTGCAACTTCCGTGGACGGCGTATATTCAAAAGACCCGACAGCATCCCCTGATGCTATAAAATTTGATGTGATGACTCCCAAAGAACTGCTTGATGTGGTAATGTCCACTGAAATGAAAGCTGGTTCAAAATCCCCTGTCGATCCCCTGGCTGCAAAAATAATCGAGAGATGCAATATTGAAACAATCGTTATGGATGGTTCCAGTGAAGGGGATATTTACAAAGTCGTAATGCAGGAAAAAATAAAGAGTGAACCTGTCGAAGGAGAACGTGTGGGTACACGGATCAAGAGCTGATTTGCCAATAAACTGGATTATTTATAAATAATAGTATATCAGAATATATATACAATTATATACTACTAAAGCATAATCCGTGATAGCATGGCGGGAATCGGGCAAACAATCCAGGGCCTCAAATCAAAATTCTTTAAGAAAAAAGGGAATCAAGACAAATCTTCCCTGCCTGATGAGGACAACGATTTTGCCAGTGAGCCGCCTTTTGATGAGGACTATTCAGACGGGCAGTCTAGCGAGGATTATGACAACTCGCCAGATTCGGATATAGCTGAAGAAAACACCCGGAGAATAGCAGAGCTTGAGGATAAGATCTCCAAGATCGATGTTACCGTTTCGATGGTGCAAAACGAAAACAAAGAAGTAAAAGAAACCATCGAGAAGATAGATCAAAGTGTTCTGGACCTTTTATCTTTGTATGAAGTTGTTTCAAACCAGGTCAATCCTTTTGTGGGCGAAGAAGAGGAAAATAAAGAAATTCTTGAAAGGTTTGACAAGAACGAAGAACACATCCACGAACTCTCAAAAAGCATGAAGATGCTGAGAAATGAGATTGCAAATGTCGAGCAAAAAACTGCTGCATCAGGTGTCTCTCCCGAAACCGGAGAACATATCGAGGCCATAAATGGCAAACTTGAAACGTTTGCAGATGCCCTTGTTGATACCAATGAACGCATGCAAGGGATTTCTCAGGCTATGGACAGTTTTACCCAGCGCGCAGACGTTCTTGAAGGCAGGATTGAAGACCTGACAATAACAAACGGGGAAACAGCCGAACGTATGAATTCACTCGAAAATGGTATTGCTAGCCAGCCGGATCAGCACAGTACCAAAAAGGCAAAACCCGATAGAGATACAGTAGAAAACGATTATGAAGAAGAGTTTGCCGGAAAACTGCCTCTGCTGGATCTTGACATTGTCAAGAAGAAACCTACCAATATAATTGTGCTTTTAAACTGGATAGAGTTCCTCATGGAAAGAGTAGGCAGGAACAATCTCATGGATGTCCTTGACTATTATGTCGATATAGGCTGGATCAGTGAAGGCGTCCGCTCTGAAATAATGGCTTATGCCCGGGGAATTGATTATTATGTGGAAAAACCTACCTGGAGATTGCTGCCTGAAGACCATACCAAATCCCTGCTGTTCATTGAAAAATTACGAGGACGCAAGATCGACAGGAACATGTTGAGTACCATCGATCGGGAAATGGCAAAAGTAAAACACGGCCTGGAGGAACTCTATGGGATTTGAGACTTCGGTTGTGGTGGCGATTTTCCTTATAGCATTCCTGTTTTTGGGTGGCACATATTATAATGGCTGGGCTGCATCCCAGGATAACCTGCAGACGGCCAAAGAAGATAATAATGCACTGATGCTGGAAAAAACACATACATCCATCAGTATCGGGGAAATAAATTATACCGGATCCAATACCAGTTATACAATAACCGTAGATGTGACAAACACAGGCAGCAGGGTACTGGATTGGGAACAAATAGATGTACTTGTCGATGGAGAGCTTACGGATTATAATACTTCAGCCGATACCCATACATGGAGTCCTGAAGAATCCGTTACTTTCACAATGGATAACCTCAACGGAAGCGACTGGCATCGCATAAAATTTGTTACTGAAAACGGCATCGGAGATTATGCTACCTATCATATTAATTGAAATGTAGCATATCCGGGACTAAAAAAAGGGAATGTTAAGGATGAAGCGAGTTACTGGGAACATAAGAGAAAATGAAGAGGCTGATACCGCCATTACCCATATGATCTTCTTCATTGCCGCTGTAATAATTGCAGTCTCAGTAGTTGCTGTACTGAATACCAATGTCCAGTCATTGACATCGTCTGCCTATACCAACAGTAATATTATGGCAGATCAACTCCGCACGGATATCACCATAGTCAATGACCCCGAGATTGTACCCAACAACAGTAACACATACAGTTTCTATGTGAAAAATACCGGTAAAACAAGCATACCTATTGATTATGTAGACGTGTTCATCGACGGCCTGCTGGTATCCCCCGATGACCTGAATTCGCGGCTTCAGGAAGAGGATGGGGTATGGAGTCCGGCGGATCTGCTTATTTTAGAGATTTCAACATCCCTTAGCCCTGGAGACCACAGGATCCTTGTTGCCGTGGAGAATGGGAAGACCGATGCAATAAACTTTGAAACTGAATGAGGCTGATGAAGTGCAAAACAACGTATATCCTTTCTCAATAGAAAGAGATGAATTCAACGATAAACTCGGGAAAGGGTTTCCCACGGGTTCTCTCATTGTCCTGGAAGGAGGAAGCGGCCAGGGAAAAAGTACCATCAGCCAGAGAATTGCCTACGGGCTTATTGAAAATGATACAAATGTGACCCTGATCTCCACACAGATGACCACCAAGGGTTTTATCAACCAGATGTATTCCCTGGATTACCCAATAGCCCAGCATTTGCTCAAAAACAGGTTGCTGTATATCCCTGTGATTCCACTGGTAAAGGCTGCAAAATCCCGTCTTGATTTTATTGAAAGACTTATGTCGGCAGAGGAATTGTTTAATAATGACATCATTATTATCGATACGATCTCAGCTCTTATCAAATACAGTGCAAACAGCGAAAAAAGCCTGGAACTCATCTCCTTTTTCAAAAAACTAAACGGAATGGGGAAAGTAATTATCCTGACAGTTGAAAGCGGCCAGCTTGAAGAAGAACTTAATGCGATGTTTCGTTCATCCTCGGATATTTACATGACATTAAAATCAAAAACAATGGGCTCGGAAGTGAAAAGAACACTGATCGTGAATAAGTTCACGGGAGCCAAAGGTAAAGTGGGACAGCTTATAGGGTTCAGGATAGAGCCAAAAGTAGGCCTGGTAGTGGAAATTGCTTCCGTGGCATGATAACAGAGAGATGAAAAAATGCAAGCAAATTTTCAGAAGGCAATGCAGGCAAATCCGCATCTCAAAACGTATGTAAGCCGGTTTATGAAACGCGGAGGAGATCGGCCCGAATTTCTGGTCAGCCTGCCCAAAGATCTGGATCCTGAAAATGTCAATATAATCATCCCGGTGGGAGATCCCGTATTTATTCATCTCTATGGCACACAAAAAATGGGAGAGGCACATTATTACGCCGTTGAACCCCAGCTCACAGAAAACGAGCAGCGCAAATATGAGGCTATAATTGATCGCATCCTCGAAGATTCTGCAGGAGAAATAGTCCCTGAATCTGAAAAAGAGTTGAAGGATACAATCAATAAGTTGCTTAACAAAATCGTGGAAGTCGGAAACGGAGGAGAACTACCAGGGGATACTGAAGGCGGAAGTCTGCTGCAAAAACTCATTCCCAAAAAACAAGCCATTCCCCTCACCCAGGCTGAGTATACCCATATCCATTACCACATCGAGCGTAATATCGTGGGATCCGGACCCATTGAACCCATCATCAGGGACCCCTATCTGGAAGATATTCACAGCATTGGCGTCTCGGGCGTATTTATCATACACAAGATACTCGGCATGATGAAAACCGATCTGACTTTCGGTACAGAAGCGGGGCTTGACGGTTGGCTGCGCAGTATGAGTGAGCGGATCGGCCGGCCGGTCAGTGATGCAAAACCCGTTGCTGATGGTGCTTTACCCGACGGATCACGTATCAATATCATTTACAGTCTCGATGTCAGTAAAAGAGGTAGCAGTTTCACGATGCGTAAGTTCAGTGATGTGCCCGTAAGCATAATCCAGCTCATAAACTGGGGGGCTATCGATATCAACATGGCAGCTTATATGTGGATGTGCCTAGAGAACGGGATGAGTGTATTCTTCAGTGGAGAAACCGCAAGTGGGAAGACCACCATGCTCAATGCCTGTTTGGCATTCGTAAATCCCAAGTCCAAGATCTATACGGCCGAGGATACCGCTGAAGTGCAGCCTCCCCAGGCAGTCTGGCAGCAGCTCATTACCCGTGAGGACGGACCACCGGAATCCAGGGTTGAAATGTTCACCCTGCTAAAAGCTGCATTGCGTTCCCGTCCAAACTACATCATTGTAGGAGAAATTCGAGGAGAAGAGGGTGCTGTGGCATTCCAGGGTATGCAGACCGGCCACCCCGTACTGGCTACTTTCCATGCATCAGCCGTTACAAAAATGATCCAGAGACTTACCGGTAATCCCATAAATGTACCCGTGACCTTCATTGATAACCTGAATGTGGCAATGATCCTGCAGGCGGTTTACAGGCAGGGCAAATTCCTGCGCCGCTGCATATCCATAGAAGAGATCGAAGGGTATTTCGAGGATGCAGGAGGGGTTGTCACAAGAGCGGTATTCCAGTGGGAACCGGAAACCGATACGCATAGTTTCCGGGGGTTGAACAACAGTTTCATCCTGGAGGACAAGATTGCTACGAAACTGGGATATGAGGATAAGAGGCAGATCTACAATGACCTGTTTTTGAGGGCAAAGATACTGGATGAGATGATCAAAAGGGATATCACTGACTACCATGACGTTTTGAAGATCATAGTAAATTTCTACAAATACGGTGTGCATGGCCTGCCTTTCAGTATATGAGATGATCGGATGAGTTACAGGAAAGCGTTCAAACTCATGAATATGGAACCTCTTGATTATGTCAAGAAGTTCGCCCTCCCTGTAATCGTGTTCGGATTTGTATTCTCGGCTATCTTTTACATCATGCTGCCCACCCTGTTTGTGGGAAATGCCCGTATAATCCCGGCACTTGTGCCTGTACTCTGTATTATTTTTGCCGTATACTATCCCATGTCCGTATTAGGAGGACATGCAGCAACTATCAACAATAATATGCATTACTACATCACCCAGATGGGCGTCATATCAACCGCAGACACGCCCCGGATTGATATAATCCGTATCATTTCACAGAATAAGGCTTATAAGACCTTGGCAGAGGAGAGCCGGAAAATATACAATCTTGTAACCGTCTGGAATCTGAGTATGTCTGCAGCATGCCGTTTTGTATCCAAACTTACCCCCTCAATAATTTATCAGGATTTTCTGGACCGGTTCGCCCACGGCCTGGAATCCGGGGAAGATATCCGCTCATTTCTGGCAGCTGAACAGAATGTTGTCATGAAACAATATGAAGCGATGTACAACAGCGCCATGTATATGATCGAAGTGATCAAGGAACTTTTCGTATCCCTGGTAATGGCGCTCATATTCATGGCCTCGTTTGCGCTCATAATGCCTGTGATCACCGGCATGGATGCCGTGATGCTGATGGGAATGGTCATTGCCATCTTTGCCATGGTCGATGTGGCCATGCTATTTTTCACAAAAAGCAAGGTTCCAAAGGATCCTATATGGATTCAATCAAATATTGTGACAAAGGAAAAGACACATCTGTACCGCTCCATTCCAATTTCTCTTCTGGCATGTTTGCTTGTGGCAGTTGCTCTAATGCTTGTTGACAAATTCCCCACCCCCATAGATATTGCAATTGTCGTGACACCCCTGGTCTATACAGGCAGGATAGCCAAAAAAATGGAAAAGGATATTCGCCGCAAGGACGAAAATTTTCCTTCTTTTATCAGGTCACTGGGAAGCTCCGCAGGGGCAAGAGGAGGGATGATCGATGATGCCCTGAAAGCCCTGAAAAGTCATGATTTCGGGCCTCTGACAGGGGATGTGAATGAACTGTACAAAAGGCTTACCACCCGTATCAATAAATTCCGGGCATGGGAGCTCTTTGCAGCAAATACCGGCAGTAATCTTATCGATCGTTTCAGCAAGATGTTCATCGAAGCCACGAACCTGGGTGGCAAACCCGATGTCATAGGGGACATGATCGCAAACAATTTCCTGAGGATTGTTACTCTCAGGAAAAAAAGGAGCCAGTCAGCATCAAGTCTTGTCGGTGTCCTGTACGGCCTTACTGCGGGAATAGCGTTTACCCTGAATATTTCTCTGGGTGTGGTTGACCTTATGCAGGACATGTTCACTTCATCCATGCAATCACCTGATGGTGTTGATTCAGGAATAGGTATGATCCTGCATACAGACGTGGGAAGCCTGGAGACCCTTTCCCTTCTGGTCCTTCTGATCATAGCAGTCCATGCCATTATATCTGCTCTTATGATACGGGTTGTGGATGGAGGCCATCCTCTGGCCGGTGCGATTGATTTTGTGATAATGATGTGGATTGGCGGAGGAAGCGCCGTGGTAACAGAAAAGGGAATTGCTTCACTGCTGGGTGTGACCTGAAAATCAGCAATGGGATTGTACGTAGTGCACCAGAAACTCTGTTACCTGCACTGTTGTAGAGTTGCCACCCAGATCTGCAGTCATTATATTTTCATTAATAGAAGCTTCCACCGCTTCCCTAACAATGAGGGCCTGTTCAGGTTTATCCAGCCAGTCCAGCAGCATGGCCACTGAAAGTATGGCTGCAATCGGATTGGCTATACCTTTCCCTGCGATATCGGGAGCACTACCGTGTACCGGTTCAAAAAAAGCCTTTTTTTCTCCAATGTTGGCACTTGGCAGCAGACCCAGACTACCCACAAGCGCCCCGCCGAGATCACTGAGGATATCCCCGTACAGATTGGGAGCCACAACCACGTCATATTTTTCGGGAGAGCGCACCATATCATAGGCCATGGCATCTACCAGCATGGCGTTGTGAATTACGTTGTGGGATTGGGCAACATCCCTGCAGGTATTGAGGAACAGGGAATCCGCCTTGATCACATTGGATTTGTGGACAATGGTCAGATGATTGGCTCGTTTGGCGGCATATTCACAGGCTACCTGTGCAATACGCTCGCAAGCCCTGCGGGTGATTATGCGCTTGCTCCAGGCCGTATCCGTACCCACTTCCTCGATGGAAGAATACAATCCTTCAGTATTTTCCCGCACCACCAGAATATCAAAATCCGTGTTGCCTGTGACACCTTTTATTCCCTTTATGGGTTTTAAGGGCCTTATATTGGCATAGAGGTCCAGTTCCCGGCGGATGGTCAGCAGCACACTTTTGTAATTGGGATCTGCCGGCGTGGTTACCGCCCCGAACAGGATACAGTCACAGTTTTTCAGGATTTCGAGGTCTGCATCCGTGATCGCCTGACCGGTCTTTTCCCATTTACCATAACCCAGTTCCAGAGGGATTTTTTCCAGGGGGAGGTCGAAGCAATCCAGTACCTGCAGTGCCGCAGGAATTACTTCTTTGCCCACACCATCCCCTTCAATTACAGCCAGTTTCATGCATAATCCTTCCTGATCCTGTCCACAAGTTCCCTGATCATGTTTGCCACATCAAATTCAGAGGCACCCCAGTGCACGGTTGCGCCGGGAAAACCATTGATTGTAACCTGACCTGCATTCTCAGCCCTACAACAGCGGGCGATGAAGGGACCTGTGGGTCTGACGATATCACTGGTGAAGGGGCAGAGACTGATAAACTCATATTCCAGACCAGGAAAACGGGATTCGAAAAGAGAGCGGGAAATTTCACAGCCCACAAGTAAAGAGCCAGGTTTTTCGATCACGTCATTATCCAGACATTTGCCTTCAAGACCCGAGGAAGAACAGGGGAAGACCGTATCAGGACCACTGAAGCGGGTCAGATCGATCGTGTTTTCTTTGAACGTGATAGTGAGATCGCCGAATATACCCGAAGTTTCCAGCCGGCGCACGACATCGGTCAGCCAGGAAGGATAGGGGGGAGCGATATCCAGGATTTCAAGTTCCAGAATTGTTGAGGGGTCGGGTTCATGGACAAAGGTCACATGATTATCGATTCCAGTAAAGATGACCGTGGTTATGCCGTTTTTACACAATTCTGCGGCCTTTTGAATCAGGAGGGAGCGGTTCTTTATATTGAGTTTTTCAGGGAAACTTACAATGTTTGCAGGTTTTGCGATCAGGTCCACGGATTCGGCTTTGCGCAGCAGGTCTTCACCACTGTGTTCCACCTGATAGAGCCATTTGTTTCCATTACATTTCTCCACAAGCATGTAGTGGGTCAGAAAATAGATGGGTTCTTTTGAATCCTCGTCTGGATGAATATGAGTTACACCCACATGCTTGTATTCTTGAGGGAATATCATGGATTTAGCCCTGCTGCTGTTTTCTGCGGTGTTCCACAAGCCCGCCGTCACTCAGTATTTCCAGGAGGAAATCGGGGATCTGCTGGCCACTGTAAGTCCTGTCTGCCACTTTCACAGTGCCTTCGGAGAGATTTACTTCGACCTCATCACCTTCCTCACATTCCACATCCGCTTCGATCAGCGGCAGGCCTACATTTATGGAATTACGGAAAAAAATGCGTCCGAAGGATTTAGCGACCACACAGCCCACACCTGCATGTTTAAGCGCCAGGGGAGCCTGTTCCCTGGAGGAGCCACAGCCAAAATTGTTGCCACCGACAATGATGTCACCGGGGGATACTTTGCTTGAAAAATCAGGGTCGATGCCTTCCATGGCATGATCGGCAAAAACCTGCATATCGGTGGTGCGCAGGTATTTACCCGGGATGATTACATCGGTGTCCACATCGTCACCGAAGATCCATGCTTTACCTTTAATCACTTTGTCCAATCCTCTCACCTGCTTAGGGATACCTCTTATCTATTATTTGTAGATAGCGAATTATGCATGATCAGGTACTAAATCAAAAAAGAGAACTCTATGAGTCTTAATATTTATTGTAGATGTTGCGTCTATGGCCTATTTCTATTACAAAAACAATCAGCTTGTCACCATCAATGCTCAAAATCACCCTGTATTCCCCTATTCTTAGTGAGTATAGAGGAGATTTCGGGGAACCTTTGAGTTTTTTCACATGAACTTTGGGATTTGACTTTATTTCCTTAATGCCAGCAACTACCCTTTTTGCCATATCAACGGGTAGCTTCTGTAAATCTTTTCTTGCACCCGGTGAATACAGGATAGTATACATTAGCGAAGCTCCAGTTCAGCTTCTATTTCTTCCTGTGTGTAATAATTTCCTTCCTTGAGATCGTGAAGGGCTTCTTCAACTCTTTTGAGAGTATCTTCACTCAAAGGCTCCTCATCATAAGCCATCCCAACCAACCTGGAAAGAACCTCATTATATGACTCCCTGGGAAACAGCTTCAGGTTATCAAGATTGTTTTTTACTTCAGAATCCACTTTAATTGTAGTTGTTGCCATATACTTGAGTATACTTGAGTATACTATATAAATTAAACGTGATGAGAATTCGGACCAAATGACCCAGCATCAATAGATTTACTTCACCCTTCCGACACTACCATCTTCCAGTTGTACTTTAATTCCATGGGGATGAGATGAAGATTTGGTGAGAATTCTTTTGACAATACCTCTGGTTATTTTGCCGCTCTTCTGGTCCTGCTTTAGAACTATTCCTACGTTTAACCCTGGCTTGATGTTCTTTCTGTTAGTGCCTGCATTCATGGTCTGAAGGTGATCCTGTAGGCATATAAGGTTGTTTATCAGTGGGAAAATTAGTTACAATAGGATATTTGATTCAGAAGATTGCGATATTATTGTATGTTGTGGAGAATCTGGCAGACTTGACGTTCATTCTTCATACCGGTGTGGCCTCATTCAGTATATTTTTCCCGATATTTGGCTTTAGAGCCTTTTTGTGCACAAGATCAACTTTTATTCCTAAAGTATCAGAAAGATAGTTTTCAAGTTCAATGAACTCAAGCAATCCCGGAGTTTCACTGAATTCGACCAGTATATCAAGGTCACTACTATTCGTTTGTTCTCCCCTGACATAAGAACCAAATACAGCAAGAGAAGCGACCTTATACTCCTCTTTTAATTTTGGCAGCATTTTATGGAGTTGCTTTTTGTAAGTATCAATTGCATTATTGTGTGAAACCATAGGTATCTGGTTGTTTTGTTTTAATTATATTAATCGATATCGACAACAAAAAAAAGGAATTCAAGAAAATCAGAAAAAGGGAGAATAGAGATCTTAGACCTCTATTTCCCCACCATTCAAAACAGCCGATTCACTTACCCGTACGGATTCAGTGGTATCCCCGAAGGAAACCTTGTAGGAACCTGTGGGTGCGGTATCAAATTGTGTCTGGCCTGACATTGGCCCTTCTGTTGAATAAGGCACCACGAATTCATAGGTACCATCTGTGGCCGTGGTGGACTGGGAATACTCAAAAGTCCTGCCGGTAGTGGTACGGATGGTATTTGTAATGGTTACTTTTTCACCTTCAGGTGCCTGTCCTGTGATAGTAGCACCATCCACATACTCGAAGATCTTCACATAACCGGTATTTACCACTTCAACATTACCGCCAAAAAGGACATTGTAGACCTGCTTGTAGCCACTCTCTGCAGTATTACGAGCAGGTGTCTCATGCACCATACGATATTGTTTGAGACCATCACCATCAAAGATGTGCAGCCGGGCTTCCATTGTGTTGAAATACCGCTCTCCGGGTACTGTCTGGGTACCCTGGGCAGTCTGGGCCTGCACATAGTAATTATCGGTATCCAGAGTCCAGGCAGCCATGGCATAGAATTTCCCGGTGGCCATTTCCACATCGGAGACCACGTAACGTGCCCCTGCTTTGTCGGGGTCGGGATGTACGGCTTCCAGTACTGCTGTAGCCTCTGCTTCAGAGGGGGCGGTGAAAAAGGTGGATGCACCGGGTTTGTTCTCTTCCTCCATACTGTTGCGTCGGCCACCGATTCCTTGCTGGAAAGGATTGGCGTTGGGTATCCTGTGGCCGATGACTTGAAGCCAGTGACCGTAGTCCCACCAGGACATTACTCCGTAGGCTTCATCGGGATAGGGATAGAGTTCACCTTCGGGAGGTTGTTCATAACTTTCATAGTAATCCAGACCGGGATCGGGTGTATTGTATTTCATCCACTGGGTCGCTTCAATCCAGTAACCATTGGGTCCGCCTGTACCCTGATTCTGCTGCATGGAAAGGTCATAGGACGGATAAGCCAGTACCAGCACCACCAGTACAAGAGCAACTGCATGGACCGGTTTGATCTGTTTGAGCCAGTCGCTTATACTGGATGTCGCTTCGGCAAAAGGACTCTTGATATCTTTCCAGCCTGCCAGGTCCAGCACTTTGATTCCTAAGTATGCTGAAAGGATGGCTGCATTGACCGAGTAGTAGTAGGCAAAACGGTTTTGCTGCAGCATGGCCCAGATGATCATCACAGACCAGACTATCAGGAAGGTCTGCTCCCGGTTGTTATGGCGATAGATGGCAATATAGGCCAGGATTGCCAGGGCGAAGAAGGAGAGGATACCTGCAAGAGCGAAATTGTACCAGAGGGGTTGTAGGGTGAACTGTCCTCCACGCATCAGGAGAGGGGAGGCTTCAGCGATAGTGAGACCGCCGCCTGTGCGCATGAAATAACTGAAGACACTGGTAACCAGAGCATAGGCCGATTCGGAGACCACACGGGCCAGCAGGATACCTCCACCAAAAAGAGCTGCTACAGAGAGTGGATAGTAATAGCGGTTGAGTTGTTTTTCCCTCATGTAGTACGATATCACAGAGAGAAGAGGAAATGCCACAAGACCCGCTGTCAGTCCAAATATTTGTCGGGATTTGGTGTTTCCTATTTCAGGAGCCAACAGTACCATTACAAGTGCCACGGCAAAGATTGCCATCCCACCGATAGCCAGATACTCCGTGGAGCGGCCATGCATGTGGTCAATTATATGCTGGGCCGTAATGTAGACACCGATTATGAAACTGAAAAAGAGGGCTCCTTTCCATGCAAGGGTGTAGGCGCCTAAAAAGAAACCGGCAAGGAGGAAATAGGGAAGGATAGGTTTCATCTGTGCCAGTCTTTTTTCCTTCAGGGAAGACAGACTCAAATCATGTTCTTCGCTGCGTTTCAGGGCAAAGATCAGAAACATAGCAACAACCGTGCTGAGCAGGGCTTCTGCAACATGGTGGTCATTGAAGCCGATTAGGGATCGGGAGAGGAATTGACCGGGTGCAATAGCGATGAGAAAAGCTGCAAGTAGTCCAATACGCCTGTCATCAAAAACCCATTTGGCTACAAAATATGCAGGGATCACTATCACAGCACCCAGAAAGGCCGGGTAATAAGCACAGATTGTATGAGTAAGTTCAGTGGAGGGATTGCCCATTCCGATTATCCATATAATACTGGCAAGCACCAGATCAAACAGGGGGGCAAAGACCTGACTTGTACCGTGAGGGTAATTGGTATGAGCATCAAACCAGAGCATTGAAGGGAAATTATGCAGGATGGATTCCACGTTTCTCAGGTGATACCAGGGATCGTTGCCTCCAAAACGCACGAAGTTTTCAGAGATGAATACGCTTTCTGCAGGGATTGTTCTTATGTAGAATGCTATAATAAAACACAGGAGTATACCTGTGAATGGCAAAATCGAATATTTCAATTTATCCGGATAATTTGTTTTCATGGCCCACACTTCTTGAAATTGTTACTAAAATAATTGCTGCAATTGTATTGTTCAATCCAATTTAAAAGTTTTGAGAAGATTGAAAGAGATGACGAACAGAGATAGATAATAAATATATGTATTCATGTAATCTGGCGACATTTTTTTAAGATATAATCAAACCGACCTGAAAAAATATTCTTCGTCATAAGGTGATGGTTCAAATGTTTCCAGTGAATCCAATAATTCATCAGGGTTAGTTACCTTTTTAACTATACCTTTACTGAATAGATATTCCATATGCTCAATACCCGGCAAATCAACTAAAAAAGTTTTACATTTGAAACTTAAACCCTCATAAACTGCTGTGGAAAATACCCCAACCAACAAAGGCGATTCAGCTAAGTATTCATATAGATTTTTATCATTATTATCAATCACTTCCACATTATCCAAATTGCTTGCAGAGACGAGTTCGGCATATTCAGCCTTCCAGCGGTCATATTCTCCAGGATGGAGTTTGTATATTATTTTGTAATTATCCAATTTTTCAGCTAAATGATACGCAAATTTAGATAATTCCAGTCCAATTGCACCCTGAGAAATAAACAATATCTGATTTGTCTTTTTTGGAAGATGCTTGTATTTTTCAATCATCTCTCGCATGTAAGGATAACCATAAGTAACGATGTTTTCTTTAGAGATAGGCAAATTAACCGTTTCATTCCAATAATCCCCAAAACTGTAGAGTATATCCGGGAAATAGTCTAATTTACCACTATAGTTTGGAAAATTGTAACCCAGATGATATGGGCCGATTACTCCATGTTGTAATTCTATAACCTGAACATTGTTATTTTTAGCCGCAGCAATCAGTGGAACTATAACTGGCCCATAAGAGACAACTACATATACTTTTTTATATCCTCTTTTCTTAATTAATCGATCATAGAAACCATAAAAATGAAGGAATATTTTCAAATATTTGTTAAATAAATCTGCCAGATCCAGATTTATACCGAAGTGCGTATTGAATTCATATGTTATTTTATTTATGAGATATTTTTGTTCCGGTGTAAATTTAAAAGAAAAGAGCGATTTTGGATAATAAGACAAATATGCATAGTCCAAATACTTACGCAGAGGATCATTTTTCATAAAATGACTATGCAGATAAGGATTTTCAATTACCTCATATTCGTTATCATTAAGTTCATCAATTAAATATTTAGTATAGATATCCACATATTCATTGTTCAGGATTATTTTCCGATTGTGATCAAATATAAGTATGTCTTTTTTGTAGCTTCCTAATAATGGATTTTTAGTTATAGAATAATAGAGATATTTGGGGAATGCACGAGCCAAATCCAAGAGACTATATTTTTCTGTATGCGGCTGATTGAATATTTCAAGTTCTTTTGATATTTCTACGTAAATCTTGTATCGAAGATACTGCCAGATCTTTACCCTTTCTATTTCATAATCCAGAAGATTGTATCTATCTTCAAGTTGCCAGATTTTTTCACATATATCTTTGATTGTAAAGGTGGAGTTCAATAAATTCCTCCAATGTATTAAATGATCCGATCAATAAATATTCTTTCATGAAAAATTCCACAAATTTTATATTAGATAATGAAGAGCAAATACAAATATAACCACTTTTCACAAAATGCTATATATAATTGATTTATAAAAGACAATTGTATATAATTCTAAATAATGGCTGCACATTATTATCAAATCGATGATATATTTTACTGATGAAGAGAGAGTAGACAATGATAATAAACCATAAATACAAGTTTATATTTTTGAAAACAAAAAAAACAGCAGGAACAAGTTTAGAAATTGCTTTATCCAAATTTTGTGGATCTCAAGATGTTATTACAACAATTGGTAATGAAGACGAAATGGTACGTGAGGAATTGGGACATACAGGTCCACAAAATTATATTATAAATAATCATTTAAAAAAAATAGGAGATTTTTTTAAGTCTCATAACAAATTATACCCTTTATATATGTCCATTAAACCATTTTGCATGTATTATGAACATATACCAGCATTCTTTGTAAAAAAGCACCTTGGACAAAAGTTATGGAATGAGTATTTCAAATTTAGTTTTGAGCGTAACCCCTATGATAAGGCAATTAGCAGTTACTATTGGAATACTAAAGACCTGGAAAATCCTCCACATATTTCAGATTATATAGAGAATCTAAAAGACAGACCTTTCAACAGACCACTTTCCAGTTGGTATATATATTCAATAAATAATGAAATTGCAGTCGATTTTGTAGGAAAATATGAAAATATGGAAGATGATTTGAGATATATTAAACAAAAATTAGGGCTACCAGAGGACATAAAGTTACCAAAAACAAAGAATAAATATCGAAAAGATAGAAGGCACTATACTGAATTATTGGATGATAAAGACCTTTCTAGGATAGAGAATTTATGCTCCAGAGAAATAAGGGCATTTTCATATAAACATGAGACATGAAAAGTGCCGCCATTCCTTAATATAAACGAAAATTATATTCATAACTTTTGTTAATTTAAATCTTGCTACCAATTAAACAAAATGTGAACAAAATGAATCTGAATCCATATATCATAAAACCAGAACAAACTATAAAAAAATCCATGGAGAAGATAGATAGGAACCATTATGGATTTTTGATTGTAGTGGATAACACGAATAAAACCTTTGGTACACTCAGTGATGGTGATATTAGAAGAGGGATTCTAAAAGGAAAGAAAACCAATGACAAAGTTGGGTCAGTAACAAATGCTACCTTTGAATACATATATACCAGTGCATCATTTGAAGAAGTTACTGAAAAATTCAAATCTCAAAAGATAAATTTCTTACCAATATTAGATGACAAACATAGATTAATAAATATAATAACAAAAAAACAATTCCATGTGTTGCTTTTGGAAGATATTGAGTATAATGTCAAATATAATTTCTTTTCTCTGAATGAAAAGAAATTGGACCATGAAATATATAATCGGCCCTGGGGATATTACAAAACAACTTTTTTAAATAATAAGACAAGAGCAAAAATTATAAAAATCCTCCCAAAAGGAGAATTAAGCCTACAGGAACACAAAAAGAGAGAAGAACACTGGGTTATAATTAAAGGCTCAGGAGAAGCAACTATTGGAGAGTCTATAAAAAAAGTATATGCTGGAGACTATGTATTCATCCCAAAGGGGTGCAAACATAAAATATCAAATGAGTCACCAGATGAGACATTGATGGTATCAGAGGTGCAACTTGGAGAATATTTTGGGGAAGATGACATAATACGATATAAAGACATATATGGCAGAGTATAACTTGGTTGATACATAATTCTCAGTCTGAAAAATAAAATATACATTAATTCTCTGGATGATAAATATGAATGGATTTAACTACCAAAAACCAAAAGTAATAGCAGAAATCGGTTGTAACCACAAGGGTAATTTCGATATTGCTCTGGAACTTATTGATTTAGCTAAAGAATGTGGAGCAGACGTGGCCAAATTCCAAAAAAGAAATCCATCAGAACTCCTAACCCCTGAACAATATAATGCCCCGCACCCCAACCCAATAAATTCATATGGTGATACATACGGAGAACATAGAGAATATTTGGAATTCACCAAAGAACAACATGCGCAGCTGAAAAAGTATTGCGAAAAAAAAGGAATTGAATATTCTACTTCTGTATGGGACATAACTTCTGCTAAAGAGATTGTTTCACTTAACCCAAAGATAATAAAGGTGCCTTCTGCCAGCAACAATAATTTTGAAATGCTTAAGGTGTTGAGAGACGAATACAGAGGAGAAGTCCATGTTTCATTTGGAATGACCGAAAAGCAAGAAGAAGAAAATTTAATCGCTTTCTTTGAAGAAAATGGATCTGCAAAGAGCAGACTGGTAATATATGCCTGTACTTCAGGATACCCCGTTCCATATGAAGATTTGTGTATTCTGGAAATTAACAGACTTTATGAAGAGTATGAGGATAGAGTCAAAGAGATTGGATTTTCTGGCCACCATCTGGGTACTGCTGTAGATATAGCCTGTTATACATTGGGTGCAAGATGGATAGAACGCCACTTTACCAAAGATAGAACCTGGAAAGGTACTGACCACAGTGCATCTCTTGAACCACGTGATCTTAGTACCCTAGTAACAGATCTAAATAATACCTACAAGGCATTGCGTTACAAATGTGAAGATATATTAGATATCGAAAAAGTACAAAGAGAAAAATTGAAACATCAATTTTGATTATTCCACAGGAGATGACTATGAATATAGCTTTTATCCCTGCTCGTTGTGGCAGTAAATCAATTCCATTAAAAAATATAAAGCCTTTTTGTGGCCAACCATTAATTTATTGGTCACTTAAAGCCCTTGAAGATTCAAAATCAATCGATAAAGCGGTTGTTGCAACAGACTGCCATGAAGTAGCCGATACAGTGAATTCATTTAATTTTTCTAAAGTAGAAATTTATTGGCGCAATCCTGCGAATGCAAGGGATGAAGCTTCCACAGAATCCGTTATGCTTGAATACCTGAATAATAGCGACTATAATGAAAAAGATTTTTTTGTACTTGTCCAGGCAACTTCTCCAATGACAAAACCCGAAGATTTCGATGATGCTTTTAGCCTATTATGGAACAACAAAAGGGATTCTCTGCTCACATGTGCACGTTTGAGACGGTTTATCTGGGATGAAGAGGGTGATCCACTGAATTATGATTACCTGCACCGTCCAAGGAGGCAAGATTTCAAGGGTACACTAGTGGAAAACGGAGCTTTTTACATAAACCAGATAAAAAACATATTGGAAAACCAAAACCGTTTATCTGGAAATATTGCGATTTATGAAATGCCTGAATACACCAGTATAGAACTGGATGAGCCCGATGATTGGAATATTGCAGAAAATTTGATGAGAAAGTATATCCTTAAACCATCGCAGAACAATCAAATAAAACTTTTCTTGATGGATGTAGATGGAGTCTTAACTGATGCCGGAATGTACTACAGCGAAAGTGGTGATGAGCTAAAAAAGTTCAATACCCATGATGGCAAAGGAATTGAACTACTCAGGAAGGCTGGAATGAAAACAGGTATCATAACAAGTGAAAATACCGAGATCGTGACGTGCAGAGCTAAAAAACTTAAAGTTGACTATTTATACCAGGGAGTAAAGGATAAGTTGAAAATAGCCAAAGAAATTTGTCAGCAGGAAGGAATAACACTGGATGAAGTCGCATATATTGGTGATGATATAAACGATATTGAATTGCTTAGCAATGTTGGCAAAGCTGCTTGTCCCATGAATTCCCAGAACGAAGTGAAATATTTGGAAAATATAATTATACTAGATAAATCCGGGGGAGAAGGGGCTGTGAGAAATTTTACAGAATACATATTAATATGAGAAAATCCGAATTGATTTTTATTCGCTTCGTTTCTCAATTAGTATATCGCTTTTTCCCACTGTGAAATTATATTATCTACACTAAAATCATCGGACCTCTCTCCAGCCTTTTTGCTATAATATTCACGCAAAGAATCATTGGTCAGCAATGATATAAGCCCATCAGCAAAAATTTTTTCTTCATTTGTTAATGGGATATTTGCACTATAAAATTTTCCATCAAAAGTAGGGGTTAAAAGACCATATGAACCATGTTCTATTCTTGAATATTGGTATTCGTTCGTCGAACCATCTACTATAAGTTCCCTTGGTCCAGTTTTACAGTCAGTTGATATAACAGGCACCCCACAAGCCATAGATTCCAATAATGCATTGCTAAATCCTTCATACAATGAAGAAAAAGCAAATATTTTTGATTTGTTAATAAATTTAAATGGATTTGGCTGAAATCCTAAGAAAAATATATCATCCTCAAGGCTCAGCTTTTTTGATAATTCTTTGAGGTTGTGTTCATATGGACCTCTGCCCAGAATAACCAATTTTGCATTTCTTACTTCTTTTTTTACCATACTAAACGAGCGTATTAAGTGCCATTGCCCCTTTTGATGATTTAATCTGCCTACATTGATTATAACTGGATTTGCAAATATATGTTTAAATTCGTCCTCTATTTCATCATCAAGTAAATTATTAATTTTGTTTTTTTCTACCAAGTTATATATTACTTTAATTTTTTCTTCTTTTATTCCATAATTATCCATTAATTCAATTTTTATACCTTCTGATACGGCTATAATTAAATCTGCTTTATTATAAAAAAGCCTGATAAGAGTATCATATATTTTATCTTTTGTAGTTCGTTTAGCCTTTGATCTATAAACACGAGCCGATAAAATAATTTTATCGTTTTTTCGAGATAAGACATTTAATATATTAGGGTCCTGTAGAAAGCTTATTGTTGTTCCGATATTGTATTTTCTTTTATATTTTTTTAGCTTATATACGGCCCTAAATAAAATCAATATCTTTTTAAATATATTCATTATACTTACTTTTGAAGAGTTTAATTGCTTTATATCTAAATCTATTATCTCAGCTTTTATATCATATTCAACTTTATTTGTATATACAAAAAGATATTTTTTATCTATGTCTTGGATGTTTTGCAATAGATTCGATACAGCTCTTTCAGCCCCGCCGTTGCTAAGCGAATGTATTAAAATTGCTACATTTTTCTTTGCCATAGTAATCAAAAGATAATACTTATAGTAAATAGTAAAATTCTTTAAACATTATAAACCCTCTGGTACCAAGCTACAAATTCACCAATCCCTTGCTCAAGTGACGTTGTAGGCTTATAACCAAAATCCCTAATTAAGTCTTCAACATCTGCATATGTTGTCTTTAAGTCACCCAGCTGCATGGGCAAATATATTTTATTTGCTCTTTTGTCTAATTTTGATTCGAGGATTTCAATGAATTTAAGCAAATTTACAGGACTGTTGTTCCCGATGTTGTAAATTCTATAGGGAGCCTTTGAACTGGATGGATTCGGGCCATCGCAGGACCATTCATTATTTCCTTCTGGGGGTTCACTGTCTACAATTTTCATGATGCCATCCACAACATCATCCACATAGGTAAAATCCCTTTCCATATTGCCATAATTGTAGACATCAATTGGTTTGTCTTCAATAATAGCCTTTGTAAACTTGAAATAAGCCATATCCGGACGTCCCCATGGACCATATACCGTGAAAAAACGAAGTCCTGTAGTGGGTATTCCATATAAGTGGCTGTATGTATGTGCCATCAGTTCATTGGACTTTTTACTTGCAGCATACAGACTTACAGGATGATCCACATTATCCTGTGTCGAAAATGGCATTTTCTTGTTGAGGCCATAAACACTTGAACTGCTGGCATAAATCAGATGTTTGATATCATTATATCTGCAGCCTTCAAGGATATTCAGAAATCCCACAATATTGCTCTGGATATATGAGTGCGGATTGGTTATGCTGTATCGAACGCCGGCCTGGGCTGCAAGGTGACATACTACGTCAAAATTTTCACTTTCAAAAAGCGAATTAATATTGTCATGGTCTTCCAAATCCAGTTTTATAAATCTGTAGTTTGGAAATTTATTGCTTACAATGAGTTTATTGTATTCAATTTCATCTGATTCAATTCCTGTTTCTTGCAACCGCCCAAATTTCAGGTCGACATCATAATAATCGTTGATACTATCCATTCCAATGATCTCATGTCCTGAATTAACCAAACTCTTGACAAGATGAAAACCGATGAATCCTGCTGTGCCTGTTACTAGTAGTTTCATTAACATACCCCATAAAATAAAAATTATTGACTATAATGTCCATTATAAATTTTTAAAATTTGTTGTGCTCGCATGGACCAAGTATAATTTTTTCTTAAATCATCATATGCATATTTGCCAATTCTCTCTCTCAAATGTTTATCTTTTAATTTCTCAATGGCATCAATCCATTCATCAGGCTTTTCAGGGTCCACCAAAACTGCATTATTGTGATTTAAAACTTCTTTTAAGACCGGTAAATCTGATGCTACAATTGCTTTTTTATGAGCCATGTAATCAAACATCTTCAGAGGAGATGTGAAATCGGATATATTACTTTTATTACTTTTTGCCCCATGAGGGAGAATCGTTTTTTGATTTGGAAGAAGGCAAACATCCAGTGAATTTATATAGTAGCTGAGTTTGCTTTGTGGCACAAAACCGTGAAATGTTACATTATTTGAATTAATCCTGTTTTTCCAGTATTTAATGTCCTCATCCAAACCACCTATTATGTGAAAATCAACATCTGAACTCATATGACAAATATTTTCTATAACTTCTATTCCCTTTCCTTTATATAAATGCCCAACATACCCTACCTGTAAATTGTCATTTTTGCCAGGCCAATCAATAATTGGACTAAAATCATAGACTTCATCGGCACCATCGGGTAAGATTCGTATATAGTTATCAGCTAGTGAATAATTGTTACTAAATATATCTTTTAAAGGATTCGATATAACTATAAGTTTTTTGAAGTTTTTTTGTTTGATGAGGAGCTTAAAAAACATGGAATTGACTTTGGATATTAGAGGTTGATGTAATTCTAAAAAAGTATCATAATTTTTCATCGCCACAAAAGTGCAAGATGGCAAATCTCTTGAGTAAACAAAATCTGGCTTTATACTACCCAATACATTCAAAATGTGTAGAGATTTATAAACCATGCCTGCATATTTTATTTTTTTAAAGGGCATTTTTTTGATTTCAAAACAATCGTCTACCCCGTAAAATGAATAAACATTATCTACACTTTCCTCTTCACTATATCTATTGGGCACCAATAAAACAACATCATGTCCGTTTTTTGCAAAAGCCTGACACATTTTCATTACATGTATGCTGTTTGCAGTTCTTGAAGGTATTATAGAATTTGCCAGATATGCAATTTTCATCCGTTTTCCTCAAACTTTAAATTTATTTCTAATGAAGATAATAGTAACAGTGCATTGGATAAATCTTTCTTTTTATTTTGGTGAGCATCCCAAATTCCATCTATATCAAGCCAATCCACTACATTTCGATTTTTGAGGTCTATGATATTATTGTACACAATATTCCTGATATCCTGTCTATCTCTGATTGCATTATTGAAATCTATATAGTTTAAGTTCGGCTTAGACGAACCTGTTAACAACAACTTCAATTTATTATATATATATATATATAATACAACTTCCATCCAGAATCATCCAAGGTTAATCCCATTCTATTTTTAACGGGTAATTTAAAAAAATCCGGGTATGCTTCCTGTAAGATTTTTTTATAGATGTATTCATTATACCTATACTCATATGGGACATTTAAAATGAAATTAATCCAATTCTGGTTAGTGAATGGTGCAATATAATTGTAACCTTTAGCCATAACTGTTGGTTTAATAAAGCTGTGCTGGCGAATCGCAAAATCCAATTGCTCATCAAAATTTAAGAGATTTGTATCATATATTGGCTCTTGTGGTAACACATCACAGGGATTGAATTGAGGAGGAAGCAAATTAAAGTTTTTAGAAAATTGATTCCTTTTTGCAAATTCAAAAACAGCCAAATCCCATGTACTACTCTCCTGAGCTTGAAGATGCGATCCTGCTAAAGGATCACCCATAAAACCACTCCAATATACCGCTTCATATCCAAATTTATGGGTTATACGGTGGTTATAGTAAGAGGTAAACAACTGGGTCCACTCAGCACCTGATTTATAGGTCCATCCTAAAGATTGCTGGGTGATATTGATATTACTTAAATCAAGTGAGATATGCTTTGTTCCTGCATGTTTAGCTACAAGGTTTCCCAATTCGTAATCTAATGTGCCGGGTGTTCCATACGTGACTGTAACTATATTGTCTTTTAACCCTAAATCAATCAATCCCGCTAAAATAGCTCTTGAGTCTAAACCACCGCTTATAGGTACAATATGTTTCCTGTTTTGGTAGTCATCGATATTATTCAGACAATCAGCGAATCCATTTTTTAATGACTCAACACCTTTTTGCACCAGTTCTTTTTCATTAAATAGCTTATACGTATCTTTCTTATTAATATCTAATTTATCGATTCCAATATCTATAGTTTGATCTGCAATAGGTAAATATCCAAAATATAGATATGATATTATTTTCCTCTGTATGTCCATTCATACACCAACAGATTGATTTTTTAGTTTCTTACCAATGGAAGAAAAATGCAATAAACTAATATTATTAAATTTTAAATATATCCATATTTTTTCAAAAAAGGATAAGTTAGTATAGTTGTTAAAAATCTATCATTGTATGGCATTCGATGTTTCCAATTTTGATCCTGTTTTATTTTGATATCAGAATTATAAGCCATGCGATTACCAGCTAAAATATGTCCATTTACTTTTAAGTCGTCATTGATAGCTTTTTCTGATAAAGATTGTAATTCGATACCAGATGCCTCTCCAATTTTTTCAAAGATTTTTGTACTATCAGACACGAAATCTTCATATCTTATCCTAATCTTTTTAGATATTGTTTTTTTATAAACGATTTCTGACCTTAAATTTGTTAGTATATAGGCTTTGATACTTCCCAAACTTTTTCTTTCCTTTTTCATATTAGACCAAACTACACCCCTACTATCTCTAACAAGATGTATAAGAACCAATTCAATATTGGGATTTAATGAGAGGTTTAACGCACGTTGAGGATTTTTTGATGAATCAACAATTATGGTTTTGTTACTTACATTACTAATACTTTTAAAAAAACCCAAAGTGTAATTCATATAAGCTTTATAATTTATTGCTCTCTGATTTTTTTTATTATTATTCTCAAATATATTTTGTAAATATCTATAATTGGTCATATCAAGTTGCTTTTTATTCGTAAAATCATTTATGACCTGATACCAAAAGGAGCAATTTCGACCTTCTACTCCACACGAGCAAGTCCTATTATTTTGTAAATTATCAAAGAATGTATTTTTTAACTCACCACAACTTTGGATATCTGGATGGTTCCCTAGTACAGTATCCAATAAAGTAGAACCGCTATGACCAGCCCCATAATGTAGATTACCTTTAACTTGTTATTTACCTCTATGAAAAATCCCCCTACTTATTAGTATACGTAGAGAGTCAAATACTTTCATAATCTTGATGTACCCAGTATTTATAGAAGAAGTTTTTAAGATATTTTTCAATGGTTTAATGTTACCACCCCAATCTTTTATTTAGATACAGTTGTAATTCCTGATTATAAGGTTCGAAATAATTCTTTAACTCTTTCTTTGTTTTTGATGCCATCGGAGAGTATCCACTCTTGAGATTTATCTTGCTGATACATTTATTGATGAAATTAACAGGGATTTTAGTGTTTAATTGTTGTAGCTTTATGCTACGTGGTGAAGTTCCTGTATTGTGAACTTTATCCAAATTGATTTGAACATTGGTAACACCTAGAAAATCATATATCTTTGATAGTACCGTCGTAGGGTCTTTTTTAAGTTCGTCATAGATTAATACCAACATCTAATCTTTTGAAAAATAATATTCAAATCGTTTTAACTGCTCAATATATTTTCCCCTATCTATATAGGAACAATGTATCTTACAATAGGCCTCTTCAGATTTTAACCGTTCTTCTTCTTTTTTAATCGCCTTTTCAAATGGAAGATTTTCTCTACCATTTTTCACCTCATGCCAATAACCTGAATATGCCCTCTCAAGGGGGTTTCTAAGTATAAAAATTAGTTTAATGTTTGGAAAGTTTTGGTATATACGTTCAGGAACATTTTCCAAATACATATATTCAGGACACTTCTCACCATATACTTTGATGCTTACAGAATTATCAGCAAATTGTGATTTATACCATTCAAGGCCTTTGAGATAATTTCTATCAAAAAAATGTACTTCTTTATTTGGCATAAAAATTTCTGGGTGTGATCTTAAATATCTCAAAAGAGAAGTCGTCCCTGCTTTTTGGGCCCCACATATAATAAAATCTGGATCGTTCATCTCTTTACCTCTATTACATTTTGTTATAAATGTCAAAATCAAATTTTCTCCATTAGCACTATAAGGTGTAATCCATTATGCTCTTCTGCACGTCTATTTTTGTTCCAAATATGCTTCCAGATAAATCTTCTAAATGGGTGGAATTCGATAAAAAAAAGTCGGTTATTTGTCAACTTGTATAATTTTTGCAGTCTACTGGTTTTAAGAATATATTCCCAGTTCTTTATCTTTAGTGGGGCCTTTGAATTTTCAAGTTCATTAATAAATGTATCTATATCATAATGACGATAATGTTTACTTTGTAATGTTTTCACTTTAGATGGTACGGATATTACTATGTGCCCCGATTTTTTTGTTTTTGTAGCCAATTTACTTATAAACCCATTAACTTCATCATCTGGTATATGTTCCAATGTCTCTATACAGGTAACTACATCATAAGTCCTATTAATGTCTTTTACATCTTTATTATAAAATTCTATTTTTGGTTCAACGCCCTTTGCTAACTGAATACCTCGGTATGAGATATCACAACCAGTTCTTTTGATTCTATCAGACAATTCACATAGAAATCTTCCATCTCCACATCCAACATCTAGCACAGAATCAGGATTTAAATTCTCTACAATTTCCTTGATGTGATATATATTGCAGATATACTCAAAATTCAAAAAACGATGCCTTAAAGGGTAGCCTCTTTTATCCAGATGGGGTATGTGATGGTAAGGAAATGTATATTGATTATCTTGAATTTCAAATTTTGTTTTTGTTCCCAAAAGAATGTGCCTCCTATAAAAATCGTTATTGCCACATAGTTATAATTACATAAATTATTTATTGTAAATGATATCCCAATCCTTTTTGATGTATTCAAATATGAATTTTTTGAGTGTAGATAAAATAAATATGTGACTGTTTTTATAGTATCCCAATTTCCAATAAATAAAGATTAACTGCTACTTATACATTCCTTAAAGAATTTAAATTCTTCTTTATTAAATCCTTTCAACAAAATCAGTATCACAAAATAGAACACTACACATGCCCCAATAACCCCTAAAACAGCAAACAATCCTGAAGGATTCCATAACAAAATTATCCCTGACATCAAAACAGAGGCAAACACACTTTTTAATATAAATGCAAAATCCATGTCAAATTGCAAATATCTCAACGAATAGCGAGCCATAAGTCCAAGGGCAGCCGTGAAAGACAGGAGTGTAGTTGCTGCCGCAGCTATGATTCCGATATGAGGAATTAGTAGCATATTCAGCCCCAAGTTCAGGGCTGCTGCAATTACCCAGATCGTACCAATAACCTTTGTCTTCTTCACAAGCATCGCAACCTTTTCAAAGACAGAAAATATACCGAAAAAAATCGCCCCAATTGCCACAAAAGGCGTGATGAAATAACCCTGCTCTGCTATTTCCGGTGTTGAGAGGATCTCCAGCAATTGTCTTGAAAGCAGGGATAATCCAAATGCTGCAGGAATGGCAATGGCCAGGAAATATTTCAGTGAATAACTCAGATACCTTTTGACCTCCTCCAGATTATTCCCATCGTAATGTTTTGACAGGATCATTGGCAGCATGAAATTGAGAGGTGCCACAAACATTTGTAAAACGGTCCCTAAAGTATAGCCAGGGGAGTAATAACCCACAGCAGATGTTCCCAGAAAGCCACTTATGACATAGCGATCACTGGAGTTTAAAATCCATTTTGACATGGTGCTGGATTCTGTAGGTATGCCAAAAGCCAGATGTTGCCTAAGATCATTAAATTTTGGAACTTTCAGTCCCAGATCCCTGATTATGAAGAGTAGGGCAATCAATAACATTATCACTATTGTAATAAGTAACCCTTTTACAGCTCCAAAGATTCCTTCTCCCTGCAAAACGAAAAATGCCACAATAACAACCGTGAGTACATTCTTTGCTACAGTTAGCATAGAATGCCTCTTTATCTGTTGTGTAGCCCTGAAATAATTTAAAAGTAATTTCAAAATCCCTTCAAAAAAAACCACCAATGCCAGAACTTCAACTATTAATCTATCACCATCAAAAAGTAAATCTGCAATTTGTTCTGACATTAAATATATTCCAAGAGAGGCAAATATACCTGTCAGGGTTATGACGGAAAGAAATGAATAGAACATATCCTGAAAGTTTACCTTATTCTTTACAGAAGGCATAAAGCGAACCATTGATTGTGAAAGCCCCAGACTCATCAAACTGGGGATAAGTCCGATGGTAACCATGATCTGTGCCCATATACCGTAATCTCCAACAGACATATTCTTTGTAAGGATTGGCAGCAGTATAACTCCCTGGAATCGGTTTACGAATTTTGTCAACCCTACCAATCCCACCCTTTGGGCAAAAAGTTTGTATTCTTTCATTGTTGGACCAAATTAATTAGAATAACACTTAGACAGAATACTGGATACTCAGGATTTTAAGGGAATTGAAATATTAAAGTAAAAACTTTGTGGTTTCAAGTTATGAAAAAATAAAATAGTTCTGCAAAATGTCACTCAAATGAATAAACTTCTGCGTCTATTTTCTTTTCAATATCATTTACAACGGAACTGGAAGCAACCATCACCACATCAGCACCATACATCCCCGCAGTCTCAATTACCTGCTTCACAAAATCTCCCTTGACCTTCACCGTCTCAAACTCAATCCCACGCTTTCCAGCCTCTTCTTCCACCATCCCGAGTCTCTGGGCGATCAACTCATCCCGATCTCTCTTGATATCAGCCGCCAGTTTCTCCACAACACCCCTGCCCATGAAACCCTGGTCCTTCGTAACCCTGGCCACCTTTTCAGCCATATTCTTGTCGCGCACATTCAGTATGATAAGCCTGGCATCCTTCTCTTCTGCCATATCAAGGGCTGCCTTTGCCAGATTGCGGTGGATCGAGGTTGCCGAAAAGGCCACGAGCACTGTATTGATCTCTGCCATATCATTCATCCTATAAAGAAATCATGTTATATTAATTCCTACCAATGGCCAGTAGACAAGCGCCATTATAATGAAAACTATCCAGGCAATTAAATTGAGGATAAGGCCGGGCAGGATAACTTCCTTTATCTCATAATACCCCGAAGAATAAGCTATGGCATTGGGAGGCGTGCCCATGGGCAGGATGAAAGCCAGGCCCGCGGGGATTGCTATCATGTATACCATGGCGATGGGATTGATGCCCAGTACATCCCCGATACTGAAACCAATGGGCAGCAGAATTGCAACTGCAGCCGAATTACTGATCCCTTCTGTCAGGAAGATCGATACCAGACTGACGATAATCAACAAAAGCAGGGGGGTCAGGTAACCATTGTCCAGCACCAGATTGGAAATCCAGAGCGCAGCCCCTGTTTTTGCCAGGGCCGAACCCATTGCAATGGCCCCGCCATACATCAGGATGATTCCCCAGTTCACATTGGATTCCACGTCATCCCAGGACAGGATGTCCAGCATGAAAAGAGCAACTGCGGCCAGTATGGCTATTACAGCCAGCCCCATATCTGTACCGAAAAAGATCCATGCAAGGATTGTAATGGTTATAATTATTGCAGTCTTCTTCTCTATGATACTCATCTGGCCTATATTATCAAGTTCCCTGGCAAGCACATCCTTTGCAGCCTTCACGTCCTTCACATCTATACGGAAAAAAAGGTTCAAAACCACAAAACCTGCAGCCAGCATCACAAAAACTATGGGAATTGCTGCCACACACCATTCAAAAAAGGAGATGCTCATCCCAGCACTCTCTTCCAGCAGACCGATGGCAAGAGGATTACGTGCCCCTCCCAGCAGGGTACCCACACCGCCGATAATTGTGCCCCATGCCATTGACAGGAAAAGCAGGGTTCCGTATTTACTGTTTAAGGGTTCCAGTTCCAAACTGTCTGCAATGGACCCTACCACAGGGAACATGATCGCAGCTACCGCATGTTCTGGCATAATGAAGGAAAGAAGGGCGGAGGTACACATAATGCTGCAGAGCAGCCTACGTGGAGTTCGGTCAAACCTGCCGAGCATCAAAAGGGCCACCCTTTTACTCAGACCGGTCTTCATCATAGCTGCTGCCAGAATAAAGGCACCCAGAATAAAGAATACTGCCTTGTTACCGAATAGAGCAAAAGCGGCCTTACTGCTCATCACATTCAGAAGGGGCAGGAGGACGATTACAAAAAGACCGGTGACAGACAGAGGGAGAGCATTGGTAGTCCAGAGAATTATGGCAAGAAGAAAGATACCCAGTGCATTTTTTGCTTCCGTGGATAGACCATCCGGGGAAGGTAGCAGGAATATGCCAATCAGCACGATCAAACTGAATAATACTACCGCACGATTGGTGCCACCATTTCCCATTAATCCTATCCCCTGGTTTACTTAATTTCTTTAATTTAATCAAATTAGCAGTAAATTGGATTGCAATGTCACAAAGGATAATTTTATAATATTTAAAATAAGTGTTCATTCATATTTAATCAATTCATTACACAACGATTACTTCAGGGATACTAAACAATGAATAAAGAAACTATTCCCAAAATGTTGAAAGAATTAATTGAAATATCCAAGGATGCCGGAAACATCATCCTGAATTACTATGATAACCCGGAACAATCCATCCAGATAAAGGAAGATGAGTCCCCCCTGACAAAGGCAGACACTGAATCCAATGAATACATCTGTGGAAAACTTAAGGAATTGTACAACATCCCTATTATTTCGGAAGAATGTTATGATGAATATGAGATAAGAAAAGGCTTTTCTGAATTTTTCCTCGTCGACCCCCTGGATGGGACAAAGGAATTTATCGAGCGCAACGGCGAATTCACAGTAAATATTGCATACGTGAAAAACAAAAAACCTGTAATGGGAGTCATCTATGTCCCGGCATCCGGAACTACATTTTTTGCAGCCGAAAATTTTGGCTCTTATGTGGAAAACAAAGACGGTATACAAAAGCTGCCTTTGAGTAAACCTTCAAAGAAAGAACTTTCTGCCACCGGCAGCAGAAAGCATAGTACAAATCTCGATGCAGACTTTGCCCGGATGAACAATATCCAGGAAACGGTTCCTGCAGGCTCTTCCCTTAAATTCTGCAAAGTGGCTATGGGAGATGCTCATTTATATCCAAGATTCCAGGGTTCAATGGAATGGGATATTGCAGCAGGTCATATCGTTGCAAAGGAAGCCGGATGCAATTTAGTAGACCTTAAAACAATGAAAGAGCCTGAATACAACAAGGAATCATTACTGAATAATTATTTTATAGTACTGACCAAGGGGTTAGATATTTCTTCAATAAAGATACCTGAAATATAAAGAGGATACCTATGCCAGAGGAAGGATTTACAGTATGGTTTACGGGATGGTCGGGTGCAGGTAAAACTACGATTGCAATTGCCCTTGAAGAAGAACTGAAAAAAAGAAATATTGGACCAGTGCAGAGACTTGATGGAGATATTATCAGAAGTGACCTTTGCAGTGATCTGGGTTTTTCAAAAGAAGACAGAAATGAGAATATCAAAAGGGCCACCTTTGTTGCTGAACTGCTGTCAAAAAATGGTGTCGCAACTCTTGTATCATTCATTTCCCCCTATATATCTCTACGAGAACGTGCAAGACATAAATGCCACAATTTCATTGAAGTTTACGTTAAATGTGATAGGGACACCCTGATTAACCGGGATGTCAAAGGCCTTTATAAACAGGCAATCGAAGGCGAAATTAAGGAATTCACTGGCATCACTGATCCCTATGAAGAGCCTGAAAATCCGGAGATCGTCCTCAATACTGCAGAAGAGGATATCTTGGAATCTGTAGGGAAAGTTATTGAATACCTGGAAGAAAAAGAGCATATCTGAGGACATCTCATGGAAGAAAAGGAAGAATCCTACCACCTCTCAAACTTGAAGACACTTGAAGCCGAAAGTATAGGAATAATCAGGGAAGTTGCTGCAGAATTTGAAAATCCGGTGATGCTATATTCTGTTGGCAAAGATTCCTCAGTTATGGCTCATCTGGCAATCAAGGCTTTTTATCCGGAAAAAGTACCTTTCCCTCTCCTGCATGTTGATACCAGCTACAAATTCCCCGAAATGTATGAATTCAGGGACTATTACACAAAAAAACATAATCTGGAACTGAAAGTCCACAGGAATGAAGAAGCTCTGTCAAAAGGAATAAATCCCCTTTCTGCGGGAACAGTCAAATGTTGTGCTGAACTGAAAACTAAGGCCCTGCTGGATGCATTGAAAGAAGGCGGCTATGATGCTGCTTTCGGAGGGGCCAGAAGGGATGAAGAAAAATCCCGGGCAAAAGAGAGGGTTTTTTCATTCCGTGACAAACATGGTCAATGGGACCCAAAGAATCAGAAACCGGAGTTATGGAATATTTTTAATTCAAGGATCGATCCAGGTGAATCCATAAGGGTATTCCCCCTTTCAAACTGGACCGAACTTGATATCTGGACATACATATACCATGAAAATATCGAGGTCGTACCCCTTTACTTTGCAAAAAAGAGACCGGTTATCGAGAAGAATAACCAGCTCATTCCGGTTTATACGGATGAAAATCCGGAAGAGACAAAGGAAGTCATGTGTCGCTTCAGAACCCTTGGATGCCATTACTGCACAGGTGCAGTAAGATCTGAGGCAGACACCATGCCAAAAATTATTGAAGAAATGATGGTTGCACGCCATTCCGAGCGGATTACACGGGTCATTGATCATGATCAGGATAGTTCAATGGAGCAGAAAAAAATGGAGGGGTATTTCTGAAGAGTCCTGAAGCCTTGATCGAAGACAGTCAAAATATCGAACTGTTACGAATTACCACTGCAGGAAGCGTGGATGATGGGAAATCCACCCTTATCGGACGCCTGCTGTATGATTCAAAATCAATATTTGAAGACCAGTTAAGTTCGATCAGGGATTACTCGAAGACCAACCGTAATCAGGAAATCGATTATTCACTGATTACCGATGGCCTGAAATCCGAGAGGGAACAGGGAATTACAATTGATGTTGCCTATCGCTTCTACTCAACTCCCAAGAGACGTTTTATTATAGCAGACACTCCCGGGCATGAGCAATATACAAGAAATATGGCCACCGGAGCGTCAAATGCCTCCCTTGCCCTGATTCTTATTGATGCCAAAAAGGGCATTGTAACACAGACCAGAAGACACACCTTTATTTCTTCCCTGCTGGGTATCCGCCATTTTGTGGTAGCCATTAATAAAATGGATCTTGTTGATTATTCAGAAGAGGTTTTCGAGCAAATAGTTGAAGAATATAAAGCATTCGCTGAAAAACTGTCTGTCGAATCAATTTCTTTTATTCCTCTGAGTGCCCTGAAAGGTGACAATGTCATTGAACGTAGCACCAATATGCCCTGGTATCAGGGTTCCCCTCTGCTGGATTATCTGGAAAATGTGAATGTAGCCGGCGGACGTAACTTGATTGATTTCAGGTTCCCGGTCCAATATGTCAACTGGAGTGGAAACGAATTCAGGGGATATTGCGGCACAATATCATCCGGCGTAATTCGTAAAGGTGAACGTGTAATCGCCCTGCCATCCGGAAGAACCAGTAAAATATCAAGAATTGTTACCTATGACGGAGACCTGGATTATGCCTTTGCCCCCATGGCAATAACCCTCTGTATTGAGGATGACATAGACATCAGTCGTGGAGACCTGATTTCAAGGGAAAATAATCTGCCTGCCATCACCGGTAATATTGAAGCGAATGTTGTATGGATGGATACAGAATCCATGCAAACCGGCAAAGATTATTTGATCAAGCATACCACCAAAACCGTAAAGGGCAGTTTTTCAGAAGTACGCTATAAATTCGATCTCGAAAAGATCCATAGAATACCTGCTGAGTTCCTGAGCGTAAATGATATCGGGAAGGTGAAGATTGAACTTAAAAAACCCCTTTACGCAGACCTTTATTCCAAAAACCGATTTACAGGTTCTTTTATTGTAATCGACCAGCATACCAACCAGACAGTTGCCGCCGGCATGATATCCAAATACAAGCAGGTCTCACCGGACAAAGCATGTGAATCTGTAAAAGCCAAAGTAATCAGATATCCTGGAGACAAGAAGGAAAAGGCAAAATCGGATTATGACCGTCTTTCCATGCAGGGTACCCAATGCATCTATGTGGATGACGAAATTCTCCAAAAAGGCCTTTGCAGGGGAATTGCGGTCGATACCGATGAATATTCCAGGATTATAGAAGGTTTGTGTAATATTGCTACAGAGTCAGGAGTATCTGTGGTGTTGTGTACTGAAAATGAAGTTTCATTGGAGTGAAAGGTAAAGGATGGAATCTTTTTTATACCATTTTTTAGATAAAATCATTTCACTTCATGGCAGTTCTTATCCCCTCTACCAATCCCCTTATACACAAACCCTGCATCAATGAAAGCATCTAGCTCCACCACATTACTGCAATTTACAATAACAGGATGAGTCTGTCCGGACAACTCCTGCAACTGCCTGGGATACAGAGAATAATACTGCCTGTGGCCTGCAAAGATCACGCTATGTCCACATACATTACAGAAGGAAACTCCTGCTCTAAAAGTTGAATTTATACATAACATCCCAAACAATTATATCCCATTCACACCCTACCCAAAACAATGAACTCCCTACTCATCGCAGCAATAATATTCACCGCCATTCCGGTTATTACATATCTTATTTACATCCTGGCAATCCTTAGATCCCCCAACTCAGAAATCCACACACCGGCCACTCAACCTCCGATCACAGTGGTAATTCCCACCTACAATGAAAGCGAGGTCATCGAACACCGCATCAAAAACCTTGTGGAAATGGATTATCCTGCAGAAAATATCCATGTCATAGTCGTGGATGACCAGTCCACAGATAATACAGTCGGCCTGGCGGCAGAGGCTTTTAAAAAGTACGATCTATCCGGCGAAGTGATTGTGAAGGAAAAACGTACCGGTACCAATGCTTCGGTTAACATGGGAGTAGGTGAGGCAACAACCGATTTTGTAGTGACCACCGATGCAGATGTCACCTTTGAGCCGGATGCGGTAAACCACGCTCTGGGCAGGCTGCTCAGCGATGAGAAAATTGGAGCGGTATGCGGGGAACTGGAACCCATCGCTCGCAAGGATTCCTTTACCACCCATTCTGAGAAGGCTTACAGAGACGTCTACGGCAGGATGTGTTCCTGGGAAAGTGGCCTGCATTCCACCTACTGTTTCAACGGCCCCCTCATTGTGCTGAGGAAAAAAGCCTTCTCCCCGATACCCGAAACAAAAGGAGCATCCGATGCAGGCATGGCGCTGCGTATCATCCGCAATGGCTACCGCTGCCTCTACGAATCCTCAGCCCGATTCTCTGAATACATTACCAATGACATGGGTCAGCAGCGCCGCCAGAAACTCAGACGCTCAGCCCGCTTGCAGGAAGCAACCCTCCACAACCTCGGGCTGATCTCACCAAAATACGGAAAATTCGGTCTGTTTGTGCTGCCTTTACGCTTTACTATGTTCTTCATAGCACCTGCCTCATTTTTCCTGGCAGTGATACTCTGGTCAGTGGTGCTGGGCGGAATCAACCTTTTCTGGGGCATCGGAGTATGGGTTCTTTTTGGCCTGGCACTGCTCTCAGGGCAATGGAAATCCAACCTCATATCATCCTTTATCTGGCACCAGATCTACCTGCTGGTAAGTCTGGTCTACATGTCCAAGGGAGTCCACGTCTGGCAGGCAATTGAAAGAAAAAAAGTGTAATTGCATATATTCATAAATAATTTACAAATGGTAGACAATAAGGGTGGCATAAATGAGAGGTTTGAGCTTCAAAGAAATCACAGATGTAAATAAGGAAGATTCATTCATAAATAAATTAAGACGACAGAGAATTGCCCTTTTCAAAAATATTGTTAATCCGCTACAAAAGCCTATAAATATTCTTGATATTGGAGGAACTGTTTCTTTTTGGAAAATGATGGATATTACCAATGATGAATATTATTCAATTAAGATATTAAACTTAAAGTCTACAAAAACAGACTATAATAATATCCAATCTGTTTCTGGAGATGCAAGGGACCTAAGTGAATACCCAGATAATTCATTTGATATAGTATTCTCAAATTCTGTAATTGAACATGTAGGTGACTACGAGGATCAGATTAAAATGGCCCATGAAATAAAAAGAGTGAGCAAAAGATATTTTTTGCAAACTCCCAACTACTATTTTCCTTTTGAACCACACTTCCTTTTTCCATGTTTCCAGTTTTTACCTCTTAAAATAAAAACACTGTTGATCCGTAATTTTAATCTGGGCCGACGAAAAAAAGTCTCAAACAAGCAAAAAGCAATTGAAATGGCTAAGTCTGTGAGATTATTGAAAAGAAAAGAGCTTGAAAGGATGTTTCCAGAAGGGACTATTTATGAAGAAAAAATGTTTGGTCTAACTTATTCTTTTATCGTTTATGTTGGTTGAATCTAAAAAGTAAGTCGTACAAAATAATATTTAAAATATTGAAGGTATAAAAATAAATGGAAAAATAAGATGGAACGAAATCAACCAACATTGATGATCAAAATAATCACCACAGCAACCTTTTTAGCAATGGTCATTGCCAATGCGCTGGCCAATGCTCTCCCGATCAATGGGCTCACTACCGGCCAGATATCGGATTTCTATCCCAATCTCTTTGCCCCGGCAGGCTGGACCTTTGCAATCTGGGGACTCATCTATCTATTGCTGGCGGGATATACACTGTACCAGCTTGGAGTTTTTCAGGACAATACTGATACTGCAAGGGGTGAATTCTTAAATAAAATAGGAATTCTCTTCTCAATTTCCTCCCTTGCCAATGCCGCCTGGATTTTTGCCTGGCACTATCGGGTGGTGCCATTATCCCTGGTTTTGATTGTAGTAATCCTTGTATGCCTGATCCTGATAAATCAAAGAATAAACCAAGAACAACTTTCTGCAAAAGAGAAATTGTTTATCGGATTGCCCTTTAGCGTATACTTCGGCTGGATCACAGTGGCAACCATTGCCAACGCTACTGTTCTCCTTGTCAGCCTGAACTGGCAGGGTTTTGGTTTAGCTGAACCCATATGGGCATCTATCATAATCATTCTTGGCTTTCTTATAGGAGCCGTAACAATGCTGAAGAACAGGGATGTTGCCTATGGTCTTGTTATTGTTTGGGCTTATACGGGAATCTTGTCCAAGCACACTTCTACGGATGGGTTTGGAGGCCAGTACCCTGTAATTATCAATATCACAATTGTCTGCATTGGATTACTACTTCTCGGCGAAGTCTATCTATTGATTTCAAAAAAGAGGAATGGGAATATGAGAGTTTTAGCAAAACAATCCTGATTTGCTGCAGGGGGATATACCCCCATAAAATCAGTAACCCCTTCAGCCCAGCTTCTCCATATGCCCCAGGATCTCGTCCCTCATCCCTTCATCCTTCAGGGCAAAATCCAGCACAGCCTTCACATACTCCACCTTGTTGCCGGAATCATAACGCTGTCCGGTGAACTGGTGTGCATACACCTTCTGTGAATCATTGAGCAACCTGATCCCGTCGGTCAGCTGGATCTCGCCACCCACGCCTTTGGAGGTCTGCTCTATGCAATCGAAGATCTCCGGGGTGAAAACGTACCGTCCGATAGCACCGATATTCGAGGGAGCCTCCTCCACAGAGGGTTTTTCCACGATATCATCCAGGGCATAAAGATATTCATCTACAGGACTGCCACTTATTATCCCGTAACTGCTGACCTTATCCTGCGGCACTTTCTCCACCGCGATCGTGGAGCGACCATATTTCTGGAAGACATCAATTAGCTGACGTGTGCAGGGTTTATCGTTGACAATAATATCATCACCCAGCAATACTGCGAAAGGATCCCCACTGACATGTTTGCGAGCGGTCATTATGGCATCTCCCAATCCATTGGGTTCCTTCTGGCGGATGTAGTGAATATCCACCATTGAAGAAATCTCCTGAACCATTTCCAGCATGTCATACTTACCCCGATTCTGCAGATGCATCTCCAGTTCAGGACAGCCGTCAAAATAATCCTCGATCGCCCGCTTGTTACGCCCTGTTACAAATATGATATCATCGATCCCGGATTCAATGGCTTCCTGCACCACATAATGAATCACAGGAGTATCAATTATCGGCAACATTTCCTTGGGCATTGATTTTGTTACCGGTAAAAAACGGGTCCCCAACCCCGCCACCGGAATTACGGCTTTTTTTACATCCATTTCAGCATCCTCTGGTATCATTTTCTGTTATGTTTGATGTGTCCAATTGATATTAGGTTTTGGTCTTCAAAATGTAATTAGGGGTGATCGTAACGCTGCTGCCCGACCTGATCGATAAAACACCGGGCAGGTTTTTACTGGGAGACTCCTGAAGTACTGTTCTGGCCATTTCCGGGATGGGGTTTCCCGGCCATATCGATGGTTTTTGTATCGGAAATTTTCGGGATCATGATATGTATGACGGGTGCTGTGCGATGGTACAATCGGGTGAAATAATACAGATTATGTCTACACATTTTGTCGACTGTATTCGACAAATTTGCAGGAATCTATCGTATATAGTCGATAAACTTCTAGAATAGGTTTATAGTGAAAGAAAGCAGGTCTGCATGTCTGCCAGTGTATAAAGTACAAAATCATGTTCTTCTGCAAACTGCCGGGCCTGTTCTGTGAATCCGGATTTGGAAACAATCATAAAGTATTCCGATCTCTCCATATTGTACCAGTCGACAAGCCGGGATTTGTCGATAAGGGATTGCAGGACATCGACATCTACCAGTTTATTTTGCCATTTACATTCGCAGAACAGAATTTGTCGGGTTTTTTCATTCAACGCCACGAGATCTATCTCATAGGTGTTTTTGCCTCTGGATTTCTGGTAACGTCCCCACTGTTTGCCGATCTTACTGAATTTAAAATTAAGTTTGTCCTGTTTATTCAATTTAATCAGGAATTGTTTGGTTATGTCCTCGAATGTATGTCCAGCAAACCTGTTGAGTTCAGAGAGAATGTGATCTGCAACAACGGACGTATTGCCGATTTCAATTTCAGAGAGGTTGGGATAGAGAAATTTAAACCAGAATCTGAAAAAGTTGTCTTTCATCCGATACAGGGTCTTTTTGGATTTGCGGGATTCGGTTACAGGTATTTCCTTTTTGACAAGGTCCAGATCATTGATCAAAACATTGAGATAATAATCGATAGATGTGGTTTTTATCCCCGAACTGTTGGCGATCTCAGACGACTTTGTCATCCCCTGTGCAATGTTTTTCAGTATGGAAAAATAAGTATTGCTATCTGATATTTCGGTTTTCAACAAAATATCCGGCTCATTATACAGAATACTCGTCTTGTCCAGTATGCGGTTGATGTTCCCGGCGATATCTTCAGACTCCACCTCTTCCAGATATTTGGGAGTGCCACCATAGATTACATATATGTTGACTCTGGATTCGATATCAAAATCTGGAAACCATTCGTCAAGAGCAAAGAAATCCAGCGCCTCAAACATCAATTGACCGGTCCTGCGCCCATATAGAGGTGAAGCATGATCGAAGATGCTGTGCATCATACCTATGGATGAGCCGCAAACCAGCAGGAACATTTGTGAATCCGGGCCGTATTCATCGATGTATTTTTGCATTTTAGAGAAGATGTCCTTGTTAATACCCAGAAAACGCTGGAATTCATCAAACACCAGTATAATCCTGTGTTGGCGGGAATACTGGAACAATTGCTCAAAAATATCTTCCCAGTGGGGTGTTCCAAAAAAACTGAGCCCGAAATTTTGATGCAGGTTCTTTGCTATTTCAAGCCGGGCCTGGGAGTCGTTCAATTCGGGGATTAGCAGGAAACTGGAATTAGGCTTGTCTTTCAAGAATTCTCGAATCAGACGTGTTTTACCAAGTCGTCTGCGTCCTATTATGGAGATGAAGCGAAAATCCGCCTTTGCATATTCGGCTTCCAGGTACTCCAGTTCTGCCTGCCTGTTGATGAACTCACTTTTTATTGCCACAACAATTATTGTGAAAACAATAATATATAAAATCAATCCTTATCAGATAATCCAGGGATTCCTGCCAGACAAAGATTATTTGGGCAATCCAGAAGATGTCAACTACCCCTCCCTGCCGGAAGGGGCTTGTAAGTAAATCATTGTGCTGTATCCTGTACAGCATTCATCCCTACATTCGGCTGGTTGACAGACAGCCTACTCAGGCAAGTTATACCTGCATGAGCAATGTTTCGTGCAGCGTTGAGGTCAGCATGTATTTGAAATCCACAATTGCGACAACGGTAAGAACTACCATCCCTGTTTCCCTTATAAGTATGTCCGCATTTGGAACATTTCTGACTGGAATACCGGGGGTCAACAGAAATAACCCGCTTTCCAATGGCTTCTGCCTTATAGCGGATAAACTGTTCCAGTTGATAAAAACTCCAATTGTTGAGTTTCCTGTTAAAATTCTTACCCTTTCGGTTCTGGACACGAATACTTGTCAGATCTTCAAGAGCAATCACATCATATGGCATATTGACAATTTCCTTGGCAATACAATGATTAACATCAGTCACAAACCGTCTTTCCTTTCTGCGAATCTTCTTCAAGAGACGTTTAGCAGATTTGGTGCCTTTGGACTGAAGTTCTCGCCTGAGATGTGCATATTTAGCCCTTGTATTTTTGACCTCTTTACTGTTAAAAAAGACATTATTGGAACATACTGCAACATTAACAATCCCCCTGTCCACACCAACAATCGTATCACCAGTTGGTTCAGGAGAATCTTTACGCAGAGTGACATGCAGATAAAACACATCATCTGCTGTATCGTATCTAAGTGTAGAACTCCTGATTTCCCAATTTACATACTGTTTGTAGTATTCAGGGAGTGTAAAGTGAACCTTCACTCTACCATCAGCAGATGCAATAGAAGCAAATCCATGTTCAAAAATAATACGGATAACACGTTTATTGTATCGGATTGCAGAGAATGGTTTACTCACAGGAAGGCGCATTTTCTTAACAGCCTTGAGTGCTTCACAGGCAACATCCCTTGCACCCTGAACAAGTGCAGAAGGAAGTTCCGGATACTGTTCTCTAATGTCTTTGTAAGTAGCGTGATGGATAGAGACTTTGGAATGAGTATGATTGGCAAACCCATACTCAGCAACTATATTGAACACTTTGTTAAAACAAACAACTGTGTTCTTGAGACTTGTTTTGTCTTCTTCAGACACATCAAGTTTCAATTTAATAGTCCTATCCATACTCATATATTAGACACAATACATTAAATAGTTAACGTGATAAGTATGCAAAACAAAAGTAAGAAACATTCCTTTCCTACCTTACGGAAGGAGTCTCCTGTTTCAAAAGAGATGAATCTATATGTTACCGGACAGTTGTAATTTCTGCCAGGGCAGATTGGTTTAGAAAAACACCGAAGTTGAAGTCAAAAAAGCGGAAGGGGAACGTGTGTCTTTGAGAGTATCTGCCTACGTGTGTGATATCTGCGGGGAGGTTTATTATACGCCGGAGGTTTCCAGGAAATTGGATAGGATTGCTTACAGCAGATAAGCGGCTCCATACTTGCACAGGGACATATATCATGTCCATTTTTATTCACTTAATATAAATAACATGTGAACAAATTTACCCATAATGCTTAATTTGGCTGTAAATCAAATACACCTAACGGACGTGGGTTGAAAGAATCTGATACAAGTCAGGAGATCGTCACTTGAGAACGCGAGATAATGTTGAATGATCATAAAATACAATCTCTGATTGGTGAAACAAAACCAGTTTCGGCGTTGGTTGTAAAATATATTCGACCAATATTGAAAAAAGGCAGGCAGTACAAGGAATATGATTTACCATTAACGTCTTCTAATGGAAATAAGTTCCAAGTCCGCATCCGTGTTAATGATAACAACCCATTTGATTTCTCAGTAATTCTGATGTATCAAGAACCACAAAGCAAATATTGGTATATTTTGAGACGGTACAACGGAAAAAACCATACTCACAAAAATAAAATTGAAAAAGAAAGAATTCTTGGGTACCATATACACAAAGCAACAGAACGCTATCAATTGAGGGGATATAATATTGATGGATATGCCGAAGAAGCATCCACATATTCTAATTGGCACGATGCATTAAGCGTCATGTTGTATGATTGCAATATAAAAATAGAAGGAAAAACAATATATGATTATTGAAACGGAGTGTCAAGTATGGAAAAGGATCTGATAAAGACTCTAAAGGAATCCGTATGCTAGGAGTTAGAGATTTTCCAAGAAGGAATTGAACGATATGTAGTAGATACTCCGTTTGGATTTGATGATGGCGATTCTTTTGTAATAGTGCTAAAAAAAGATGAAGACGGTTGGCATTTTACAGATGAAGGTCATACTTTAATGCATTTATCATATTATGATCTCGATATCCCTTCTACAAAAGGAAAAAGACGTTCATTTTTCAATAATATATTGGAAACACACAATATAGAAGACATAAATGGCGAACTGATTATTAGAGTGGAAAATGAACAATACGGGGATTCTCTTTTTAGTTTCATACAGGCACTTACAAAAATAACAGATTTATCGTTTATCAGAAAACAGCACATATCCTCTTTATTTAAGGAAGATTTTAAGGAATATATGAAACATATATTTGGAGATAAATGTACTTTTAGTTACAGTGAGCCAAAGCATGACCCAGACGGCAACTATGTTGTCGATTGTTATGTCGATTTAGACCGGCCACTATTGATTTTCGCACTTACAGGCGATTACAGGTGCAAAGACGCTATCATAACATGTTTGGCCTTCAAAGAATGGGGATACACATTTAATTCGATTGGTGTTTTTGAAGAAAGTAAAAACATTAGCCCAAAGGTTTTAGCTCAATCCATGGATTGGGTCGATAAGCAATTTTCAACATTGACATCCGCAAAAGAACTAATGCCTGAGTATACCAAAAAAATGGCCTTATGCTAACTAAATTTGGTTAGATTTGTACTGTCCATACATACAGCATCTGTATTATGTGGAAAAATAATTGGGAGGATTTATGTCAGAGCCACAAAAAGTGATTAATATCAATAGTAAGAGCGACTACTGGGATTATGACTCACTCAATGATAGTTTTTTTGCATTTTCAAAAGGAGTCCAATACAAGTCCTCTATAGAAATTGATGGTGTTTTATTGGATGTTGGAATGGACAATTCGATTGTCGGGATTGAAATACTTGATGCAGCCAAAAGATTTGGAATTTCCAAATATGACATGAAGAATCTTAAACAGATCAGGGCAGATATCAAGGTTTCAGAAGAATCTATCAATATTAAACTATTATTGGAAGTTTCTAAACGAAATCGCGAATTGCCATTAAAATTATCGATTACCGGGGCAAATGAGATGAAGTTGCCATCTACAAGTTCTGGTACGATGGCTGTGGCTGTCTGAAATCAGTTCAGATATGGATATTTTTTTATCATGCATTAACCACGCAACGACTATCCCCACAACAAAGGCAATAAAAGACAGGCTGAAAAACTATGGCCATAAAGGGGAGACCTATAGCGATATTCTCACAAGGATGATGGATTTGATTGATAGGGAGGAATTCATGGACAGAATGTACAAGCGTCTGGAAGAAAAGGATCAGTTTGTCTCAATTGACGAAATGTCAACCACCCCTCCCTGATGGCAAGGGCTTGAATGTCAATTAACATTTGTCTGGCCGGCTGACAAGCACCTCTGATACTTCAGGATATATCTGAAATCCCGTGTTTTGTGTTCAATTTTCATTCCACCTCAGCCCTCTATTATTTCCACAACATTTGCAGCCAAAACCCAAAAAATTTATGTGAAATATATTTACATATCTTTAAACGAAGGGCGGTTTACTATTTTGTCTTTAGACCACACTTCCAAAAGATGAATTTATAAAATGGGGTGTAAGAAAATGGCATCGAATAAAATGTACCTATTTGTTCTTCTGATGATAATTGGCGCAATGGCATTAAGTGGTTGTTCAAGCGGAGACCCGGCTGTTGATGATATACCCTCTGAATACGAAGAAACTCGAAGTATTAATCTGGGAGATAACATTTCACTGACCCAGTATGAAATCGAGACACAGGATTCTTCCCAGGTTCTAAATGACCTGCAACAAACGGCAGAAAGTGAAGGTTGGGAAGTTATAGCTGACTGGGAAGGAGATTTTGCAGGATATAAAGTAGGAGTTGCTCTTGGAAAAGACGATAGAATTATGGGCATAAATACAGCTGTTAATGGTAATATCACGACTGCTACAGTAATTACCGGTCCAAGAAAAGGAGTAAACGTTGCTGACATGAACAATGATGGGACAAGTTCCCAGGTTGCTGAAGAAGAACCTGATGCTCCACCTACCACGGATGTGGATGGCCAGGACTTTGCAGATGCACCCAGGTATCCCGACTCTGTAAGGACAGACTATGCTTCACTCACGACAGGTTCGGATGTTACTCAGGAACAAGTGCACTATTTAAGTGGCGATAATCCCGAAGATGTAAAAAATTTCTACGAAAATGAACTGGAAACACAGGGATGGGAAAATATCCAATCCCAAATGTTAACTGAAAAAGGGGATGTCATGATATATGTGACAGCCACCAAAGACAGTAAAACTTTAGAAATCGGAACACAGCCCAGTTCGGATTATGCAGAAATGAATGAAATTATAATCTATGTGGAAACGAGGACGGGTTAAGATGAGTAAAACAAGTATCGGGCTTGAGGAAAATATAGCTGGTGTATTGACCTATCTCCTGGGTTTTATTACCGGCATAATTTTTCTTTTAATCGAGAAAGAGAACAAATCCGTGAGATTCAATGCAGCACAGTCGATCGTTGTATTTGGGGGTCTTTCCATACTGAACACCATAGTGTCAATGGTCCCGGTTCTAGGAGGAGTGATATCTTCCCTCATAGGTTTGGTCAGTCTAGTATTATGGTTTTATCTGATTTACATGACCTATACCGGGAATTTAGTAAGGCTGCCTGTGGCTTGCGAGTATGCTGATAAAATTATTGCTAAAGATGTGTAAGTGTTTCCGCATTTGGAACACTTTCCCCCTTCCTTTTTATAATGAGCGCTGCACCCGCGGTCAGTGCTACAGCAAATATGACAGTTAATCCGGATGCCTGTGACCTGTGTCCGTTAGGAAAAGAGAAGAAACAGGAAGCCCCTTTCGTAAGGTAGGGGCGGTTCACCATCAGTACCATTATCAATATACGAAACACAATCATAAGAAACATGTTCCGTAAATTTGTTGATTGGGCCAGTTTCACTCAACAGGTGCAGGAAGTCACAGAGGAAGAGAAAGTGATTCTGATTGGTCTGGCAGATAAAGACTTACAGGAAAAGTTTCAATAAATTATTCTGAATTTCTTTTTGTTTGTACAAATGAACATTTCCAATTATTTTAAGGATATTGCTGGAGTCCATTGTGAATATTTTGTTCACCCGAACCCAGCTACCCTGGCGAAGTGAGCCTTCAGATAGATCGCTATCTGAAACATAGACAGCACAATTGTCCGCAGGTTTTCCGGATGTAATCTGGCACAGTATCACGTCCCGCCTCATCTGATCAGAAACAGCGATCGCCGGTCTGAGTTTGCTATTGTTATTGTCTGTAAAGGGGAAAGGAATGATAACTATGCTTCCTCTATAAATCATCGATTACTTCCCCAGGTAGTCTTTCAAATGATCCCAGGCAGCATCTTCTTCAGGAGTGTCCCATTCTTTTGAAAGGGATTCCTGGGAAGCGATAGCACAACTTAATCCTTCTTCGATGAAAGACAAAGGTCGAATCTCAATGTGATCATCATACACAAAAACAGCTGCTCTGTCGCCTATCTTCATACCGCAATTTCTGTATGCGCTGGGAATGGTAATTTGCCCTTTTTTGCTGACAGTCACACTTTTTACATCTATTAAAGTCATAAAATACCCCACATATCTTACAAGTAAGATAGTATATACCTCTTTCGACAAAAAGACTTACAACATCTCAAATAATGGAAGTGCAAAAGGTTGGACCTGATGCGTACTATTCCCTGAAAGAAAGGGGCTGCTTTGTGGACTGGTATCCTGAAAGCCAGGAACATTTCGCCCTGATAAGCCGGGCCGGTTTTACTTCCCGGATGCGACAGGTCGCAGAGGAAGAAAGAGTGATTCTGATTGGTCTGGCAGATATGGCACAGATATAATCGCTCTGTAGAAAACATATCACAGCAATAAACATACACCTATAATTAACCTGATATGATAGGGGACTGGAAGAAGAGCGGTATAATCGGGTGAAAGGGACCGGAGAAAATAGAGGGGATTGTGGTGTATTGGGGTACAATAATGTTTTTAGCCCGGTCCCTTTCATCTAATGATGGCACAAAAATATTAGTTATGTTATATAAGTGTGGCTGTTTTCATTCATGAGCCGATTTATGTCAAATACTCCTCCTTTACGTAAGGAATCTCCTTTTTCAAAGAGATGAATCCTATCAGCATCCAAAAGATATGTGTAAATGCACAGCTCTATATGTTTAATTACTAAGAGGGAGGATCAAATGCCAATAACCATAGAGGAAGTATTAAACCGGGGTTTTACTGCCTGGACGAAGAATTTGAAGATATCAGTTCCTTTCATTCTTTCGGTTATCATAATAGGTATTATCTGGATAGCTTACATGTTTCTGTTTATAGCAGCAGTAGTACCATCTGTAGCGCCACTGATGGCCGAACCTGTCATGGGCGATATCATTGAAGCAATCACTCCACATATTGTGTACTTAGGCGGAGGATTTGCAATATTGCTGATTATCAGCTCTTTAATAGAAGTATTTTTTACAGCCGGTGCGGTAGGCATGGCAAAAGATGTAGCACTAACTGGCAGAACCAGTTATGAAGAGATGATCAATTCCGGCAAGACACATTTTTTCAATTATTTCCTGTTACAGATATTGTTTTACCTGATAATACTGGCAGGTGTTATATTTGTCATACCCGGTATTTTGCAGGCAGGTGACCTTACCAATATTGATGTCATAATGCAAAATCTGTTAGTACTGGGTGCTGGATTTTTGCTCTGGATTATTTATGGTATTGCAATAAGTATCATATTAGCAGTATCCTACTATGCACTTGTTGTTGACAACCTCGGACCGATTCAGGCTCTAAAGACCGGGTACAGGTTCTTTCTTAATAACAAGGCCGCTGTTGTGATACTGTGGTTACTTACCATTGTGGTGGTTGTTGCACTCAATTCTCTTGGTACATTGTTTGCCTCGTTTGAGTATCTTTCAGTGATATGGAGTATCATAAGCACTGTACTGAGTATTGTGGTAATACCTGCAGTATTCACAATATGGTGGACTTTCCTGTACATGGGAAAAACCGGCCAGGATGTACGGGATCCCAAAAAACTAGAGGATCTTAAAACAAGTGAACCGGAATTAACTGAGTGAGATCTTAATTACAATTTTTGATCTAAGATCTCCTTTCTATTTTTAAATAATCGACGAAGGAGTGCTAGTAAAAAATTATTGTTTCTTGCTATCAAATCTTTTCTCAAATAGTTCTGCGATTTTATAGGACAGGCTATTTAGATAGACGGTGCCCCAGAAAGCCACTACAATAGATCCTATCAAATTGAATAGCATATCACCCATTGTATCATGAATACCATGCTGGGAATAAAAAGCATCTATTCCAAGCATCAATGTCAGCTCATCGGTTATGAATTCCAGAATCTCCCACATGACACCTACTGAAAGGATGAACAGGGGGATAAATACAAACATCGTTCTTGGTGGTATGTTAATTTCGGGGTCATAAATATCAATAGCCCTTAAAATTACATATCCTGCAGCCGCAACCGTACTTGAAGATGCGGCGTGGGTCAGATTATCCCATCTGGCAAGGTTATCATATAACCAAAATGTACCAATAGCATCAAGGAATACTGCAATCGTTATCCACAAAGTTAGTGACGGATCAAGAGAAAGATTATGCCTGTGTCTCATAAATGCAGGCACGAAGGTAATTATCAGTGCTAAAAATGCACTTCGCAATATGTGCAGTTCCCTTGAAAAAATACCAAATATGAATAATACTACAAGACATGCCTGCAGAAATATTGTTATATTCTTTTGCCTCTGGACAGATAACCCCAGTAGTTTCCTAATAACCTTCGGCGGTTCTGAATAGATGTGTTCCTGAGATGCAACCATACCCCTGTCTGGAAATATTATGCTGGAAGCGCCTTTTTTCATCATGGTTTTGAAATACCATCCAAACAAAACACCTGCAACTATACCAGCAATCAGTGCATAGATGAATTCATACATTACTGCAGCATTGATTGCATCCACCGAGCGGCCATCAAGGAGAAATGTGGTTCCAATCATTACGTCCAGCACCCATCTCATGAAATGCCACATGCCGGTTACAGCAAGTGTCGTAATTATCACCAGATAAATTGCAAATTTTGGATTCATTCGCACTGAAGTAAACCAGTTTAATTCCGCTACAATTAAAAGGGAGAGCGTAGCGACTGAGATATACACAGGAATTCGTGTAAGGAAAAAGTAATAGGCTGTTGTATTTCCAACAATAGGGATCAGTACCAGAAGCAACAGTAACCAGGATGGCATTACCGATGGCTTACAAAAAAATACTCCTGGCAAAATAACGATAATTACTATAAAGATTATTAGAATTGTCCATGTGAAACGTCCTTCAAAAAAATTCACGGTTGCCAGGAATATAAGTACCAGTACGATAGCCCAGGATAAAACAGTGTTTAAACGGGTATCATGTAGAATATGAACCAGATCATCCCTGTTATCCATCATTGGAATATTCCCCTGCCATTAGGGATTAAAAGACAAATTAATAGTCTTTTTGCAAATTTTGCACGTTTGCAACCTGAGAGATTTGCACAACTAACGTTTGGGGTGTCAGCAGACGTTATAAACTATTCTTTAGCATAAGAAGTGGATTAGAAATACCGGAGCAGAGAAGGGGTTTTCTCTGTCTGTCTCTTTTGATGTAACTTCGAACGAATCCGAACCTTAGCCAATTTTTTAATACATGGCGGTACATCTAGTATATGAATAAAGGAGAGGATAAAATGGCTCAGGAAAATAATAAAGATAAGTCATATTACATCATAATTGCACTTTCAGTAGTGCTGGTGCTAATGGCAGCCACATTGTATGCAGGATCTGTCGATGGATCTGACAGTGATTCAGAAAACACTCTGCAAATGAATGGAAATGCAGAAATGATGGTTATGCCCGACACTGCAACTCTGAACATTGGTGCAGAGATCATGGCTCCCACTGCAGAAGAAGCGAGTCAGGAGAATGCAGATGTCATGAATGCGGTTATCGAGGAACTTAAGGATCTTGGTCTGGAGGATGAAGATATCCGGACATCACATGTTTCTGTGAGGCCTGAATACAACTATGGAGAAGAGACACGGACAATTGAAGGGTATTCAGCTTCCAATAGTGTGCAGATTACCACTACAAACCTCGATATCCTCGGAGAGATTATTGACAGGTCTGCATCTGCAGGAGCAAATCAGATCGGCGGAGTTTCTTTTAGTGTATCTGATGAAAAACAGAAAGAATTGCATGAGGACCTGATCACCGAAGCTGTGGCCGATGCATCATCAAAGGCCGAAGTACTGGCTGAGAATCTGGGTGTGGAGATCGTAGGTGTGAAGTCATCATCGATATCCGATGGTACACAGCCAAGAACATATTATGAAGAGAGTGTGGCAATGGATGCTGCTGAAGAACCGGCAACACCAATTGAGCCGGGAGAGTCCAGGGTTTCAATGTCAGTCCGGGTTACATACATTGTCCAGTAAGATTTTTGAGAAATTGATTTGAACTGCCACAAAAACAGAAGTCCGGGGGTTGTAGAATGGTAAATTTGCTTTCTACAATCTTCCGGGGTTGCTATTATTTTAAGAAGGATGGGCAGAAAGGAAATCTCCAGTGTGATTTTAGCCATTAAATGACCTTAATCAAATCAAAGAAAGTATCTGTCCAATAATCGTTTTAGCGGTGCTTTCTGGCATTCTGCCATATTTTTCGATTCCATCATCTGATTCACTTACTGATGCAAGAGATTCTTTTAGAAATGGATATGTGTTCATAAATTTACCTAAGACGGAGATTTCCACATCATTCCCACCATTATTGGGGTCAATTAATGCAAGAATATCTGCATAGTCTTTGACAAGTTTTCCGGATTCCCATTCAATATCATAACTTTTTCTTTGGGATATTCTATTATTTCGATCCCATACAGCTTTTAACTTCAGAACAATCAACGTTGCTCTGTTGGGCACTGCCATTTCAATGTTACCCCGAATTGCCCTGGTTTCAGTGTTTCCGTCAAGAATACTGAAATCTAAATACTCATGTGTCCCTTCAAAAGGAAATAGTTTTTCTCTTGTCGCAAAATCAATAATTACAGACCCTGCTTTGGTTACTTTTTTTACACTCCGGGGTTGTCCGGGCAGTCTGTATGGTACAAAATCACGCTCTTTTCGCAGATAGTAATTTAGACTATTTCGTGTACTGTTATTGGTAATGAGATCGATATCTACTGAGCCATACCAGGGGTTATATGAATCGACTGCCCATCCGCCAATTAACACGGTTGTAGGGTTATCGGTATCCTCTCTTTCATGGAGATATCTGGTAATTACACGTAATTCATCCAGTGAAAAATTAATTATTTCACTCATTTTTTCATAAGAACTCATATTTTGCAACCATTGCTTTTGTAATATCCATTGCAGAATATCCCATGCCTGCCAGATCCAGAAGTGTCTGGGAAGCGGATACGATCCGGACACCCTCTTTTTCCAGAGTGTTCTGGAAAACTTCTCTGTCAGGCCTATAGATTATCGCCTTTATACTATTTCTCGAAGAGGATTCGAATAATTCTTTAAAATAATCTATATGCTCATCATTCAGGTATAAGTAAACTGTATCATTACGTACCCCATAGCCGGTATACAAAGCCGCTGCCGTGTATGAAGTAAATCCGACTGGTATGTTGTGCTGCATCGAAAAAGCCCGGGTAATTTCCCTTGCTGCAACCATCGATTCACTGAAAGGGATCTGGATCTCGCAACGTTTAAGTTTATTTAGAGGACGCTCCCACGCAATACCATTTAGCAGTTTATCAGCATTAGAAATACTTACACGGTTGTTTTCCTTTTTCACAATATTCTGCTGAATAAGTGCCTGGGTTGTTTTGTGTGCCCAGCCGTACGATATATCTTCAAGAATTGCCAGCTGCCGGATAGAGGTTTTCTTTTCTTTCAAAAGGCGGGATACTATTTTCCATGATTTGGCCGAAGTTATTCGATGGTTGCTGGGTTTGGACTGTTTTTCAGTGGTGAGTTTAATGGACCAGGGAAGTTTTACCATGGTGATATCCAGTTGGTCCATGAGCAGTTTTTCTCGTACAGGAAAGGATTTGGCAGCAATAGCCAATTGTATTTTTTTTGGGAATGTGTTTTTGAGACAGAAATCCCGAAGAAGATTCAATTTTGCAATAACGTCTACACTGGCTTTCGATTTAATCCCAATAAAATAGATTGCATCATTTTCTTCTACAATTAGATCAGGATAGATAGGAAGATCCACCGCAATATTTTCGCTTAACGTAGTGATGTCGGTATAGAGGGATTGTGGCGAAATATCCAGGTCTTTGCGGATATGATTTTGTACGTTGTTCCAATCAGTAGTTTCTGCACTTATCATCTGTACCTATCACTATATAATGATACCTATATAAACCTATCAGTAATAGTTTCACTTTCCCGATTAGATAAATCAGGCCGGTTTTTCTCCACAAATGCAGGAGATTGCAGAGTAAGAAGTAATTCTGATTGGTCTGGCAGATATGATTAAGAGATGAAATACATTCCAGTGTGATTGCTCTTTTTCAAAAAAATAGACTAGTTCAGCGTTTTTATCACAAAAAAATTGAAGGAAAGAGGATTGCAATTTTTTGAAACCTCATTAAAACTATCAATACTCTTCGCACTTTCTCTCGAAATAGTTGTACGGATGATCACATGAAGGACATTCTTCGGGAGGTTCGGGTCCTTTGTGCACATAGCCACATTTGCGGCAGACCCATTCAACCTCTTTTTCCTTTTTGAAAACGGTCTCATTTTCCACTTCCCGGAGAAGTTTTTCAAAGCGTTCTTTGTGATGCATTTCAGCTTTGCCGATGGCTCTGAGTCTTGCTGCGATCTCAGGCAGGTTCTCGTCTTCAGCCACCTGTGCGAATTCGGGATACATGGTGGTGGTCTCGTAATCCTCACCGTTGATCGCGGCTTTTAGGTTCTCGGCGGTTGTGCCGTAGTCGTTCGGAACGTCAGCCTGAATTGCAATGTCATCGAAGGATTCCCCGCTTTCTTCTTTCAACTCATTGATCAGACGGAAACTCCATTTTGCATGCTCTCTTTCGTTTTCGGCTGTGAGGAGGAAAAGATCGGCAATTTGCTCGAAACCTTCCTTTTTAGCAACCTTGGAATAAATTGTATATCGGTTTCTGGCCTGGCTTTCGCCGACAAACGCTTTTGACAGGTTTTCTACAGTCTTTTTCATGTTTTATTTCTCCGGATTTTCCTTTTATAAATTGTTCTTTATGTGAATTGACTAATAAATATATAATGGTTTTTTAGGATCCAATTTCATCAGATTGCAGATATGGTTTTCTTGCTTACACTCAATAAACTCTTCACATCCCCATAATTTTTGCTAGCTCCTGAGAGATTTTAGGGAAAAGCCCGTGCCTTGAAGCAATGAAATGTAGCCACACAGTTGGGGTTTCCTGGTCCGGACCCTGCATTCTAAGGCAGATCACTGCCAAAGACGATTTGTAGATTTCAACTTTAACATTTTCCATGAATCTGGTGATAACACAGCCAACGGGATTTAAGGGCCATTGTGGGAACTGTAGATGTTGAAGGGGCAACATTGTTGCCTGACAAAACAAAGCCCCTAACCATCTCACATACCCGGATGGAATGTATCCACCCGTTTTCACCACGCAGAAGATGAATAATTGAATTCATACTCCTCCACGGCTGCCTCAGGCAATCCAATATCTCTGAACATCTTCTTGAACCCTGCAGTGTATGTTTCTTCAGGGATTCTTTCTCCGGCAGCAAGTTCCACATACAGATCCACGCCACCCAATTTGTCAACCTTAACAGTATAGGTTGCCTCATCTGTCTCATGAACTATTCTGTGGTTTGGGACCACGCAATTTATCTTGCCCGCAAGCCGCTCATCCTCATAAAACATAAGGGCAGTATTGCCTTCTCCGTAGGTCAATGAAAAATTTGAACTGGTGCTCATCTTTTGCAGGTCAGCATACAGGGCAGACGGTACAATGGGTCTGGCTACTTCCATTTTTGGCCGATTCTCATTTTCGATTTCTGTTTTCATTTCCTGCAGATGACTCCTGGCTGTTTGCTCATCAAACCCAAAGACTGCAATCATCCTGTCGATCATCCACCTGTCATCTGGCAGGTGCTCTACTTTAAAGGGAGAAAAGTAAGGATCCGGTCGGCTGTAGTTGAAGAAAGTAATGATTGTCTCATCCTCAGCTATAAAAAAGATCTCCATTATCTTATCTGCATTATAGTAATAGGTGCTGAATTTTAAAATATAGTCAGTACCGAGATGTTGCTCAAGTTCTGGAAGGTCATCCGGATATATGCCTGCTGAATCCTGGGGCCTTACATTGACATAGAACGGACCCTGGACCTGATAATCTGCCTCTTTTGCATTCTCCAGTATCATTTCATTATCTATATCTTCAAAGTGTTTTCCACCGGTTGTATAATAGGACGCCTGGTCACTGTCTACCAGTACAAAAAAGAACAATCCATAAACAAGAACAATCATGAAAAGCAGCACAGCCAGGCTCAAAAAAACCTTTTTCGTGCCCGAATATGTCTTGTTCATCCATACCTTCACAGTCAGCCCTACCAGAAAAACAATAAAAACAGCAACAGCAATCAATCCAAATATACCCAGCATACTGAACACTTATCCTTTTACTCTATAAAGAGCCTTCTCCTTTTCCGTTCTGCTATCATGCAAATTCCAATTTCCATTAAAAGTTGTATCATCCAGAATACCTTGTTGTCCTGCAATTATTACCCCATCTTTTTAGAGTTGCTAGATGTATACGTACATACGATGCTACGCATCGTAGATGATAGTAGAGTATGGAAGGCATGTATATGCCTGTAAAGGGGAAAACGCAGAGTCGAAAATATTTGCTGAATGTTGTATCATGTAGAATTATTGCGAATAATTTCTTTCATAAATTGCAAATTAGAGCTGATTTTGCATCAAACGATTGTTTACATGTATTCTTGACAAATTTTCCAAAATAAGCGTTCTTTTTGCATCTGAAAAGGTTTTGTGAAATCGATTGGAAGTGGTTTTTTGCTCGAAATAATGCAGATGCTGCTATATATCATCTTAATAGATATGCAAATGGTGATTCTATGAAACGCTACACAGTGGCCCTACCAGACAACTTCAAAAAGGAGATACGCAAACGCAAGATCTTCGAAACCTATATCAGAAACAATACAATCTCCGAATCTGATGCCTCCTTTTGTGAATCTATCGACTGGCATCCCGTTGACGAATTGCCCGTCAAAGACGAAGTCATTGATAGGATAAAAGAAGAAAAATCCTTTGTAAAGGTCCATGACCCATCCGACATATTCAGGTCAATTCCCCGCGACTAAAGTTTTGATCTTCCTGCCAACTTTTCCTGAATTCCCAAATAGAGCAAACGATCTGCAAAATAATTATAAAAATAATGATTATACGCTTCTGTAACCGGCCATCAGAAAGACACATAAAGGACTACCAGCCATTTTTTATTACAATGAATAATCCAGAGAACAGGGATTTCGAGATCATACCCCCAGAACCCAGGGCAGGAGATAATGTCACTATACGCGGCACATCCTCTGCAGAATCAGTGGATATAGCGATGACCTTTACCAGGACCGTGCCGGTGAAGGGCGGAAAATACAAATGTCGTATGCCTGACACAGAAGTACCAGAAAGACCCAATCGTTTAACGGTGATAGCCGAAAATGTGAAGAACCTGAAGGTCCGGGTAAAAATATTGTTATGGATGACCAGACGTGCAAGGGCTTCAGAGGGTGTGGCGGAAATCCGCGAATCCGATGTACCTTCAGGCAAATACGATATCCGCATCGAAGGTAATGCTGCAGAAGGTCAGTCTCAGGTGAACCTCACAGTCGCGGCCAGCCGGACCATAAAGGTTGAGAACGGCAGGTTTGAAGAAACCTTTCCTACCAAAACCATTCCCGCAGATGAATTTGAAGTAACGGTCGCAGAACAGACTGAAACTATCAAACTGCACTGAAATTTTCACTCCTGTAGATGGATCCTTCCGAAGATAAGAAGAGAGAATGATGTATGAAATTGCAGAATTCCTGATAACAGGGATCCTTCTTGGTTTTGCTGCAGGTATTTCTCCGGGTCCCCTGATGGCCATAACAATATCCGAAAGCCTGCAACACGGGTCAAAAGAAGGCTTCAAGGTTGCTATTTCCCCCCTGATAACAGACTTGCTGATAGTATCAGCTGTAATTTACATACTAATGCATTTCCAGCAGCAAAATTCGGTGATCGCCCTTATCAGCCTGGCAGGAGCACTCTACCTGACGCATCTGGGTATTGCTTCTCTGAGGACCAAAAACATCAGTATCGAAGTAAGTAACCTGAAGAAGGAATCCCTGAAAAAAGGCATACTGGCAAATTTTCTGAATCCCCATCCCTACCTGTTCTGGATTGCAATCGGAGGACCCATTCTCTTCAGGGCTGCTGAGGTCGACAGGCTCGCACAGGTAATGTTTGTTATCGGATTCTATGCATTGCTTGTAGGTTCAAAAGTTGTGATTGCCCTGTTTGTAGGCAAAAGCAGGGATTTCCTGAAAAGCAAGTATTATCTTCATCTATTTCGAAGTCTGGGAATTCTGTATCTCCTCTTTGCATTGTTTTTCATACAACAGGGACTGGTATTGCTGGGATTGCATATCTGGCGGTAAAGAGTTGCAAGTACGGAGCAAGTTCCTGGACGAGGAGAGAGGCAAAATCGGGCTATTATCCCTCAGCCGTACACAAATTAATTATACACTGCAATCAAGGTAGATCTGGGTGTCAATTAATAAGTGGTCAGACAATGCCAACCAAAGCAATAATATAAAAAGACCCTCCAAAATGTGTACCAAAGATCTCATAAGGGAATCAATATGATCAAAAGGGATATTATTCTGGGAAGACTGGATGAGCTGCTTCCGGAATTGAAAAAGAACTATAAAGTAAAGGAAATAGGTCTTTTTGGGTCGGTAGTGAGGAATGAATACAAAACCGGCAGCGATATTGACTTCCTTGTTGAGTTTGAGAAAGGTGCGGACCTTTTTGATCTCGCAGCTCTTGGAATTTTTCTTGAAGACGAGTTCGGGTCAAAGGTAGATATCATCTCGAAACGTGCCGTAAGGGATGAATTGAAAAGCAGGATTTTTTCAGAAGTGGTTTATGCGCATGCATGAGGTGGTTTCATGCGTGAGTACAGGTTGTTTTTAACTGATATTGTTGAAGCGATTGATGAAATTGAAGATTTCACTTCAGGGATGGACTTCACTGATTTTCTTAACGATAGGAAAACCCAGAAGGCAGTTGTGAAGAATATCGAAATCATCGGTGAGGCCGCTAAGAATGTGCCGGATGAGATAAAGGCAAGTTATCCTGACATTCCGTGGCGGGTGATTGTCGGTATGCGGGACCGCTTAGCTCATGGTTATTTCGGAATCGATTATTTGATTGTGTGGGATGTTGTTGGCAATCGTCTGATTGGTTTAAGGAATGCTATCCGGGCAATTCTGGTTGAGATAAATTGAGCAGGAAAAAACTTTACCCATCATACCGGAAATCAGGCGCTGACATACTCCCACGCCTAAAGTCCGTGAGTTTCCTGTTTAATATTATCGTGATTTTGGAGTGGGCCGTATTACTTATTTATAATTACAAACTAATTTCCAACTATGTTTGAAGAGCTCGACCCTTGAGAAATTATGTGTGAGTTAAGAGCAATAAGGGAAGAAAAAGTCCCACCAAAATTGGATGAAATCAAACTCCTGATCAAAGAACACCGGGGAGAGATCAGGTAGGAGTACAAAGCCGAAGTTGTCGGAATCTTCGGATCCTATGCCAGGGGAGAAGAAAAGCCGGGAAGTGATGTTGATGTACTGGTTGATTTTGATAGCCACCCTGTTTGACCTTGTGGGGCTTGGCGACTATCTTGAGGACCTGCTCGGATTGCCTGTAGACGTGGTGTCAAAACGAGCCCTACACCCCAGGATGCAAGATGATATCCTGAAAGAGATGGTGGTTTTATGAGAGTTCTTTATTTTAGAACTCAGAGATGATCGATGCATTCCTTTCCATTGATGAGTATCAGTTTTTCCTGATAAGCAGTAAACTCAAAAGGCAAACTGTCGTAAGGAGAGGATAATTACTAAATATCTGAAATAAACAATGCTATATACAATCCCAAAAGTGATAATTGCTTGAGATGATAAGTCGATGTTGATCGAATATATACAGGCAGCCCTTGACAGAGCCAAATATGAGATAATTGAAGATGAAGAGGAGCCTTACTATGGAGAAATACCTGAACTGGAAGGAGTCTGGGCAACAGGTACGTCCCTTGAAGAATGCCGTAAGAATCTGGAGGAAATCATAGAGGAGTGGCTCATTTTAAGATTGCGTAGAAATCTCCCCATTCCACCCCTTGGCAACCATACAATAGACGATCTCGGAGAATTTGCCGTTGCCTAAGCTAAATCCTGTAGACTGGAGAATCCTTGTAAAAAGACTCAGAGAATTGGGTTTTGAGGGGCCCTATTCCGGAGGAAAGCATCCGTTTATGGTAAAAGGCGATCTTGTTTTAACCATACCAAATCCACACAAAGGGAAAATTGGTGTGGCTTTACTAAAAAAGATTCTTAAACAGGCCAAAATCCCCAGGGACAAATGGCTTGAAACAAATTAAATTAGGGGATGTGTATTTTCTATTATGGAGATTGCAATCTCAGACGATGCAATACCTGTTGTAAAAGAGTCACTGGGAAGGGAGATTCTTCTGCTGCGGGCAAAGATACGTCTGGCAGAAAAAGAAATTGCTGTTTTTGAAGACAGGTACAACATGCCGTCGTCTTTATTCCACAAGAAATTTGAAAACGGTGACCTTGGTGATTCCCGTAACTATTTTGAATGGTGGGGATTGTTGACGGGTCTTGGAACTCTTAGAAAACAATTAGATCAGGCACAATCGGTGAGTTCAAATTTGTAATTTCTGAGTGTGCCTATAATATGTTCTTCCTTAAGAAACATATCTTACTACTGCAAGAATATCTTCTTTTTCAAGTTGGGGATAGTTTTCCAGAATACCATCAAATGTCCAGTTGCTTTCCAGAAGTTCTATTATAAAATCTACGGATATCCTGGTTCCTTTAATTGCAGGTTTGCCTGCACAAATATCTTGAATGATAACTATCCTATCACTGATGACCATTTTTACCTTATTACAAATTTCATTTCTCTTTATTTAAAACCTAACCAACATCAACTACTCCCCCTGACAAAAGAGATAGTGACACTCCATCAAAACAACCATTACAGCGTTATATTATATAGGCAAATAATTATTAACATAGAGGAAGACTAAATTCAAGGTGTACTATCAACATGAGTGGATTAAGGATTAACGTAGTTCTTGGCGCCATAGGTTCTATCCTGTGGATCATTGGTATTTTAATGATTATCCCATTCATGGTAGCCGTTTACTACGGAGAACATCTTTTTCCTTTTTCCCTTTCCCTGACAATCACCCTCCTGATTGCATTCATTTTTTCACTGTTGCTCACAGAGGAAAAAGGCGAATGGAACATGAGAGAGGGTTTCATGATCGTAGCTCTGGGCTGGCTTACCGCTGCGATCTTTTCTTCAATGCCCTACATCTTTGAAGGTACACCCCCGATTAATGCCCTTTTTGAAGCCATGTCAGGAGTAACTGCAACCGGTGCTACCGCTCTTGCAGATATTGAAAGTTATAGTAAAAGCCTCCTGTTCTGGAGGGCAATGACCCAATGGGTAGGTGGAATGGGTATCATTGTTCTCTTTATAGTGATCCTGCCAAAACTCGGGGTTGCGGGCAGGCAGATGTTTCGTGCAGAAGTCCCGGGCCTCAAAGAAGAACAACTGCGCCCCAGGATCAGAGAAACCGCAACTCTGCTCTGGTTTGTTTATATAGGATTGTCAATTCTCGAATTCATCTTACTGTATTTCGCAGGACTGAATGCTTACGATGCCATAACCCATACCTTCACTTCCATATCATGTGCAGGGTTCTCGACATATTCAGACAGTATAGCAGCTTTTAATAATTCCACCGTAGAAGGAATCTTCGTAATTTTCATGATCCTGGGCGGAGCCAACATTGCCCTGCATTACAAAACCATTTTTTCTGACAGGACAAGTCTGGTAAAAGATGAAGAGTTCCGGTTCTACCTGATTATTATTTTACTTGCAACCGTGGTCCTGGCATATACCCTCACCAGAGGTGAAGTATACGCATTTACTGATTCTTTCAGATACAGTATCTTCCATGTAGTATCCATACTGACAACCACGGGTTATGCTACTGTGGATTTTAACATGTGGCCGGACTCCTCCCGTTTTATCCTGTTTTTACTGATGTTTATTGGAGGATGTGCAGGTTCAACTTCCGGCGGAATGAAAGTAGTACGTGTATTGCTACTGATGAAATATGCAGATAATGTACTTTTTAAAACAATTCACACAAAAGCGATCAGACCCATTCGATTCAACCATAGAAGAATCCCCGAAGAGATCATGCATGCCATCGTTTCTTTTTTGATCATCTATTTCATGATTTTTATTGCAAGTGCAACACTGCTTTCCCTGATGGGAGTGGATTTTGTCACCACTCTCAGTGCTTCGATCGCAACCCTGGGGAATGTGGGACCGGGACTTGGGCTTGTGGGACCCATGGGCAATTTCGGAAATCTTCCGGACCCCGGGATGCTGATCCTTACTGCAAATATGTGGATCGGAAGACTCGAGGTTTTTACAGTAATGGTACTTCTTACACCTGCTTTCTGGAAACACTGAAAAAACAGTGGATTTGCTTTTTGCCTGTCTTTGGGAAAGGGCACTTTCCCCATTCCCAGTTTTGAGATTATAATTGCAAAGGCACTACATTATTTTGCTTTTCGACATCTTCCAGCCCTTTTATCCGGCTATTCTTCCAGATGAACAGAGAAATTACCGAAATCATCAGCCCGGATGCAATGAACATTAAAGCAATTCCCCTGCCAGCTCCGGTTCCTATAAGGGAGCCAATAGAATCCGCAAGCATACCGTCTGGTTTTAGCAGGGGATCGAATACATAATCTGCCAGAAAACCTGCTACAGCAAAAGCAAGTATCGAACCAACATAGGTTGTCGTTGAGATGATTGACCAGACTCGCCCCTGTTTTTGATTATCAATATTTGTCCTGATCAAAACCTCGATCGGGGTGTTTATGAAAGGCAGCATTGCAAAGAACAAAAAGCCCGCCAGGGTAATCAGGATTATATTTGCTGAGAAACCCAGCCCTGCAAAGAATAAACCTGACAGGAAAAGAGCAATCGACAACATTGTCACATGGCCGCTCCTGCTTCCAAATATCCCGATAAAGAGACTTCCAATTATCATTCCCGATGCACAGAGTGACTGGGAGATTCCCACAGTTTTAACTGATTCCAAGTTCAGCAGCATTGGGACAAAGAGAGATTGGAGCAGGCCAACAAAAAAGAGTACTATCATGGTGGTAATTACAAGATGCACCACACCTTTATTCTTGGAAAACTCCTGGAAACCTTCTTTAAACTCTTCCATGAAATTTGTTTCCTGACGTTTAACAGGAATTTCACCCAGGACTTTTCTGATCCAGATCACAATGAAACTGGCTATCAGGAGGGTGGAAACATCGATCAGGAATATGAATTTGATATCTAATAAAGAAAGCAATACACCGGCCAGAAATGGAGATAGCAGATACTGGGCCGAACTTGCCAGCTGCATCAGTCCGCTTGCTTTAGCATACTGGTCCCTGGTCAAAAGATCAGTGACAAGTGCCTTGTAGGCTGGTTCCTGAAAAGCTGCAAAAATGGAACTTACAGAGATACCCAGATAGACCTGCCAGAGTTCTATATTGCCTTTAACCATCATGAAAAAGATGAAAAGGAGGCCCAGGGTTGAACCAAGATCTCCAAACACCATCATTATGCGTCGATCATGGCGATCGGCCAGTATACCACCGTAGGGTTTCAGTAATATAGGAGGCAGGAATGCACACATCAGGATAAAGACGTAACTTGAAGCCGTACCCGTTAGCTGGTATACATATACGCCCAGTGCAAAAATCGTAAGGCCGGTTCCGATTATTGATATGAACTGGCCAAACCAGATATAGAGAAATTTGGAATACTGATCCTGGAAATTATCCGTCATCCTATTACCATTCTTTATTTTGTGAATTTTCAGATACTTCTTTTTCCAAGATGGGCTCTGGAAAAGAACATTTCCCTGTCATATGCAATCAGCACAATAGTTACAATGAGAAGAACTGCAGTTTGAATACATTTCGTGGTTTGGGTTATATCCAGTATCTCCTGGGACATATTCACGATAAAATGGAAAACAATTGCAGCAATGATACTTTTGCCGTTCTTGATACATATCCAGCTGATTATCATTCCCAGGGGTATGATGCTGACAAAGAAGTTCAAACCGTACCAGAAACTTTCCTGGAATATCTCATACTGATAGGAATTGTTCACAAATATCAGCGGGAAGTGCCAGAGGGACCAGAGTACACTGAAAATGACTGATGCCTTGAAATAGGTGTGTCGGCTCTGCAGACTGTCAAAAGCATAGCCTCGCCATCCCAGTTCCTCAAAACCCGCTGCAAGTAAAAGAAGCAGCAGAACAGGAACAAAGCCAGTCGAGAAAGAGAAACCTTCAGCCAGCTGAAATTGTGACATCGATCCTCCGAAGAACAGGGAAATAAAAATAGATACCACAACTGACAGAGGCATTAGAAGGAAGAAAACAGGCAAAATCCCCGGCCGTATTAATCTGATATTCGTCAACCTGTTAACAAAATCCCTTTTAAGATCTGCATTTTTAGATCTGAAAATCATAACAAGCGATATCAGAAAAGGCGCCATAAGCCCGGGGAGCATTAGAAGCATATACAGACCGCTCAGCTCATCCTGAAAACTTGCATAGGCTCCCGAAAACCAGAGAATATAGGTTACGATAAAAGTTGAAAGATAATAAATCCCTGGTTTGTAATTGTAGTTAGGTATCATTTGCTATTCCCCGTATCTTCCTTGTTTTACGTTTTATCTTTATTCAAACAAAGTTTTTCCAGAGACTTTTGCTTCATCCATTAATTCAGTGTTACTTTTCACTGCACCCGGTTCATAATAACCGGCAGCAAGCAATGTATTCTTATTTTCCATTCCGAAAAACTGGTTCATCAGTCCACCGAATTCATCAAATACCGGTTTGTACTGGTCCTTTTCAGGAAATCCCTGAGAACCCACCAATACAAGTTTCTTACCGGCATTGATACGTGGAGAAAAATCAGGGTTGATAAGAGAGTAGAACCGGTCTATGAATGAACGTGCCTGACCCGTGAACTGGCCGAAATAGATGGGTGAGCCAAAAACAATACCATAAGCATCTATGATTGCGTCCAGAGCCTTTTCCATATCATCATCAAGTTTGCATCTTTCATGGGCTTTACAGTAGCCACATGCCTGACATCCCGTAAAATTCATTTCATTGATATTGAATTTTCTGACATCTGCACCGGCTTCAGAAGATCCGTCAAGAACTTGCTGTACGAGGACATCTGTATTACCGCCCTTACGGGGACTGCCTACAAAACCTACCACTTTCATTGTTTTCACACCTGTTTGTATTAATGGATTATTTTCAGTTCCTTGGTGGAACCTTATTCGATGTATAGGCAATAGGCTATATATACATAAACCTTTCTATTTTTAGTCATGTTTTTCTTTTAAGTTGCTTTTAAATTCTGCAATCCACAGTCATCCCCTGCTAAAATCAGAATTGCTATCATGTATACTCAATGATTATTTAATGCTATTAAATTAAAATATTGCTACTGTTAATATGTATATATTAATTGAGCATAGTTCCTATATGAAAATCTTCAATATAATATTTATAGGTTTATTTTTAATTTGCATTACAGGCACAGTAGCAGCCGAATATTCCAATTCTGCAGCAGAGGATCACGAAGCTCTGGTAATCGAGATTGCACAGGAGCTTGAAACCACAATGGATAATGGAGGGGTATGGTATGAGGGGGCCGATGACAGATTGGGGCTTTTGTATGCCATTGATAACCGCCATGCTATCGAAGGCGAAATGCAATCCCTCGATTACTGGTCTGTGGATGAACGGGTTGTGATTGGTGAATTCCCAAACCAGATGGTATCAAGTACAGCTGAAATCAAAGCTCCTGGGCCGGATGGAAAAACTATCTACATAACAGTTGACGGCTACAACCTGCCTGCAGAAGAAATTCGTCCGGTGTCGGAATGGGTATTCAATGAACTTGTGAGACTTTCTGTGGAAAGTGGAGCTATAGGAGAAGGTGCAGGAACATCAAGCGATGTGCCATCTGTAGATAATAGTGAAAGTGCACCTGTTGAATCCTCAGAACAGATCGAGGAAGAAGAGATAATTGACAGTTCACCTTCAACAGGAGATGAAGCGCCGCCAGCAGTTGAATCCCTGGAAATTGATATTGAGCAGATCGAAGATTACATGGATATCCTTGAGGAAGAAAATGTAGTTGATGTCAAAGGTACCGTCTCAATTGAGGATATCTCCAGAGAAGATGTGTTGCAGTACCAGCAGATTATGGGTACTTACCTGCTGGACGATAATTTCATGGCCGAAATGCAGACTTATTCCGCAGGTGTCAATGCATTAAGAAATGGTTTTGAATATGCAGGTGAAATACCGGCTCAGGAAATAGATGTATCCTCTGAGCAGGACCCTGTTCTGAATGATGAACTCATTAAAGGTACCTTTGAGGATGATTTTACGATTAGCAGCGACGGAGAAGTATCCCTGCAACGTGAAGAGAGATATGAAGGTGAAGAAAAAGTGGCGGCAAAGGTACAGGAGGTCCTGCAAAAGGACGAACTTTCAAAAGATGACAAGGACTTGATTAAAAATATCAAATCCGGCCAGCAGGCTGCATCTTATTTTTCTGAAGATTTCAGGAATTCAAACTTTGCCAAACTTATAGATGATGTAGATAAACTGAACATGGTCAAAGAAAAAGTTGAAGAAATCAATCAGGTAGCTGATGATACAAAGAAATTGAGCCAGCTTAAGGGTTCAGCTGGTACGACCACAAAAGCTCTTTATGGGCTTGCCAAGGCTGGCCAAAAGCTAGGAGGCGATATTCCTGTAGTTGGTAAATTGGTCGAAAAAGGTTCAGAAGTAGTTGAAAAGACAGTCATGGTTATGCCTGAAATAGATGATGCTGTTTCAAACAGTGATTTCAGACAGGGCCAGATTACCAGCGGTGCTATTGGTACAAAAACCCCTAATGCATTCCTAGATAGGTATGGGGAAAGAATTAAAACTGACGATGGACCTGTTTACAATTTCAAATACAAGGACGACAAAGGGGATGAAAAAACCCTTTCACCGGATTACTGGGTAAAATCCTCCATAAAGGGTCAGACCTACTACATACCGACAGATTTTGAAGGCAATCCTATAGGCGATGTGGCTATAATGGATAAAGCTTCCTGGAAGCCCTGGACCTGGGATAACTGCCAGGTTGTGAAATATTCCAATCCTTCCGTTGTTTATAATGACGGGGAGGTGTATGACTTATGATAAAAAAAATCATTGCAGGCATATTTGTCCTTTTCATCCTGCTCTTGTTTATGGGCGGAGATGATGGTAGTGAATCATCACCTGGTATAGATATCGATGATTGGGGCCCTGTTGCTGATAGCACTTCTTCTGAATACAGGGGCCAGAGTATGAAGATCTACGAGACCCTTGCTTTCAGTGGTTTTGAAAAAGCCAGTGTGGAGGTCACCGATAATTATGTGTTCATGGCTTATGATCAACCTCCTGTTCGTTCACAGGTCGATTCACTTCTTTCCTGGTTTTATATGATGGGTACAGCTGCAGAATTGGCTCCCCATACAGAAAAGATTGTGATTCATATGTATTCGGATGAGGAGCCTCTCTATGAGGTAGAAGCATATACTACCGACGTACAATCCCTACTGAATTATGAGATAGATATGGACGAGTTCCGTTCAAAAGTGGTTGTTAAATCAATTGTATGAGGGATTGTATGGGATTGTTAGACAGGGTTTTGGACGTTGTTACGGTTGGCCTTGACAAAATCATTGACGATAAGGCTGTCAATCACAGGAGAGTAATAGAACAGGGTCTTGAAATTAAAGGAAACTGGCAAACCGGGGAAATATTCCTTCTGGGAAATCCCCTTTCCTCTGAAGTACTGGAAAAAACCGGTAGCGAGTATGAAACCTTTAGCTGGGGAGATACTTCGGAAAAATCCCGGATGACAGCACTTACAATCCTGCTGTGGTTTCTGGAAGAAAGGGAAGCTTATGATTATCTGGATGCTTTTCTTAGAGATTTTGTCGCCAGGTTACCCAGACAGGATTTCGAACAGAATTTTGGTTATGAGTTCTGGAGAAATGATATACTTTCTAATAGGGGAAGAAAACTCACTTCAGATAAGTATCATCAGGCAGACCTGCATGGTGGTTACTATCTGGGAGACGATGATGCAGATGATGGAGGCGATGATTGAGGATACTCTTCACAAAATGCAGAAAAAATTGAATTATTCTTCACAATACAATTTTTGCAAATCTTCCTGAACATGAGGAGCAATATAGGCACTCAATGAATTTTCGGTAACCATATCAACTTTTGTCCCGAGCAAATCTTCCAGTTCATTTTCCATTCTTATGTGATCAAACAAACTTTTCATTTCAGAAAACCTCACAAGCAGATCAATATCACTATCTCTGGTTTGTTCTCCTCTGGAAAAGGAGCCAAAAAGACCCAGAAAAGCAATATCATTGCGTTGACAAAATGTTATGAGTTGCTCACCCACACTTTTTTCGAGGTTCAGAACCTGTACAAGTTCAAATGGATCATTGATCCGATGAGAATTTTCTTTGACTTCCATGTTCACTCAATATTTAAGTTACTATAATAGATATATTTTGTCAACTACTTTTCTTCATCACGGAAAGGGTATTTTGATCTGTAGTTCTCACAGCCTTGAGAAAGCCTACATACCTCAAAAAATAGTCAGATCTAACTATAGTCAAATTCAACTACTCTTTTTGATCGCTTACTTCACCACTTCCCCCAACCCCGTACACCTATCCGTTTTAAGCACACAACCCACATTGATACAGGTATTGATGCCGGTATGCACATTATCCCCCATTATCACACCGAGTTTACGCCTACCTGAATCAACCTTTTCCCCCTTGACCATGACCCGGATAGTGCGCCCGTCATGCCTGAGATTGGCAACCTTGGTCCCGGCTCCGAAATTACAATCCCGGCCGATCACGCTATCACCCACATAACTCAGGTGTCCGATATTGGTATTATTCATAACCACGCAATTCTTGATCTCCACTGCATTGCCGATACGCACATTATCCCCTATGGCAGTGGATGGCCGGATAAAACAGTTCGGTCCTATATCACAGTTCTTTCCAATGATCACAGGACCGATGATGTAGGCACCATTACGGATAATCGTACCTTCTCCCAAAACCACCTCTCCTTTTAGAGTAGCATTGGGTTCCACTTCTGCCTCAATATTGCCGGTAAGCCCGGCCAACACATGCTTGTTGGCAGTGAGCAGATCCCAGGGTCTGCCGATATCGATCCATGCGTCCCTGAATACTTCATAACCCACAATGGCACCGGAATCGATCAGCATCTGTATGGAATCCGTGATCTCAATCTCCCCGCGAGGTGATTCAGGAGTTCTGTGGATATAATCAAAAATTGATCGGGGAAACAGATAGATTCCCGCATTGGCCAGATTGGTCGGAGGGTTTTCGGGTTTTTCCACAATTTGAGTCACTTTTTCCCCGGCAGTACAAACAACTCCAAAATTACAGGGATTTTCCACTTCCTTAACTGTCAGGACAGCATCTTCTGCCCTGTCGATCAAATTTTTAATCTGGACAGAACTTATCAGCATATCCCCGTTAAGCACAATGAACCTGTCATCCACATACTCTTCAGCACATCCGATGGCATGTCCCGTCCCGTTCTGTTCTTCCTGGAGAACGTAATCGATACTCACATTTTTCTGCGAACCGTCTCCAAAATAGTCCTTTATACAATCCTCCATATAACCGGTAACTATCACAAATTCCCGGATACCGGCAGCCATTGCCTCATCAATGATATGTTCCAAAATAGGTTTGTTCCCGATGGGCAGCATTACCTTGGGTCGCCTATCCGTTAAAGGACGCATTCTTGTCCCCTGCCCCGCTGCCAGAATAACCGCTTTCACTGTATTGCACCCCTTGCAATACATACTGCTTCACCAAACAAATCATCCACATCCTTCCTGGCCTCGGCAGTGATCCGGATCTTGGATTCGGTACCTGAAGGCCGCACAAGCACCCAGCCATCCTCCAGATCCACCCGAACTCCATCAATGGTAGTAACATCTCCCATCATTTCCAGGGATTGTTTGATCTGCTGCATCGCCTGTTCCTTCCTGTCCTCGGGACATTCGATCGTACCTCTGAGGGTGGGATAATGAGGCAGATCCGCAACCATCTTTGATAACGAGCTGTCTGCAATCAAATTCACAATGCGGGCTGCTGCATAGATACCATCGGGACAATACGATACGTCCGGGAAAATCCAGCTGCCTGAAGGCTCGCCTCCAAAATAAGCACCTGAAGCCTTGATCTGTTCTGCCACATATATATCCCCAACCCTGCAGCGCAGCACCTCGGTATCCCCAAGCGCATCATCCACTATCATGGAAGTATCCACAGGCACCACAACTTTTTCCTGTTTGTCCTGCAGGGCAAACAGGGCAAGCAATTCATCCCCCGAGACAAAATTACCCTGCTCATCCACAACCATCATTCGATCCGCATCACCGTCATGCGCAATCCCGATATCCGCCTCAAACGCCACCACTGCCTTGATCAGTTGACCCAGGTTTTTTTCCACTGGTTCGGGATTGCGTGCCGGGAAATATCCATCCGGCTGGCAGTTCAATGTAATTACCTCGCAACCCAGTTTCCGGAGTAGATAAGGAGTGATTGTACTTCCAGCCCCGCAACCACAGTCCACAACCACACGTTTGTGAGAAGATTGCATCTTGCTCAAGATTGCATTGCAGTGCCGCTCAACAAAACCTTCCTCATACTTCACAGCCCCCACTTCATTCCAGACAACGGTTGCATACTCGTTATTCTCAATAATATGTTCAATCCGTTTTTGCTGCTGCGAATCAAAAGCCATGCCATCGGGATTCCATAACTTGATCCCCACATCTTCTGCAGGGTTATGGGAAGCCGTGATCATAATCCCGCAATCATAATCCGCGGTGGCAAAAGCCAGAGTGGGTGTACTCATCAATCCTCCCAGGGTTACTTCACAGCCGGTGGCAGACAGTCCTGCGATCAAGGCCTGCTCAATCATATCCGCCGAGATACGGGGATCCTTACCGACCACAACCGAATCGGCAACTGTACCCACGGCCATACCCACATTCAATGCCAGTTCGGGACCGATTACCTTATTGGCCGGTCCCCTGATTCCCGATGATCCGAAAAGTTTCAATTCATACACTCCTTCATTCCACAGTCACACTTTTGGCCAGATTGCGCGGTTTATCGATCTCACAACTCTTTTCCAGAGCCGTATAATAGGCAAGCAGCTGCAAAGCCACCGAGGACAGGACGGGTGATAGCAGGGGATTGGTAGCAGGTACCGGGATCACAATATCGGCATACTTGCCTATCTCCCGATCTCCTTGATCGGCCACTGCAATCACTTCAGCTCCGCGTGCCTTGACTTCCTTGATATTGCTCAACATTTTTTCATAGGTTCGCCCCTTTGTAACGATCGCCACCACGGGCGTGCCGTTTTCCAGCAGGGCCAGGGGCCCGTGTTTCAGTTCGCCTGCAGCATAACCTTCCGCATGGATATAGGATATTTCCTTGAGTTTCAAAGCCGCTTCCAGTGCCGCCGGGTAATTAAGTCCCCTGCCAATGAAATAATAATCCCGGTTGGCCGCATACCGGGCTGCATACTTGCGTATAATATCCCTCTGGTTCAATACCTGCTGCACATTGCCGGGTAGTTCCTTGAGATTTTTGATTATAGCCTTTGCTTCATCCGGCAAAAGATAATTCCTGCGTCTGCCCATATATACAGCCAGCAGATACAGCGCTATTAATTGAGCCGTAAACGTCTTGGTCGCAGCCACTCCGATCTCAGGGCCTGCATGGGTATACACTACATTTTCAGCCTCCCGGGTAATGGTGCTGCCGACCACATTGGTTATCGCGATGGTACTTGATTCATACTGTGCCACATTGCGGATCGCAGCCAGCGTATCGGCCGTCTCTCCGGACTGAGTGATTGCAATGGTAAGGGTATTGCAATCCATCACTGGATCCCGGTACCGAAACTCCGAGGCTGCACTGACATCGGTATGTATACCGGCCAGTCCTTCAAGCAGATATTTGCCAAACAATCCGGCATTCCAGGACGTGCCACAGGCAATAATCTCCACCCTGCCAATATTTCTGATCTGGTCATCTGTAAGTTTGAGCTCAGGTAATTGGACATTGCCTTCAAGTTCTGATAACTTGCCGGCAAAGGTTTTTTGCAATGAACGGGTCTGCTCATGGATCTCTTTGAGCATGAAATGTGCATACCCACTCTTTTCCGCCGCCTCCACATCCCAATCGATTGTGGAAACCTGCTTTTCCAGCAATTGGCCGTCCATATCATAGAACTCCACCTTCTCAGGAGTCAGTTTCACGAGCTCCCGGTCATCCACAAATACCACGTTGCGGGTATGAGACACAAAAGCCGTGGCATCAGAGGACGTGAAAAATTCATTCTCCCCCAGGCCCACTATCAGGGGACTGTCTTTTCTGGCAGCGATCAATGTATCCGGATCATTCTTACTCATAACCGCGATCGCATAGGAGCCTTCCAGCACTGTCATGCTTTTGCGCACTGCCTCGAACAGGTCCAGGGAATTACTGTAAAAATGCACCAGATGGGCAATTACCTCGGTATCGGTATCGGATACAAATTCATAACCTTCAGCTTCCAGCCATTCCTGCAATTTGAGGTAATTCTCAATGATGCCGTTGTGTACGACCACGATATCCGAAGAACAGTGCGGATGAGCATTGACATCATTGGGTATCCCATGTGTGGCCCAGCGTGTATGCCCAATCCCGATATTACCTTCGATCTCTGCAGGCAATACTTTATCAAGTTCACCGATACTGCCGGCAGTCTTGTACGTCTGCAGATCACCGTTTAATACACTTAACCCGGCAGAATCATAACCCCTGTACTCCAATCGACGCAGGCAATCCATGATTACCAATGAAGCACCGGTCTTTCCCACATATCCTACAATTCCGCACATAATATCCCCTCACAGTACTGTGGAATTTGCAGGCAGATGTCTATCCACAGTTGTACCCGATCGCACGGTACAGTTATTGCCCACAAGAGTGCCTGCCTCAGTAAGGGTCCTTGAACCAAATTTACAGTCATCCCCGATAACCACGCCGCTTTTTTCCACAGGCACAAGTTCATTCTCGATCTCGATATTCACATCATTGTCCACTTCACAGATGGAGTAGGGACCTAGATTGCAGTTAAACCCTATAATACTTTCAGAGATATGGCTGTGGGAATCCACACGTACATTATCCATCAGGATACTGTTCTGGATATAAGAAAAGGGACCCAGCGATACATTATTCCCTATACTGGTGGAAGGCAAAATTGTCACCTGGGGTCCGATATCACAGTTATCCCCGATCTTTACCGGTCCTACGATATATGACCCGGCCCTGATAACCGTATATTCTCCAATCTCCACATCCCCTATCAGGGTAGCGGTATCATCAATTATGGCAGTATCCTCGATAGCAGATTCACAACTTGCCAGCAGTCTGGCATTGGTATCAAGCAGATCCCAGGCATACACCGAATCCATCCACAGGTTCTTGGTTACAGTGACCCTGACATCCCTGTTCCCTTTCACCATATTCTGCAGGGTATGGGTAATTTCATATTCCCCTCTCTCGGAGATCTCGGTATTCTCTATCTCTGCAACAATATCCCGATTAAAAGCATAGATACCGGTATTTATCATATGACTGATCTGGCGTTTGGGTTTTTCAAAAATGCCTTTTACCTTTCCCGCAGCACTCATGACCACTCCATATCCACATACCTTCTCCCGGGGAGTGGTTAGTACGGTGGCATCCCCTGCATGATCTGCGATTAGTTTACTGATAGTTTCTTTTTCAATTATGTTATCCCCGTTGAGTACCAGGAAAGATCCATTATCCTCCCCAAGTGCAGGGATGGCCTGACTGATCGCATGAGCGGTACCCAACTGTGAAGTCTGGTCCACATAAGTAATTCTTGCCCCGAAATCATTCCCGTCTCCAAAATAGTTCATCACCTTCTCCTTCTCATAACCGACAACCAGCACTACATCCTCGATCCCGTTATCCACAAGCGAGGATATAACGTATTCCAGGATGGGACGATTGGCTACCGGTAACATGACTTTTGAACGGGTATTTGTGAGGGGTGTACATCTGACACCTTCCCCTGCGGCAAGAACGATGGCTTTCATGGAATTAACATGAAACGTGAAAGAATTTATAGGTTATCTTTTGGAAGTGAATTATCCTTTAAGGAAATCATGGACTTCCTTCTAATATTGTCATGAAAGTGAGTCTTTCCCATTGAGAAGTATACTATTCAGTATATTACTGGGTAGTATATTACTGAATGGTATATTATGAGTAATAATAGGGGATATGGACAGTCGTCTCAGTAAAAGAGAAGGTAATTAACACATATTTGCCTGCTAATCAAAAATATCAACTATCTGACAGAATGTGTAGTGACCTAAGAATTCAATCCCTTCTTTCAAGATAGAGGTTAATGTAGCGTGCAAACTTCTCCAGATAATCTGGATGGTTTTGCAAAGAAAGATACACTTTTTCCATATCAATATCGGCATACATGTGCAGAAGTTCGCCTCTAAAATCTGCTGCAGGGGAGATTTTCCTGGAAAAATTCAGGGGCAAGATTCCATTGTCACCCAGAATGATAAGAATTTCTTTATAGGATTCGGGTTTTTTCAGTGATTGTCGGGAAATTATCATCTCTCCAATATCAATCATGCATTCGAGAGAAACTTCCAGATACCTTTCCACTGCTCCTCTAAGGGTGTGGTCCTGAGCGATATCATCAATACTGTAATCCTGATAACCTTTGAGAATCTCGATATATTGCCCTAATAATTCCAGTTTAGAATTTATAGTCGAATTCATTATGCTCTACCCTTATCATCTAGTTTATAGCCTCAATTATATTCAGTAAGGATAGAATATAAAGAACAGGGTACACAGGACAAACAATCCCCAGGCTATTGGTTTGACTTCACTGCCCTTACCACTTACCACTTTAAAAAGGGGAAACAGGACAAAACCTGCACACAGACCAATTCCCAGATTATAGGTAAAGCTCATCAGGATTATAACCGCCATTGCAGGTACCATCTCGGTCAGATCATTCATATCTATCTTTTTTATCGATGTCATCATCTGAAAACCGACAATTATCAATGCAGGAGCTGTGGCGGCTGCCGGGATTGCTGAAAAGAGTGGATAGAAGAACAGGCCCAGCATGAAAAGAAGTGCAACCACAACTGCAGTAAGCCCGGTCCTGCCTCCCTCTTTTATACCGGTAGCGGATTCGATATAGGCACCTGTGGTAGTGGTACCGGCAATTGCTGCAAATACTGTGGCCAGGGAGTCTGCAAGGAAAGGTTTCTCCATATCAGGAAGATTACCCTCTTCATCCATGTATCCGGCCTCCATAGATACACCCACGAGGGTACCCATCGTATCCATCAGATCCATGGTGAACATTGTGAGGATCACAGCAAAGAAACCCCATGACAGAGCCCCGACAATATCCAGCTGCAGGAAAATGGGTGCAAGACTTGGCGGCATGCTAACTATCGAATCCGGTGTATGGGAAACACCTGTCACAAATCCCAAAAGAGCTGTAGCAATGATACCTATCAGGATCGAGCCCTTGATATTTTTGATCATCAGGACACTGATCAAAAGAAATCCCAGTACAGCAAGGGCTACAGGCATTGTATCCAGAGCACCTACATGCAGGGGAGAGCCTTCCACACCCAGCGAAACAATACCTGCATTGACAAGCCCGATAAAGGTTATGAACAGACCCAGCCCGGCTACAAAACTGTATTTGAGATTATTCGGAACTGCATCGATCATCTTGTCCCTGAAGCCTGAAATTGTCAGAATCGTAAAAAGGACACCGCTTATGAATACTGCACCCAGTGCCGTCTGCCATGGATAACCCAGCACTCCCACCACAGTATAGGCAACAAAAGCGTTCTCTCCCATATATGGCGCAATCGCAATGGGTTTTTTGGCATAGACACCCATAATGAGAGTTCCGAATACTGCAGAAAGGATTGTAGCCACCAGGGAAGGACCAAAGGGTATCCCTGCGGCTTCCAGAATAGCAGGATTGACAACTATAATGTAGGCAACTGTCATGAAAGTGACAAGCCCGGCCATAACTTCAGTCTTTATATCTGTGCCGTGTTCTTTCAGATGAAAGAAGTTTTCCAGTACGCCTGCCATTTCCTATTATCCTGACAATTTTATGATTATCGGGATATATTGAGAGAGATATAGTATATAAAATTGCGTAATTATATACGATAATTGACTGTGTTCATCAACAATCTAAATTTAAATAAAAAAGAAGAAGAAGAAGAAGAGATAATACTTCCTCAATTTACTCCTGTTCTCTTCTCAAACCCATTACACCAGCAAGTCCCAGCATTCCTATGATTAACAGAGGATTTGCAGTTGGCACTTCAAAATTGGGTTGCGAATCGTGTCCAAAGTAATGACTCATGTCTGAATCAGTTACATTGGGTCCAATTGGAGCCACGCCTACGGCCGTAGCATTGTTCTCATATTGACCCAAACTGGCAGTTCCACTTTCGGTCAACACACAGGATTCACCAGGCTGTAACAATTCAATTGTGCCGATCAATCCAAGTTTGTCATCTGTCACTTCAATATCGGTCAGATTGACATTACCGGTATTGGTCACATTGAACTCCCATACAACTTCATAGTTCAATCGTATGTATGGACCAGGTGCTTCATCTGCATCCTTTCCATTGGTAGATTTCTCGATATCAACAGAAGGATCTGCACCGAAATAGCAGCTCGGATCACTGTCTGTGACCACAATTCCTGTAACCAAACCTACACCATTAACTGTACCATTGTTCCTGTAGACCTCGCCGTCAACATATGGACAGTCTTCAGGTACATAATCATCTGCGTAACAGGTGGCCTCTTCCCCGACCCCAAGGTCTCCAATCGTGCATATCAAACCTGGATCAAGCTGATCATCAGTCACTTCTACATCTACAAGTGGTTCGTCACCTACATTTTCTACTACATACTTCCAGTAGACCTGATTGGATTCCACAAGAAGGGCACTTCCTGCTGTATTTGCATCCTCCCAGCTGGAATTGTCAGAAGAGACATATTTTGTAACTTCAACAGCAGGACAGGGTAACCCAACAAATGCAGGTTCTGTATCTGAATCCGATCCATTTGCACTCGCACAACTGACCGTCGTTATTAAACACAATGTTAAAAATACTAATAATTTATAGATAGCTTTCATAATACCACCTCATTAGTAATACATTGAAAAATAATATTATAAAAAGTCTAAATAACTACAGGTACGAAAGAAGTATACTAGTATTTAAACTAAAAATATAAAGTGCAATTGGATAAAAATCAGAATATATTCAGGTATAATAAATCCAGCAGATTCAGGCAGGCACTCAATCCAATTAATTCACTCTCAAAATGCTCTGAAAATCAGGAAGAATAAGAGAACATCCGCCTGGCACCATCAACTATATACTGCAATTTTTCCATTGGTATACCTATTATCATCTCATCTTTTGCAATATTTCCACAATTGCGACTGCCCACACACCCTAAAGAAATACTGATATTCCCACTTTTGTAGGGTTTGACCACACCGTCTGCACAGAGACTCAATATCCCTGCAAAGTTTGCATCAATGCTGCCTCCAACATTATACAGCAAAGATTGGGATACCTGCATGGCTTTTTCTGGAATATCAAGAATAATCACAACATCCGGAATAAAATTTGCTTCACTCAAAGGCGCATACAGGATTGCTTCTGTGGAATTGGCCTCTAACCTGGGACATTGTTGTATGGTATCTCTTGCCAATTCAATTGTTCTGTAGTGGCCTTCATCGTAATGTTCTTTGCCACTGGCAAATTCAGGAGGCATGTGACCCATACCCATCACAGCAGCCCCATTCTTGCACTGTTGATCGTCTATCAGTGAATAGAATTGGGAACCGTCTCGCCTTGCTTTATCCACCATCTGACAGTGACTCATATTGTGCCCAATTCTACTTATTCCTTCAGGAGGACGTTGATTATCCGTAAGCAATGTTACAGCTACCGGCATATAGGTCAACTGGAGATTGGAAGACAGTTCTCTACCCATCTGATGTATTTTTTCTATCGGCATATGAAAGAGGCTTTGTAACAGGCAACCTTTAATATTTCGGTTGCCCAAAAAATTGCAAAGCATCCAAACACATTAATAATATTTATATATTAATTATATTCATGCAACTCAAACCTCACCTCTCCAATGATACCAATGGAATCGTCCCTGCGGTTGGTATTATTCTTATGTTGATCATTACGATAATTCTAGCAGCAGTTATAGGTATATCTGCTTTTGATATTACTGACAAACTTAAAGAACCTCCTTAACAGATGGGTTTTGAGAAGGCAGAAGTCTTGCTGGGTGCTGAATACAGAGATTACTGGGCAGGTTCTGGAAGCAGTCCGGAAAAAGGGGACATCGATTTGATATATCTGGATTATTTACACGGGCCGGAGGTAAAAGGTGATGAAATTGGCTCCATTATTATACGATGGACCAATTCCAGCGGAGAAGGAGGAGAACTCAGGTTTGTGAATCCTACCTATTTTGATGAAGAAACCCAGCAAAAATATCACGATGAAGATGTAGGTAAATTCTGTACAGGGGACTTTAGTGCAGGGGACCGACTGGTAATTCAAATGGCCCATAATCAATGGCAAGACGATGGAGAAACTCCCAAGGAGGAAGTGGGTTTCCGATATGTAGAATCAGGTTCAAACCAAATCGATGTTGTCGGCAAACATCCTTTTTTTGCAACAGAAGGGAGATACCCGGTTGATTTTGAAGGGGAGAGACCAATGAAAGCCGGGGATAATGTCGAAATTACTTTTCTGGGACCAGACCACTATTTTGTGATAAGCAAGATAACTGCTACGGCCAAAGAATATACAGGAAAGGCAACGGAAGATAGTAAATTGGAATGTCAGAGTTGAAATTCAAATATCTTCCATCTCTTTTTGGAATATAAATTTTTATACATCCCCGCATTACCCCAGATTTGCATCAAGGACCTGTAAAAGTTCATTCACTCCGACGCCATGCCTTGAACATACCTGATTAACACAATCAGCAGGTGCACGATTTTCCTGTATGGCGATATCCATGACTTGTCGACACACATTTGCGTATTTCTCATCAATCTCACAAAGTCCTGATTTTTCAGTACTACAGGACAGAGCTCCTCGTGCTATCTTTGAATTATAGAACATCAACGTATCACTATAGTGGATATTCTCCACAATCGGCTCCACCGAATCTGCAATCATATAAAACCCCAAGTATATATTAATATATAAATTATATAAATATATTTGTTCCCAAAAACTGCTCTTTTTGAAAATAGCAAATCCTGATGATTTGAACAATGCAAACCGCCAACTAAGCGGTTTGTAATCCTGAAACCCCTTACCAAACGTCCTGATAAATGGTTCGTATGTTTATATCTGGGCCCTTCACCAATGATATAACATTGAAACTAAGCTAGTAATGTGTTAAAATCATTCTTAATATAAATACGGGGAAAGGGCATGAGATCAAAGGGGCTTAAAGCATTCTGTTATACATTCATAGTTACCTTGTTGCTAATTGGACTGGGAAGTACTGCTGTTGCGGATTCCTATGAAGGGAATATCACAATTAACGATGCAAGCATAGGATTTGCCAATCATACAAGTTCTGACACCGAGGGAAACTGGATAGCTGTTAAGGGTGGAGAAGAATTCCGGTTACCACATCCAATATCTTTTACCTATCAGGGAATAAATGCAACGGATTTCAATTATGGCAGTGCATCCATAAATATAACCCTGGATGCAGATGACGATTATGCTGTCACCTATCCCTTTGCGAATCATTCAATGTTCACCGACATACCCGGACAGAACGATGTAGAGCTTGAGTTTTATGGTTCAGACATGTTTGCCCATGATGATGTTGAACTCTACATCATCAATGTAAACCGGGGAGTTATCAGCGACATTAATCAAAATCTGAAAGATGCAGACCTTGCAAGTATACATGATCTAACTGAAAATGCATACAAAAAATACCCGAACGAACAACTTGATGGAAATGGGGATCTTGAAGTTACATGTAATGATCTGCAAGCCGGGGATTACATGGCCCTTATGCTGCTCAATACCAGCCAAATGCAGGAATACGATGCTTTCATCCTTTCTGCCACAGGATTTGAAGTACTGGAATATGATTCCGTAATAACTGCGCCCCCAGCTGTCGATCTGGATGAGAATATAAATGTGGACATCAGCCTGCAGAATGCTGCGAATGATAACAGTTATACCTATGGTGCAGTCCTTGTGAAGGATAGTGTGTACAAAGCCGATATTGAAATGCAATGCAATGGTTCAAAGGACAGCACTAATCTGACAGTGAATGATATCCCTCTGATCCAGGGATGTAACCTTCTGGGGATTGACTCTTCCAATATTGAGCGCAATGATGTCCAGAATAAGATAATAGAAATGATAGGACCTGATAACGGGACTATTATCATGAAAACTGTAGAGGCAAACCAAACCAGCCTCAGTATAACCACAACCGACCTTCCGGAAGATAAATACGTCCTGCTTACAGGAGTATACAAATCCGGGGAAGGTGTTGTTGCATTCGGCCAGCAGGACGTCTTCGTTGCCCCGTACAACCCCTATGATATCAATGGAAATTATACAATTGAAATGGAAGAACTTAGTGCATGTATAGACGACTTCTTTGTGGGGGATCTGTCGATTGTCGAAATTTCAGAATTTGTAACCTACTACCTATCAGGGGTTGAATACTATCGCATCTAACGGTAAATCACACGGAAGCGGTGCTAGAGTTTTTATAGCAATACTATACGCATTACTTATGATTGCTGTGGCAATACCCCTCTCCAGTGCTGCTGTCACAGAATTATCCGTATATCCCGATTATCCGGTTGTGGGAGAGGACATAAAAATAAATGGTACTTCTCAACCTGATGAATCAATCGATATAACCGTTTCTTTTAATCAAACTGTCAATGTATCTGATGGCACTTACAAGTACAGGATAGATGATGTTGAAATTCCCGATGGATCCAATACTTTTCAGGTGAGAGGCGAGAACGTTAAAGACCTGAATGTCCGGGTTAAAATATTGTTCTGGATTACCAAGAGCGCAGATGCTGAATCAGGTGTGGCAACAGTATCCCAATCAAACGTACCTTCAGGAACTTATGATATTATAATTGATGGACAGGCAGAGGATGGAGAATCAACTGTCAACCTCACCATTAATGCATCCAGCTCGATAAAGGCAGATACACAGGGTTACTTTGAAGAGACTTATGCCACTAATTCGATACCACCGGGGATATTTGAATTAAGCGCTGGTGAAATTAATGAGATAATTACCCTATATGAGGAACCAGTCGTAATCCCGCCCGAAAATGAATATGATGCAAACCAGAACTACATAATTGAGATGGGAGAACTTTCTGCAGGGATAGATGACTTTTTTACCGGCCATCTTTCCATCAATAAACTCTCACAGTTGATAGACTATTTCCTGTCAGGGGACAAATATTGCTAAAACTGGTTTTGGAAAAATAATTGTTCCTATACTTTCTTTCTTATCCTTCGTACATGTAATCCTTTATAGTGCCAGCAAGAAATATACTATAGAGGTGGCGGTATGAAGGCTAAAATAAAACTAATCGTATTAGTTGCAATCATTTTTGCAATAATTTCAATAGCGACTGCAGAAAATACAGAGGCAGAAGAATGTTGTCCAGTAGAGATCCCTTCAGCGATAATCACGGTCGAAGCAAAAACTATACCTGGTAGTAATGGGAATTATTTTGATATACAACTGAGTGATGTTCCTGCAGGTTACGATATAAGTAATGGGACATGGACTGGCTGGTGTACCGACAGTGAAGTATTCATTACACCTGAAACATCGTATGATAGTAATGTCTATTGCAGTGAGAATTCTTCAATGCCTCCCTACGCGAATGACGATGAACAATGGGATAAGGTCAATTATGTAATTAACAGATACCGTGAGGGAGCCTATGATTCTCAATTAAGTTCAACATCCAAAGCAGACTGGAAGGAAGTTCAGGCTGCAATCTGGAACCTTACAGATACGGATCCTGAGTATAAGGGATTTTTTACAACGGAATCTCAATATATTATCAATGATGCAAATGTAAACGGAACTGGTTTTTGTCCGGGTGACAATGATATTGCAATCGTGGTAATTGATCCGTTTGAAACCTCAGAAGAACGTAAACAACTGTTATTCATTGAAGTAGGTGCCATGGTGGATATCGAGAAATACACCAACGGTGAAGATGCTGACAGCAAAACTGGTCCACTGGTACTTAATGGAAACAATGTTGAATGGACCTACAATGTGACTAATACCGGTTATTACAATTTGACAGATGTCAATGTAACCGATGACAAACTTGGACACATCGCAACCATCCCATTGTTACAGGCAGGCCAATCACAGGAATTCACAGCAAATGGAATTGCTGGCCTGGGACAGTATGCAAACAATGCAACTGTAGTAGGTACACCTCCATCAGGGCCCAATGTCAGTGATTCAGATCCGAGTCACTATGTGGGGGTTAATGCAACAATCGGGGATTTCCTGTGGAATGATACTGCAGACAACAATGGAATCCAGGAAGCTGGTGAGCCGGGGATTGAAGGAGTGAATGTCTATCTATATAACTTCAGTGATGACTCACTCCTGGAAACTACATTAACAAATGAAAGCGGTTACTATAACTTCAGTGTTGCAGCCGGAGAGTATTATATAGAATTCGATTTGCTGCCCGGCCACATTTTCAGTCCAGAAAACCAGGGTACTGACAATGAAAACGATAGTGACGTTGATCCTGCTATGGGAAGGACCGGGAAAATAGACGTGCAAACAACCGATTTCAATATGACTTTCGATGCAGGAATGTTTGAAGTGATCCCTGGTATTGATATTGAAAAATCTACCAATGGAGAGGATGCGGATAATAAGACAGGACCGTACATCCGATTGAACTATGAAGTTGTATGGGACTTCAATATTACCAATACCGGTAATGTCAATTTGACCTATATTGAAGTGACCGATGATGAACTTGGATTGATCGGAACCATTCCATTGTTGCAACCTGGTGAATCTCAGGTATTGACCGAAAATTCAACTGCCAGTTTGGGTCAATATGAGAACACAGCTACAGCTGTAGGAGTGCCACCAATTGGACCCAATGTAACTGATTCAGACATGAGTCATTACTTTGGACACGATTCGCAACCCAATTTTGAAGTGCCAACTGCAAATCCTCTGTTAATCATAGGAATGCTGGGACTTGCTGGTGTAATGGGTTTGAGAAGGAAAGAAAAATAAGAATGGATTTATCAGATCCATTCTTTCTTTTTTAGAGATCAGCAATATCCATCAGAACCAAGGTACCAGTAATCGATTACTTGAGAAATCGCCGCAACATCTAATTTCCCGGCATAATAATCATCGATGGCTTTTGAGACTTCACTGGTATCTATCACACAATCCTGGTTGAAGTCGTAAGCATGATAGGAGGAAGCAGTTTCTTCCTCTACTACAGTCCAGGACCACTCCCTGTAATCTGTAGAAACTCCATCATCGGCTATTACCTTTATCTCATAGGTACCGGGTGAAGATTTTGATGTAGTATAGGAGCAAGTCTGTTCGTTATTTATCTCTTGGACCTCAACCCCATCTATCAGCCAACGTATATTGCATGGTCGATTCGTAGTTACAGCAAATTCCTGCATACTTCCAGAATCTGAAGAAAAATCATCCTGTGGACTGCAACTTTCTATTGAAAGGGGCTCTTTTTCATCTACTGCAGCAGAGGTACTCCACCCAAAATCCTGTGTGAACATTGCTGTATTGGAATAGGTAACCCCATTATAGGTATAATCACCCACCCAGATCCCAATACCAACTTCATTATAATCAGGATTTAGGATATTAGCCCTGTGCCCCGGAGAAGCCATTAGATTTTCATGTGCTTTCTGTACATCAAAGGGAACGGTCATTGCGATATTTTCGGCTGTTGTGCTCGATTGATAATTGAAATCCTGCAGACGCTGCCAGTAAGATGTGCCGTCATAGGAATCATGAGCAAAATAATTATTTTCAATCATCTCCCTGCTATGTGCACTGCTCGCCTCATTTAACAGAGAATTGAATTGTAAAGGAGATACACCCTGTTCGACACGTTCTTCATTGATCAAATCCAGCATTTGTTTTTCTTCAGCAGAATACAGATTTTCAGCACCTGCCGGAAATATAACAAATGTAATTGCCAGAAATAATATTAACAAAAATTTTAACATATCCACCATCTAATCTCCTTGAAATGTCTACTACCAATCTAAAGAAACCTATTCTTTGTATTCTACTTAATTATATAAAAATGGCGAATACATTTGTGACTTATTCAAAGATACAGGCCATAAAAAGATGATGTATCTATGAACCATATTGGAAAAAGTGCAAAAAGGACCCTCAATGCTTTAAATCAAAGTTTACCTGTGGTTGTGGGAGTCATAATGGCCATTAGTCTCCTCAAGACTGCAGTTCCTGAATCCTTTTATTCTACAATCTTTACCGGCAATATTCTGATTGATCCTTTCATAGGCAATCTCATCGGCAGTATTGCTGCAGGTAACCCAATTACAAGTTATATAATTGGAGGAGAACTTATCAAACAAGGGGTCTCTCTTTTTGCTGTTACAGCCTTCCTGTTAAGCTGGGTTACTGTAGGAATTATTAGTTTGCCAGCTGAGATGGATATTCTTGGAAAGAAATTTGCCCTTACCAGGAACATCATCTGCTTTATTGTATCTTTTCTTGTAGCTATATTAACAGTAATTACTTTAGGAATAGTAGGAGAACTGTAACCGTGAGACAATATTATTTTGTTGTATTTATGATTGCAATCTACCTGGTAGTTTATTTTACATCTCCCGCCCTTTTCCACGAATCCATGCTGGAAAACTACTCAATCTTTTTACGTGTAATTCCAATCCTTGCACTGGTATTTGTCTTCATATTCCTTTTCAATCTCTTTCTCAAACCTGATAAGATCAAGAAGCATCTGGGCAAGGAGGCTGGAATGAAAGGATGGGTATTTTCGATCGTAGCGGGTATCCTGAGTACCGGTCCCATTTATATATGGTATCCTCTACTATCAGATCTCAAAGAAAAGGGAATGAGAACATCTTTCATGAGCACTTTCCTTTACAATCGTTCTGTAAAACTTCCTCTACTTCCTATAATGATATATTATTTCAGGTTTATCTACACTCTAATACTTACAGTATACATCATTCTGACATCGGTTATTGCAGGCTATCTTACGGAACTGATAGTTGATGATGAATCCAAATCTAACTGATACAAAAGAAAAGAAACGACAATTAATTAGTATTAAATTGCACTGAGACCAAAAAATCATTATGGTACAGGTATCGCCAACGTAAAAGTACTACCCTTACCAGGCTCACTTTCCACCCGTATACTTCCACCATGCATTTTCACATATCTTTTTACAATGGCAAGCCCCAGACCGGTGCCACCATATTTACGGGTGGAAGACGAATCAAGCTGTTTAAAGGGGTCAAATATGCTTTGGTATTTTTCATCAGGAATACCTATACCATTATCTGAGATAGATATTTCAATATTATCACTGACAAGTTGAGATGTAATTGCAACTTTACCTTTTTGAGGTGTGAATTTAATTGCATTGCTGAGTAGATTATACATAATTTCTTTGAATTTTATCTTATCAGCAAATATTACTATGTCTTCAGGTTCGATGTTGGATGTAAGTTCAATATGCTTTTTGTTGGCCATCGGTTGCATCAACGTTACTACTTCACCAACTGTTTCTGAAAGGTTCACATTTTCGGGTTCATATCCCATTCTACCCGCTTCTATTTTGGAAATGTCAAGAATGTCATTGATCAAATCCAGCAGGTGTTTCCCACTCTTGAGAACATTGGATATGTATCTGGTCTGGTTTTCATTCAAATCTCCGTGTTTCCTATCTTTCAGGATAGTGGAAAAACCAATGATTGAATTTAAGGGCGTTCTCAATTCATGGCTCATATTAGCGAGGAATTCGGATTTGGTACGGTTTGCTTCCTCAGCTGCTGCCTTACTTTCGAGAAGCTGTTTTTCTATTTCCTGGCGGATATTTTCCAGTTCCAGTTTGTAGAGGGCAAAAGAAATGTCACCTTTTACTTCTTCAAACAAACCGATTATTTCACTATCCTGTGCAAACTCCCGGGAAATGGTGGCTGCAATCACACCATAGACATTATCCTTATATTCAAGTTTAGAAAGCAGGTGTACTGATTTTGTATTTTGCTTTGCCGGAGTATTGTCCGAATCTTGCCCTGATAGGTCGTCTACAAAAAGCAGCTCGTTTGTTTCTAAAACTGTCCTGATGTAATCAGGTATTTCCCCATTTTTCATTTTTGATGAAAGGATTGAAAATTTACTATCCTCGCCACAATCCTCAAACATGATTGGATTTTGATTGTGATCCATCAGGCAGATCCATGCACTGTAAAAACTATGGGATTCTGTGAGACTATTACAGATACCCTGTACAAGTTTCAATTTGTCGTTTTCTGTTACGATAAGCTGGTTTACATTGCGTATGGATTTTAACACCGAAGTCAGGTACTCAATCCTTTTTTCATTCGTTTTACGCTCGGTGATATCATTGATGATACATATAGTTCTTTCATAATTTCCATTGGTTTTATTCATACCAGAGGAATTTATGATGACATCAATAAGAGTGCCATCCTTTCTGACCATCTTGTATTCTTTATCATAGGAATAGCCGGTTTCAAGGATTTCCTGAAGGGATTGGGAGGCTTTGTCCAGATAATCAGGATGAATGATCTTTGCCATTGGGTAGCCTATGATTTCCTCTCTTTTGTAGCCCATAAAATTTTGGACCTGATTGTTGCAGTCAACAATTATGCCATCCGCATCTACAGAGGTAATCAGGTTTGCAGCGGTATCAAAGATGGACCTGTAGTCCTCTTTGGCTTTCAAAGCCTGTTCGTAGGAGTTGTTGATCTCATTGATGTGAGGCATTACGTAAAATAGAAACAAAAGGGCAGTTACAAGAACAAAGAACCAGCCTTTATAGGTTTGCAGCAGGCTATATAACCTTATATCAGAAACAAACCAGCCCAGTACCATATCTGAAAAAATGATCCAAAGGCTCGCAAAGACAACATACAATAATGTGGTTGTCAGAACTGCATTTACATCCTTTTTAATCGGTGATGATTTTTTCATCTGATTATTTATATGATTATTGTGATTTATAAAGTTGCTGGCTTTGTAGAAAAATCATCAATTTAAAAAAAATATTATGAGCGGGTGATTCCGCTCACTTTCAAGACTTTCAGTCCTTCCGCATAATCAGTGCTGCACCTGCAATCAGTGCCACTGCAAAAATGGCGGTAAATCCGGGTGTCTGAGCACTCTCATCTTCAGTTTCAGCTGCAGGTTCATCTGTTACTTCTTCACCTTCAGGTTCCTCTAAAATTTGGGCTTCTATAAATATAAACCAATAATGATTCTTATTCAGAGTGCAAATTGCTGAGATCATCGTATCTAAGTGCACACTCTCACTCTCCTTGATTATTATCATAATGATAATTATATATACTAAATAGTTTAAAAGACCATTTAATATAATAATTATATTTATATAGTATATTATCTTAGTATTCACATTTAAGATTTCTAAAATTATGTATCAAACTCGTCGGGTACAATTACAAATATAAAAATTATTAACCAAACCTCCAGTTACGGTGTTAGTATACAAGAGGTATGAGTGGTGAAAATATGAAAAATACAAGCAAAATAATCAGTATAATCCTGATATCTATAATGCTAACATCTGTTTTTGCAGGTGCTGCACCTGTGATTGTTGATCGTGAACCAAATGCAAACTTTACGGAACAATCCGACGAAAAGACAAATTTGAAGTTAATACATCGCTCAATGGACTATGAAGCAAAACCACTTTCTTCATCTTATATAACACCGTCTTATGAGTCTCAAAACAATCAACCTTCAGATTCTGATCTGGATTTTTATTTTGCCACTGATACAACTAACGATATCCTCAATTCAGCTGAAAAAAATAAGCATGACCCTGCACTCATATATTCTTTTGTTCATAATTATTTCGAATACGGGCTCTGTAGAAACCCTTTCCTCTAACTTTCACTAATACATCATTATTTTTATAAGAAGAAGTCCCCAATGTGATTCTGGATAG